>NZ_JBNPTO010000035.1:0-12876 GCF_051167715.1 Bradyrhizobium sp. HKCCYLS20291 | reverse complement strand
GCGGCGGCAGCGGCGACCTGCGGGCCGGCGCTGAAGATGCCGAGGTTGTGGCCGATGTTGACGCCGGTCTGCACGCCCTGGCCGATCTTCTTCAGCACGCTCCAGAAGCTCTGCAGCTCCATGTCGGTCGGCGGCGCGGCGGCAGCGGCGACCTGCGGGCCGGCGCTGAAGATGCCGAGGTTGTGGCCGATGTTGACGCCGGTCTGCACGCCCTGGCCGATCTTCTTCAGCACGCTCCAGAAGCTCTGCAGCTCCATGTCGGTCGGCGGTGCGGCGGCAGCGGCGACCTGCGGATCGGCGCTGAAGATGCCGAGGTTGTGGCCGACGTTGAGGCCGGTCTGCACGCCCTGTCCGATCTTCTTCAGCACGCTCCAGAAGCTCTGCAACTCCATCTCCGACGGCTGCTCCGCGCCCGGAACAGTCGAGAACGGCGCGAGTAGGCCTGCGGCTCCGCCGATGGCGCTGCCCCATTCCGCGCCCTTCTTGCCGCCGAATAACCGTCCGATCGCTTGTCCGGCGAACCGTCCGAGAATCGGTCCGAATATCGATTCGGGATTCAATTGGCTGAAGTCCTCAGTCGTCTGCTGCATGCCACTCATTGTGTGTCTCCTCGCTTGTTGTCTGATCCCGAGCGCCCCGGTCATTTCTCATCAGGAGCAAATGTTGCGCGGCGTCGATCGAGGCAGAGGATGCGGGTCGAGGCGTGATGCAGGTGTCAAGCGGGGCGTGAATGTGCCGTCAAAATCAATCAGGAGGCGAGGCAAGATGTCACACGCGGAGCATGCGCCGGATCTCACGCTGCAGTGTTTCGGTTTCGCTCTCGGGCGCCGCTCCGACCTGCTTGCGCAGGATGCTGCAGCAAAAGTCATACTGACGCAGCGCGTCGGCACGGCGGCCCTGCTGCGCGTAGCAACGCATCAAGGTGCGATGCACGTCCTCCTGCAGCGGATCGGCGGCAAGGACGCGCAGCGAGAACATCGTGGCGATCTCGACATGCTCGCGGCTGCCGACGTCCAGCAGGCGGGCGATGGCCCGCGTCGCCTGCACCCGCAATCGCTGGCGTTCTGCCGACAGCCAGGCTTCGAGGGCGCATGAGGTCGAGCCGACGCCGTCCAGCAGCTCGCCACGGAACAGCGCGGCGGCCCGCGCCATGGCTTCCAGGTCGCCCGACTGCAGCAGCTGCTCGAACTGCTGCACGTCGGTGCTGACGACGCCTTGCGGAATGCGAATGTCGTCGCGTTCCGCCGACAACACCGCAGCGCATTGCGGCAGCACCCGCCGCAGCGTCAGCAACGCCTGACGCAGGTTGGCGCGCGCGGTGTCGCCGAAGCGTCCTTCCCACAGCAGCGCTGCGAGCTTGCCGCGTGAAATGGCCTGAGGAGAGGTGAGGGCGAGATAGCCCAGCAGCGTCGCAGCCTTCCGGCTCGGCATCGCGACCTCCTCGCCGGAGATCTGCCTGATTTCAAGACCGCCAAAGAGATTGATACGCAGCAAACTCATTGTCTCTCTCCCTTGAATGGTGACACGCAGCGATCGGCGCCAGCCTGTGGAGGTCGCGTTCCCCGCGCAAAGAGTATGGGCGGCTGCGGACCGATCGGGTCCGCATCGTGGTCGCCAAACGGCAAGCCGCCGCGTTGTTCGTCGTCAACGTCGCAATGAGATCGGCAATGCAGTTAAGTCTTGCCGCATCACGATCGGTTCAATTTTTGATTGCAACGCGACAGGTGGTTGTGCCGCCTGCGCTTGCAGCGTGCACTTCATTGGTATTCTGCTTAGAAGTAGCCGCAAGGAGGCTGCGTGGAATGTGAGATAGCCCACACTTTTTGCGCGCCGGCATCCGGGGCGGAAGGCATCTGGCCATGGCTCCAACTGACGAGGATCGATCGCGATGAAATCCTTCCGCAAGGAACTCTGGTTCCAGACACCGGGAAGGCGCGCCTTCATCAACATCACTGGTGACGTCGAGGCGGCGCTGAAGGAGAGCGGCGTGCGCGAGGGACTTGTGCTGGTCAATGCCATGCACATCACCGCCTCGGTGTTCATCAATGACGACGAGAGCGGGCTGCATCACGACTACGAGCAATGGCTGGAGAAGCTGGCGCCGCACGAGCCGGTGTCGTCCTATCGGCACAATCGCACCGGCGAGGACAATGCCGACGCCCACATGAAGCGCCAAGTGATGGGCCGCGAGGTCGTGGTCGCGATCACGCAAGGCAAGCTCGATTTCGGCCCGTGGGAGCAGATCTTCTACGGCGAGTTCGACGGCGGCCGGCGCAAGCGCGCGCTGATCAAGATCATCGGGGAGTAGGGGATTGCAAACTCCGGCCTGCTGGCCGAGCATGACGCATGGACAGCGGATCGCCAGGGATCTTGATCGTGTTCGGAGGGCTACCCGCCACCGGAAAGACGACGATTGCCCGGGAGCTGACGATCAGGCTCAGCGCAACCTATCTCCGCATCGACACCATCGAGCAGGCTTTGCGCGCAGCAGGCCGCAACGTAGGCGCTCTGGGCTACGTGATCGCCAACGAATTGGCTGCAGATAATCTGAAGCTCGGCCGGACGACGATCGTCGATTGTGTCAATCCGGTGCTCGCCAGCCGCCAGGGATGGCGAGAGACTGCGTTGCACGCCTCGGCACGCATCGCCGAGATCGAGCTCGTCTGCAGCGACGCTGCCTTACATAGACAGAGGGCGGAAACCCGTTCGCCTGATATCGCCGGCCTGCGACAACCCACATGGGATGAGATCGCGACCCGTCGCTATGAGCCGTGGGATCGCGAGCATCTCGTGCTCGACACGGCGAGCAGTTCGCTCGCGCAGCTGGTGGAGTCCGTAGAAGCCTATGTCTCGCGGTGCTGCGACGCGCGTGTCGGGTCTGGCGGTCACTAGCGGTCTCGCGTCTGACCGCGGTCTATCTCTTGCGCTACGACGAGAGGTTCGGACCATCAGTCACGCGACGACATCCGAGTTCGATCAGCAGCAGGATCGGTCCCACCAACGGCACAAGGCCGACCAGCTGATACCAGCCCGAGCGACCGCGGTCGTGGCAGCGCTTTGCGCCGATCGCCAGGGCCGGCCACAAGGCCAGGAGGAACAGGCCGAGTACGGCGTCGTTGAAAGCAAGCGGTGGCACGGCCGCGACCATTCCGAGGAACGCCAGCGCGAGTGGCAGGATCAAGCCGAGCCAGTATGCAGACCGGCTGATCCGTCCATCGAACGAAAATAGGAAAAGCAGCAATGGCATGTTGATCGACCGGCTTGAGCGGCGAACGTAGCCCAGGCGGGCGCTTCCGGCGGCTCGCTCACCGCATCGCCGGCAGGATATACCGGTTCAACAGCTCGATTTCCGGCACGACCATCTGAATGGATTCGCGCGCCGCGTGGAAGACGACGACGGCATCGTATTCGGGAATGATGATCAGCTTCTGGGCGTTGAACCCCAGCGCGGCGGCCCAGGCGACACTGCGATCGCCGACCGTCGAATGACCCAGCCACCACTGGAAGCCGTACGAGAACGATTTTGGTGCGCTGACCTGTGGGCTGGTGGATTGCGCGATCCACGATGCCGACACCAGCTGCTTGCCGTTCCAGGCGCCGCGGTTCAGCACGAACTGGCCGATCTTCGCCCAGTCGCGCGGACGCAGGCTCAGGCCGTTGCTCGACATCGGCCGCTGATTGCCGAGCCGGCGGAACCAGTCGACGTCGGTGATGCCGAGCGGACGGAACAACTCGTCCATCGCAAACATGTCGAGTGGCTTGCCCGTCACCTTCTCCAGAATCGCGCCGATGATTTCGCTGTCCAGATTGCTGTACTCGAAGGCCGCGCCCGGCTCGCGGGCAAGGGCCTGCTCGAACGCGTGCCGGTCGGGATCGCGGTCCCGGCTCAACATCGGCGCTGAGACCGACGCGTTCAGGCCGGCTGTCATGGTCAGGAGGTGACGAAGCGTGATCCGTTCCTTCTCCGGCGTGCGCAGTTCGGCGAATTCCGGGAAGAACGACAAGGCCGGCGCGTCGAGATCACCGATCAGGCCGCGGTCGACAGCGATCCCGAGCAGCAGCGAGACGATGCTCTTGGTCATGGAGTTGCCGACGTGGCGGGTCGCCGCATCGTAGCTGATTGCGTGCTGGCGATTGAAGTAGCGCTCGTAGACCAGGGCGCCGTGCCGAACCACGACAATGGAGTCGACCTCGGAGAGCTGGCCAGCGGCGACGCCGTCGCCCATCGCGCACAGCATGGCCGGGGACAGGCCTGCGTCTCGGGTGTCGTGACGGTCCAGCCGTCCTGCAGGCCAGGCGGAGCGTCACAGGGGAAGGCGGCATCGTCGCCGCGGGCGAAGCTGGTGCAGATCGCCATCGTTGCGACCGCGACGAGGACCGCGCGCGTGATCATGCCGTTTCTCCGCGTGAGCCGGTATCCGGATGCTCGAGCATAGAGTGCGACCTCCGGCCTGTCGAGCACAGGTAGAAAGCATCGGCCGCGCAACTATGCGGTGATCGACCGCGGATCCCGCGGTCCCCATCGCCCAGCCTCGGCCAGCGCGACGAAGCGCTCGACCGATTCGTTGAACAGCGCCGGCTCCTCCAGATTCAGCACATGCCCCGACTTCGGGAAGAACGTCAGCCCTGACGCCGGCAGGTGCCGCTTCAGGAACAGGCTCGGCTCGATGCAGGCGTCGTCCTCGTCGCCGCAGATGATCAGCGCCGGCGTCGTGACGCGGCGGATGGCGTCGGCCATGGTGTAGATCGACGGTCTCGCGCCTTGAAAGCCGCGCATGGTGTTGGCGGAGCCTTTGGCGTCGTGGCGGGCGAGGGCGGCGTAGAAGTCGGCATGGCCGCGCGGGTCCTTGACCAGGAAGGGGATGCGGCCGGGGGCGTCGCGGGTGACCTTGGCGGTCTCGGCCGAGCCCAAGGTCTCGAACTGCTCGGCGGTGGCGCGGCACTGAGCGCGGAAGGCATCGAGATGCTCCAGGCTGGAGCCGGAGCCGACCCCGGCCAGCACCATCGAGCGGATGCGCTCCGGCGCGTTCAGGGCCACCTGCAGCGACGAGTAGGAGCCCATCGACAGGCCGACGAAATGCGCGCTGTCGATGCCGAGGTGGTCGAGCACGGCCAGCGCGTCGGTGTAGAACTGCACGTAGCTGTAGACGTCGGGTGAGGCCGGCACGTCCGAGGGCGTGTAGCCGCGCGCGGAGTAGGCGATGCAGCGGTGACGGCGCGAAAAGTAGCGCAGCTGCGGCTCCCAATTGGTGTGGTCGGCGGCGAACTCGTGCAGGAAGACGAGCGGCGTGCCCGCGCCGACCTCTTCAAAATAGAGGCGAACACCGTCTTTCGCGGTTGCATGTGGCATCGTCAACTCCTCCCGTGTCGCGTGCGGCACCTTGGCTCGTCGCGCGAGACGCGACAATACAACGATTGGCCGCTTAGTTTTCGCCGTAAAATAAACCTGGAATTACCCTCTCGTCGCCGCCTTTTCGCCATCGATGGTCATGGTTTGGTCACACCGCGACTTTTTACGGACCCTGCTGGCGGCTTGCAGAGGGGCCGCGCTGAGGACCAGGGGGTGCCAAGTCTGAGAACCAGTCAGGGTACTGGGGGAAGTAACAGAAGGATTTAGTATGGTTGTGTCTACCCTTCGCCGGTCGCTTCACATCGTTGCGCTCACCATGTGCTCGGCAGTGATTGCCGCCACCGCAACACCGGCTTCGGCCCGTCCGCATCACGGCTCCGGGCATCATGCCCACCGCAGCCACGGCGGCCATCACTACGCAAGAACTCATCACCACCGCCGGTCCGTCGCCCGGATGTCGCGCTGGGAGCGCGGCGTGGCGCGGATGCAGGTCACGGGCGTCGCCGACGCGCAGGCCAGCCTGATGATGCCGGGGACGGCGTCCGAAGGCATGGCGTCGTCGGGCGGCTTCGGCGGCGGCAGCGTCGTGGCCGCGGCGCGCAGCTACATCGGTGGCGGCAATCCGACCGGGCGGCGCAGCCTGTGGTGCGCGCGCTTCATGAACATGGTGCTCGAGCGCACCGGCCATCGCGGCACCGGCTCGGACATGGCGCGCTCGTTCGCGAGCTACGGCCAACGCGTCTCCGGCCCGCAGGTCGGCGCCATCGCCGTCATGAGCCGCCGCGGCGGCGGCCACGTCGGTGTGGTCTCGGGCGTCGACGCTCAGGGCAACCCGATCGTCATCTCCGGCAACAACGGCAACCGCGTCCGCGAATCCGCGGTGTCGCGCGGCCGGGTGTATGCCTACGTCATGCCGAACTGATCAGTTCGGATTTTGCAGACGAGCGGCGGCCCCCGTGCGGCTGCCCCTCACCCCGACCCTCTCCCCGTAAGAACGGGGCGAGGGAGCGCACCGTTCGCGGAGCGAGAGATCGACTACAACAAGCTCGGCTGCTCCACGGCGAGCTCATCGCCCAGCGCGATGTCGCCGGCCGCGATCACCTCGGCGTAGATGCCGCATTCGGTGTTGCCGCGGTGTCGCATCAGCGCGGGGGGAATGTCGAGGTCGCGCGCCGCGGTGTCGGGGTCGACGTTGACGGCGGCGCAGCGGGTGGTGGTCTTGACGATCTTCACCCGCGCTGATCCGATCGTTAAGGTTTCGCCGAGCAGCGTCGCCTCGTACCAGGCCGGCCAGCCGGTGACGTAGACGTTGGCGCGGAAGCGCAGCGGATGCACGGGAGCGCCGACCAGGGTCTCGATCTCGGCGAGCGAGGCGAGGTTGATGATCGACACCACCTTGCGCGCCAGATCGGTGAAGGCGTAGCCGCCGCCCGATAGCAGCTTGACCGGGCCGCGCAGTTCCTCAGTGAACTCGCGGGCGAAGAACGTCTCGATCGCGGCGCGGCCGTCGGCGCCTTCGAGATCGCCTTCCGCGACGATCTCATCACCGCGGCGGATGCTGAGGACATTGCTGGCGTCGTCGAAACGGCACTTGAAGCCGGCGAGGCGCTCGTTGCGCATCAGCATCAGATACGCCGTCTTCGGCTTCCAGACCGGCGCTGCCGGATCGAACCCGGTGGGGCCGTTTTCGAGCGCGTAGCGGCGGTCGGCCGGCAGCGTTTCTCCAACCCGCAACGGGGCCGTCTGCAGTGGTTCCGGGGTAAGGCCCTTGACCGGATAGCGGTACAGGCCGGCGATGCGCGCGGGAGGGGGTGGGCTCATGGCGGGGGTCATAGGAGATTCCCGCCGGGGCGGCCAGGGCACACGAATTTGTGAAACCGCCTCTTCCGTTTTGAGGCAGCCTTCCCACATTTCCTCTCAAGCCGGGCTTCAGGCCGGCGACGTGGAGCGTGGCGGCGTTGACCAACCTCAACGTGCGCAGACCGAAACCCAATGAAGATGCTGGAATCGTGCCTTCGGGGCGTCACAGCAGGCTGAGGGAACCATCATGAATATCGACAAATATACCGAGCGCGCGCGGGGCTTCATTCAATCGGCGCAGTCATTGGCGGTGCGCGACGGCCACCAGCAGTTCTCGCCGCTGCATCTGCTGAAAGTCCTGCTCGACGACAGCGAGGGCCTTGCGGGCGGTCTGATCGACCGCGCCGGCGGCAATTCGCGCGCGATCCTGAAGGCCACCGAGGATGCGCTGGGCAAGCTGCCGAAAGTGTCGGGCAGCGGCGCCGGGCAGGTCTATCTGTCCTCCGAACTGGCACGCGCCTTCGACGCGGCGGAGAAGGCGGCTGAAAAGGCTGGCGACAGTTTCGTCACGGTCGAGCGGCTGCTGCTCGGGCTGACGCTCGACAAGAACAGCGAGACCGGCGGCCTGCTTGCCAAGGGTGGCGTCACCGCGCAGAGCCTCAATACGGCGATCGAGAGCCTGCGCAAGGGCCGCACGGCCGATTCGGCGACTGCCGAGAACGCCTATGATGCGCTGAAGAAATATGCCCGCGACCTGACCCAGGCGGCGCGCGACGGCAAGCTCGATCCGGTGATCGGCCGCGACGAGGAGATCCGGCGCACCATTCAAGTGCTGTCACGGCGCACCAAGAACAATCCTGTGCTGATCGGCGAGCCCGGCGTCGGCAAGACCGCGATCGTCGAGGGCCTCGCGCTGCGCATCGTCAATGGCGACGTGCCGGAGAGCCTTAAGGACAAGCGGCTGCTGTCGCTCGATCTGGGCGCGCTGATCGCGGGCGCCAAATATCGCGGCGAGTTCGAGGAGCGGCTGAAGGCCGTGCTGCAAGAGGTCACATCAGCCGAAGGCACCTTCGTGCTGTTCATCGACGAGATGCATACCTTGATCGGCGCCGGCAAGGCCGACGGCGCGATGGATGCGTCGAACCTGCTGAAGCCGGCGCTCGCGCGCGGCGAACTGCACTGCATCGGCGCGACCACGCTGGACGAGTACCAGAAGCATGTCGAGAAGGACGCCGCGCTGGCGCGGCGGTTCCAGCCGGTCTACGTCACCGAGCCCACGGTCGAGGATACCATCTCGATCCTGCGCGGGCTGAAGGACAAATACGAGCAGCATCACGGCGTGCGCATCACCGACTCCGCGCTGGTCGCCTCGGCAACCCTGTCGAACCGCTACATCACCGACCGCTTCCTGCCCGACAAGGCCATCGACCTGATGGACGAGGCGGCGGCGCGGCTGAAGATGCAGGTCGACTCGAAGCCCGAGGAGCTGGACTCGCTGGATCGCGAGATCATCCGGCTCAAGATCGAGCAGGAGGCCTTGAAGAAGGAGAGCGATCTCGGCTCCAAGACGCGGCTGCAGGCACTGGAGAAGGAGCTCGCCGACCTCGAGGAGAAGTCGGCGGTGCTGACCTCGAAGTGGAGCGCCGAGAAGGACAAGCTGTCGAACGCGCAAAAGCTCAAGAGCGAGCTGGACGGCCTGCGCATCGAGCTCGCCAATGCGCAACGCCGCGGCGAGTACCAGAAGGCGGGCGAGCTGGCCTATGGCCGCATCCCCGACCTCGAGAAGCGGCTGGCCGACATCGAGGCGAAGGAGAATGCCGGCGAGATGATGGAGGAGGCGGTCACCGCCAACCACATCGCGCAGGTGGTCTCGCGCTGGACCGGCGTGCCGGTCGACAAGATGCTCGAGGGCGAGAAGGACAAGCTGCTGCGGATGGAGGATAGCCTCGGCAAGCGCGTCGTCGGTCAGTTCGAGGCCGTGCACGCGGTCGCGACCGCCGTGCGGCGTTCGCGGGCCGGCCTGCAGGATCCGAACCGGCCGATGGGCTCGTTCATGTTCCTAGGCCCCACCGGCGTCGGCAAGACCGAGCTGACCAAGGCGCTCGCCGAGTATCTGTTCAACGACGAGACCGCGATGGTGCGCTTGGACATGTCCGAGTACATGGAGAAGCACTCGGTGTCGCGGCTGATCGGCGCGCCTCCCGGCTATGTCGGCTATGACGAGGGCGGGGCGCTGACGGAAGCCGTGCGGCGCCGGCCGTACCAGGTCGTGCTGTTCGACGAGATCGAGAAGGCGCATCCGGACGTGTTCAACGTGCTGTTGCAGGTGCTCGACGACGGCCGCCTGACCGATGGCCAGGGCCGCACCGTCGACTTCCGCAACACGCTGATCATCATGACCTCGAATCTCGGCTCCGAGTTCCTGGTCAACCAGCCGGAGGGCGAAGATACGTCCGAGGTGCGCGAGCTGGTGATGGGTACGGTGCGCGGGCATTTCCGGCCCGAGTTCCTCAACCGTGTCGACGAGATCATCCTGTTCCACCGTTTGCAGAAGAGCGAGATGGGCCGGATCGTCGAGATCCAGTTCTCGCGCCTCCAGAAGCTCGTGGAGGAGCGCAAGATCACGCTGTCGCTGGATGGCGATGCGCGCGACTGGCTCGCCGCCAAGGGCTGGGATCCGGCCTACGGCGCACGCCCCTTGAAGCGCGTGATCCAGCGCAGCGTGCAGGATCCGCTCGCCGAGATGATCCTTGCCGGCGACATCAAGGACGGCGACAAGGTCGCGATCTCCTCGGAAGGCAACGTGCTGACCTTCAACGGCAAGGCACATCGCACCGCCGAGATCGCCACCTTCGAGGCGCCGATCCCGAAGCGCAAGCTGAACTGATCCAAGCTGAACTGATCGACGGCTCCTGCCGGGTTTGAACAAGAACGGCCCGCGCTGAACGCCAGCGCGGGCCGTTTGCCTTACAAAGCTTGCGATAGTTTACGACCGAGGCCTACCGGCTCACCGGGATCGGGCCGGCGTCCGACATGCGCGAGGCGCCGTTGCCGCGGCCGGTCATCATCTGATCGACACGGTCGCGCTCCTTCTCGAAGCCGGCCATGATCTGGCCTTCGAGCGAACGGCCGCGCGGCAGTTTGACGCGCAGCGGGTCGACGAAGCGGCCGTTGACCAGGATCTCGTAGTGGACGTGCGGGCCGGTCGACTGGCCGGTCGAGCCGACGAAGCCGATGACCTGGCCCTGGCGCACCCGCTTGCCGGGCTCCATGCCCTTCACGAACGCCGACATGTGGCCGTAGGCGGTCTCATAGCCGTTGTTGTGCTTGATGCGGATATACTTGCCGTAGCCGCCTTCGGTGCCGACCTTCTCGAGCACGCCATTGCCGGCGGAGAAGATCGGGGTGCCGTACGCGGTCGCCCAGTCGACGCCGGTGTGCATCTTCACATAACCGAGGATCGGGTGGCGGCGGCCGCCGAAGCCGGACCGCATGATCGCGTTGTTGACGGGCTTGCGGACCAGGAACTTTTTCGCGCTCTTGCCGGTCTCGTCATAGTAGTCGACGACGCTGTCGTCGGGGGTCTGGAACCGGTAGTATTTCTTGGTCTCGCCGCCCACCGTCAGCGAGGCAAACAGCACCTCGCTCTTGTCGTTGTTGCCCGGCTTGTCGTCGTCATCGCCGGCATAGAACACGTCGAACGAGTCGCCCGGCTGCACCTTGCGCTGGAAATCGACGTCGTAGGAGTAGATCCGGATCATGTCGTCGATGACCGGCGTCGGCACCTTGTTGCGCATCGCCGTCTCGTAGATGCTCTGGTAGAGGCGGACGCCGGTGCCGTCATCCTCTTCGTCGTCATTGGTGTTGTCGGCGGTCTCGGTGACCGTATTCATGCTCTGCGCATCGACGGCGACGTATTTGCCGAGGTCCGACAGGGCGGCCACGGCCTCGATCATGGTTTCGTTGGCGACGATGACGCGGAACGGCTGCAACCGGGCGCCGGGAGCGGGGCCGGACGGCGCCATCAGGATGCGCAGCTTCTCGCCTTCCTTGAGGCCGCCGTCGCGGCCGCGGGCGCCGAGCTGGGCCGCGATCGCCTTGGCCTCGTCGGGCGTCGCGCCCTGGTCGCGCAGGATCGAGGCGACCGTGTCGCCCTTCTTGACCAGGTGGACGCGTTCGCCGAGCGGGTTGCCGCCAGTGATCTGCTCCTTGGTCTTGGGCAGCAGGGTCACGTTCTCCGGCACCACCCGGGTCTCGAAACCGGCATAGGGATCGGGCGCGCTGCCGTCATTGGCGTAAGACAGCTTGAGATCGCCGCTTTGGACGCCGATCGCGGTCGCATCGGCTGCGGCGTTGGCCAGCGAGGCGTAGCGGACGCCGCCATTGTTGCCGCGCCAGTTGGCCGCATCGCGGACCCGCATCACGATCTCGTCCAGCGCCACGGAGGCCGCGATCTTGGCTTTGGGCAGCACGGTCGCGAGATCCTTGGTCACGAACGACACCTCGGCGTCGGGCTCGACCGCCTCCGGATTGTTGTTCGGATCCTCGCTCGAACCCGCCTTGTCGTTTTCGGTATCGCTCAGCAGCCGCTGCGCATTGAACGGCGGGATCTTGGCCGAGAGATCGCTGGTGGTCATCGACAGATTGCCGGAGATCCGCACATAGGGGCGGACGCGGATCAGCTCGCGCGAGCCGGCGCGGGTCACCGTCGAGATCCGGACGACGTTGCGGGCAGCGGCCGCTTCGCTCGGCGGCGGCAGGCGATCGCTCTTGCGCAACGTGGCAACACGGTCGTTGGCGCCGAACGCGCCGCGCAGCGCGCCTTCCATGCGTTCCGGCATGCGCGCGAAGGTCAACTCACCGTCCAGCGACGCAAAAACGGCGCCGCCGATGAGGGCTGCGCCGCACAGACCGGTCAGAATTGTACCCGAGAACCATTGTACGGAGACGCGACGACGGTCGATCACTGCGGCCTCGGAGCCATCGACGGACAGCGGCGGCTCATGACCGAGATCGATCATGCCGACCTCGCGTCCGGTCCCCCCGCGTGACGTCCGATGGTTCAACCTTCGTCCCCCAAGTTCAAAGTCAGCACCGAGATCACTCAGCTGCCGTTTGGCGTACCGTCTTCGATAAACGGCTCGGAATGATGGCGCGCTTCTGACGGTTCGAGGCATCTGGGCCAGGGGCCGGACGCTTTCGAACCGCTATTGTTCTTCAGGATCTCTCGATGTCGTCTCGGCCGTCTGAGTCAGGCGAAGGGCTCGCCATTTCCTTGATCTGGATCATACTTGAATCGATGGTGTCCCCGCTGGACCCAAATCAACCCATGTCGATGCTTAACAAATCGTCGCAGGATTGTGGCCCAAGTGGGGCACGATGTCCGCAACAAATCGGGCTTCCCTGGGCTCTCCGAAAAAATTCGCGCGATGCGACGATTTCATGAAAATGGTCGTTGACACCCCGATCGGGCCCCCCTATACACCCGATCACTGAGCGCGGCGCCGCTTCGGGACACACCGAGGCGAGCATTCGCGCCAATATTGCTCCTCACCTTCGTTGAGTGATGCACAGCCGGTAAAACCCGGTTGCTCATTGCCGTGGAAGCAGGTCGAGCGATCCCTCTTCAGGAGGGTGGGGCTGCGGTCCCGGGCTGTTTGACAAGTGAAGATGAAGAAAGAGAAACGTGGACGGCGGAGTCCTTGCGGGTCTCGGGATTGAGAGCT
>NZ_JBNPTO010000034.1:0-28902 GCF_051167715.1 Bradyrhizobium sp. HKCCYLS20291 | reverse complement strand
TCCGCTCAGAGAATCATATTCGCACCACGGCTGGCATCAAAAGATTCACAGCCTCGTAGGGTGGGCAAAGCGGCCGCAAGGCGGCCGTGTGCCCACCGCCGCACAAGGAACTCATCAGCTAGATGGTGGGCACGGCGCCTTTGCGACCTCGCTTGGCGAGATAGCACCCCCGCGCCTTTGCCCACTCTACGACGGCGTCGTACTCGGCCACGTTCCCGCCCAGGGCTGCGCCTCCTCGAAGGCTGCCGCGATCTTGAAGATCGTCGGCTCGTCGAGCCAGGGCGCGACGATCTGCAGACCAATGGGCATTCCGTTGCGGTCGAAGCCGCAGGGCACCGTCGCGGCCGGCAGGCCGGCGAGGTTGATCGGCCAGGAGAAAGGCGACCAGCCGAGATGCGGATCGACGGGGCTGCCATCGACGCTCGCAACTCCGAGTTCGCCGGCGCCGAAGGCGGTGACCGCGACGGTCGGGGTCACCAGCGCATCGACGCGCGTGAACACACTGGCGAACGCGGCGCGCGCCTGGTTGCGGCGATAGCCGGCCTCGACATAATCGATGCCGCTGTAGCGGCGGCCGGCCGCGATCACGTTGCGGTAGTCGGCATCGCAGTCCGCGAGCTCATCGCCGGTCTTGTGGGCGACCGCGGCGGCCTGCTCGACAAAGGCGATCGGCTTCAGCGTGCGCTCCAGGATCTCGCGATCGAGCGCGATCTGGTCGGCGGCGATCCGCGCGCCGCAGCTTTCCAGCACCGTCAGCGCCTTGGCGAAGGCGGCGCGGATATCGGGGCTGACGGCGGCATAGCCGAAATCCACGCTGGCCGCGATGCGCAGGCCGGTCAGCGGCCGCGGGCTCGCATCGAAGCGCCGTTGCGCCACCGCGAGGCTCGCCGCATCGCGCAGATCGTGGAGTGCGATCGTCTCCAGCGCCAGCGCGGCGTCGGCGACCGTGCGCGTGATCGGACCGGTATGAGCGAGCGACGCCCAGGATGGCGGCGCAAAGCCCGGCGAGCGCGGCACCAGGCCGAAGGTCGGCTTCAGTCCGAACACGCCGCAGAACGACGACGGCACCCGGATCGAGCCGACGCCATCGGTGCCGATCGCGATCGGCCCGCAGCCGGCCGCGACTCCGGCCGCGGCGCCGCCGCTCGACCCGCCGCTGGTGTGTGCATAATTCCACGGATTGCGCGTCAATCCCGTCACCGGGCTGTCGGCGGTCAGCTTGTAGCCGGACTCGCAGGTCGTGGTCTTGCAGGTGAGGATCGCGCCCGCCGCCCTCAGCGCCGCGACGACCGCCGCGTCGGCATCAGGCACGAAGCTCTTGTTCATCGGCGAACCGGCATAGGCCGGCACGCCGGCGACGAACACCAGATCCTTGATGGTGACGGGAATGCCGGCCAGCGGACCGCAAGGCTCGCCGGCCCGCATCGCCGCGGTGATGCGCGCCGCGTCCGCCCGCGCCTGCTCATACATCGCGGTCACCACGACGTTGCAGCGCGCATTGGTCGCTTCGAGCGCCGCGATGACATCCTCGAGCACATCGACCGGCGTGAAGCGCTTGCGCCGGTATCCGGCCAGGAGATCGACGGCGGACAGGCGAGCGAGATCGGACGGCGCGTCCGCGGCGGCCGCTGGGGCAGACAAGGCTGTCATGATGAGTCCTGAAGGCTGGATCAGATGCGATGGCGCGCCATCGCATCATCTGTTCGGAAAACCGGAGGCCCTTGCCGATCGCGCGCTAACCCGAGGCGGCCGCGACGGCCCGCTTGGCCATCACCGTGACGAGATGCGCCCGGTAGTCGGCCTCGGCATGGATATCGGATGTGAGGCCCGCGGCATCGATCTTGATCGAGGCGATGCTGGTCGGCTCGAACGTCTCGCTCAACGCCTGCTCCATCGACGCGACGCGGAACACGCCGGGGCCCGCGCCGGTCACGGCGACGCGGACACCGCTCGCGAACTTCGCGACGAACACGCCGACCAGAGCATAGCGCGACGCCGGCGCCTTGAACTTGGCGTAGCCCGCAGCAAGCGGCACCGGAAAGCGGATCGCGGTGATGATCTCGCCCGGCTGCAACGCGGTCTCGAACAGGCCGAGGAAGAACTGATCCGCCGCGATCTCGCGCGCGCTGGTGATAATGGTCGCGCCGACGCCGAGCACGGCGGCCGGATAATCCGCCGAGGGATCGTTGTTGGCCACGGAGCCGCCGATCGTGCCGCGGTTGCGGACGGCGGGATCGCCGATCTCGGAGGCGAGATGCGCGAGCGCCGGGATCCGCGCCTGCACGAGCGGCGACGCCGCGACGACAGCATGCGGCGTCATCGCCCCGATCGTCACGGTCTCGCCGTCGTCACTGATCCCCTTCAACGTCGGCATCTTGGCGAGGTCGACCAGCGCCACCGGTGCTGCCAGACGCTGTTTGATGGTCGGGATCAGCGTCATGCCGCCGCCGAGCACCTTGCTGTCCTCGACCGAGGTCAAGAGCTTCACGGCGTCCGAGATCTCGCTCGGCTGATGATAGGCAAATGCTCTCATGTCTTCCCCCTATTCCGCCGCCACCGGCAGCGAGGCGTTCTGCAGCAGGCGCCAGATCCGGTTCGGCGTCGCCGGCATGTCGACATGGGTGACGCCGAGATGCGACAGCGCATCGACCACCGCGTTGATCACGGCCGCCGGCGAACCGATCGTGCCGACTTCGCCGCAGCCCTTCACGCCCATCGGCGTGTGCGTGCACAGCGTGGAGTGCGTCGCGACCTTCATCATCGGCAGATGGTCGGCACGCGGCACGCAATAATCCATCAGCGAGCCCGAGACCAACTGCCCAGAGCTCTCGTCATAGACCGCATTCTCGTACAGCGCCTGGCCGACGCCCTGCACGATGCCGCCATGCAGCTGGCCCTCGACGATCATCGGATTGATCACGGTGCCGACATCGTCGACCGCCGTGTAGTTGACCAGCGTGACGATGCCCGTCTCCGGATCGATCTCGACCTCGGCGATGTGGCAGCCGCCGGGATAGGTGAAATTGACCGGATCGTAATAGGCCTGCTCCTCCAGTCCGGGCTCCAGGATTTCGAGCGGATAGTTATGCGGCACATAGGCCGCACCCGCGATCTCCTCGATCGTCTTGATCCGGTCGGTTCCGGCGACCGAGAACTTGCCGGCCTCGAAATGGATGTCCTGCTCGCTCGCTTCGAGCAGATGCGCGGCGATCTTCTTGCCCTTGACGATGACCTTGTCGGCCGCCTTGGACAGCGCGGCGCCGCCGACCACCAGGGAGCGCGATCCATAGGTGCCCATGCCGAACTGCACGCGGTCGGTGTCGCCGAACACGATGTCGACGTTCTCGAAGGGAACGCCGAGCTTCTCGCACACGATCTGCGCAAACGTCGTCTCGTGGCCCTGGCCGTGATTGTGCGTCCCGATCATCACGGTGACCTGCCCTGCCGGATGCACGCGCACCGTGGCGCTCTCATAGAGACCGCCACGCGCGCCCAGCCGTCCCGCGAAGCGCGATGGCGCGAGGCCGCAGGCCTCGACATAGGTCGAGAAGCCGAGCCCGCGGAACTTGCCGTTGCGTGCCGACTCCGCCTTGCGCACGCCGAAATTCTTGACGTCGGCGGCGACCAGCGCGCCATCGAGGCAGCCCATCGGATCGCCGGAATCGTACTGCACCAGCACCGGCGTCTGGTACGGATAGGCCTCCTTCGGGATCATGTTGCGCCGGCGCAGCTCGACGCGGTCGATGCCCATCTCGGCTGCGGCGACATCGACGATGCGCTCGACGACGAACGTCGCCTCGGGGCGGCCGGCGCCGCGATAGGCGTCGACGGGAACGGTGTTGGTGAACACGACCTTGACGTTGCAATAGATCGCCGGCGTCGTGTAGACGCCGCCGAGCAGCGGGCCGTAGAGATTGGTCGGGATGTTCGGGCCAAAGGTCGAGAGATAGCCGCCCATGTTGGCGAGCGTCTTGACCCGCAGCGCCAGGAATTTGCCGTTTTCGTCGAGCGCCAGCTCGGCCTCGGTGACGTGGTCGCGGCCATGACGGTCCGACAGATAGCCTTCGGAGCGGTCGGCCACCCATTTTACCGGCCGCAACACGCGCTTGGCCGCCCAGGTGATGACGGCTTCCTCGCCATAGTGGAACTGCTTGACGCCGAAGCCGCCGCCGACATCCGGCGCCACCACGCGCACCTTGTGCTCCGGCAGCTTCAGCACCAGCGCGCTCATCAGGAAGCGCACGACATGCGGAAACTGGCTCGTCGTCCACAGCGTGTGGTGGCTCCTGCCCGGATCATATTCGGCGATCGCGGCGCGCGGCTCCATCGGATTGCCGATCAGCCGGTTGTTGACCAGGCTGAGCTTGGCGACATGCGCCGCCTTGCGGAACGCCATCTCCACCGCCGCCTTGTCGCCGAGCTCCCAGTCGCAGCAGACATTGTTCGGCACGTCGTCGAACAATTGCGGCGCGTTCGGCCCGACGGCGTCGAGCACGCCGACGACCGACGGCAGCACCTCGTAGTCGACGCTCACCAGCTCGGCGGCCGACTTCGCCTGCTCCAAGGTCTCGGCGATCACGAAGGCCACCATGTCGCCGACGAAGCGCACCTTGCCCTGCGCCAGCATCGGGAATGGCGGCTCCTTCATCGGCACGCCCTTGGCGTCCGAAATGCCCCAGCCGCAGGGCAGCGAGCCGAGCCCGTCGGCAGCGACGTCCTCGCCGGTCAACACCGCGACCACGCCGGGCGCCGCCAGCGCCGCGGACCTATCGATGCCGCGCAGCACAGCATGCGCATGCGGCGAGCGCACGAACACGCCAAAGGTCATGCCCGGCCGCTTGATGTCGGACACGTAGTTGCCGCGTCCGGTGAGGAAGCGCTGGTCTTCCTTGCGCTTCGGCGCGGCGCCGATCCCGATCACTTGCCCCATGGTCACTCTCCCGCTGACGTGGCGTGCATGGCGGCAGCTCCAGCCATGACCGCGATGACGATGTTCTGGTACCCGGTGCACCGGCAGATGTTGCCTTCGAGCCCGTGGCGCACCTCGGCCTCGGTGGGCGTCGGGTTGGCGGCGGCAAGCGCGGTCGCGGTCATCACCATGCCCGGCGTGCAGAAGCCGCATTGCAGGCCATGATGCTCGCGGAACGCCTCCTGCATCGGATGCAGCCCGTTCGAGCCCGCGGTGGCGCCAAGCCCCTCGATGGTCAGCAAGGTCGCGCCATCCAGCGCCGGCGCCAAGAGCGTGCAGCTCTTCACCGGAACGCCATCGAGATGCACCACGCAGGCGCCGCATTGGCTGGTGTCGCAGCCGACATGCGTGCCCGTCAGGTTCAGCTGCTCGCGCAGGAGATCGCTGACCAGCGTTGCCGGATCCACGTCGACCGTGGTCGCACGGCCATTGAGGGTGAAGGAGATCTGCACGGTCTACTCTCCGTTGTCGAAATGAAATCAGGCGAGCGGGCGGGCGCGATCCGCCACCCAGGTGGCCAGAACGACGTCGCCGACGTTGAAGGGATCTGCGAAGTAGGTCTTCTCCGGCACGTAGGCGACGAACTCGTCGTCCGGCACGGTGTCGAGCATGACCTTGACGAAATAGCCCTGGTACTCGATCGCGGTGACGCGGCTCGGCAGCGCGGTCCCGCAACCGGGCGGCAACGATGCGCCCGGACGGACCAGCGCGACGTCGTCGCGCCGCACGGCGATGTCGATGGTGTCGCCGACGCCGATCGCGGCGCGCTGCGCCGGCAGCGGCAGCTCGATCGCCTGCTGCGTGCTCTGCTTGAGCACGAAGCTCTCGCCATTGACCTTCTCGACCCGGCCCGACAGCACGTTCTGCCCGCCCATGAACTCGGCGACGTAGCGGTCGCGCGGATTGGCGTAGACCTCGCGCGCCGGCCCCGCCTGCTTGATCCGCCCCTGCTCCATCACAACGACGAGATCGGCGAGCGCGATCGCCTCAAGCTGGGTGTGGGTGACGTGGATGAAGGTGATGCCGAGCTCGCGCTGCATCCGCCGCAGCTCCTGGCGCATCTGCACCCGGAGCTGCTCGTCGAGCGCCGACAGCGGCTCGTCGAGCAGCAGCACGCGCGGCTCGGTGATCGCGGCCCGCGCCAAGGCGACGCGCTGCTGCTGGCCGCCGGAGAGCTGCGCCGGCAGCCGGTCGGCGAACTGCGTCAGCCGCACCTTCTCGATCATCGCATCCGCCGCGCGCAGCCGCTCGGCCTTGGACTGGCCGCGCACCTGCAAGGCAAACGCGATGTTCTCGCGCACGGTCAGATGCGGAAACAGCGCGTAGGATTGGAACATCATCGCCGTGCGCCGCTGCACCGGCGGCAGGCCGACCACGTTGTGGCCGCCGATCACGATCTCGCCGGCGGTCGGATCCTCGTGGCCGGCGATCATGCGCAGGATGGTGGTCTTGCCGCAGCCCGACGGGCCGATGAAGCAGCAATAGGCACCGTCGGCAATCCGGAGATTGACGCCGTCGACGGCGTTGACGACGCCGTCATAGCTCTTGCAGACACCGGCAAGCTCGATATCGCCTCGTTCGATCCGCATCCCTTGACAGCCTTATCCTTTGATCTTCTGTGCGCCGCGCCGCTTCTGGATCAGCACGATGCTCCCCAGGCTGACGCCGATCACGATGAAGGACACGATCGTCGTGACGGTGCCGAGCGCGTAGAGCGAGGGCGAGGTGACGTTCAACGTCATGCTCCAGATCTCCAGCGGCAGCGTGTTGAGCGAGCCGGCCGTCTGCAAGGTGCGGGCGAATTCGTCATAGGACAGCGTGAAGCCGAACAGCGCGACCGCGACCAGGCCGGGCGCCAGCACCGGGATCATCACCAGCCGGATCGCCTGCCAGCGGCTGGCGCCGAGATCGCGCGCCGCCTCGTCCCAGGCGTTGTTGAAGCGCGACATCACCGCGAACATCACGAGCACGCCGAACGGCAAGGTCCACGACAGCTGCGCGCCGAGCGCCGAGGAGTACCAGGCCGGGCTGAGCCCCAGCGCCTGGAACAGCAGGCCTGTTCCAAGCCCGAGCACCAGGCCCGGCGCCACAAGGCTGCCGATCATCATGTAGAACACGACGCTGTCGCCCTTGAAGCGGCGGCGGAAGCCGAGGCCGGCCAGAAACGAGATCACCACGGTGATGATGGTGACGATGACCGCCAGCTTGATCGAACGGTCGAACGAGCCCTTGACGTCGCCGGTGCGCACCTGGGTGAACAGGTCGACGAACCAGTGCAGCGAGCGCCCCTTCATCGGAAACACCAGGCCACCGCGAATGTCCTGGAACGACAGGACGTAGATGCAGAACATCGGGCCATACAACGCAATCACATAGGCTGCAAACAGCGAGGCCAGGACATAGAAAGTCCAGGGCCGCCGGCCGCGGCTCGGCGCGATCGCCTTGCGCGAGACGAGATCCTTCTCGGGGCTGTCGACGACGACGGCGCTCATCAGGCGATCTCCCGGCGGATGTCGACGGTGCGCAGGATCAGCGTGACCATCGCGAGCAGCACCAGAGTCAGCAGCACGGCGCTCGCGGCAGCGGTCGGATATTGCAGCACGCCGACATCTTCATAGAAGGCGCTGACGACCGAGGCCGAACCGCCGCCGGACATCACCTTCACCACGAAGAAGTCGCCCATCACGATCGAGACCACGAAGATCGAGCCGAGTGCGATGCCGCTCTTGGCCATCGGCACCACGATGAGCCTGAGGATGTCGAAGCGACTGGCGCCGGCGTCGACCGCCGCCTCGATCAGCCGCTTGTCGATGCGCGCCATCGCGTTGAAGATCGGCACGATCATGAAGATGGTCAGCTGGTGCACATAGGCGATGACGACGGCGAGGTCGGAGAACAGCAGCACCTCGAGCGGCTGGCGGATCACGCCGGTCGACAGCAGCACCGCGTTGATCAGCCCCTCCTTGCCGAGCAGCGGGATCCACGAGATCATGCGAATGATGTTCGAGGTCCAGAACGGCACGGTGCACAAGAGGAACATCCCGATCGCCAGCAGCTGATTGCGCACGTGGAAGACCAGGAAATAGGCGACGAAGAAGCCGATCAGCAGCGTGAAGATCCAGGTCAGCACCGTGAACTTGATCGTCGCCAGATAGAGCTTCAAGGTCAGCGCCGAGTGCAGCACCTCGACATAATTGGCGAGCGTGAAGCCGGGCGTGAGGCCGCCGAATCCGTCCGAGCCGAAGAAGCTCGCCGCCAGCACCACCAGGATCGGCGCCAGGAAGAACGGCACGAGCACGGCGACCAGGGGCGAGACGTAGAGCCAGCTGGTCAGGCCCGAACGAGAGGTTGAAGGAGGACTCGGCATCATCTCTGAGTTTGCTTCGCTGTCGCCTTGGCCGGCACGTGATCGCGCCGGCCGTGCATGAGAGAGGCAGGATTCAGGCCACTCTGACTTACGCCACCTTGAAGTCGTTCCAGCGCTTGTTCATGTAGGCGGCCTCGTCCATCAGCGTATTCCAGCAGGAGATGTTGGTGACGCGGTCGAGGAAGGAGCCGCCGTCGCGCTTGGTGCCGGCCTTCTCCATCGGCACACCGTAGGGATCGTTGACCACCTCCGGCGCGGGCTTGCCCTCGTACCAGAAGTCCCATTCCGCAGGCGTCAGGAACTTCTTCGCCGTCGACGGCACCGGGCTGTAATAGCCGTAGCGCGCGACGAAGCCGCCCTGCCAGCCAGACAGGTACCAGTTGAGATACTCATAGGCGGCGTCGAGCTTCTTGCCGGTGAGGTGCTTCATCAGGCCCATGCCGTTGCACCAGCCGCGGTAGCCTTCCTTGCCGTTCTTGACATTGACCGGCGCGTAGACGCAGGGGATTTCCTTGACGCGCACCGCGGCCACCGCCGGCGACCACATCGACTGAATCACCACCTCGCCCGCCGCCATCAGCTGCACCGACTGATCGAAGGTGGTCCAGGTGGCGCGGAACTGCCCCTGCTTCTTTAGCTCGATCAGCTTGTTGCAGGTGAAGTCGATCTCCTCCTTGGTCATGTTGCCCTTGTTGCCGTACTTGATCAGCCCGGCGCTCTCGAAGCACAACGCGGCATCCATGATGCCGATCGCGGGCACGTCGAGGATCGCGGCCTTGCCCTTGAACTTCGGATCGATCAGGTCCTTCCACTCGGTGACTTCGTGGCCGACGAGGTCGGGCCGGTAGCCGATCGAGTCGGCGTTGTAGACCTGCGGCAGGAAGGTGGCCCATTCCGTGACGCCATCGTGCAGATCGGTGGAGTCGGGCTTGGCGATGTACATCGCCTCGTAAGGCGAGATGCCCTGGCGCGGGATCTTGTGGCCGTTGATCTCGCCCTTGGTGAAGATCGGCAGGATGTTGTCGAACTCCTTGATCTTCTTGACCTCGATGCCCTGGATCACACCACGCTTCGCGGCGAGCTTGGCCTGCCAGCCCTCGAGATCGGCGATGTCGACGCTGTTCGGCTGGCTGATGAAACGGTTGATCGAAGCCGACGTGTCGAGGTTCTGCATCGTGACCTTGAAGCCGAGATCCTTCGCAGCCTGGTCGCCGATCGCCTTCACCACCGAATAAGACACGCCGACATGGCGCAGCTCGATGTCCTTGATCTCCTGCGCCCAGATCGTCGGCGCCCCCGGCAAGATGTCGGAGCCGACCGCGGCGCCGGCGAGTGCGGCGGCCCCCTTCAAGAGCGAGCGCCTGCTCAGTTTCCCGTTTGCTGTCTTGGACTTGCGTCCCTGGAACTCAACCGTCGACGTGCGTTTCTCTTTATCGCGCATAGCAACCCCCGCTGGTTACAAGGCGCCACAACATCCTTCGTTGGACGTTTGCTCGCCTGTATCTCGATCTTGATGCGAGGCTATCGACGGGGTTCTACGAAGTAAAATTGGAAGCAAAAATTGCGGATATAAGCGTCGCTAATGTCAGATCTCTTCTGCTGCAGCTCTCGGCAATCGCACAGATCGGCGTCAATCGACTGAGAACCGAATGAGCACCGGCCCAGTGTTTGCCGCAAACGACCTTCGGTCAGCGGAAATACCAAGTGAAACGAGCCCGCGCCGCATCGCTTGCGTCAGCGACGTCTTGAGACCGCATCGTCAAACTCCTGACGCTTGCAGCCAGCTGCGGCGCTGCCAAAGGGGCGCTCATCGGCCTCGGACGATTGACTCAGCGCAGACGGACCGTCGACAAACCTTGCTCGTCATCACTACAACAGCTCGATGCGATGTCCGACGTCCTCCTGCGCGGCGGAAGTTGTTGAAGACCTTGCGATGCATGTCACGCTGGCTCGCCAAGACGTAGCCGATCATCTGCTCCTCGAGCTTGCGGCGCGGGCCTAGGCGGTCACCGCCCATCGCGACGCCCGACGCTGGCTTCTGCTATCACGGCGGAGTGGTCCTCGAGTAACGTGGCGAGCTTGGCAACCTGCTGCAGGCGCTGACACGCGCAGTCCTGGAATTGGATCAAGCCCAATCAGCTCGATGATCCGATCCGCAAGGCGCGCGCTCTCCTCCAGCACCTTTCCGAGCACCTCGCGCTGATGCGCGACGAGCCGATGGAAATTCTGCTCGAGCTCGCCGATACGCGCAGAGATCATGCCGAGCTCCGCCGGCTCATTTTCGACCCGATCGTCGACCAGCGAGGCGATGCTGGCATTGACCACCGAGCGAAGGCCGCCGATTCGTTTGGAACGGGGCGATCTCGTTAGCCGCGGCGACAGCCCCAAGGAAGCCCCAAGGAGCATCGACTTGGGCGCCAGTTCAGCGGCGCCATCTTCACAATAGGCGGGTGACCGCGATCAAAACAAGAAACGGGCGCCGACCTGATAGCCGGTCCAGCTCAGCATCGCGTTGCGACTTGTCGTGGCGTTGACGAACACGTGAAAAGTGTTGGCCGCGCGTAATTCCAGTCCGCCCGATGCCTGCCAGGTCACGGCGGCAGGGAAACGAACCGGCTCCGCATTGGCATAGTCGAAGGTGAAGCTGTTGCCGGCCATGCCGGTGAGATCGACAGCGCCATAGATCGGCGGGTGCTTGTCCATCTCGTTGCGCACCTGCCCGGAGGCCGAGGCCAGCAGTTCGAACGGACCGACACTGAAAAGCGAGCACAGCAGATCGACGCCGGCGCGAACCTGCGTGGACTCGCGGCGCTGCCCCGGAAACTGCGTGGAGAAAATGTCGCCGGCCGTGAAGGCGTTCTGCTCCAACGTCAGGTAGCGGAAGCCGACGAAGCCGGTGGTCACGAGCCGCGAGAACGTCCAGCGCACGTTGAACTGGGAGTCCACAGCCCATTCGCGACCGTTCCAGCTGCCGGGCGTGAATGCGTTGAAGTTGGCATTGAAGCTGTCGTCGGCATAGCTCGCGGTCGTGCGCCACAGCACGTGCTGGTCCTCGACGACGAGGTCGAAGCCGATGCCGTGGCTGCTGCTGCTCATGTTCCGGTCGGGCGTCTGATTGTAGTTGACGTCGGTCGTCCCGTGCTGTCCGCGCAGGCCAATCGTGAAGTTCGGCGACAGCCGCTTGGCGAGGCCGGCGACATATCCCTTCGAGGTGAAGCGGCCGTCGGCGACGACGTTGTCGGTGATGCTGTGGCCATCGATGCTGTAGCCGGTGGCGTAGGCGGTCCAGCCGTCGCGCACGATCGCATTTTCCGCCGAAAGCAGCGGCCCGGCGAACGAACTTGAAGGCGGTAGTGGCGACCAGAACCGTTGGTCGAACGACTCGCCGGCAAAGGCCGCCCGATCAGCAACCGCCAAGATGAAGGCAGCTGCGACGACGAGACGGCCGCATCGTCCGCCGCCCGACAAGCCGGCCATGACCATTTTCCTGTTCAGCTGCAGGCCGAAGCCGCAAACAACCTTATATCGTCTCGATGGGACTATACAATCGTCACGATAAGAGCATACTCTGGTGCCGCAGAAAAGCCAGGGGGGCACGCGCGAATGACGGTTGTGACGTTTGCGCCACTCTATGCCTTCACCAACCCATCCCCCGCGGACAATACTTATTTGTTGGCAGCGACGGCTCAGCCTGCGGGCGGTCCCTGGGTTGGCGCGTTCGCCTATGCGGTGAACGCAAAGCCGAATTTGCCGCAGCTGACGCTCAGTCAGTTTTTCACCAACGTGATCGGAAATCACGCGATATTTCAGCACGCCGGTTTCGTCTTCCTGCCGCAACAGCCGGCCCAATCGAGCATGGCTGCGTTCCGCGCCAGCATGCTGGCCGCAGCCAAGGGATTTCCGGCGTTCGGCAGCAACGCAACGCTCGGCGGCTTTCTACTGTGGCTGCAGCAGCTCGACTCGTTGGCCGCGGGCCTCAGCATGCCCTACCCGGCCTATGCTCTGCAGCCGCAGGCCTATCGGCTGTTCACAGCTGGCGGCCAGGGACGAACGCTGTTCGTCGACGCCGGCAAGCTCAGCCCGTCCAGCGCCATGAACTACGACGGCAACGGCAACCTCGTCATTGCGCCCAACGGCGCGACGTTGTCGTTCGGCGATGCCGCGCCAAGCCAGCCTGCGGTCAAGCTGGGGGCGCTGACAGTCCCGCTGACGGGGCCGACCGCAGGCTGCCTCGCCTTCCAGGGCAGCAATGGCGGCGCGCTGACCGCCTTCGAGTTCGGTTTCGACTATGCGATGGCGCAGGACGGGAGCCCGCCGAGTCGGCTGCCATTCCCGCTGCTCGACGGCAGCGAGGTGCTGGCGGACGCGACGGTCAGCGGCGTCATCGATCCGTTCGGCTTCGCCAGCCCGGTCCGCAACAACATGACGATCTTGCCCAAGGGCGGCAGCTTCGTCTCGGCCTATCGCACGATCTGGGACGAGACGATTTCCCTTGGCCCTGTCGGCAACAAAGCGCAATTCGTCGCGGCCGCCGCGGCCGATCCGGTCCAGCCGGCGCGACTCTATTTCGCGCCCAGCGGCGACTTCGCGATGACGGTGCCCGGCGCACCGATGGCCACGCACCGGCTGGTCTGCGGTTTCGCAGCCACCGAGGAGATCGGCTTCGCCGACGGCGACCTGCTGCGCTTCACGCCGGGAATGCCGGCCGATATCGCGGTGACGACCACGAGCGGCAGCTTCACGTTCGGACCCGGGCCGAGCAACGGTCACACCACCGCGCTGGCCGCAATCGTCAAGAGCGGCGCGGCGCCGCCCTATAACGTCTACTATTCTGAATCGGCCCATTCGCCGCTGTTCAGTCCGCTGGCCGGCACCCAGGACCCTCAATTGCTGCGGCATGACGGCTTCGCTTTGCGCGCCTTGCCGCCGGGGCCGCCCGCAGGTGTCGGCTTTCCGCTGCTGCCCTATGGCGCGGTGACGCCGACGCCCGGATTCGCGGCCCAGGCAGGCGCCGTGGCGGCGTTCGAATATGGCTATGTCGCAACGACCCGCGCCCAGACGATCCGCGGCCTGCCGGCGCAGCCGGCCGATCTCGGCGATCCGCGCAAGATCGCGGTCACGCCGCAGGGCTATATCGTGGGGCTGGACGGCAAGGGCGACATCGTGTCGGTCGAGCTTGGCGCAGCAGCGGGCTGTCAGCTGATCTTCCAGGCGCTCGACAATGGACAGCCGACGGGCCTGCCGTTGCCGGACGACCTGCGCGACGCTTTTCTGGCACCGCAGCAGTTCATCGTCATCAGCGCCGCCACAGCGGACTATGTCGCCAACTGCACCGTGACCCTGGCCATGAGCGGCTGGGGCTTCTCCTTCGCCCCCGCGCCGCCGGACAAGATCGCGCCAGGCGACTATCAGTCGGTCCTGATCATCAAATCGGCGCAGGGGCGCGTCAGCGAGCTCGCGGCCACGCCGGCGGCCTGGACCGCCTATCAGCAGTTCAACGCCGCCTCGCTCGATCCGACCGGCGCAGTCCTGTCGGGCTGGCTGACCACCTACATTGCCAACGCCAAGGCCCAATACAACAATGGACTCGGGCTCGCCGGCCTGCAGACCTTCTGCGAGCTGATCGACGATCCCGCATGGAACGGCTTCGTGTTCCTGAACGTGCCGGTGGCCGCCGGAGAACTCGATCCCAGCCTGTCATTCCTGCTCGCCGGCGTCGATCCGAGCGAGCTCGTCGCGCACCACGTCGGCTGCGCAGTCAATCATACGGTCTACGACGGCAGCTCCTATGCTCCGGACAGCGCGTTCTTCGGCCTGGTGCATTATCTCAGTCCGGGCACGTCGCCGAACGGAAGCCCGGGCTCGGGGTTCATCGCGACGTCGGTGCCTTATGATTTCCAGTTGCTGGCGCTCGAGACCCTGTTCGAGAATTCGGCGCTGAAGAGCTTTTCCTCGAGCGCCGCCGTCATCCTGAACACGTTCTTCGGCGATGCCGTGCTGGCTGCGCCGAGCGGTCCCGGCCCGATCGCCACCGACCTCATCGTCATCCGCGGCGCCCTGCAGCAGAACGACGGTGCGCCGAGCTACGTGTTCGCGACCGCGCCGGGTGTGACCAGCACGTTCTATTTGTCGAGCAGCGCGATCGACCGCATCGAAATCGATCGCGCGGTCGTCGCACAGAACCCCGACGTCGGTTTGACCTCGTCCGTCACCTTCCAGATGTCGGGCTGGATGGGCACGCTGCCGCCCGTTGCCGGAGACGATCCTGTCTTCGACCTGCTGTCCTACGCCGCGCTGTCCTTCGTCAATTTCGGGCTGACCATGTCCTATGACTCGAACCAGAGTCCCACGCCGGGCGGCGACAAGAAATTCGCATCGGATCTCGGCGACTTCGCCTTGACCGGCCTGCCCGACAAGCTGTTCGATGGCAGTTTCGTCGATACCAGCTCGGCCGCGGCCAACACGCTCTACCGCGTCGACAGCTTCGCGGCGAGCTTCCCGCTGCAGCTCAAAAGTTTCGTCATTGGGGCCGACAGCAAGTCGCCGAGCGACCTGGGCTACCGCGCGCTCACCACCAATCCCTCGACCGGCGGCGATCCGCCAAGCGGCGAGTGGTACGGCCTCGCCTTCGATCTGCCGCTGGGCGGCTCCGGCTCGCTCGATGCGTCCGGATTGATCAACGCCCAGCTGATGTTCACCTGGACGGCGGGCGGCACCGGCGTTGCCGCCTACGCACCCTTCATCCGGCTCTCGGGCCCGGGCGGCGTCAATCTGAGCTTCGACCTCGAAGGCATCCTCAAATTCGGCGCCGACGGCATCATGCTGTCGCGCATCGCGCAGGGGCAGCAGTCGGTCTACGTCTTCACCTTCGCCTCGATCGGCGTCACCGTGTTCACGCGCTCGTTTCCGCCGAAGGGCTCAACCAACATCCTCGTCGCCGGCTTCGGCGATCGGACGCTTGGCTGGTTCGGCGCCTATGTCGACCCGAATGCGCCGCCGCTGTCGCCGACCCAAGCCGTGACGGGAGGACATTGATGGCCGTCACTGCACTCGCCTGGAACCTCGAGGAATTCGGCGTCCGCTACGGCCTCGAGGCAACCAGCCGTCAATGCGAAGTGGTCCGCTGTGCGCTGATCGCCGCTGTGGTCGCCGATCTCGGCGCCCAGGTGCTGGTGATCCAGGAGCTCAGGGTTCACGGCGTCCCCTTTCTCGCGCGTCTGCAGAACTTCCTCAACGCGACCGGCAACAATGACTGGCACTTCGACTGGGTTCCGGGCGCCATTACCAATGCCGGGGCGATGCCTCCTGCAGGGATCGGCGATCTCGGCTTCACCGCGCCCGGCAATCTCGAAGGCTACGGCGTGCTCTACCGCAACGGCTACGCGCAGCAGCAGGCTGGCGCACGGTCGGCCGGCCAGGACACCTTGAACGCCGCTGGCGGCGGCGGCGCCAATCGCATCGATCTCGTCCTGAACGGATCGCCGATCCAGTTCAACGCGAACAACCCCGTCATCACCTTCAACGCGCTCGGCGCGGCGGCAGCGCTGGGATTCCCCACCTCGACCTGCCCGGATGCCAATATCGTCCGCAACTTGCGCGGTGGACGCGTGTTCCACTCGAACAACGTCATTCCGCAGCAACGGATGTCGCGGCGGCCGTGCCAGGTTTCGATCGTCGATCCCAATGCCAACCCGCAGACGCCGGTGTCGACGGTCGTCTATCACGCGCCGGTTGGCCAGAATAATTCCAAGAGCCCCATCTACGGTGCCCTGCTCGGCTTTGCCGCAGGGGCGCTCAGCGCCAATGCGGGCGCGCGGGGCTACCTCGGTGACTTCAACGTGGTCATCAATGGCGACCAGACCATCCTGCGCAACCGCGCCACCGCCTTGAACTTCGTTGGCCAGACCTATGCCAACAACGCATTCGCCAATACGTCGGTTCATTCCGCCGTCGGCACCAACGGCCCGTGGCACCAGGGCGCCGGCGTGTTGACCTCGCCGCGCGACATCGGGCTCGGCACCACGGCCAACGCGACCAGCGTGCCCGACGTGCTCGGGCTCCTCACCCAGAACGGGACCCGCGCCTACGCGCTGCTCCGGCTGCAAGCCGTGAGAAACTTCATTTCCAACACGCTGCTGCCGTGGGTGGATGAATGGTTTCCGAACAACGCAGGAACCGTCGTGAACGAATTCTATTCCGGCGGTCCCTACACGATCGGCGATGTCGCGACGGGGCGGGCGCTGATGTTCAATCTGCTGCTCAGTGATCATCTTCCTGTCCAGATCGTGCAGAACTAAGGGAGCAGACGATGGCAATGACCACCGGCGGCACCCCATCCGACGCGATCCGGCAGGCCGTCAGCGACTCGATCAAATCAGGCAAGCCGCTGGTGGTCGCCACGGCTGACCTGATCGCGGCATCGCCGCTGGCCGATCTGCCGGTCGTTTCAACCGTGATTCCCTTCGCCCCCGGCGAAGACCCGCTGGCCGATCTAGGACTTTATCGCTTGGCCGCCCTGTTTCCCGGCCTGCCGCTGGCGCAATGGCTGCCGCGCGAGGGATTGTTGTCGCCATTGACGAGCGACAACAGCCTGGTCTCGGTCGACCAGATGGGCTTCGAGGTTCTCAAGGACAGCAATGGCGGCTCGAGCCAACTGGTGGGGCTGTCGGTCGGCGTCGCCCTGGGACGACAGCGCGCCGGCTTCTCCGTCACGGTGCTGGATGCCCTCAACATCACCGCGACGCTGTCCCACATCAATCTCGTCGTTCAGGGCCCGTTCGCGTCGCCCTTCGTCACCGCGACACTCAGCGGCAGCCTCACCTTCGGCGCGCTCGATCTCGACGTGGCGGTCGACTGCCCGAGCTTCACCTTCACCGCGACCGAGCCCCCGGGATCGACGCCGAGCTTCAAGGCGCTGCTGCAGGCCTTCAAACTGCCGTCGCCGGCCTCCTTCGCCAATCTGCTGCTGAGCGGCCTGCAGCTCACGGTGATGAGCCGCGACAAGGCGGTCGACTTCACGGCGCTGGTGACGACGCCGAACGGTCAGCCGTTCTCGATCCTCGACGGCGTACTCGCCCTCGACAGCCTGACGCTCGGCGTTCAATACGCGCAGGATGCCACGTCGGCGTCGATTGCGGCCCAGTTGCTGATCCACGACAAGATCGCCCTCGGCGTCGTCTTGATGGCCGATACTGCCTCGGGTGCCCAGGCGTCGTCGAGCTGGACCGCCGCAGCCGGGCTCGATCTGCCGGCCACACTCGCCAATCTCGGCAAGCCGCAGGCAACCTCGCTGCTGTTCGGCGACCTGCTGGGTGCCCTGGGACTCAACCTGCCCACGGACATGCAGTCGTTCCTCGATCATTTCGCATTGGAGGCCCTCGACGGCAGCGTCACCATCCCGCAGGCCGGCGCGACGACCTGGCAATTGCACGTCGCCTTCACCACCAACTGGACGCTCGGCGGCATCGCCATTTCGACCGACACCGACGCCCAGCTCGGCGGCGACAGCAACACCATCGTCGGCACGCTCGACATCGACGGCTTCGCGCTGGTGCTCACCTTCGATTTTTCCAGCAAGCAGGCAGGCGGCGGCACCATCCTGTCGGTCAGCGCCCCGAAGCTCGCCGGACTGGTCGGCACCTTCGACGTCTCTCAGAACAAGGTGACGCTGTCGACCAGCCAGCAAACCACGCTGGGACAGCTGCTGGCCGACTTCGTCGCGATCTTCACCGGCAATTCCTTCACCACCTTGCCGGCGCCGTGGGACCTGCTCAATGACATCGGGCTGAGTAGCTTCTCGTTGTCGATCACGCTCGGGCAGACGTCGCGCGTCATCGAGATCGACTACGAGGGATTGGACTTCGATTTCCTCGGCTGCTCCGTGACCGGCTTCGGCCTCGTCTATGACAGCGCGAAAGCAAAGACAGGCTCGGGCTTCAGCTTCACGGTCAAGGGCAACTTCCCGATGCTCGGCACCTCCAGCAATCCGAGCTGGGACCCGACGCAACCATCGCAGGCCCCGACCGCGCCGGGGCTCGGCGCGGCCTATCTCGACGTCGTGCTCGCCGCCTTCGGCCAGCACGTCGGACTGCCGACCCAGCCGGTCTCGGTCGAGGACGCGCTGATCCAGATCCAGAACATCGTCGCCGGCATCAGCGAAGGCAACCCGCTGCCGGTCCACCTGTTCGACAAGGATGCGGGCTGGCTGATCGGCGCCCGCATGATCCTGCTCGGGCAGATCGACGTACGGCTGGTGTTCGCCGATCCGCAGATCTATGGCGTGCATCTTCTGGTGCGCGACGACCTCAACATCGAGGGCGCGCCGAAATCTGATTATCTCGACGCCCTGGTCGGGCTGTCGGCCGAGATCCTCTATCGCAAGGTCTCGGCCACCATCGGCGTCTACGAGGCCTACCTCACGCTGCCCGACAAGATCCGCAAGATCAACATGGAGGCCTTCGAGGTCCAGCTGCCGTCGCTCGGCGTCAAGGTGTTCACCAATGGCGATTTCGAGATCGACATCGGCTATCCGCACAATGGCGACTTCTCACATTCGGCCGTGATTGCCGCGGCCGAGTACTACGGCTCGGGCGGGCTGCTGTTCGGAAAGCTGTCGGGCGCGACCGATGACAAGCTGCCGCCGATCGCGGTCGGCGGCAACAATCTGCCGGTCGGCGCGTTCGGCAACGTCATCGAGATCGGGCTCGGCTTCCGCATCGGCATCTACCGCGAGTTCTCGGCCGGGCCGATGTCGGCGTCGCTGGGCGTGCTGCTGCAAGGCATCTTCCAGGGCACGTTCTCGAAGTTCACCCGCAATCCGTCCGGCGGCCAGCAGGTGTCCGAGGACTACTACAACGTCTATGCCTCGCTGACGATCATCGGCAAGCTCGAGGGCAAGATCGACTTCGCGATCATCTCTGCATCACTCCTGGTCGAGATCACGATCTCCGTCGCGGTCACTGCCGAGACGCGCCGCCAGGTCACGGTGCCGATGACGGCGAGCGTCGATGTCGAGCTGACCGTCTCGATCAATTGCGGCCTGTTCACGATCCACATCCATGTCGGCTTCTCGACCACGGTCAGCTACACCGCGACCTTCGGCACCGACACCTGGCAGGACGCGCTGTGGAACAAGACATCGTCGGTCGCCATGCTGCAGGCCGAGCGCATGTTCGCGACGGCTCTGGCCGCGCCGCCGCCCATCGCCTATCCGCCGCTGAGCTGCCAGCCGCTGGCGCTCGACCTCTATGTCGTGCCGCAACTGACGCTTGGACTTGCAAGTCCGACGGCTTCGCAACCCGACTGGATCTACGTCGTCCAGACCGCACTGATGTCGCCGCAGGCGAAGACGCCGTCGCTGGTCAGGCTCGCCGGCGCGACCGGCCCCAGCCCGGCGAACGAGGCGGTGAAGCTGTTCACGGCCTGGCTGTTGCAGGCCTATCAGAGCTGGGCGCGCGGCGTGACGCCGGCCAGCGCGCCGACGCCGGATGCGCTGTATCAGGCGATCACCGTGCTGCCGGCCGACCTCGACGGCCTGTCGACCTATCTGAGCAGCATCGGCCAGCCCGGCTCGACCGCACGCGCCCCGTCATCCACCGAGCTGCAATCCTTCTTCGGCGCAAATCTGCTGTTGACGGCGCAGAAGCTTCTCCCCGGCTCCGACTACGGCCTCGCCTTCTTCCCGCTGCTGCCCGGCACCACCGTGTCGGTTTCGAGCGAAACCGTGCCGATCGCGACGACCGACCTCGCAGTTATCGTATCGGACTATCTTCGTATCACCGTGCAGGCGGCGCTGCATGGCGCGAGCCAGCTCATCGGCACCTCGCCCATGACATTGTCGACGCTCTACGATCTGATGGAGCAGACGAGTGGCGGAGCGCCCTCGGCGATGTCGTCGGCGGTCGGCAATGGTACGCGCTTCATGCTGCACGGAACGCGCATCGGGCAGCAGGCGCTCTACAGCGCCACCGGACAGGAGGCGATCGTCGCTGATCCGACGGCGCCATCGCCGACGGTCGATCTCGCCAATGCGGCGGCCCGGTCCTGGGGACTGGTGACGCCGACGCAGCCGATTCCGATCGGCATTCAGATCCCGACATCGGTGACGGGTGTCGATGATTCCAGCGCGCTGGCCGCGACGATGTCGCTGGCCGCGTCGGCGCCGCGCAGCTTCACGCTGGCCAATGGCCAGCCCGGCAAGGTGCTCGCGAGCCCCGGCACATCGGCCTATCTGCGCAGCCTGCCGCCGGCGCTGATCAGCACGATTGCCGGCGCGGATGCCTCGCGGCTGTTCCATCTGCAGACGCTCGACGCCCAGAACGTCGCGCACGACGTGCCGGCGACGGCCTATGCGTGGTGCGCGACCATTTCCTTCACGGTCCGGCGCGTGCCTACAGCCGAATCCACCGGCGCCAAGCCGACCTACCTCGCCAACGTCTATGAGCTGTTCGGGGTGCAGTCCGACGACCTGCGGGTTCTGGAGAAGATCTATCAGCGCAAGGACGCCCAGCCACCGACCGCGCTCGAGATCGCCTATGTCGCCGGCAGCGGCGGCACCGGCTCCGGCGCGCTGTCGATCCAACTGGTCACGGCGCAGCAGACCTTCATCTTCCGCAGCAACGTCTCGACCGAGACCAATCCGCCGCACATGCTGATGGCCGTGCGGGGTGCGGCCGCAGCAGCGGCGCCGGATCCGGCGATCATCACCTTCATCGAACACATGATGACGGGGGGACTGACCAACTCCGGCGGCTATTATCTGTATTTCGGCGCGCCGGCGCCGCTGCCCGACAGCCTGTTCGACAGCGACGGGCTCGGCCAGCTGCAGCTCGTCGTCTCCTTCAACCTGGCGCAGCAGACCAGGTCGGCGGCCGATTTCGGCGCCGCGCTCGACGGCACTGTCAACGCCGCGCGCGTGAGCGACCCGGCCGCGGGTGCCGACCCGACCTTGTTTGCCGCCGCCTGGACGCTGCAGGACCTGCACGCGACGGCGCCGACCGGCAATGTCGGCATCCGGGTGACGCGCCTGACGCCGCCGTCCACCAGCGACTATCAGGCGACCCTGGACAATCTGTTCCACCTGCTCGCCTTCGTGCCGCAGGCTCCGGTCACCGCGCGCGGCAAGGCCGTGCCGATCGTGAATCCGCCGCGGGATCAGTTCGTCACCGGCCCGCTGCGCGACGACGCCGCGGCCGCCCAGGGACGCATCGCCTATCAACGCCTGTTCAACCTGCTGGAGCTCACCGGCAACGCCTGGCCGAGCGATCCGCCCGACCTCAGCATCCCGGCGCCGCCGATCCTCTGGGAGACGCTGCGGGCGCTCGATCCCTACATGTTCATCGGCGGCTCGCTGTCGCTCGGCTTCGAATGGATCGATCTCTACGGCGACATGCTGCCGTCGCGGCAGCTGACCACATCGGTGCTGCCGGTGGGCTACACCGATCCCGTGGCGGGCCTCGGCGACTGGCCGCATCTGGTCTATGGCTACATGGTGCAGCAGGTCGGCGGCCAGCGGGTGCTGACGCTGAAGCGGACCTTCGTCTATCAAAAAGACGACGACGTTCGCCGTACCAACAATCTCAAGCGCACCTACGCCACCATCTATCATCAGCTCGCCGACATCGACGCCAGCGTGACGGTGTCGTTCCTGTCGCAGCCGCTGTCTATTCCGAGCGGTGGCGGCCGCATCGCCGAGCTGCTCCAAGCGGACATCAACGCCATCATGACGGCCGTTGACGCCCGCACGGGCTGCGCCCTGCCCGATCTCTCCTTGACGCTGCCCGCGGACGATGCCTCCTATCGAACCGACGCGCTGTTCCCGCTCACCGCGACGATGACGTTCAAGCGGGGCGGCCCCGTCGATCCCAACTTCGCCTCGGATCCGGCGATCTCCGTCATGACGACGGTGCTGTCGCCCTACTACCCGACCGAAGCCGGCAGCTCGGTGCAGTCCTATACGGTGTTCGCCACCGCGTTCGAGCAGGCGCTGACCTCGACCCGGATGAAGGTGCTGGCCGGCGACGCCGACGTGCCCGGCGGCGCGCAATTGTGGATCATGCGCTATGGCGCAGGCGCGCTCTCGGTCGCCTTCGCGCCGCCGACCGGCTTCGCGCCCAAGCCGCTGGCCTATGCGCCGCCCGGCGTCAACAACACCCTGATCAGCCGCGGCGGCATCAGCGGCGCCAATCTCGACGCGCTCATCGCGCAGCAGACTCCGAGCAACGTCTTCCTGCTCGGCGCCACGGCGATGACCGCCACCGACCTCGATCTCGACGGCGCGTTTGCGAATTTCCTCGCCATGGTCGAGAATTTCCTGGCGCCCGACTGCGGCATTCCGGCCACCTTGCACGACACGGCCGTGCCGAACGCGGTCGATCGCTGCCTCGCCGCCAAGCGCGACCTTGCGACCCGGCTGAGCGGCCGCGTCGTCAGCCTCGCCGACGGCAAGACCACGTCGCCGGCTGCAACCGAGGCCTATCGCCAGTCCTGCCTGATCAGCCTCTCCAACTTCTACGGCATCGACGCCGTCGTCCAGACCGAGACGACGACGAGCGTCGGCCAGGCGACATGGCCTGAAGGCCTCAACCTCAATCTCTATGGCCGTTCGGTCGGAGCGCAGAGCACGACCAGCAACAACAATGTCACCGTGTCGCCCGGCAAGGTCGCGCTATCGCCGACCGCCGCGCAGCCGCTGGCGCTCACGCTCAGCGCGCATCGCAAGGGCGAGGAAGCCGTCTTCAGCCTGCCCCAGACGTTCCAGATCGACGCCTTCGAGGACGTCACCGGCACGCTGAACGTTCCCGACGGGGCGTTCAATCTCGGCACCTGGCTGCGCTTCGTGCTCGCGGCCGACGCGACCTTGACGATGCAGCCGGCCAACATCGCCCTGCCGCTGCGCGCCTATCCGCGGCCGCCGATCATCAACGCGCAGACCTTCGGTTCGCAGGTCACGACGGGCGACAATCCGCTCGCCAGCGCCGACGAATGGTCGCTCGAGCTCGGCTATCAGCACGTGTTCGTCGCGCAGGATACGTTGAACGTCACGGTCGTCATCAACATCGGCGAGCAGCCGCGCCGGGTGATGCTCGCGGCCGCGCGCGTGGCGGACGATCTCGTCGACACCCTGACGCAGTTCGCCACGATCTATGGCGCCGGCGGTCCCTCCGGCGGCATTGGCGCCGTGTTCAACAACCTGCGCAGGACCGGGACCGCCGATCATCTCTCCGACGCGCTGGTGGCGTTTGCGACGACCGTCGAGCACGTCGCGGGATCGCTCGACGTTCCGATCAAGCTGCCGCAGCGCATGCCGTCCGGCCGCTCGGTCGGCGACAATGACGGCGGCGTGCCGTTCAACTTCACGGTCCAGGAATGGTTCGACGCGCGGCTCACGCCGGAGTCGGCGCCCTGGCGTCTCAAGGTCGTGGCGGACCCGAACAATCCGACGATCGGGACCTGGCACTGCCCGCTGCCGACGATGCGGATCAGCATCGACGGCGTCACCTACAGCGCCGTCCCCGACGACCATGGCGATGCCTATTTCCTGCCCCAGGGCAAGACCGATCCCGCGGACGGGCTGAAAGCCGACAAGGCGATGTCGGTCGCGGCGCGCACGCTCGCCGTCGAGCCGTTGAGCATCATCGATCATCACAACGGCGCCTATCAGCTCAGCATCGCCCGCAACGCCGGTGCCGTCGTGCTCGAGGGTAACACACCGGTGCGGGTGCCCGGGCTGCCGCAGCCGTTCGAGTATCTGACACCGGTCATCAAGGCACCGGACAAGGTGCTGCCGTTCATCGACAAGGATCTCGATCCGCAGATCGACATTTCGAAGCTGCCGCTCGCCGGCGGCGGCCCGGTGGCGACGACGCTGACCGACGCGCTCACACGGCTCTACGTGAACCTGTTGACCGGCGTGACCAACCTCAAATCCGGCGCGCAGGGCAGCGTGCAGACCGTCATCGACCTGGTCTATCCGGTGCAGGACGGCCCCAATCCGCTCGCCTTGCCGGACCGCGTGCTGCCGGTCCTGCTCGATCTCCCCGAAGGCCTGCCGTTCTATCCTAGCCCCGGCGACGTCGCACCGCTGGTTGCCAAGCTCGTCGCCGCGCTCGGCTCATGGCGGAACGACAACCGCCTGCCAGCCACCCTGCTGGCGCGCTCCACCTTGCAGTTCGAAGTCTCGGTGTTCTCGACGATCTCGGAAACCGGCATCCCCCTGATCCACCTGCGCGGCCTCTATGTCGCGGCCGCCGGTGTGAGCTGGACGTGAGCATCTGAGGACGTGGTCGATACGCCGCACTGATCGCTTTGGCGTGAGTTTCGACGCCATGGGTTGCTCAAGCTCTTCTCCGGCGCAGACATCCGCATGGCCAGGAGTGTCCGGCTCGCCGCCGCGCGCAAGCCGATGCGCCGGCGTGCCGCCGTCAAGGAATGCATACGCTGGGTGGAGCCGATCCGGCCCACCTCGTCACGCGCCCCGCAGAAGTTGAGTGCAGCGTCACCGAAACTCCCACCCGAAACTCCCACCGAAACTCCGAATCAACAAAACGCTACTCTCGAGACCCGACTGCCATTTGAACCTACGCCTCCTCAAGCCGCTCAGCCGCGGCCGAAGTCGAGCGTCTTGTTTTGGCGCGTGTAGTGAGGACCCACGGTCAGATCACTAGCGCTAAGTTCTGGATCAATCATCGACGTTGTAAATATTACCTGATGCGGAAGCGGCGCCTTTTTGGATTCCTTCACAATTAACCGCTGATAATTCCAACTACGCTCGCGCTCCATACCTTTATCTTCGATATTGTCTAAGAGCAAAAATCTAGGATGCCAGAAGTCTCGCTCATATGAGGCGGCCAAGAACAGCGAGAGGATCGCGGTATTCTTCAAGATGACATTGCTGCTCTCCGCAAAGTTCATCTTACCGTCGACAAGCATCGCGTCGTCTCCAAAATTCAGCAAAAGAGACTCGGGATTCTCAAAAGTATCCTCCCGTTCCAAGTCCTGCTTTAGAATTTGACACCCAATCGCACTTACAAGCTCCATCGACTTCCGATACCGCGCCGTGTTCTTTGCTGTAATACTTTTCAGCTGACTTTCGATTTTATCAATTTCGTCATTAAGCATTGCACGCTGTTTAGACAGCTGATCAATTGAGTCTACGGTCGCTCGCAATTCCTCTAAATACTCCAACTCTTGGTCAAGAGCACCCACGAGCTTGTTTCGTTCCGCGAGAAAACTCTCTCGAGGCGAATTGCTAACATCATACCTCGCCGAGAAATCCGCTACAGCCAACGCATACTCTCGACGCTTACCTCGCAACCCACGCTCAATCTCGGACAGTTGGCTTTTCTTTGAAGAAAGGAGCTGCCTAGACTCACGAATTTGTAGCTCATTGTCGATTTTCAGGTCGAGATACTTCGACTTCGATCGCTCCTCATCTATCTCTTGACAGCAAAGAATGCAGCGTTTTTCATCAACACCAACCTCCAGCGGCTTGAGGCATGCAGGACAGTACTGAAACTCGATTGTACCGAGCCGGTCAGACATATTCTCAGCTGCATTTAAGGCGGCAAGCTGATCGGTCAAATGTTTAGAAAATTGCTCGATTTCGGCGAGTTCATCTCCCAGATCGAGTGCTAGCGCTTCGTCTGCCTGAAGAGCGCCTGCAAGCTTTCGCAGCCTTGCCTGCATCGCCCTACGGTCGACAACAAATTTGGAGGACTGCTCCAAACCCACAATCGTATCAACCTCAGCAATCTCACCGACAGCACTGTCACGCTTGGCAATCGTATCCTGAATTCGCACTTCAAGTGCGGCAACCGAAGCCAACCCCTCCGAGCGAGGAAGCGTCAAGAGAGCAGCTTTGTAGAGGCGGTCTTTCTCCGCATAGTCCAACTTTAACTGTCGGAGTCTTAGTTGCGCCTCGTAAGCCTGATAGCCGTTTACGCCAATTATAAGCTGCCCTACGGCTTCGCGGATGTCGCGCAAGTCGAACGCCTCGAATCGAAATAGCTTCCCGGCAGGCGTTTGCTGGTCGGAATATAGAAGCCGCAATATCTGATGAATCGTAATATTGGACTGCTCAACGTTTGGAGCTTCCGGTATCCCCGCAGCCTTGAACAATATTTGGGAAAATGAGAGATCTTTCCCACCGGGTGGCCGGCGAATGGGAACTTGCTGCCACGCATCGATTCCCCGTGATAACGAGCTTTCGAGGCTGCCATAAAAAACGAGCGCCGGCTCCTGCTTAGAGCCAACATTTCGACGCGTCGTGAAAAGAGTGCTGCTGGTCTCAATTTCGAGCTGCACCGCGGTGCACATCGCCGCATAATCTTTCCAACGATCGTACTCTCCGCCCAAGCCAAAAAAAATAAAATCGGCAATCGTTGATTTGCCAGAGCTGTTCTCACCTCGAATGATATTTACGCCGCGATGAAAGCGCTGGTCGTAGGCAACATGCTGCCCCCGCATAATACGAACGCGGTTGATCGCAAAGAACGGGATCACAACTAAGTTCCCAATCGGCGCAAGCCAGTAATGGCTCGCAAACCGCCCTTACCTTCTCCAATGGATGCAAACGCAGTAGTCACAAACGCCAAAACTTCCTTTTCACTGGGTAACACTAACCGGCCATCCATTTCCCTTACAACTCGAAGCCCTAGATCACTAAGTCGATACTGATCCTTGTCCACGAGATTAACATCAAGCAAGCCCTTCCCTACAAGGTTATGCAACGCCTGAGTCTGAATGCCGGTCATTCGGTTATACAGAATCGAGGGGGATGGAAAATTTATAAACGCATCTTTGGGCTTCTCAATTCCTAGAGCTGAAAAATCCCTACGCACCTGAGCAGACATATGCGTCAGGTGCAACAAAGGCGGATTAACGAAATAGAAATCCGAGATAAAGAGACGATCCCGACTTGGGGGATCGAGGCGCCAGGCATTGAGTATAGCCAGATAGCGGCGCGCGGTATCGAATACATCCAACTGAGCGTACCACGCGCGGTAGCTCATGGCTTGTCCCACCGAATATGGCATTTCTCGGTTAGAAAGTAGAGAGCATTCATCACGGTTTTCGCCGTCGCTCTTTGATCAGCGTACTTGGCACTGAGCTTATCGATGATTTCAGCCTGAACTGTAGCTGTTACCAAGGCCGGATCGGCATCCACGCAGATCAATCGATGATAGATGAGATTATGAAAGCGCTGCTCAATATCCGCCAAGAGATTGCTATAGAACTCAGCAGCACTTGCTTTTAATCCGCTGCGGGCAAATGCACGAGCAAACCTATTTTGTGAATCGTTAGCATGTAAATACTCATGCTCGCGCCCCGCCGCGACCATCTTTTCGAATAGACTTCTGCGATCCGACTCGCTTTGCTGATCTAACGAGTCGCAATCGAATACATCCGTCTGAGCGGTAGATACGACGATAGGCAGAGATAAACGCAGCCTTCGGAGAATGCTCAGGTAGACGGGATCGTGACGGCTAGCTGGCTTACATATGTTCAGATGATCAGAAGCTACTGGGATAGGCATTGATGACCCAATCCCTGGGTCAGCACTTTGCCTATCTACTACTTCAGCCAAGTTCAAAGTTTTGAATTTTTCATAGTACACAGCCACCTGGACGCTTTGGCGACCGCAGAAAGTCCTAAAGCTCTCATTGAGCTCGTCGAGAGCGGATGTGTCCCTTTTGAGCTTATCAACGTGCACAGAGGTAAACGGGGCAGCGAAAGCTGAAAGCACATTGGCTAGCGTTGAGCCGCTGTGTGGAGTGGCGAGAAAAAAGACGCCGCGACAGCTGCGAGCAATGGCTAGCCAATCATCATCCGTCGACTCGCATGCGGTCCGCAGAATCTGTTTGACTAGCAACCCGCCTAGACTATGACAGACGAACACAAGAGGTCTTTTTCCAATGTTGTACCCTGCAAGGATCTCTAGGATCGCTTTTGCGCTCTCGTAAAGGTCCATCTCCTTCTTGGCCCATTTGGCAAAGAGGCTCGCCGGAAACCCTAACGTATAGCAATTTAGATGCGGAAGATCGACGAGCAGCCATTTCGGCCAATAGGGCCCCTCGGCTTCCGTGCTGTTTGGCGATTCCCAAGTTTCATACGGGCTTCCAGTTAGCCCATGTACAAAGATGACATCAGCATTGCCGTCTTGGCGACCGATCGCTGCAAAAATCGACGATGTGGGTGACACGATAAACTCGTTAAAGGACAGCGAAATGAATCACAACCTTAGCGATAAGGCAACCACCCCAACAAGATCGGTCGGCGAGAGCCGACCAATGTTCCAGAGATAAATTGATCTCAGATCATCTGACTGTTCCTGACGGCAATCTGATTGGACCCTTCTGCGGCGCAAAACAGCCGGAGCGAAAGCAGATAGCGAAAGCTCGGCTGCCCTAAAGCCTTGCGCTCATCCCCCCCCGACAAACTGCCCGTCGTGCCAGTTTGTCGCATTCCGTCGGGCAAATCCGGCCTTGTGCCGTCGGGCAAATCAGATCGATCTTCCTCGCCGTCTCCTGCTCGCTGAAGGGGCGTTTCGCGATCGTCACGGACCGTG
>NZ_JBNPTO010000033.1:0-36974 GCF_051167715.1 Bradyrhizobium sp. HKCCYLS20291 | reverse complement strand
GGAGCCACCTTCAGAATCGATTTTTGACCAGATCACAATGCCTTACAGGGCTGGTTCACATGCGATTCCCCTGCCCTGGAGGGGGAGGGTCGGCACACGTTGAGCGAAGCGAAATGTGTGCCGGGGTGGGGTGATCTCTCCACGCGCACCGATGTCTACGGAGAGATCACCCCACCCCGCTCGCCCGCTTCGCGTGCGATCGACCCTCCCCCTCCAGGGGAGGGTGGCAGCGGGGTTTGACAATCCCCCTCATTTCCCGGCAATTCGCCGCCACAATCCCCCCACTCGCAAGCCCCCTGCGCGGACCTGAGCCATGAACCATTTCGACTACCGCGACGGCGTGCTGCATGCCGAGGACGTCAATCTCGCCGCGCTCGCGGCCCAAGTCGGCACGCCGTTCTACTGCTACTCCACCGCGACGCTGGAGCGGCACTACCGCGTGTTTGCGGAGGCCTTCGCCGGCCAGGACGTGCTGATCTGCTACGCGATGAAGGCGAATTCCAACCAGTCGGTCCTGCGCACGCTCGCCAAGTGTGGGGCCGGCGCCGACGTCGTCTCCGGCGGTGAGCTGAAGCGGGCGCTGGCGGCCGGCATTCCCTCGCGCAAGATCGTGTTCTCCGGCGTCGGCAAGACCGAGGCCGAGCTGCGCGCCGCACTATCAGCCGACATCCACTGCCTCAACATCGAGTCCGAGCCCGAGCTCGACCTGCTGGCGCGGCTCGCCGTGGAAACCGGCCACACCGCCCGCATCTCCATCCGCGTCAATCCGGACGTCGATGCCGGCACGCACGCAAAAATCTCGACCGGCAAGTCGGAGAACAAGTTCGGCATTCCGCTGGAGCACGCGCGCCGCGTCTACGCCCGCGCCGCCAAGATGCCGGGCATCAAGGTCACCGGCGTCGACGTCCATATCGGCAGCCAGATCACCGATCTCGGCCCCATGGAGACCGCGTTCCGCATTCTCACCGAATTCGTGCAGACGCTGCGCGCCGACGGCCACGACATCTCCCACGTCGATTTCGGCGGCGGCCTCGGCATCCCCTATCACCTGGACGGCGCGGTGCCGCCGGAGCCCGCCGCCTACGCCGCGATGGTCAAGCGCATCTCGCACAATCTCGGCTGCACGCTGATGTTCGAGCCGGGCCGCCTGATCGTCGGCAATGCCGGCATTCTGGTCGCCAAGGTGATCTACGTGAAGCACGGCGAGGCCAAGAACTTCGTCATCATCGACGCCGCGATGAACGATCTGATCCGCCCGACGCTCTACGAGGCGCATCACGACATCCTGCCCGTCAAGCAGGCCGCGCCATCAGCGCCCGCCTTCGTGGCCGACGTCGTCGGCCCGGTCTGCGAAAGCGGCGACTACCTCGCGCTCGACCGCGCGCTCCCCGAGCCCGCGCCGGGCGACCTCCTCGCCATCATGACAGCAGGCGCCTACGGCGCCGTGCAGGCCTGCACCTACAACACCCGCGCGCTGGTCCCCGAGGTGCTGGTCAAGGGCAACCAGTCCGCCGTGATCCGCCCGCGCATCGAGGTCGAGCAACTGATCGCGATGGACACGCCGGCGCCGTGGTTGTGAGGGGCCGTCCGTCAGCCAAATAATTCCGGCACATCGATCATGTCGGCCCCGCTGTCATCGTCCGCGAAAGCGGACGATCCAGTACGCCGTGACACCTCGGTTCAATATCCGCTGCCGCGGCGTACTGGATGCCCCGCTTTCGCGGAGCATGACAGCGGTGGGGACGGCGAGCACCGCCAAAAACTCCTGCTCTTGTGCGTTTGTAATCCATAGATTACATTCCGCCACATGCTCGACGTTCGCGAAACGCCCGGGTTCACGAATTGGCTGGCCGCCTTGAGCGATCAGCGAGCGCGTTTGCAGATCGTCCGGCGGATCAGCCGGGTTGCAGCCGGAAATTTCGGCGATGCCAAGTCGGTCGGTGGCCAGGTCAGCGAGCTTCGCATCGACTACGGCCCGGGCTACCGGATCTACTTCACGCGGCACGGCAAGACGATTGTCATCCTGCTTTGCGGCGGCGACAAGCGGACCCAGGACAAGGACATCCGCAAGGCTCAGGACATCGCGGCGACATTGGAGGACTGAGGATGAAGGTCAGCAAGCTGAAGAAGTTCGACGCCGCTGAGCACCTTCGCACACCGGCCGCCCGCGCGGAGTATCTCAACATCGTGCTCGCCGATGGCGATCCCGCCGAGGTCCGCGATGCTCTCAACCTCGTCGCCCGGGCGCAGGGCATGAGCAAGATCGCCAAGGCGGCCGGCGTTACCAGGGAAGGGCTCTACAAGACGCTCGGCGAGAACGGCAACCCCGAATTCGCGACCGTTCTGCGCATCATCGCCGCGATGGGAATTCGGCTCACGGCCGCGCCGGCCCGAGCCAAGCCCAGCCCGAAGGCGGCGGCATTGCGGTGATCATGATGGACTGCGGCGCGATGCCCCCGCCACTGGGCACGGGACGTTGGCCATAGGCAAGCCCATCTGCAGATTGTACAGCGTCGTCGCAATTCGGCGTCGTTACTCCAGCACGAGGACCCCCACCCATGACCATTCGCGTCGGCATCGTCGGTATCTCCGGTTTTGGCGGCGGCGAGGCGATGCGCCTGATCGCGGCTCATCCGGAGTTCGAGCTGGTCTATGCCGCGGGCGAGGGCAGCGCCGGCAGCCGGCTGGTCGAGCGCTTTCCCGGCGTGCCGGGCAAGCTCGCCGATCTCGTGATCGAGAAGTGGGACCCGGCGCGGCTGCCGAAGCTCGATGTGCTGTTCGCCTCGCTCCCCACCGGCGCCTCGGCCGATGCGCTGGCGCGCGTCGCCCGCGAGGTGAAGATCGTCGACATCGGCGGCGACCACCGCTACGCCGACGGCTGGACCTATGGCCTCGCCGACGTCTGGCCGGACGAGATCGCAGGAAAGACCCGCATCGCCAATCCCGGCTGCTTTCCCGCTGCCGCGCTGACCGCGCTGGCGCCGCTGCTGGCCAACGGCCTGATCGCGCCCGACAACATCGTGATCGACGCCAAGACCGGCGTCTCCGGCGCCGGCCGCGGCGGCGACAGTAAGTTCGGCTACGCCGAGACCAACGAGAATTTGATCCCCTACGGCCTGCTCAAGCACGTCCACATGCCTGAGATCATCAGCACCATCGCGCGCATCAGCGGCGGCAGCGCCGCTGGCCTCGTGTTCACGCCGCATCTGGTGCCGATGACCCGCGGCATCCTCGCCACCATCTACGCCCGCGGCCGCGCCACCACCGAACAGTGCCTCGACGCCGCCCGCCGCTTCTACGACAACAGTGCCTTCGTCCGCGTCACCGAACAGCCGCCGCAGACCAAATGGGCCACCGGCTCCAACCTCGCCTTCGTCAGCTACGCCGCCGACCCCGAGCGCAACCTGGTGATCGCGCTCGGCGTCGTCGACAATCTCGGCAAGGGCGCCGCCGGGCAGGCCGTGCAGAACGCGAATTTGATGTGCGGGCTGGCGGAGACTGCGGGGCTGGACGGGGCGCCGGTTTGGCCGTGAGGGCGGGGCGCGGATCGCGGTGGATGCGCGCGACTGTGCTGCGAGACAGAGCGCTATCGATCGTACCCCTCTAATTTTGTAGTCGTCTGTTTCCACATCGTCATGGCCGGGCTTGTCCCGGCCATCCACGTCGGCACCCGGAAATAGCAGGATGAACCTCGACGATGCTCTGATCCGAGAGCTGCGCAAGGCCGCCGAAGCCGGCGCGACCGCATCACAGCTCGTGTTGATGATCGGTCGCCACCTGGGCCTCCTCGACACCGACTTCCGTCTGCTGGCGATTGTGTATATGCGGGCGGCCTTCTTCCTGTCGCTGAAGGAGGCTAGCCAAGTCGGCGCGCTGGCAATCTTCCCGGAGGCACATTCGTCGGCGGCGGAGGTCGATGACGCGATGAGGCCGGTCCTCGATGAAACCCGGCCGAAATGGGTGGCGCAATGAAGGCGGGGACTTACGGCAACCGGTGCGCTCAAAAAAAGTCGAAGCCACCTTCAGAAGTTCAGTCCAGTACTGTCAAGTAATATGTGTGATCTTCGCAGTCTGGAATGTTACGACTTATGAGCCGCGGTCGCGCTGCAAGCTCTTAAAGGGCAGTTGAGCGAAGGCCCAGATGCATGTCGTCATCATGCTCGCGAGCCAGAGCCAATAACCGGTCCCGTAGCCGGTAATCGAGTTAGGGATCCCAGCTTCATTTGTGATCACGCTGTTGGCCAACAGGAAAGATGCACCGATCATCAGTGCGGAAGCGCTCAATACTGCCGTGAGAATGGCGTCGATTTTCGCGAGGCCGAAGGTCCATGCGACGATCAGAATCGGGTTCGCGGTCCATGTCAGGTTGGCGAGAGACAATGGCCAGAACCCAAATACTAAAACGCTCCAGCTCGGCCAACCTGAGCATCGCCCGTCCACGCAGAAGGATTCGCACGGAAGACAGGCCGCATACAAAAGAATGCTGAGGCCAAAGAGGAGCCAAATGAGAGTTCTGGGCGGCATGAGGTGCTCGTTGCGTTCGATGCGATCAGATAGACATTGCACACTCGCCGCGTTCGCTGGAAATGGGTGGGCGAGCTAAGGCGGCTCAACCGTCATTCGAATGGTGATTTCCGTCGCAGCGGTTCGGGATTGCCCTGAGCGGGCTCGATCGTTGGCGCTGTCTAGGGCGGCGGGTCGATCGGTCTATCCAGCGGGACCAGATTGACCCAGTCCTTGTCCTTGCCATCGCGAGCCTTCTTCATGACGCCGATCGTCAGCCGGCAGGTCGGGGTACTGAAAATCAGGTCGATCCGCCGCTCGTCCGGATGCACCGCCTGGTCCACCGCGAACGGCAGCGCGGCTCGCGGCTCGCGGAACACCACCTGAAACCCGCCTTTCGTGATCGCGTACACGCCGGCGCCGATCAGGCACGACGGCTCCGGATCATCGGGAAATTTTTCTCCCATCATCATGATCAGGTCTTCGACTTCATCCTCCGGACGGGCGATCAAGACCCTGGACCTTTCGTTTTTCTGTCGTTGGGCTATGTCAAATTCGATGAGTGAACTGACGTCATTGTGCGGATGCACCTTCAGCTGACGCCATTGGCCGTCGCGCAGCACCTGCTTGGAGAAACTCAGGCTGAGCGAGCAGAGGTCGTCTGCATCGGTCAGCTTCAAGATGCGGACAAATGAGTTGTTGAGGGGCCACTCCGTTCCGCCGAGACGTGATTGCAGAGTAACAAGCTCCACCTTGCCGGGAACGAGCCGGAATAGACCGGCCGTAGCACTTGCGGGACAGGAGGCTGCGGGCTGGAAGAAGGCTCGAAGCCTCGTCTGCTTGATGATCTCATCCGGATAGTGGAGCTCCTCCACGGCCGCAGGCGGAGGATTGGCAGCCGGCTGTGATTCCGAATTCGATTGCGCGTGGGCCGGAGCCGCTGCTGCGGCTCCCCACAGCGCCAAACCAACAAGAGCCATCACGCTCAAACGCCGCATGTCTTGCTTGCTCCGCAATGCCCTCGGGCCCACGACCGAATCCCACGTCCCGCCGTCCGCGTTGAAGTTCGCTGACGTCACGATCCCGAACCGCCGATCCTGATGATCTTGCCGTCGTTGAGGACCTTTGCATAGGTAGTTGTGCCGAGCCGGTCGAAGGTGCGGTGAGTGGGCTGTGTATCGGGACGGCCCTGCGCGGCTATCGATCTCGTCGCCCCTGCGCACGACGTGGGTCATGTCGCAACGGCGTCAGCCAAATTCCTGGCGCAAGTCAGCCCCCCGCTGGATTCTTCAGGAAGAGCGACTAGATCTTGCGGCGTTTGTAATTCCACCCCGATGGGAGGACGCGAGCGATGAACTGGGCGCGTGGGCTTTTCCGGCTTTGGCTGACGATGAGCATCTTGTGGATTGGAGGCATCCTTTCGATCGTGGCGCTCGACGGTGGTTTCTCGACCAAAACCCGGGTGTACGACGTCGAAGGCTCCGTAAGGGAGCGCTATCAGGTGACTGCACCGGCGACGACTTCGTCGGAAGAGGCAGTCAGTTTCGCGAAGCTTTATCCCCGAGAGGCCTGCAATCAGGACAAGACCGGGCCGGGGTGCCAGTTTCCGGTCCAATTGGAGATACCCGCCCGGGAATACAACAAGGCTCCGCTCTATGCCGCGTTGAGTTTGCCGATCTTCGCGCTGGTCGCGGGCGCCGGCCTGTACTGGGCGCTGGCCGGATTCGGATTCCGACGGAGTTCGCTAGTGAAGCCGCGGTGAGACGAACAGAATTGAGTGCGCTGTCGCCGTAATCCCGGCGAGTGGGTGTCGTCGTGTTTCGATCTGCGCCCTTGATCGTCAGAGTCGCGCTAGCGGCTCACATAGACTACGGAATGCCGAGCGCCTCCTCCAGGACATTGTGAACGCCAACTACAAACATATCGTAGTCGCGAAGATTTCCACCATGCTCGCCGACGCGCTCACGCTGCCACGATAAAAAGCTTGGGATATACCATAGAAGAGAAATCGCCCGCTTAGGCACCGATGCGTCATCTGAAATCTCGATGCTTTTCAGAAGCGCGAGAAGCTTTTCAGCGCTATCAGGCGACCAATTACCGTCACGCAATTTGCCCAAGACACCATCATTGCTCCATTCGCGCTCCAATTCTTCGATGTAGCTCATCCTGAGACTCTCTTCTGCTTCAGGTTGACCAATGCACTAGCAAGGGCCCGGAGCCGGCATGAGCCAGCTACGGCACCTCGGGCAGCTCGAAGACCGAGCCTTCGAATCTCGTCGTGCCGTCGCATGACATCACCACGAAGCGGGACCGGCCGTGCAGCGGCACGTTCTTATCGCACCTGCGGTTGCATTGGGACGAACAGGACATGCCGCTCCAGGGCACCGGCCGCAGGCCACGTTCGTCGATCGTGACGCATGTGCGAGGCCGTTGAGCGCACGACGCCACGAGCCTCATCCCTTCGCGAGTCCCGTCACGATCAAGATACAAAACGCGTTCGAAGCGGCCGTCCGCGCGCTGCTCCTCGACGATCAGTTCGGGGGCGAGTTCGACCGTTCCATGGGCACGAAGTTCGAGTTCGCCGGGCGTCGGCCCGTTGCGAATCTCGACAGCGGCGGAAGCCGAAGCGTCGGCCGCGGGCGCCGGCCACATCAGCGCCACGGCGCAGGTCAGCAGGCATGTCAAAGCGCGCCGCGGCGCCGCGACGGTGTCGAGCCAGGGGATCACGGCGACGATGTGCCTAGTCACGGCGAAACCGACTAGATCCAGGTGCTGGCCGAGGCAGCTCGAAAACCGGGCCTTCGTATCTCGTCCGGCCGTCGCACGACACTGCCACGAAGCGGAATCGACCGAACAACGGATAGTTCCTGTCGCAGTTGCCGTTGCATTGGGACGAGCAGGACATGCCGCTCCACGGCACCGGCCGCAGGCCGCGCTCGTCGATCGTCACGCATGTGCCGGGCCGCTGATCGCACGACGCTACGAGCCTCATCCCGTCGCGAATCCCATCGTGATCAAGATACAAGACGCGTTCGAAGCTGCCGTCGTCGCGCTGCTCCTCGACGATCAACTCGGAGCCGAGTTCAACCGTCCCAGTGGCGCGAAGTTCGAGCTCGCCTGGCGTTGGCCCGTTGCGAATCTCGACCGCTGGGGAAGCCGAGGAGTTGGCCGCGGGGCCGCGCGCCGGCCATGCGAGCACGATGGCGCAGGTCAGCAGGCAACCCAGCGGCGCGACGACGAGGCGGGTCATCGGCGCGGCGATCGACCTGAGTACATTTCAGCGTCGAGATGCGCCTCAAGCTCGCTGAGCGGTACGCCTTCGCCGCGTTCGATCTCGGCAATGGCCTCGGTCAAGAGCGGCTTGGCCCACTCCAACTCATCATGTGCGTGCCCGGCCGTGGGGGCGGCAATGTCTTGGGGCGTCATGGGGGCAGGGCCTCCGGTGTCGTCGCGTTGATACGGAAGGAGCAGTGCTGATAGGCGTCAGAACGCCTTGGGCAATCCGGCTTGCTTCAGAACGGCGTTGGCGAGATGGCGCGAGGGAATGGCGTTGTCGACGACGAAGCGGTGACCGCTGATCGGGCTTTGCCAGATCTCATGGTCGCCGCGTCCATGCCGCACGAACTCGCATCCCGCTTCGCGCAGGATCTTCTTGAGTTCGGGCGTAAAGCTCTTCATGCGGCCACGTGAGCGCGCACCTTGGTCGAGATCGAGGCGATGATCTCGATGGGAATTTCGGTCTCTGCAGCGTTGGCAGCGGCGTCGGCGCCTTCGAGCAGGTCCTGGATGATGCCGGGGATCTTGGCGGCCAGCTCATTGAGCGTGGCCGCGCCGGTGGCGAGGCCCGGCACGTCGGGGCTTTCGGCGACCCAATAGCTGGCTTCCGGATCCCAGGTCGCGCGAACCACGATCGTCGACATGTCGGCGTGCTCCTCTGCTGCCAGCATGTTGTGGCGTGCCGACCGGAAAAATCAACCCCGCAGCATGGCGGCGCCGCCCAGGTGATCGCGCTGTGCGCCCGGTGTCAGCAGTTTTCCGGTGCGAAGACCCGGCCGAACCCCTCAAGAAAATATCTATTGCGCTTTATCAGAAATCGTGCTCTATTCCCCGCATCCCGTCCCGCTGAGGGGGCGCTTCGCGGTCGTCACGGACGTCGGGTGCGGGATGCGGTGGGCGCATTGGGACGCAGCGTGGGCTTGCTCGCGCGGACGAACGATCCCGGTGCGACGATGAAGTCGCGTGGTTCTGGCATCGCGGTGCTGATGCCAAGTTGGCGGTGACGAATCGCTGGCGACGGGGGCAAGACAGCCGTTCCCCGGGAAGATCGCGTATAAGTCGTAACACCATCGCGCAGGGAAGGCCGGGTGATCTCGGCTGAGCCTGTGGTTCTGCCGCGTGCTTTTTGTTGCACGCGGACCGCAGGTGCCAGCCGGCACCTGGCCTTCCCTGCGCCCTCTGTTCGAAGAGGGGGGAAGAATTTCGGAAAGCTCGGGTGCAAAGGCGCCGCGAGAACGGATTTGCATGAGATGCGCGTGGTCGGGCCGTGCGGGCCTCGCCCTTCGAGACGCACGCCTGCGGCGTGCTCCTCAGGGTGAGGGGCAAGAGTTGTCTCCTGAGTTGCAGCGCCGCTCTCGTGCCAACCCTCATGGTGAGGAGCGCCGCTTGCGGCGCGTCTCGAACCACGAGGCCCCAAAACGCCCCGTAGCATCCCGGGAACCCGGCCGGTCACACTCTCGTGTCAACCGCGTCAGGCGCAGGGAAAGCCCGCGAGGAACGGGTGCCTCACGGCTGCCTTTGTGCTAGGGTGAACATCCGGGCAACCTGGAGAGATTGTTGAGCGGCGTGACCCCCGAGCCGGCTGGGCCGGCAAGCAGCACCCCCGATGCCAACGATCGCCTTGCGCGGCTGAAGCTGCAGCAGGCGTTGAAACGGGCGCGTCTCGCCATCGCCTGGGAGCGCGGCTGGCCGCATCTCGCGCGGCTGCTCACGGTCGTCGGACTTTTTCTGATCGCCTCATGGGCCGGCCTGTGGCTTGGCCTGCCGTTCCCGGCGCGCGCGGCCGGCGTCGCGCTTTTTCTGGTGCTGCTGGCCGGCGCGGCCGTGCCGATGCTGCGCTATCGCTGGCCGACGCGCGACGAAGGGCTGGCGCGGCTCGACCGCGGTTCGGGCATCGCGCATCGTCCCGCCACGGCGCTGACCGACACGCTCTCCACGCAGGACCCGATCGCGCGGGCGCTGTGGCAGGCGCAGCGCGAGCGTACGCTGGCCTCGGTCAAGCGCATCCGCGCCGGCACGCCGCGGCCGCGGCTGTCGCTGCACGATCCCTGGGCGGTGCGCGCGCTGGTCATCGTGCTCCTGGTCGCGACGTATTTTGCCGCCGGCGAGGAGCGCGCGATGCGCGTCGCCTCGGCGTTCGACTGGAACGGCGTGCTGACGCCGGTCACGATCCGCGTCGATGCCTGGATCAAGCCGCCGCTCTACACCGCGAAGCCGCCGATCATCCTGTCGGCCGCCAACAAGGAAGGCGCCGTGCCGTCGAGCGGCGCGATCGTGGTGCCGGCCGGCTCGACCCTGATCGTGCGCTCCAGCGGCGGCACGCTCGACGTGGTCACGTCAGGCGGCGTCGCGGAGGCTTCGCCCGGCGAGGTCGCGAGCGGCGAGGCTGCGCCGAAGGGGACCACCGAGAAGCATTTCATCATCAAGGCCGACGGCACCGCGCATGTGCGGGCGCCCTCTGGCCAGCCGCAATGGGTGTTCGCGGCGACGCCGGACAAGCCGCCGGTCATCAGCATGGCCAAGGACCCGGAGCGCCAGGCGCGCGGCTCGCTCAAGCTGGCCTACAAGCTCGAGGACGATTACGGCGTCACCGAAGCCCGTGCCCGGGTCGCCGCGCGCGCCCCCGACGCCAAGGTCGCCGATGGCAACAAGGGCGTCGATGGCAAGCCTGCTGAAACGAAGCCTGCGGATGCGCCGGCGGCGCGGCCGCTGTTCCAGCCGCCGGAGTTTGCGCTGGTGCTGCCGAATGCGCGCACCCGCAACGGCGTCGGCCAGACGGTCAAGGATCTCAGCGAAGATCCTTACGCCGGCGCCGACGTCACGATCACGTTGACCGCCAAGGACGAGGCCGGCAACGAGGGCAAGAGCGAGCCGTTCGATACCAGGCTGCCGGAGCGGCTGTTCACCAAGCCGTTGGCGCGCGCGTTGATCGAGCAACGCCGCATCCTGGCGCTCGATGCCAACCGCAACGGCGACGTGTTCACCGCGCTCGACGCGCTGGCGATCGCACCCGAACTGTTCACGCCGGAGCCCGGCCAGTATCTCGGCCTGCATGCGGTGACGCGCCAGCTCGAGGCGGCGCGCACCGACGATGCGCTGCGCGAGGTGGTGGCGAGCCTGTGGGCGCTCGCGGTGACGATCGAGGACGGCAACATCTCCGACGTCGACAAGGCGTTGCGCGCGGCGCAGGACGCGCTGAAGCAGGCGCTGGAGCGCGGCGCCAGCGACGAGGAGATCAAGAAGCTCGCCGAGGACCTGCGCAAGGCGATGGACAACTACATGCGCCAGCTCGCCGAGCAGCTGCGCAACAATCCGCAGATGGCGCAGCGTCCGCTCGACCAGAACACCAAGATCCTGCGCCAGCAGGATTTGCAGAACATGATCGACCGCATGGAGCGGCTGTCGCGCCAGGGCGACAAGGAGGGCGCGCGCGAGCTGCTCGAGCAGTTGCAGCAGATGCTGGAGAATCTGCAGATGGCGCAGCCCAACCAGGGCGGCGACAACGACATGGAGCAGGCGCTCAACGAGCTCGGCGACATGATCCGCAAGCAGCAGCAGCTCCGCGACAAGACCTTCAAGCAGGGCCAGGACTCCCGCCGCAACCGCAACAAGCAGCAGCAGGGTCAGCAGGGCGACCAGGACCAGAGCATGGGCGACCTGCAGCAGGACCAGCAGACGTTGCGCGACCGGCTCAAGCAGCTGCAGGACCAGCTCGCCAAGCGCGGCATGGGCCAGAAGGGCGAAAAGGGACAGAAGGGTCAGAAAGGCCAGAAGGGACAGCCCGGACAACAGGGCGAGCCGGGCGACGACGGCGACCAGGGCGATGCCGGCGACGGTCTCGACGAGGCCGACGGCGCGATGGGCGATGCCGGCAGCCAGCTCGGCGACAACAATGCCGATGGCGCCGTGGAGTCGCAGGGCAAGGCGCTCGACGCGTTGCGCAAGGGCGCGCAGAGCCTTGCGGATGCCATGCAGCAGGGCGACGGCGACCAGCCGGGCCAGGGTCCGCGCGAGGGAAGGGGACGGCAGGCCAACAGCCCGACCGATCCGCTCGGACGCCCGATGCCGAACCCGCGCGACATCGACGATTTCTCGCAGAAGATCCCCGGCGAGATCGACGTCCAGCGCGTCCGCCGCATCCTCGAGGAACTGCGCCGCCGGCTCGGTGACCAGTCGCGCCCGCAGGTCGAGCTCGACTACATCGAGCGGCTGCTGAAGGATTATTGAGATGATCTGGCGCGGTGCGGCTGACAGGTGTCGTCAGCCGCGCCGCGCGGATCTTTCAACCGGCTGCGAGATCGTGGATCACGGGCGCGAGCGGGCCGGCGGTGAGATCCAGCGTCGCCAGCGTGATCGGCAGCTTGAAGCGCCGCGGGCCCGCGCTGCCGGGATTGAGGTAGAGCACGCGGCCGATGGTCTCGACCCGCGCGCGATGCGAGTGACCGGAGATCACGACGTCGATGGCGGCGCTGGCCGGATCGATGCTGAGATCGTGCACGTCGTGGACGAGGACAAACGTGCGGCCGCCGAGCTGCACGGTCTGGGTCTCGGGATACGCCTTCGCCCACTCCGCGGTGTCGATGTTGCCGCGGATCGCGGTGACCGGCGCGATCAGCGCGAGACGCGCGATGATCTCGGCCCGGCCGATGTCGCCGGCGTGGAGGATGGCATCGACGCCGACGAGCTGCCGTTCCGCCTCGGGGCGCAGCAGGCCGTGCGTGTCGGAGATGATGCCGATCCTCATGGCGCGTCCGGAGGTGAGGCGCTGGTGTCAGGTAATGTCGAGGATCTCGATCTCCTGGCCCTGGGCCACGACGACGTCGCCGACCGCCCTGCCCATCAGCAGCCGCGCCACCGGCGAGACGTAGGAGATCATGCCCTGCTTCGGATCGGCCTCGTCCTCGCCGACGATCTGATAGGTCTGCACGCGGCCGTCGCCGCGCCGGAACGTCACCGTGCTGCCGAACGCGATCGCCTCCGTCGTCGCCGGCGCCGGCATCACTTGCGCGGTACGCAGCCTCGCCGCGAAGTAACGCGCATCGCGCAGCGGCAGCGCGGCTTCGCGCCGCCGCTCGTTGACGTCCTCGATCGCCTGCGCCGCCTCATAGGCCGCCTGCGCCTGCTGCAGTTGCGCCTCGATCGCCTTCAGGCCGGCTTCGGTGACGAGATTCGGATGCGGCGACACCGGCCGGTCCGGCAGCATCGTCTCCGCCGCCGTCTCGGCGCTCTCTTCCTTGGTGAATGCGACGCTCACTGAGGCACGACTCCTGCGAAGGGCCGCAAATATCGCGGCCCATAGCAGACACATCATGTCGGACCGGCAAATTTCAAGCCGCCGGGCCGGCAAGGTTCCCGGCCCTCGTGGCGGCGCCAGCGGGCACGCGCGGTTTGCCGTTTCCCTTGACAGCAAGGGAGGCATGCGTGTTAATATTCGAACTATAGTTCGCAATCCGAACTATAGCAACAGAAGAAGCCCGCCGTCAAGCCGGGCGAGCAGGGAACGTCGGAGCCTCACGTGGACGAGGACAACAAGGCCGCCAAGAGCGTCGTGCAGTCGCTGGCCAAGGGCTTTCAGGTGCTGAACGCCTTCACCAGCGAACAACCCGAGCTGGTGCTGGCCGACGTCGCGCGCCGCGCTGCGCTCGACAAGGGCACGACGTTCCGGCTGCTCAACACGCTGCTGATGCTCGGCTACGTCGAGAAGGTGGGAGACACCCGCCGCTTTCGCCTGACGCTGAAATGCCTCGATCTCGGCTTCAACGCCATCGCGCGCTCCGAGCTGCGCGACCAGGCCCGTCCGATCCTGCGCAGCCTGGTCGGCGAGATGAACGAGGCCGCCTCGCTCGCGGTGCTCGACGGCAGCGACATCGTCTATGTCGAGCGCATCCAGGCCGGCCTCGTCCGGCTTGGCGTCGACGTCCGCATCGGCAGCCGCGCGCCGGTCTATTCCACCGCCGTCGGCCAGGCGCTGCTCGCGCTGCTGCCGGTGGAGACGCAGATCGACGTGCTGGAGGCGCAGCCGCGCATCAAGCGCACCGAGACCACCATCACCGATCTCGACGCGCTGCTGCAGCGCCTGCGCCAGGTGAAGGCCGCCGGCTACGCGCTTTCAAATCAGGAAAATGCACCGGGGCTGTGCGTGCTCGCCGCGCCGGTGGTCGATCGCGACGGCGTGCCGCTCGCCGCGATCAGCGTCGCCGCGCCGACCATGCGCATCTCGGCCGAGGCGTTCGAGCGCATGGGCGTCGCGCCGCTGCTGCGCGCCGCGGCCCAACTGTCGCGTGCGCTTGAGGCCATGGGCGGCGCCACCGCCACCGTTTCACACCGATGACATCAGAGCCGACAATCAGGAGACCGACATGAGCGTCATGACCAACTTCAAGGGGATCATCCCGGCGATCGCCGTCCCCTTCAATGCCGATCATTCGATCGACGAGGCCGAGCTGTCGCGCTACGCGGCCTGGCTCGGCAAGCGCCGCGGCATCGTCGGCATCATGACGAATGGGCACACCGGCGAGGTGTTCAGCCTCACCGCGAAGGAGCGCGCCGAGGTCACGCGCATCGTCGCCAAGGCGCTCACCGGCATCTGCCCGACCATCTCCTCCGTCGTCTGCGAAGGCATCAAGGACGGCATCGAGCATGCGCTGATGGCCAAGGAAGCCGGCGCCACCGCGCTCGACGTCATGCCGCCGCATCACTGGCTGCGCTTCGGCTTCAAGCGCGAGCACTGCCTCGACTACTTCAATGCGATCGGCGAGGCGACGAAGCTGCCGCTGATCGTGCACGTCTATCCCGCCTGGACCCGCGCCTCGTTCTCCTCCGAGCTGCTCGCCGAGCTCGCCCGCCTCGACCACGTGCAGGCGTTCAAGATCGGCACCCGCGAGATGAACAAGTATGCCCGCGACATCAAGGCGATCCGCGCGGCGGCGCCGCAGAAGGCGCTGCTGACCTGCCACGACGAATATCTGCTGGCGTCGATGGTGCAGGGCGTCGACGGCGCCCTGGTCGGCTTCGCCTCTGTCATCCCGGACCTGATCTACGACCTGTTCGCCGCGGTCACCGCCGGCGATCTCAAGCTCGCAATGAAGCTGCAGTCGATGATCGATCCGCTCAAGGACGCGGTGTACGGCGCAGGCGAGCCGACCGGCGAGGCGCACGGCCGCATGAAGGCCGCCATGCAGGTCGCCGGCGTCATCCGTGACGCCACGGTGCGCCCGCCGACGCATGCGCCGAGCGCCGAGGAGATGGCTGCGATCCGGGCCGCCGTCGCCGCGGCTGGACTGACGGTGAAGGCTGCGGCCTGAGCTTGCGACATAGCGGCGGCCGGCTCCGGCCGCCGCTTCTAGACCAACGAACAACAATCCGGGTGGACGCTCATGCTGATGATGGATGTCGACAATGCGCCCGAGCGCGCGTCTGCCGCGCCCGGCGATGCGCTGATCGCGATCGACCAGGTCTCCAAGACCTATGTGTCGGCGTCGGGCGCGGCGGTGCATGCGCTGAGCCGGATCTCGCTCGACATCAGGCCGGGCGAGTTCGTCTGCGTCGTCGGCCCCTCCGGCTGCGGCAAGAGCACGTTGTTGCGCCTCCTCGCCGGGCTCGATGGCTATAGCGAAGGCCGGCTGCTGCTCGATGGCGAGATGGTGGCGGGACCTTCGCGCAAGGTCGGCGTGGTGTTCCAGGCCGCCAACCTGCTGCCGTGGATGACGGTGCACGACAATGTCGGGCTGCCCCTGCGCGTCGGCGGCAAGCATGCGCCCGCCGGCGATCGCATCGAACGCCTGCTCGCCGTTACCGGCCTCAGTGATTTCGGCGACAAATATCCCTATGAGCTGTCCGGCGGCATGCAGCAGCGCGCCGGCATCTGCCGCGCGCTGGCGCGCGATCCCGAGATCCTGCTGATGGACGAGCCGTTCGGCGCGCTCGACGCGTTGACGCGCGAGCGGCTGAATCTGGAGCTGCAGCGCATCTGGCAGGAGAACCGCAAGACCATCCTGCTGATCACGCACTCCATCTCCGAAGCCATCTTCCTCGCCGACCGCGTCATCGTGATGTCGGCGCGTCCCGGCCGCATCCTCGCGGACCTGCACGTCCCGATTCCGCGGCCGCGGACGTTCGACGATATCGTGCTGCACCCCGACTACGCGCGGCTCGCGAGGGAAGTCCGCGGGCTGCTGAACGCGCAGGAGCACGGCCATGACTGATCTTGCCAACGTTGCCGCGCCTGCCATGTCTCACACAACGAAGAAGCCGCGCCGCCGCCTCAGCCTCGGGTCTCCGATAGCCTGGATCGGCCTTGCCGTGCTGATCCTGAGCTGGATCGCGGCGGTCAATTTGCTGAACATTCCGTCCTACATCCTGCCGAAGCCCGAAGCGGTCGTTCGCGCGCTGTGGTCCGGGCTCGCCGTCAGTCCCACCAGTCCGCTCGGCTATTACCTGCCGCTGTGGAGCACGCTCAGCAACGCTGCCGCCGGCTGCGCCATCGGCGTCGGGCTCGGCCTCGTCATCGGCTCGCTGATGGCCGAGGTGGAAGCGATCGAGCGGCTGGTGATGCCCTATGCGTTCGCGCTGCAGAGCCTGCCCAAGGTGGCGATCGCGCCCTTGATCGTGATCTGGTTCGGCTTCGGCGACGGCTCGAAGATCGCGATCTCGGCGCTGCTGTCGTTCTTCCCGGTGCTGATCAACAGCTTCACGGGCCTGCGCGCCGTCGAGCCCGAGCGCATCGACCTGATGCGCTCGCTGTCGGCGTCGCGGCTCGAGACCTATCGCATCGTCAAGCTGCCCAACGCCGCCCCCTTCATCTTCGCCGGCCTCGACATGGCGGTGGTGTACGCGCTGCTCGGCGCCATCGTGGCCGAATTCCTCGGCGCGCAGCGCGGCATGGGTGTCGTGATCACCCAGGCGCAGGCGGTGTCGGACGTCGCCGGCGTGTTCGCGGCGCTGGTCATCCTCGGCGTGCTCGGCATCGTGCTGCACGGCATCGTGCGCTGGTGCGAGGCGAAGGTCGTGCACTGGGGCGCCAACCGGAAGAAATAACAACAGGGAGGAACGAACGATGGTTTCACGCAGGTCATTTCTGAAATCCAGCGCCGGCGCGGCGCTGCTGATGGGTGGTGCGCCGGCCGGCCTGATGGCCGCGGACGCGAAGAAGATCCGCTTCGGCGTCGGGCTGAAGGCGCTCAACGCCAGCGTCATCAATTGCGTGATCGGCGAGGCGCTCGGCTACAATGCGCAGGAGGGCTTCTCGCTCGACGTGCAGGCGCTCGGCACCAATGCCAATGTCCAGGTGGCGACCGATCGCGGCTCCGTGACGATCGGCATCGGCGTGCCGTCGACGGCGCTGCCGCTGCTCGCCAAGAACGAATGGAGCGGCGCGAAGCTGTTCTATCAGTACACCTACCCCTACAAGTGGGACATCGCCGTTCCACCGGGGTCGGCGCTCAAGGGCTACACCGATCTGAAAGGCAAGAAGATCGGCGTCTCGGATTTCGGCGCCACTGAATTTCCGGTGACCAAGAACGTACTGAAGGCGCTTGGCTTCGATCCGGAGAAGGATGTGAGCTGGGTCGCGGTCGGCAACGGCACGCCCGCGGGCGTGGCTCTGCAGCGCGGCGTGATCGATGCCCTGGCCTACTACGATACGGGGTTCGGCCAGATCGAGGCTGCCGGCATCGAGATCACGCTGCTGCCGCGCCCGGCCACGATTCCGATGGTCGGCGGCCAGTTCCTGATGGCCATGCCCGAGACCTTTGAGAAGGACAAGGATCTTCTTGTCGGCTTCGGCCGTTCGGTCAGCAAGGCCTCACAGTTCCTGCTCGCCAACCCGACTGCGGGCGCAAAGGCGTTTCTCAAGATGTATCCCGAAACGGCGCCGCGCGGCGCCAGCGAGGACGAGGCCGTCAAGGCGGTGCTGCAATCGATCGGCCGGCGCATCAAGCTTTACTCGCCGCCCTATGCCAACGCGAAAATGGGCGCCATCAACGAGCAGGAGTTCCGCACCGAGGCCGCGATGAATGGGCTCGACATCAAGGACTACAATGCGCTCTACACCAACGCGCTGATCGACAAGATCAACGATTTCGATCAGGCGAAGATCAAGGCCGAGGCGGCTGCGTACAAGGGATGACGGTGGCTCACGATAGCCGTTCTGGTCCGTGTCATGCCGTGGTGACCGGAGCAAGCTCCGGCATCGGCCGCGCCATCGCCGAGCGTCTGCTCGGCGGCGGCTGGCGGGTGACCGGCATCGATCGTGCGCCGCCGGCCCTGACGCATCCGGACTTCAAGGGCCTGCAGGCCGATCTCGCCGAGCCAGGCGCGCTTTCCGCCTGCGTGGCCGAGATCGGTGCGGTCAGCGCGCTGGTTCATGCCGCCGGCTATATGCGCGTCGGCCGTCTCGGCGAGCTCGAACCCGACAACGGCGAGGGCATGTGGCGCGTGCATGTCGGCGCGGCGGAGACGCTGGCCAACGCGTTTGCTCCTCATATGGGCGGGGGCGGCCGCATCGTGCTGATCGGCAGCCGCACCGCCAATGGCGCGGCGGGCCGCAGCCAATATGCCGCGACCAAGGCGGCGCTGACCGGCCTTGCGCGCTCCTGGGCGATCGAGCTGGCGCCGCGCCGGATCACCGTCAACGTCATCGCGCCGGCTGCCACCGATACGCCGTTCCTGCATGATCCCAACCGCGCCGGCACCGCGCCGGTACTGCCGCCGATGGGCCGCTTCGTCGATCCGGCGGAGGTGGCCGCGCTCACCGCCTTCCTGCTGTCGCCGGAGGCGGCGGCGATCACCGGACAGACCATCACCATCTGCGCAGGCGCCTCGCTGTAGAGCTGCGCGTGCGACCACGACCAGGAGAAGACCAATGACCGTCCGTATCGTCGACGTCCGCGAGGTGACGAAGCCGATCTCATCGCCGATCCGCAACGCCTATATCGACTTCACCAAGATGACGTCGAGCCTGGTCGCGGTCATCACCAACGTGGAGCGCAATGGCCGTCCCGTCGTCGGTTACGGCTTCAACTCCAACGGCCGCTATGGCCAGGGCGGCCTGATCCGTGAGCGCTTTCGCGCACGCCTGCTGGAGGCCGATCCGGCCTCGCTGCTCGATGCGACGAAGGACAACATCGACCCAGACAAGGCCTGGGCGGCGATGATGATCAACGAAAAGCCGGGCGGTCACGGCGAGCGCTCGGTCGCCGTTGGCACGCTCGACATGGCGATCTGGGACGCGGTCGCCAAGATCGCCGACAAGCCGTTGTTCCGTCTCCTCGCCGAGCGCCACAATCGCAAGGCCGATCCGCGCGTGTTCGTCTACGCCGCCGGCGGCTACTACTATCCGGGCAAGGATCTGTCGGCGCTGCGTCGCGAGATGCGCGGCTATCTCGAGCGCGGCTACAACGTCGTGAAGATGAAGATCGGCGGCGCGCCGATCGAGGAGGACCGCCAGCGCATCGAGGCGGTGCTCGCGGAGATCGGGCCGAACAATCAGCTCGCCGTCGACGCCAATGGTCGCTTCGACCTGGAGACCGCGATCGCCTACGCCAAGATGCTGCGCGACTATCCGCTGTTCTGGTACGAGGAGGCCGGCGATCCGCTCGACTATCACCTGCAGGCGACACTCGCCGACTTCTACGCCGGCCCGATGGCGACCGGCGAGAACCTGTTCAGCCACCAGGACGCCCGCAACCTGATCCGCTACGGCGGCATGCGCCCCGATCGCGACTGGCTGCAGTTCGATTGCGCGCTGTCCTACGGCCTCTGCGAATATCTGCGCACGCTCGACGTCCTCAAGACCTACGGCTGGTCGCCGTCGCGCTGCATCCCGCATGGCGGCCACCAGATGTCGCTCAACATCGCCGCCGGCCTCGGCCTCGGCGGCAATGAGAGCTATCCCGACCTGTTCCAGCCCTATGGCGGCTTCCCCGACGGAGTAAAGGTGATCGAGGGCCACATCACCATGCCCGATCTTCCCGGCATCGGCTTCGAGGGCAAGTCGGATCTGTACGCGGAGATGCGCGCGCTCAGCACGTGAGCTGACCACCTCGCAGGCGATGCCTTGGTGTACGTCCTACGCCTTGGCCGCCTTCGAGGCCAGCGCGTCGGCCACGGCGGTGCGGATGTCGGCGACCGAGAATGGCTTGGTGATCACGTCATGCGCGATCGCATTCAGGTTCGACGCCCGTTCGCGCTGATGGGCGAAGCCCGTCATCAACAGGATGACCAGGTCGGGAAAGTCGCGCGCAGCCGACAGCGCCAGCGCGATGCCGTCCATGATCGGCATCTGGATGTCGGTCAGCAGCAGGTCGAAGGCGCCGTTCTCGCGGGTGAGGATGTCGAGCGCCTCGGCCCCGTCCTGTGCCGTCACCGTCTCGTGCCCATCCATCGCGATGGCGCGCGCGACCAGCGTCCGCATCGAATCTTCGTCGTCGGCGATCAGCACGCGCGACATGTCGTTTCGTCTCCGTATCGTGAGCCCCGCGGGAGACCCACGAGACCGGAACCATCAGGCATTGCCGGCGGCGAGATCGCGCCGGTTGAAGAATCGTATATCGATATTGCGCCCTTCGGGAGGGGGCGAGGCGAGGCGAGACTTGAACGTTGTTCGCTCGCCAGGCTTCAGCGCGGTCTGCTCCAGCAGCGTGTTCCAGGCGTAGATCTCGGTCCCCTGCGCGTCGCGCACGCTGAAGCGCAGCCGGGGCAGGTCGACCGCCTTCTTCGTGGTGCTGACGATCGTGCCTTCGATCACCAGCACCGGCTTGCCGTCGACCGTCTCGGTCGCCACCTTCACGTCTTTGAACGCCACGCCGCGCAGATTCACCTCGAGCCCGACTATTTTGTAGAACGACGCGGTCTGCGGCATGAGCCGGACCACGTCGGCCCGCCAGACCCCGAGCGCGATGGTGAGTGCGGCCATTGCGACGGTCAGCGCCGGCAGGTTGAACACCTTCTTGCCCGGGAAATCCGGCAGAGCCGGTCGCTTGATCAGCCGGCCGAGGCCGGCGAGGCGCGCCAGCCTGCTTTGGGCTGGCTGCTCGGCATCGGGAGCGGCATCGCCCGGCTCCTCGGCGACCGCATCTTCAGGCCACCCGGCGGCGATGGACGGGCTTTCCACCTCCGGCGGCTGCTCGTCCGGCTCCTCGCGGGCCAGGGCCTCCCATTCGTCCGCAGCGTCGCGCGGCGCGGGCGCGCCGCCGGCTTCGGCCATGGCGGGCATGGGCGCTGGCGCCTCGACCGCATCCTCCGGACGCGCCAGCCAGACCTCCTTGCAACGGGAACAGCGCACACTGCGGCCCGCCATGCCCAGGGTTGCCAGGTCAATCGCATAGGATGTCGCACAATGGGGGCAAACGATGAACATCGCGCCTGATCTCCGACGGCCATTGCCGCTTTGTTTCCGACAGTTCGTGCTACAAGCACCGCCATGTTGACGACCGTCAGAACTCAATCATGCCATTGGTACATGGCAACCATTAACGAACCGGAAACCATAACGAGCGCTCAATGGGGCTATCGTACCATCGGGCTTGTCGCGTGCGGATTGCGCACGCACGCTGTCGAACGGAGCTGAGGCTTTGGTTCGGTTCGAAAATGTCGGGTTGCGCTATGGACTGGGGCCGGAGATCCTCCGCGACCTCACGTTCCAGATTCCGGCGCATTCCTTCCAGTTTCTCACCGGCCCTTCGGGCGCCGGCAAGACCTCGTTGCTGAAACTGTTGTTCCTGTCGCTGCGCCCGACCCGCGGCCTGGTCAATCTGTTCGGCTACGACATTTCGCTGCTCAGCAAGGACGAGATCGCAGATTTGCGCAAGCGGATCGGCATCGTGCTGCAGGACTTTCGTTTGCTCGACCACATGACCACCTATGAAAACGTGGCATTGCCGTTCCGCGTCATGGGACGCGACGAGTCGAGCTACCGCAAGGAGGTGATCGACCTGCTGAAATGGGTCGGCCTGGGCGACCGCATGGACGCGCTGCCGCCGATCCTGTCGGGCGGCGAGAAGCAGCGCGCAGCGATTGCGCGCGCCGTCATCTCGCGGCCGCAACTGCTGCTGGCCGACGAGCCGACCGGCAATGTCGATCCGACGCTGGGCCGCCGCCTGCTGCGCCTTTTCATCGAGCTCAATCGCTCGGGTACGGCGGTGATCATCGCAACCCATGACATCACGCTGATGGACCAATACGAGGCCCGCCGGCTGGTGCTGCATCAGGGACGGCTGCACATCTATGAGTAGCGTGGACGAGCGCGGCCTTTTGGTCGATCTGGGCGATGACCGCCCGCAACTGCCGGCGCAGGCCCGGATCGTGTCACCGATCGTGCCGCGGGCGTCGATCGCCGGCCGCGCGCTGGTCGCGGTGGTGGCGATCATGACCTTCCTGGCCTCCATCACCACCGGCGGCGTGCTGCTGGTCAGCGAATCCGCCGCCGAATGGCAGTCGGAAGTGGCGAGCGAAATCACGGTGCAGGTTCGGCCCAAGACCGGACGCGATCTCGAGCGCGACGTCGCCCTCGTGACCGAGGCGATGCGGGCGCAGTCCGGGTTCGTCGAGGTGCGGCCGTTCACCAAGGACGAGTCGAGCAAGCTGCTGGAGCCGTGGCTCGGCAGCGGCCTCTCTTTTGATGAGCTGCCGGTGCCGCGCGTCATCATCGCGCGCGTGCAGCCGGGCACTAGCCTCGATCTGAACGCGCTGCGCAATCGGGTCACGCAGGTGGCGCCTACCGCCAGCGTCGACGACCACCGCGCCTGGATCGAGCGCATGCGCTCGATGACCGGCGCGACCCTGTTCGCCGGTTTCGGCATTCTCGTGCTGGTGATCGCGGCGACCATCATCTCGGTCTCGTTCGCGACGCGCGGTGCGATGGCTTCCAACCGGCCCATCGTCGAGGTGCTGCATTTCGTCGGCGCCGGCGATCGCTACATCGCCAATCACTTCCTGCGGCACTTCCTGCAGCTCGGGCTCGAAGGCGGCGTGATCGGCGGCGGGCTGGCGATGCTCGGCTTTGGCTTTTCGGAGTCGATCGCCAACTGGTTCTCCGGTACGCCGGTGGGAGATCAGTTCGCGGCCCTTCTGGGCACGTTCTCGCTGCGCCCGCTCGGCTACATCGCGATCGCGCTGCAGGCGATTGTGATCGCCGCCGTGACCGGCTGGGCGGCGCGCCGCACCCTGTTCGCGACCCTGGCGAGCATCGATTGACGGAGGCCGCTGTCCCCAGGCGCCACAGTGCCGATTCCACTTGGCCCGAAAAGCGCCTAAAATCATTCGCGTCGGGGCAAGGCAGGCCAGGGGTGAGCTGGGTCACGAACACGATGGAGGTCGCGCGCCAGGATCGGCGGCGACCGATCGTGATCGGGATGCCGGCGAAACCCGCCAGCGTTCCCGGACTTGAAGGACGGGAGCGCGCGACGGCGAGGCGCCGCGCGCAGGCAGGCAAGGAATCGCCAGGCGTTGCATGGGGCCGGAGACCGACGATAGCAGGCGCAAGCTGCCGCTCACCCTTGTGGTGGGACGGACGCTCGCGGCCATCGTGGCGCTGCTCGCGGTCGGCTTCTTCGTCGCGGCCGTCGGCTTCGTCGGCTTCCTGTCGCAATTGCGCGGCGCCGAGATCAAGCCCGAGCGCAAGGCTGACGGAATCGTGGTCTTGACCGGAGGTTCGTCGCGCGTGTCGGACGCCGTCGAGCTGCTCGCGGGCGGCTATGGGCGCAGACTGTTGATCTCCGGCGTGCATCCGACCAACGACGCCAACGACATCACCCGCTCGCTGCCGGAGGCGCGCTCGTTCATCAACTGCTGCGTCGACCTGGACTATTCGGCGATCAACACCCGCAGCAATGCGGCACAGGCGCGGCGCTGGGCCGCCGAGCGCGGCTTCAAGTCGCTGATCGTGGTCACCTCGAACTATCACATGCCCCGCGCCATCGTGGAGCTCTCGCACGCGATGCCGAGCATGGATCTCATTCCCTATGCCGTCGTCGGCGAAAAATGGCGCGACGAGCCGTGGTGGACCAGCGGTCCGACGCTGCGGCTTCTGCTGTCCGAATATGCCAAATATGTTGCCGCCGAGGCGCGGCTGCGCCTGGCCGATCTCGGCCTCGACCTTGTGCCCGAAGTCGAGCCGCCGACCGGCTCGGTGTCGCGGCGTCCTGCGACGGCGCAAGCCAATTGAACTGGGTCCCTGATGGTTTCGATCTTCCTGCGCTCGCTGCTGTTCAACATCCTGTTCTATCCGAACTTCGTGTTCTGGGCGCTGGTCGCTCTGCCGACCTTGTTCATGCCGCGCAGGGCCGTGCTGCGCGTCGCGAACTGGTGGGCGCAGAGCAACATCGTGCTGATGCGCCTGGTCTGCAACATCAGGGTCGAGTATCGCGGCGCCGAGAAGATCCCCAAGGGTCCGCTGATCGTCGCCGCCAAGCACCAGTCGATGTGGGAGACGATCTCGCTGCTGCACTTCTTCGACGCGCCGTTCTTCGTCCTGAAGCGCGAGCTGCTGCGCATTCCCGTGTTCGGGCAGTACCTGCTGAAGGCAAACATGGTTGCGATCGACCGCAGCTCCGGCGCGCGTGCGCTGAAGCAGGTGATGCAGCGGGCTGCGGAAGAGGTGAAGCACGGCCGGCAGTTCGTGATCTTCCCGGAAGGAACGCGTCGCGCTCCCGGCGCACCGCCGGACTACAAGGGCGGTGTCGGCTTGATCTATGCCGATTGCGGCGTGCCGTGCCTTCCGGTGGCGCTGAATTCGGGGCTGTTCTGGCCGCGGCGAACCTTTCTTCGCTATCCCGGCACGCTCGTCGTCGAGTTTCTCGACCCGCTGCCGCCCGGGCTGCCGCGCGCTGAATTCATGACGCGGATCGAGCGCACGATCGAGGATGCGACCAATCGCCTCGTATCGGCAGGGCAGGCCGAGCAGGCGAAGCTGTTCAGTCGTCGACCGGCGACGGCCGAGGGGTGAACGAGTCATGTTCCTCCCGGCTGAGGCAGCGCGTGACCGTCGTCATGCAGCATCGTCGCCAGCCGATGCAGCTGCGCATCGCGAAAACCCTGCGCCTCGATCGCCTTGACGGTCGAGATCACGTAGTCGCAGTTGGCGCCGGATTGGCCGTGGCCCTGGCGCACGTGACGCAACTGCTCGTGCAACGACAACCGCCCGGCATATTGCACGTGCCCGCGGTCGACGACGTAGACGAGCGCGCTCACCCGCTCGCGCGCGTCGTTTTCCAGCCAGACCGAACGTCGCACCTCGCGATACACCGAGGTCACCTGCTCGCGCGCGCGCAAGTATGCGATGGTCGCCTCGCGCTTGTCTTCGGCCACCCGGAACGCGATCCCGCGACACGCGCCGCCGCGGTCGAGGCCGAGCACGAGGCCCGGCTTTTCCGGCGTGCCGCGGTGGACGAAGGAGTACACACACAGCGCGCGGTGCTCGCCGATCAGTCGCGCCGGCACCTGCTCGAGAAAGTCGAAACCCGGGCGCCACATCAGCGAGCCGTAGCCGAACACCCAGAGGTCGCCGTGCGGAAGCTCGCGTTCAGAGAGGGTCATTGCGGACATCCGAGAGGAAGCCTAAGGGTGGCGATCGCGAAATCGTAACTTACATACACAATCCGTGATCGCGGAATCGCCAAATTTGCTGCCCAAAGGGTGTCCTGCATGTCTCGTTCGCCGCAAGCGCCCCGCAGGCGCTCCCTCGTAGGGCTGTTGATCGCTCCAGTCCTGCTGCTGATCGCGGCGGTCGGGTGGAGCGCGTTCTGGTTCTTTGCCGCTTCGCAGGTGGATGTCCAGGCCGACGCCTGGCGCGCGCGCGAGGCGAAGTCCGGCCGCGTCTATGATTGCGCCCAGCGCTCGGTCGGCGGCTTCCCGTTCCGGCTCGAGGTCCGCTGCGCCGATCCGACCGTGGCGCTGTTCTCGCAGGCCGCCGGCACGCCGCTGATGAACGCCAAGCTCGACGAGATCCTGGTCGTCGCGCAGGTGTGGGATCCGAAGCGGATCATCGCCGAGTTCAAGGGGCCGGCGACGATCGCCGATGGACGCAGCCCCGCCGCTTTCACCGCCAACTGGCGCGTCGGCCAGGCGAGCGTGCGCGGGCTGCCCGGGCCGCCGCAGCGCGCGGACCTCGTGTTCGAGCAGCCGACCATCGACCGGATCGACGGCGGCGCTCCCGTGCCGGCCGCGCGGGCCGATCACGCCGAATTGCACGGACGTATTGCCGAGGGCACGGCGTCGGACCACCCGTTGCTGGAGACGTCGCTGCAGATCGACGGCGGCAGCATCCAGGGCAGTCATCCGCTGCTCGCAGAGCCGTTCAATACCGATATCCAGGCCCGGGTCACCGGGCTGAAGGACTTCCGCCCCAAACCCTGGCCGGAGCGCTTTCGCGAGATTCAGGCGGCGGGCGGTCATGTCGAAATCGTCCAGGCGCGCATCCAGCAAGGTGAGTTGCTGGCGCTCGCCGCCGGCACGCTCGGCCTGACGGCCAACGGCGGCATCGAGGGCAAGGTGCAGATGACGGTGGCCGGAATCGAAAAGGTCATTCCGGCGCTCGGCCTCGACAAGATGCTCGAGAACGGCGTGCCGCAGGGGACGCTCGATCGCGTGGCGCCGGGTGTGAAGTCGCAGGACGTCAACAATCTGCTCGGCGCGCTCGACCGCGCCATTCCCAGCCTCGGCAAGGTCGTCAAGCAGAACGCCAATGTCGGCGTAGCGATCGGCATCAACGCGCTCGGCAAGGAGACGACGCTGGAAGGACGCAAGGCGCGGACCTTCCCGCTGCGCTTCTCCGATGGCGTCGTCGTGCTCGGTCCGTTCAAGGTCGCCCGCGTCCCTCCGCTGTTCTGACCTCAGGGCTTCTTCAACTGCGGCAGCGGCCGACCGAAATCCGGCGCCGCCGAATCCTGGCCGATGTCGACGATGCCGCGGCGGATCGCGCGCGTGCGCGTGAAGTGATCGAACAACGCCTCGCCATCGCCGCGCCGGATCGCCCGCGTCAGCTTCGAGAGGTCCTCGGTGAAGGTGCCGAGCATGTCGAGCACGGCATCCTTGTTGCTCAGGAAGATGTCGCGCCACATCGTCGGATCGGACGCGGCGATACGGGTGAAATCGCGGAAGCCGCCGGCGGAGAACTTGATCACTTCGGACTCGGTGACCTGCGCCAGCTCGTCGGCGGTGCCGACGATGGTGTAGGCGATCAGATGCGGCAGGTGGCTGGTGATCGCGAGCACGCGGTCGTGATGATCCGGAGTCATGATCTCGACCTTGGCGCCGAGCGCCGCCCAGAACGCGCGCAGCTTCTCGATCGCCTCAGTGTCGACGCCCTCCGGCGGCGTCAGGATGCACCAGCGGTTGATGAACAGCTCTGCGAAGCCGGAGTCCGGACCGGAGTTCTCGGTGCCCGCGACCGGATGCGCCGGCACGAAGTGAACGTTCGCCGGCAGATGTGGGGCCATGTCGCGGACGATCGCGCCCTTGACCGAACCGACATCGGAGACGACCGCGCCGGGCTTCAGATGCGGTGCGATCTCGGCTGCGACCGGGCCGCAGGCGCCGACGGGGATGCAGAGGATGACGAGGTCGGCATCACGAACGGCTTCAGCATTGCTCGCGACGACCTGATCAACGATGCCGAGCTCGGCGACGCGCGCCCGCGTCTTCTCCGAACGCGCGGTCGTGACGATCTCGCCGGCCACGCCCTGCAGCCGCGCCGCGCGGGCGATCGAGCCGCCGATCAGGCCGAAGCCGATCAGCGCGATGCGTTCGAATTTTCCTGCAACGGTCACTTCGGCCCCATGAATTCACGTAGCGCCTCGACGACCAGGCGGTTGGCTTCCTCGGTGCCGATCGTCATGCGCAAGGCATTCGGCAGCTTGTAGTTGGCGAGCGCGCGCAGCACGAGGCCACGCCGGGTCAGGAACGCGTCGGCGTCGACGGCCGTCCGGCCTGCCGAGGTCGGGAAATGGATCAGGATGAAATTGGTCACGCTCGGCGTCACCTTCAGCCCGAGCTTGCCGATCTCTTCGGTCAGCCAGTTGCGCCACGTCTCGGTATGCGCCTTCGACATCTGCTGATGCGCCGTGTCCTCGATCGCGGCGACCGCAGCCAGCATGGCCGGCGTCGACACATTGAACGGCCCGCGAATGCGGTTGAGGGCATCGACGATGTGGGCCGGGCCGAACATCCAGCCGACGCGCAGCGCGGCAAGGCCGTGGATCTTCGAGAACGTATGCGTGACGACGGTGTTCTCGGTGGTCGCCACCAGCTCGATGCCGAACTCGTAGTCGTTGCGCGAGACGTAGTCCGCATAGGCGGCGTCGAGCACCAGGAGAACATGAGCGGGCAGGCCGGCGCGCAGCCGTTTGACCTCGTCGAACGGGATGTAGGTCCCGGTCGGATTGTTCGGGTTGGCCAGCCACACCAGCTTGGTGCGCGGTGTCACCGCGGCGAGGATGGCATCGACGTCGGTGCGATACTCCGTCTCGGCGGCGACGACGTTCCTGGCGCCGCAGCCCATGGTCGCGATCGGGTAGACCAGGAAGCCGTGCGCGGTCGAGATCGCCTCGTCGCCCGGGCCGAGATAAGCGTGCGCCAGCAGGTTGAGGATTTCGTCGGAGCCGGCGCCGCAGACGATGCGCGCCGGGTCGAGGCCATAGCTGCGGCCGATCGCCTCGCGCAGCACCCGCGAGGTGCCCTCGGGATAATCCTCCAGATGACCGGCCGCGCTCTTGTACGCCTCGATCGCCTTCGGTGACGGGCCGAACGGCGTCTCATTGGCCGACAGCTTGAACACCTTGCGGCCCGGCTCGGGCGTCGGGCTCTTGCCCGGGGCATAGGGCGCAATGTCTGATATGCCGGGGTTCGGCACGGGGCGGGACATCATGAACTCCGGAAGATGATCACTGGCGCGGAGCGTCTCAGCTTGGAACCGTATAGCGTTTCGCATGGCCGCCGACGAGGGCCGCCGAGCGCACCGAGGCACCCGCGGCGATCAGGGCCGCCTTGATGCTGTCGATGTTCGACGGCGCCTCGATCGACACCAGCAGGGCTGCGCCGTCGAAGGCGGTATCGGGCACCGCGACGACATCGGCGAGCGGCGACAGCGCACGCGACACCTGCGCATTCCAGCCGGAGACGCGGATGCTCCAGGTCTCGACCTCCAGCACCAGCGCGTCGTCGGCCACGCGCGACACGGCAAAGACCGGCAGTGCCGCGGGGTGATCGGCGCGCTCGATGAACGGCATCCGCGCGATGATCTTCGGCGCGCCTGCTGGCTCGAGCGTGATCCACCACGGCGCATGTCCCGAGGTCGTGGACACCAGCGCGAGGTCGCCCTTCGAACGCGCCGTCGCTTCCACCGCGGCCTGGGCGCTGAAATGCGCGACATAGGGCACGAGGAATCCGAAATGGAACCGGGCGGAATCGCGCATCGCGGATTCGCCGACCGAGACGTCGGCATGCACCGAGAACGGCGCCTGCACATAAGTGAAGGTCGAGACGATCACGCGCCAGATGCCCTCGACGGTGTCGAGCGGCAGGATGCCGCGATGGCGCTGCACCAGGCGGCGCATCATGTCGGCCTCGCGAGCCGGGCGGAAGGCGGAGCCGACCTCCTGGGTCTTCTTGACCTTGATCAGCCGGTCGATGATGTCAGCCCGGTTCATCAGCAGGTGATGGACCTGCTCGTCGATCGCGTCGATCTCCTTGCGCAGGTCGGCGAGCGAGGGCGGGGCGGGCGGCAGGTTCGACATGGGCGTGGTCACTCTTCGCGGGCCGCGGGCGAGCGCGCAGCCGACTGGAACGAATGCCGTTCTGTCCGATGCGCCGGGCCCGCGCAACAGCAAGTTTACCTTGTGCTGCCTAGGCTTGGCTGGTCTGCAGCCGTGGGGCGCCGGATCGGTCAACCCCAGCTTGCCTTGACGCGGAGCGCCCGCGGGACTAGTTTCTGCCTGTTCCGTGGTCATTTGAGCCGGCCGGCTTGCAGCCACGTTAAAAAACTCGCTAAACAGGCCGGGGACGTTATCGATCCCGGCCGAACCCCAGTTCAGGCCGGGTTTTTCATGGCCTGATATGTCACGTGGTTCGGGAGCCCTGGCCGAATGGCCGCGGTGAGAGACATGACAGGCCTGACGCCGAAATCCACATCCGCGCTGCGCACCGTTGCGCCGGAAGAACGCTCGCACGAGGTCGACCATCCGAGCTCGCTGGTGGCGCAGTTCGGCGCCGATAAGCCGCTCAAGCTCGATTGCGGCGTCGACCTCACGCCGTTCCAGATCGCCTACCAGACCTATGGCGAGCTCAACGCGGACAAATCGAACGCCGTACTGATCTGCCACGCGTTGACCGGCGACCAGCACGTCGCCAACCGCCATCCGGTGACGGGCAAGCCGGGCTGGTGGGAGACGCTGGTCGGCCCGGGACGGCCGCTCGATCCGGCGCGCTATTTCATCATCTGCTCGAACGTGATCGGCGGCTGCATGGGCTCGACCGGCCCGGCCTCGCTGAACCCCGCGACCGGTAAGGTCTGGGGGCTCGATTTTCCGATCATCACCATCCCTGACATGGTCCGCGCGCAGGCGATGCTGATCGATCATCTCGGCATCGACACCTTGTTCGCCGTGGTCGGCGGCTCGATGGGCGGCATGCAGGCGCTGCAATGGACAGTGGCCTATCCCGACCGCGTGTTCGCCAACCTCGCGATCGCCTGCGCGACGCGGCACTCGGCGCAGAACATCGCCTTCCACGAGCTCGGCCGCCAGGCTGTCATGGCCGATCCCGAGTGGGATCATGGCCGCTACGCCGACAAGGGCACGCATCCGCATCGCGGGCTGGCTGTGGCGCGCATGGCCGCGCACATCACTTATCTGTCCGACGCGGCGCTGCATCGCAAGTTCGGCCGCCGCATGCAGGACCGCGAGTTGCCGACGTTCTCGTTCGACGCCGATTTCCAGGTCGAGAGCTATCTGCGCTACCAGGGCTCGTCCTTCGTCGAGCGCTTCGACGCCAACGCGTATCTCTATCTGACGCGCGCGATGGACTATTTCGATATCGCGGGCGACCATGACGGCACGCTGTCCGCTGCGTTCCGGGGGATCAAGACCCGCTTCTGCGTGGTGTCGTTCACCAGCGACTGGCTGTTTCCGACCTCGGAATCGCGCGCGCTGGTGCATGCGCTCAACGCCTCCAGTGCGCGGGTGTCGTTCGCGGAGATCGAGACCGATCGGGGCCACGATGCGTTCCTGCTCGACGTGCCCGAGTTCTTCGAGATCGCCAGCGCCTTTCTCGATTCCGCCGGCAAGGCGCGCGGCCTCAGCGCCGCCAAGGGGAGCTGAGCCATGAGCCTGCAGGGTGTGCTGCCGCTGAACGGCTTCACTGGCGGCGAGGTGCTGGCGTATCGGCCGGATCATCTGCTCGTCGCCGGCATGGTCGAGCGCGGCTCCAAGGTGCTCGACATCGGCTGCGGCGATGGTGATTTGTTGCAGCTCCTGGAGAGCCGCGGCATCGACGGCCGCGGCATCGAGCTGTCGCGCGAGGGCGTCAACCATTGCGTCGCCAAGGGGCTCGCGGTGGTGCAGGGCGACGCCGACACCGATCTCGTCGACTATCCCGATGACGCCTTCGACTACGTGATCCTGTCGCAGACGCTGCAGGCGACGCGCCGGCCGAAGGACGTGCTGGAAAATCTGCTGCGCATCGGCCGCCGCGCCATCGTCACCTTCCCGAATTTCGGCTTCTGGCGGCTGCGCCTGCAGCTCCTGGTCGGCGGCCACATGCCGCGCACTGACAATCTGCCGTTCACCTGGTACGACACGCCCAACATTCATTTCTGCACCATCAAGGATTTCGTGCAGCTGTGCGACGAGATCGGCGTGAAGATGGAGCGAGCGGTGGCGCTTGATAGTTACGGCCGCCCGCTGCGCGTCGCGATGCCCTGGTGGTTCTGGAACATGTTCGGCGAGCAGGGCGTGTTTTTGTTGAGCCGCGCAGAGAGGCGGTAGGGGCTCCCGCGTCATCCAGCGTTGGCGTGTGGGCCACCGAAGCCGCGCCATTCTCCGCTGTCGTCCCGGCGAACGCCGGGACCCATAACCACCGGCGGTCATGGGACGATGACTCCCAGTTGTGTCTCACCGATAGATCACGCGGTATGGGTCCCGGCGTTCGCCGGGACGACAGCTGAGTGCTGGGTGACCAAATGTCCGCCCCTGACTCTCGCGCGAGAACGCAACTCATATTGGCGAGCCGTTGGCTTATTGCGTTACACATCTCAAACAGCCGAAGGCATAACGATCCGTTCCCGCGGCAGCTGCGCGCCCGGGCTATGCTTATTTCACCGCCTCCTGATAGCGCAGAGGCGCAGGGAAGGCCGGATGCTGGCCGCACCCATGGCCCGCCTGCAGAAAAAAATGCAGGCGGCAGGTACCACAGGTACGAGCCGGAACACCCGGCCTTCCCTGCGCGATGGTTGTACGGCTGCTTCGCGTTCTCCCTGGTGCGCCGGGCTTTCTGGCCACCATCCCCACGACAAGCGAAAGCTTCGCCGTGAGTTGACATCAGCGTCGGGATGTCAGGACCGCGCGACTTGACCGTGCGTGCCGGAATTGTTCGTCCGCGCGAGCTCACTCACGCGCAATCCGACACGCCCACCGCATCCCACCTCAGCGTTCGTGACGACCGCGATACGCCCCTCTTGCTGTGAGGCGGGACGGGCGGAAATCTGCGCCTGATTTGCCCGACGGTGCAAGGGACAACATTGCGACAAACCAACACGACGGGCAGTTGGCGCATGGCGAGCATGCGGAAACTGCCCGTCGGGCGACGTCATCATTCCGCAGAGTGGAGATGCGGGGCCGGATTTTGTGAGCGACGACGGCCGGCTGAATCGCCTGCGTCATGCCATCTGCCGTTGCCTCCCTCCGAAGGTCCACCCTACCATGCGCCCATGACCCGCTGGCGACCTCAGCAAAGCATTCGCGTCACTGCGCTCGGGCTGCTCTGGCGGGCCGGATGCCTGCTGGCTGCCGAGGCGCTCAAGGAGAGCGGGGTGCGCGAGGCGCTGGTGCTGGTCAATGCCATGCACATCACCGCCTCCGTCGTCATCAATGCCGACGAGAGCGGGCTGCATCATCACGACTACGAGCAGTGGCTCGAGAAGCTGGCGCCGCACGAGCCGGTCTCGTTCTATCGCCACAACCGCACCGGCGAGGACAATGCCGACGCCCACATGAAGCGCCAGGTGATGGGCCGCGAGGTCGTGGTCGCGATCACGCAAGGCAAGCTCGACTTCGGCCCGTGGGAGCAGATCTTCTACGGCGAGTTCGACGGCGGCCGGCGCAAGCGGGCGCTGATCAAGATCATCGGGGAGTAGCGATGTACAGATTTCTGCTCGGCTGGCCGAGGTCGACGATCCGCCGCATCTATGGGAAGGATACTGTGGAATTGTTGGTGCCTTGCCCGATGGACGAATTGAGCGCGCGGCTTGCTGTTGCCATGGACCATGGCATGTTCGGAGCCATGTTCGGAACGCGGCCCATCGTCGGACGAATTCGCGGAAACCACGTCAGGGCGTGCAAGAGGAACAGGTATCGCAACTCGTTCCAGACGTCTCTTTCCGCGGAGTTGATCCCGCAATCAGATGGGACGTTGGTACGGTGCAGCTTCTCGATGCACCCCCTGGCCATCGCATTCACGATTGTCTGGTTCTCCATGCTGCTGCTCGTCATCGGCTTCATATTTGTCCACTCGTTGATTCTACTCCTTTCCTCAGGATTGAGCGCCGCCTTGAGCAGTTTGGTCGGCGTGGCACCTCCGACCATGCTCGTGCTGTTCGGTGCGGCGCTCATCTCCAGTTGCCGCTGGCTGGCACGGCATGAGAAACGCTTTCTGCTCGACCGCATCGATGCCGCGGGGGCAACGCCGGCCGGCCTGGACCACGCGGTCCACGCCGCCGCGCCCTGGCGAGCGCGATGACACCCATGGCGTTTTTCCGATCGGAGCCTGATCGGTGTCGTTCCTGGCGATTCGCGCGGACCTTGTCGACCTCGAAGCGAATGCCTCCGTAGCGACAGCTCCCTTTGATCATCGGGCGGCTCCAGTCAGATGTCATGATGCCGACCCATCGAAGAGTAATCGCGCCACGCATGATGTGCAATGTGATGGCGCGAACAGGTGAGCACATGCCGAACGCCCAACAAAATCACACGACGGGCATTTGCGCATGAGCTGCGCAAACTGTCCGTCGTGCAAGTTGGGGAGGCTACGGCCCGTGACGTCCTGTCACGAGAGTTAGAGCAATCCGACCTTGTGCATCATGTCGCGGATCTGCGCCGGGCTGGGGTCTCCGACGGGCGCGCTGGACCGCTCGGCCGCCGTGGTCGCCGGTCCCCTCGCCACCGGACTGGCGCCGTTCAGCTTGCCATTGGGGGCCTGCGGCGCCAGCGTTGGCGTCTCGCCGCGCGTCAGTCCGAGCAGGCGGCGCAGAACGTCGAGCGACGGATCGGCCGCGGGCGCCGCCGCCACGCTGCTCTCCAGCCCGAGCGCGCGCATCGCGTTCGGCAATCCGGCGCCCGAACGGTTCGGGTCGCCGAACTGCAGCGGGGTCGATGAGTCCTTCAGGATCTTGAACAGCCGCTCGACACGGTTCGCGTCGCGGGTTGCGAACGGACCCTTGAAGTCGGGATGATGCGCCAGCACCAACGCGGCAAGGCCGGTGACGTGCGGCGTCGCCATCGAGGTGCCGTCCCAGGCGCCGAAGCCATCGGCCGGCAACGAGGACACGATGCCGACGCCGGGCGCGCAGACGTCGATCTCCGGGCCGAAGCAGGAGAACTTCGCCGGGAAATAGCCGTCACTGCTGCGGAAGCCGTCCAAGGCCTGCTGCGCGTGGAAGCTGTCGTCGGGGAATTCGCCCCACTTGCCCATCGCGGCGACCGACAGGCAATGTGGCGTCGAGCCGGGAAACTGCACGGGTCCCGAGGAGTTGCCGGCGGCGACGATGCAGGCCATGCCGCGCTGCTTGGCACGCAGGATCCTATCCTCGATGATCTGCGAGGGGTCGCCACCTCCCAGGCTCATGTTGGCGACGTCGATGTCATGCGCCATGCAGTAGTCGAGCGCCGAGACGAGATCGCTGAACCGGCCGCCGGGGAAGATCCGGCAGACGTGGATTTCCGCGGCAGGAGCGAAGCCGCGAATGCCACCGCCGCTGCCGACCGGACCACCTGCGATGATGCCGGCGCAATGCGAGCCGTGCCCGATGGTGTCGACGGACCAGGCGGCGGGATCGCCGACCATGCTCTGGCCGATAACGACATTGTGCAGATTGCGATGTGTCGGCGCCGTGCCGGAGTCGATGATCGCGATCTTGATGCCGGCACCGTTGTAGGTGGGCGGCAGGCGGTCGAGGCCCATCGCACGCTGGCCCCAGCCGAGCAATTGCTGGCCCGGAAAACCCTGGATGGTGGCGCCCAGCGGCTTCGCGGCGATGCGGTTGACGCTGTCCGGGACCAGTTGCGGACGATCGAGCCAGAACGTCCAGTAGTCGACACGGGGCTTGATGAGGATCGCGCGAATCGTGTCGGGTGTTTCGCCCTGGATCCTGAGCGTGACCCGGCCGCTGCCGTCGGTGACGCCCTGCACCGGCCACACGCTGCCGAATACGTAGACTTCCGTCTCGGGCAACGGACCGCCCTCGCCGATCACTTCGATTGTCGTCGAGAAGCCGTCGGCCAGCGGAACGAGCACGCCGGGATTGGGCAATTGATGCGGCGTCGGCAACTGCGGCACCGAGGGATCGAGCATGTAGGTGAGCGGCAGGTCGCGCTCGACGGCGAGCCGCGCGCCGGCCTGGCTCTTCAGCAGTTCGGCCTTGTCGGGCGCCATGCGGGCGAGCACCATCGGACCGAGCGGCGCCTGTCCCGGATCGGCGCTCTGGAAGTCGAGCAGCCGAGGCGGCTGGATGGTCTTCACCACGTCGATGTCGGGACTGGCGGTCAGCTGCTGGACGATGAAGTCGGCGCTGAACGTTCCCAGCCCCATCTGCTGGCGCGGCGCGAGGATGTACTGCGCTCGCCGCTGCGAGAGCGTTGCGGCGGGCTGATCCGCTGCCGGCGCCGCGTTGGCGCTGTTGCCGCGGCCCGCACCCTGTGCTGCGGCGGGCGGAGCCGTTGCCGCCGAGGCTGCGGCTTGCGGCGTGGCGGCTGCTTCGGTTGCCGGCTGCTCGTCCGTTGCGGACTGGGCTCCGGCGCCGTTGCCGGCCGTGTTCTTCGGATCGGTATGCTCAGGTTTGCTTCGTGCAGCCATTTGCGGACTCCTTCATCCTCATCTCGTCTCGCGCGCGCAGCTGGATCAGCCGGCGCCGAAGGGTTTCAGCGAAGCGTTCGGCTCCACCACGATGGTGCGGAAAGTCGATCGGAGTTGATCGGCCTGGGTCTTGGTCATGGAGAGGATGACAACGTCGGGCGCGACCTGCCCGACACGCTTTACGTCCTTGACGTCGGGCGCGCGGCTCAGGTGATCAGCAAGCTGACCGGATTTGACCGGCTCCCCTTGCACGATGAATTCTTCCGGTGAGTCAGGATCGGCCATGGGGTTGCTCCCTCCATCTCAGTTCGGCGGTGGACGGACTCTTCGTGCGCCCACCGCTCGGATTCGACGCCCGCGACGCTGACGTCGCGGGGCGTTGCGTCAGATCAGTCGTCCTAGTGCATCGTGCCGGCCTGGCCGTTGCTGAAGGCGCCGGGCGCGGGTCCGAAGTTCGGGGCGCCATAGCCGCCCTGATTGATCTTCCGCAGCACGTTCCAGAAGCTCTGCAGCTCCATGTCGGTCGGCTGCGCCGCGGCGGCTTGCGGACCGGCGCTGAAGATGCCCAGGTCGTGGCCGACGTTGAGGCCGGTCTGCACGCCCTGTCCGATCTTCTTCAGCACGCTCCAGAAGCTCTGCAGCTCCATGTCGGTCGGCTGTGCCGCGGCGGCGGGTTGCGGGTCGGCGCTGAAGACGCCGAGCTTGTGCCCGACATCGAGGCCGGTCTGCGCACCCTGGGCGATCTTCTTGAGCACGCTCCAGAAGCTCTGCAGCTCCATGTCGGTCGGCTGAGCCGCGGCGGCCTGCGGGCCGGCGCTGAAGATGCCGAGGTTGTGGCCGACGTTGAGGCCGGTCTGGACGCCCTGTCCGATCTTCTTCAGCACGCTCCAGAAGCTCTGCAGCTCCATGTCGGTCGGCGG
>NZ_JBNPTO010000032.1:0-40466 GCF_051167715.1 Bradyrhizobium sp. HKCCYLS20291 | reverse complement strand
TGTGGTGACGCCGCCTGCTTTTTTTCTGCAGGCGGGCCATGGGTGCGGCCCGCACCCGGCCTTCCCTGCGCCCTTCTCTGATAGGGGCGTGACGAAGAGCAAAGCTCGGACGCTGTGTGCGCCGCGAGGCGGCGGAGCCGCGTTTGCAGGGGCGGAGATGAAGGATCGAGCGCGGCGAGGTCTCACCGCTCTCCATGCAGACGCCGTTCGGCGTGCTCGTGGTCCGGTGTCCAGGACCGACCTCGGTTTCAGGCCCTCTCCATGAACACGCTACTGATGGAGGATGTGCACTTCCGGTGTCGGCGCCGGACTCTCTTCCCGCTTCTCGATCCCTGGTCCTTTGATGATCTCCTTCAAACCAGCCTGCAACCTCCGCACCGATGCGCAATGCAGTGCCCTCGCCCCTTGTGGGAGAGGGCAGCGCCGGCCGATCCGCAGACTCGGTTGGGTGAGGGGTTCTCTCCGCGAGCGTGACTCGTTGAGACAGACCCCTCACCCGACCGAGATCGTTGCGCTATTGTCCATGCCCTCTCCCACAAGGGGCGAGGGCGCAGTCATGGCCACCGCGCCCGCGGCGATGTCGATTGGTTTCCCGCTTCTCAGTGTGCGACGGCCGCTCCGTCGCTTGACCCTCATGGTGAGGAGCGCCGCGCCGATCAGGCTGTTACCTTGTAAGCTTTTCGTTCGCGGCGCGTTCAGGCGATGCTCTCGCATCGCCTTGAGAACCATGAGGCCACGGCGCGGGCCTCGCCCTTCGAGACGCGCGCCAAGATGGCGCGCTCCTCAGGGTGAGGGGAGAAAGTGCAGCGATGAGGCGTCAATCGAGCAGACGTTGCCAAGACCTCATGATGACGAGCGCCGTCTGTGGCGCGTTCAGGCGATGCTCTCGCATCGCCCCGGGAACCATGAGGCGCGGCCGCTCAGGCGAGCCCCGCCTCCTGCAAGGTCCGCTTGATATGGGCGACACCCTTCTTCGCGTAGGTCAGCGGATGGGCCTTGCGCGGGTCTTGCTCGGCTTCGATGACGATCCAGCCGGAGTAGCCGATGAGCTCGCGGAATACGGCGGCGTAGTCGACCATGCCGTCGCCGGGGACGGTGTAGACGCCGAGTGCGTCGCCCTGCCCGAGCACGGCATCGAGGAAGCTCCAATCCTCGCGCCGCGCCTGCTCCATGACGGCGCGGCGGACGTCCTTGGCGTGGACGTGGCTGATGCGGGCGCGATAGGTTCGGGCCAGCGCGGCCGGATCGGCGCCGCCCCAGGTGGCGTGGCCGGTGTCGAGCAGGAGATGCACGGCGTCGCCGGTCGCGGCCATGAAGGCGTCGATGTCGTCGGCGCTCTCGACGATCGTGCCGATGTGGTGATGGTAGACCAGCCTGACGCCCTCGGCGAGCGTGCGCTCGGCGACCTCGGTGATGCGGCGGCCGAACTGAGCCCAGTCGCCCGCCTGCATCGCCGGCCGCTGCGACAGCGGTTTGCTGCGATCGCCATGGATCGCATTCGAGGTCTCGGCGAACACCAGCACGTTGGAGCCCATCGCCTTGAGCAGATCGAGATGCGGGCGCAGCTGCCGCATCTCTGCGTCGGCATCGCGCGTCAGCAGCTCGGCCGAGTACCAGCCGGAGATGCAGGCCATCCCGAACGGCGCGAGCGCGTCTTTCAGCGCCTGCGGCTGGCGCGGAAATTTGTGGCCGAGCTCCATGCCCTCGAAGCCGGCTTCGCGCGCTTCGGCAAGGCAGGTCTCGAGCGGGGTCTCGCCGCCGATCTCCTGCAGATCGTCGTTCGACCAGCCGATGGGGTTGGCGCCGATACGGATGGGCATGTCGTCCTCACTCATTCAATGGTCACGGCGCTTCAGCGCCTCGACATAGTTGCGTCTCGCGGTCTCGACCTCCGCGCGCTCCGAGACCTCCGGCACCGCGACGTCCCACCAATGGCCACCGGCATCGGTGGAGGGCAGCGGATCGGTGTCGATCACGATGACGCTGGTGCGATCGTGGCCGCGCGCGGCGTCGAGCGCCGCTTCGAGCTCGGCGATCCCGGCGACCCTGCGCGCGATCGCGCCCAGGCTGGCGGCGTGGCCGGCGAAGTCGATCTCGGGCAAGGTCTCGTGGCGGGTGTCGCGCAGCAAATTGTTGAACGGCGCGCCGCCGGTCGCGTTCTGCAGCCGGTTGATGCAGCCGAAGCCGCGGTTGTCGAGCACGACGATGATGAGTTTTGCGCCGAGCATCACCGAGGTGGCAATCTCGGAGTTCATCATCAGGTAGGAGCCATCGCCGACCATCACGACGACATCGCGTTGGGGATCGGCGAGCTTGACGCCGAGCCCACCGGCGATCTCGTAGCCCATGCAGGAATAGCCGTATTCCATGTGATAGCCGCCGGGCGCGCCCGGCTGCCACAGCTTGTGCAGTTCGCCCGGCAGGCCGCCGGCGGCGCACAGCACGACGTCATCCGGCCGGCTGCGGCGCTGCACGGCGCCGATCACCTCGGCATCGCTCGGCAAGGTCGCGTTGCTCGCCGCGAGATAGCGCGCCGCGGTGTCGAGCCAGGCCGTGCGGCCAGCTTTCGCTTGTTCAGTCCAGCCAGCAGGCGCCGCCCAGCCGTGAAGCGCGGCGTCGAGCTCGGCCAGCCCGGCCCTGGCGTCGGCGACCAGCGGCTGCGCGCGGTGTTTGGTGGCATCGAAGGTCTGCGTGTTGAGACCGATGATGCGGCAGGCGGGATCGGCGAACAGCGCGCGCGAGCCGGTGGTGAAATCCTGCAGCCGCGTGCCGATGGCGAGCACGACATCGGCCTCTCGCGCGGCCGCGTTGGCGGCGCCGGTGCCGGTGACGCCGATCGCGCCGAGATTGAGCGGATGATCGTGCGGCAGCGCGCTCTTGCCGCCTTGCGTTTCCGCTGCCGGGATGCCGTGTGCGGTACAGAACGCGGCGAGCTCGCGCTCCGCCTCGCTGTAGAGCACGCCACCGCCGGCAACGATCAGCGGACGCTTGGCGGCCCTGAGCAGCGCTGCGGCCTCGGCCAATTGCGCTTCGTCGGATCGCGCGCGGCGCGGCTGCCAGACGCGCTCGGCGAAGAACGAGGTCGGAAAATCGCAGGCCTCGGTCTGCACGTCCTGGCACAGCGCGAGCGTCACCGGGCCGCACTCGGCGGGATCGGTGAGCACCTGCATCGCACGCTCGAAGGCGGGCATGATCTGCTCGGGCCGGGTGATGCGGTCGAAATAGCGCGACACCGGGCGGAAGCAGTCGTTGGCGGAAATGGTGCCGTCGCCAAAATCCTCGATCTGCTGCAGCACCGGATCGGGGCGGCGTCCGGCGAACACGTCGCCCGGCAGCAGCAGCACCGGCAGGCGGTTGACGTGCGCCACCGCTGCGGCCGTCACCATGTTGGTCGCGCCGGGGCCGATCGAGCTCGTCACCGCCATCATGCGGCGGCGGCGCGCGGCCTTGGCGTAGGCGATCGCCGCATGGGCCATCGCCTGCTCATTGTGGGCGCGCAAGGTCGGCAGGCGCTCGCGCACGGCATGCAGCGCCTCGCCGAGACCGGCGACATTGCCATGCCCGAAGATCGCCCAGACGCCGGCGAACAGCGGCAGCGTCTGCCCGGAAATCACCGTGCGCTGCGCAGCCATCGCGGCGACGAGCGCCTGCGCCATGGTCAGCCTGATTGTCGCCATCACCTCAACTCCCGCTCAACCGCGTCGCCCGACATGCACCAGCCCGGCGGCATGATGCAAGCCCGCGCTCTCAGTGCTCGCTGCGAAACGCGCGCACTCACGCATTTGTTTGAGACCGTATCGTCGAGCAGCGATGTTGCGATGCGGCGGATGACATCGAGAAGATCGGGCTCCATCCTTGACGTGGCGGCGGCGAGAATGGAATGCTCGTCCGAAGAGTCAAGCAGTGAAGGTGATGATGCGATTTGGACTTCTCGGCGCCGGCAGGATCGGGCGCATTCATGGCCTCAATGTCGCATCGCGCGGCGATGCGCATCTCGTCGCGGTGGCCGACGCCTCGCACGAGGCCGCCGCCTCGCTGGCGCAGGCCACGGGCGCCAAGGTGGCCGATGCGGAGGCCGTGATCGGCGATCCCGGCATCGACGCCATCCTGATCTGCACGCCGACCGATACGCATGCCGATCTGATCGAGGCCGCCGTGTCGGCCGGCAAGGCGGTGTTCTGCGAGAAGCCGGTCGACCTCGATTCGGACCGCATCCGCCGTTGCCTAGCGACAGTCGACAAAGCCGGCAAGCCGCTGATGATCGGCTTCAACCGCCGCTTCGATCCGAACTTCGCGGCGCTGGAAAAGCGGCTGCGCGGCGGCGAGGCCGGCGACATCGAGATCGTCAGCATCATCTCGCGCGATCCGTCGCCGCCGCCGGTCGATTACGTCAAGCGCTCGGGCGGTCTGTTTCGCGACATGATGATCCATGATTTCGACATGGCGCGCTTCCTGCTGGCGGAGGAACCGGTCGAGGTGTTCGCGCTCGGCTCGGCGCTGGTCGACAAGGCGATCGGCGCGGCCGGCGACGTCGACACCGCCGCGGTGCTGATGAAGACGGCGAGCGGGCGGATCGCGCAGATCTCGAACTCGCGCCGCGCCACCTATGGCTACGACCAGCGCATCGAGGTGCATGGCGCCAAGGGCATGCTGCGCGCCGGCAACATCCACGAGACCACCGTCGAGATCGCGACCGGCGATGGCTTCCGCGCCGACCCGGTGCAGAACTTCTTCCTCGAACGCTACAGCGCCGCCTATCGCGCCGAGCTCGCCGCCTTCATCGATGTCTGCGCCGGCAAGGCGGCGCCCTCGCCGAGCGGCCGCGACGGGCTTCGCGCCCAGATGCTGGCGGACGCCGCGACCGAATCGGCGCGCAGCGGGCGGCCCGTCGCTGTCGAGGCGAGCTGACGATGACGGAGACCGACATTCTGCTGCGCTGCTACGCGGTCCAGGGCCTCGTCGCCGAGGCCGGCCGCATCGCGCTCGATTATTTCAGCCGCAAGGAGAGCCTCGGCGTGACCATGAAGGGCACGCAGGATTGGCTCACCGTCGCCGATGGCATCGTCGAGACCTATCTGCGCACACGGCTGGCCGAGCTGTTCCCCGACGACACATTGATCGGCGAGGAAGGCGGCGGCGATGCCAGCGATGCGGTCTGGATCATCGATCCGATCGACGGCACGGCGAATTTCGCCCGCGGCGATCGCAACTGGTGCATCTCCATCGGCTTCCTGCACGAGCGCGTGCCGACGATCGGGATCATCGCCGCTCCCGCGCTGGACGAGCTCTATGTCGCGCGGCGCGGCCATGGCGCGACGTTGAACGGGCAGCGCATCGCCGTCTCAGGCAATGACGACATCCGGCGCGCTTATGTCGAGCTGGGCTGGTCGGCGCGGACACCGGCGCAGCGTTATCTGGACGTGATGGGCCGCGCCTATGCCGCCGGCTGCTCGGTGAAGCGCTCTGGCTCGGGCGCGCTCGGCCTCTGCCATGTCGCCAACGGCCGCACCGACGCCTATGCCGAGCCGCACATCAATGCCTGGGACGTCGCGGCGGGCCTCGTGATCGTCGCCGAGGCCGGCGGCTGGGCGAACGACTTCTTCGCAGGCGACGGCATCAGCACGGGCAACCCGATCCTGTGCTGCACGCCAGCGCTGGCGCCACAGCTGCGCGACATCACGGGGATTGGGTAAGGCGATAAAATACCGTTGCTTTGAAGCCGAAGAGGAGCCACCGTCAGGACAAAGACAGAGAAGCATCAAGTTTCTCGTTGGGGGGAAGTGGTCCATGGTTTCGAAATCCCTGACTTTGAGCGTCCTGCTCGGTGCCGGCCTCCTGGCCGCGGGCGGCTCTTTTGCGCCGGCATCGGCCGAGGGCTCGCTGGTGATGTATTGCGGCGTCCAGGAGGAATGGTGCCGCGCGATGGCCACCACCTTCGAAAAGGAAACCGGCATCAAGGTCGCGATGACCCGGAAATCCGCCGGCGAGGTCTACGCGCAGCTCCGGGCGGAAGCGTCCAACCCGCGCGCCGACATCTGGTGGGGCGGCACCGGCGACCCGCATCTCCAGGCGGCCGACGAGGGCCTGACGCTCGAATATGAATCGCCCGCCAACAAGGACCTGCACGACTGGGCGCTGAACCAGTGGAAAGCGGCCAAGCAGCGCGCGATCGGCATCTATGCCGGCGCGCTCGGCTTCGGCTACAACACCGAGCAGATCAAGGCCAAGGGCATCGCCGAGCCGAAATGCTGGGCCGATCTGCTCAACCCGAAGCTCAAGGACGACGTGCAGGTCGCGGACCCGAACTCCTCCGGCACGGCCTATACGCTGCTCGCCACGGTCGTGCAGCTGATGGGCGAGGACAAGGGGTTTGACTATCTCAAGGCGCTGCACAAGAACGTCAGCCAGTATACCAAGTCCGGCGCCGCGCCGGCCAAGGCGGCGAGCCTCGGCGAGACCGCGGTCGGCATCGTCTTCGTCCATGATGCCCTGGTGTTCACAGTGCAGGGCGACCCGGTCAAGGCCGTGGCGCCGTGCGAGGGCACCGGCTACGAGATCGGCTCGATGTCGATCGTCAAGGGCGCGCGCAATCTGGAGAACGCCAAGAAGTTCTACGATTGGGCGCTGAGCCCGGCCGCGCAGGCGCTCGCCGCTCCCGCGAAGTCGTATCAGGTGCCGTCGAACAAGAATTCGCCGGTGCCGACGCAGGCGCCGAAGATGAGCGAGATGAAGCTGATCAACTACGATTTCGTCAAATACGGCTCGTCCGCCGAGCGCACGCGGCTGCTGACGAAATGGGACAAGGAGGTCAAGGCGCTGCCGAAGTAGACGCGGGCGGCGGAGAGAGCGTGATGCGTGCTGCGACGCGGCTTGCCCTGATCGTTGGCTGGCTCGGCTACATCATCGTGCCGTGGTACCTGCCGGAAGGCTGGGACCTCGCTGGCTATCCGTTCGGTCGGGCCGGCACCGCGCTGGCGCTGGCGATGTCCGGCGCGGCACCATGGCTCTGGCCGATCGGCATCGCGCTGCTCGCAGCGACGGTGCTCGTGGTCCGCGGCGATACCAATGCGGGTGGCCGCGGATTGATCGCCGTCGGGCTGCTCGGCCTTGGAGTATTCTTTGCGCAGGGCTTCGCGATCACCTTACCCGGCCAAGGCATGCCTGCGCTCGCAGCACTGCTCGGCGGCACTGGCGCGGCGCAGCCGGGGATGGGGTTCGGCGCGCTGCTGACCTTGGTCTCGCTGCTGCTGCTGCTCTGCCACGGCCTCGCCTATCGCGGCGTCTGCCGCGGCGATCTGTTCACGACGTCGACCATCGGCGTCGTCGTCCTCCTGATCGGCCTCTTCATCTTCCTGCCGGTCGCGACCATCCTGCGCAGCGCGCTGGTCGACAGCAACGGCCACTGGGCGCTCGGCGAATTTTTCGATCGCCTGTTCTCCGCGACGATCTGGGGCACGGGCTGCCTCGGCGGCGGCATCGCCTGCGGCGTCGCGTGGAATACGCTGATCCTGGGCGTGCTGACCGGCCTCATCACCACGCTGCTGGGGCTGGCCTGCGCGCTCTTGGTGTTGCGCACCGCGATGCCCGGCAAACGGCTGATGCGCGCGATGACGGTGCTGCCGATCATCACGCCGCCGTTCGTGATCGGCCTTGCGCTGATCCTGCTGTTCGGCCGTTCCGGTGTCGTCACCGGCCTGATGTTCGAATGGTTCGGCATCCCGCGCTCGCGCTGGATCTACGGCCTGCCCGGCGTGCTGCTGGCGCAGGTGCTGGCATTCGCGCCGATCGCCTTTCTCGTCCTGATGGGCGTGGTCCAGGCCATCGCACCGAGCCTCGAAGAGGCGGCGCAGACGCTCGGCGCGCGGCGCTGGGCGACGTTCCGCACGGTGACCTGGCCGCTGCTGCGGCCGGGGCTCGCCAACGCCTTCCTGCTCGGCTTCGTCGAGAGCCTCGCCGACTTCGGCAATCCGCTGGTGCTCGGCGGCAATTTCGAGGTGCTGTCGACCAAGATCTTCTTCGCCGTGGTCGGCGCCGCGCACAATCAGGGACTGGCGGCCGTGCTGGCAATCGTGCTGCTCGCCTTCACGCTCGCCGCATTCGGCCTGCAGCAGGGCTGGCTCGGCGGCAAGAGCTACACCACCATCTCCGGCAAGGGCGATGCCGGCCTTCCGGCGAAGCTGCCGATCGCCGTCACCGTGCTGTCGGCTGCGGTGACTGGACCCTGGGTCGCGCTGACCGCGGTGATCTACACGGTCATCCTGATCGGCGGCTTCGTCAAGACGATGGGCCGCGATCATACGCCGACCCTGGAGCACTACCGCACCGGCTTCGCCGTCGACGTCAGCCACGGGCTGTTCTTCAGCGGCGCCGCCTGGCCGTCGCTGTTCACGACCCTCAAGGTCGCGGCGATCTCGGCGCCGCTGACGGCGCTGATCGGCCTGCTCACCGCCTACCTGCTGACGCGGCAACGCTTCGTCGGCCGCAAGCTGCTCGAGTTCACGACCATGCTGAGCTTCGCCATTCCCGGCACCGTGCTCGGCGTCGCCTACATCCTGGCGTTCAACGTGCCACCGATCGAGATCACCGGGACGGGGCTCATCCTGGTCATCGCCTTCGTATTCCGCAACATGCCGGTCGGCATCCGCTCCGGCATTGCGGGCCTAGCGCAGATCGACAAGAGCCTCGACGAGGCCTCGACGACGTTGCGGGCCCGTAGCTTCACGACGTTGCGCCGCGTCGTGCTGCCGCTGCTCAAGCCCGCGCTCGTCGCCGCGCTGGTCTACAGCTTCGTGCGCAGCATCACCTCGGTCAGCGCCGTGATCTTCCTGGTCTCGGCCGAATACAATCTCTCGACCGCCTACATCGTCGGCCGCGTCGAGGCCGGAGAGTTCGGCCTCGCCATCGCCTACTCCTCGGTGCTGATCGTCATCATGGCGGCGGGCATCGCCCTCATCCAGCTCGGCGTCGGCGAGCGCAAGCTCGGGCGCAAGCAGGTGGCGCTCGCGACCCCGGCCGCCGCGCCGGCCACAGTTAGGACCTGACATGGACAAATCCAGACCCGCCTCGGTCGCGTTCAACCATGTCAGCATGCGCTATGGCCCGGTGACCGCCGTGGACGATGTCAGCTTCACCATCGAGGCCGGCGAGCTCGTGACCCTGCTCGGCCCGTCCGGCTGCGGCAAGACGACGACGCTGCGGATGATCGCCGGGCTCGAGATCGCAAGCGAAGGGCAGATCCTGATCGGCGGCAAGGACGTCACGCGGCTGTCGGCGGCCGACCGCGACGTCAGCATGGTGTTCCAGTCCTACGCGCTGTTCCCGCATATGACCGTGCTCGAGAACGCCGCCTATGGACCGAGCGTGAAAGGTCTCGGCAAGGCTCGGGCCGAAGCGATGGCGCGCGAGAAGCTCGCGCTCGTCGGGCTCGGCGGCTACGAGAAGCGCTACCCGTCCGAGTTGTCCGGCGGCCAGCAGCAGCGCGTCGCCGTGGCGCGCGCGCTGGTGCTGGAGCCGCAGGTGCTGCTGTTCGACGAACCGCTGTCCAATCTCGATGCCAAGCTCAGGCGCCGGGTGCGGCAGGAGATCCGCGAGCTGCAGCAGTCGCTCAAGCTCACCGTCGCCTATGTCACGCATGACCAGGAGGAGGCGCTCGCGGTCTCCGACCGTATCATCGTGATGTCGAACGCGAAGATCGCGCAGCAGGGCTCGCCGCGCGAGCTCTATGAGAGCCCGGCCAACGGCTTCGTCGCCGATTTCATCGGCGATGCCAATCTCGTCGACGTCACGATCGAGACGGTGCAGGACGGCCAGGCCCAGGTCGCGCTCGGCCCCCTCCGCCTGACGCTTCCCGCGCGCGGCCTTACCCCCGGCCCGGCCCGCGCCGCTATCCGCCCCCACGGCATCACGCTCGGCGAGGGCCTTGCCGGCACCGTGCAAAAATCCTCCTACCTCGGCGACCACATCGAGCTGATCGTCGCGACGCCGGTCGGCGAGCTCCTGGTCGTCAGCCCGCAAACCGATTCGTGCCCCGCCGCCGGCTCGGCGATCGAGCTGGCCTTCGCAAGGCAGAGCATCGCACTGGTGCAATAGAGGACGCCGGGTCTGATTCAGCCGGGAGATGCCAGCTGCAGCAGGTGCGACGCCACGGCGTCGGCGTCGTGGAGGCCGCGCTGCCACGGGTCCTCGAAATCGTCGGTGACCAGGCGGATGCCACGCGCGTCGGCGATGCGCTGGGCGTCGCCGAGATCGAGGTATGACGCGCCCGCGTCGGAGCGCAGGAACGGCAGCGGGCGCCGGTTCGCCAGGACGTGCGTCAGCAACCCGGCCTCCGCATCGACAGCGCCCGGAGGTCTCCCCTTGGCAGCGAAGGTCGCGATCAGGTCACCGGCGCTGCGCCCGCGCGTCTCGCCGCATTCCATCATGTTGCAGACCAGGATTTTCGGAATCTCAACTCGCCCCGAGATCGCCTCGGCGACGCCCTCGACCAGAAGGTGGGGCAGGATGCTGGTGTAGAAGCTGCCCGGGCCGAACACGATGGCATCCGCGTTCAGCACCGCCTCGATCACCGCCGGGTTCGCGGCAACCGGACCGTCGCTGCCGCGCTCGCCGGACATGCTCCCCAGCCTGACGTGCCTGATCCCCGCCGCAGCATCCTCTCCCGCCAGGGCCGTGATCCGATCCTGGCCGGTGACCGACTTTCCATTGTGCAGCTCAGCCATGAGATGCGCGTCGTTGCAGGTCGACGCCGGCCAGACGTTGCCTTCGATCCCGCACAATTTTCGAAACACGAAGATCGCGGTGTTGATATCCGAATTATGGGCGAAGGTGGCACCGGTCAGAATGAAGTTGCCGATGCTTCCCCGGCGCAGATCGAAATCCCGTCCGATCCGCGACCTGAAGACATGGAGATAGTTGAGGATCGCGCCCCTGAGCCCCGGCTCCATGGCGGCAATCAGCGGATGCCTGCCGGAGACGTAGAAGTCGATCTCCTCGTCCAGCTCGGCAGGCGCCGACGCGTTGGACAGCCGCGCGTTGAAGATCTTGACGACATGGCCGACCCGGCCTTCCGCATAGGCCATCGTCATCAGCGCGTGCCTGACGTCGCCGACCGGCAGCATGTCGAAGCAGTCCCGCAGAATGCGCGAGCTGCCGCCATTGTCCCATGCCGGAACGACCCGCGTGATCTGCACCCCGCGCCGGCACAGCGCAACGTTGATGCCCCGCATCGCCGTGCCGCCCGAAAACAGCACGATGCGCGGCTTCCCACACCGTCCCAGCAGATCCGATCCCGAGGGCATCCTGATGGCCTTCTGTTCTGCGACGCGGACCTCGCGACCGGCGCGCCTCTCCGGCGCAGTGCGCCGCCACCAGTCTAGAAGCTGGACCAGTCCAGTCCACCCCCCTTGGGCGCAGACATCGTCGCTCAGCATCACGAGGGACCTGCTTGCCGCCATGCGCAAGCCGAAGCGATGGCGCGCCCTCTGCGCCATCTGCTCGCACGCGCCCAAAACCAAAGGAGACACTGCCGACCGACAACCCTGTCAGTGCGAGCGAGTGGAACGGCGAGCGACTCGTCCAAACCTTATGGATCGTCACGGCGCGTCGCTGACGGGCATCTGGCTAGACGACGCGCACCTTGTTCGGGTTACGGGCGGGATCGCGCCAGAACGCATCGTTCTCATATTTGCGCCAGAGGTCGCCGGGAAGCACGGTCTTGCGGCCTGGTGATTCCACGCGGCGGCCGACCTTGTGCAGGCCGGGGGTGCCGAGCCGGCGATCGAACTCCTCGGCATCGAACTCAATGTTTTCGAAATCATGCGCGAACGGCTTTTCGCCGATGAAGTCGTAGACGGCGGCGATCGCCTGCTGCGGCCGCTGCGTCAATGTCTCGTAGGTCAGCGCCAGCAGGCAGTCGGCCTGCTCGCCGCAGAACGCCTCGCGCAGCGCATTCCAGGCGAAGCCAACCATGCCATTAGGTGCCGCGAGCCCGTCGACCCGAGAATATACCGTGCCGCCGGGCTCGAAGTTGAAGATGCCCGAGGGCTGGAACTTGTTCTTGCGGATCAGCCGCTCGACCGAATCGAGGATCCAGGGCACGTCGCGCACGCAGCAGATCACCTTGGCGCGCGGAAACAGCTCGGCCAGCAGCGGCAGACGCGTGCACCAGTTGCGGTTGGTGTCGAACACCACGTCGCCCCGGGGGACGTCGGAGTAGTAGGCCGAGAAGATGCCTTCCAGCAGCGCCTTGCGCTGCGCGTCGGTGATGAAGATCGAGGTCTCGTTGCTCATACTCATGCTGCGCAGCATGGCATCGACCAGCGAGCCGACCGGCCCGGTCATGCCGGCGCGGAAGCGCGGGTTCTGCCGCAGGATGGCCGACAGCAAGGTCGAGCCGGCCCGCGGAAGCCCGGAGATGAAATGGATGTCGGCCTGCATGATCCTCAAGAGCCTGAAAGTGTCAGCCTCACACTAGCAGAATATCGTGCTGTGCAAGCTGGGTCGGAGTCACGCCGGTCAGCGTGACCATGTGATTGGCGTCGATCGCGATGGTGGTGTCGGCCGGGTTACCGGCGTTGTGCGGATCCGACGAGATCGCGGCCAGCACCGCCGCGGCATCGGCATAGACGCTGTGGCTGAGTTGCAGGATATCGTGCGCGACGTCGAAGCCGCCGATCGTCGCACTGCCGGCCGGCTGGGAGCCGAACTGGAACACGAAGGTGTCGCTGCCAGACGACGCCATCAGCACCGCATTCGGCGCCTGCACCGTGACCGTATGCGACCCGTCATTGTTGGTGACGTCCTGCGCGGCGACGGCGCCGTCGGCGCCATAGCTGACCAGGGACTTGATGTAAGGCGGGTTGGCGCCGATCGAGAACTGGCCGACGGTCTCGTTGACGGTCGACGGCGTCAGCAGCGTGTTCAGATCGGCATCGCTGGTCGGGGTGGTGTTCTGGAATTCGATCTCGAGCGGAGCCGCGCCGCTGCCCTGGACCAGGATGTGCGCAGTGCCGCCGCTGACGCCGATCGCGATGTCGGTGTCGTGGCCGCCATTGATGCTGGTCACAGTGACCGCATTCGGGTCGACGCCTTCGAGATGAATGCGGTCGTGCTCGCCGCTGCCGTTCGCCCACGACAAATCGGTGATCTTGTCGGTGACCCCAGCGGCGAGCTCGGTGGCGCGGAAGAAGAACACGTCGTCGCCGGTGCCGCCGGTCAATATCTGCGCGCCAGCGCCGCCATGGATGACATTAGAGCCGGACCGGTCGGGTCCGCCAGTGATGATGGTGTTGCCGGTGCCGGCATCGAAGGCGAACTGGAAGTCCGACAGCGCATGCAGGTCCGAACCGCCAACGCTGAGGCTGACCGAGCCGCTGGCGCCGTTCAGCACCAGCACGCCATTGCTGTAGCTCTCGCTGGTCGCATGGAAGCCGTCGATGATGATCTGGTCGCGGGCGCCGAAATTCGCGATCGCGTTGGTCGGCACATTCGCCGCGCTGAATTCCAGCGCGGCATGATCGGCCGGAGAGAAGCTGATCGCGCCGGAGCCGGCGGCGCCGTGGGCGGTCAGATCGAGCGTGCCGTTCTCGATGCTGATGCCGCCGGTGAAGGTGTTCGTGCCGGCCAGCACCAGCGTGCCGCCGCCGTCGAGCAGCAGATGTCCGGCGCCGGTCTGGCCGCTGGCATCACGCGAGCCGGTCATGTCAGCGATCACGCCGGCAAGGGTGATGCTGTGTCCCGCGTCTGGGGCGAAGGTGATGGACTGATCGCCTTGCAGGAAGATGCCGCTGCCATAGGCCGCGCCGTGGGCGTCGAACCCGGTCGCAGTGCCCGCGGTCACGCCGCCATTCTGCTCGCTGCCCGAGCCGGCGAAGATCAGCGTGCCGCCCTGCTGCACGAAGATCGCACCGCCGGCGCCGAGGCCGCCGCCGCCATAGGCGCCACTACCCCCCGTGCCACCGCCAAAGCCGCCCGCGCCGCCGGTCGTGCCGTAAACGCCGCCACCGGCGCCGCCGCCGCCGCCGAAGCCACCGGCGCCGCCGCCATGCCGGCCAGCGCCGCCGCCGCCGCCAAATCCGCCGGCACCGCCATAGCCACCGATGCCATTCCACGCGTCGAAAGTGCCGCCACCGCCGCCGCCGCCGAAACCGCCCGCTCCGCCCGTTTCAATGCCGCCATTGACGGTGCCAACGCCGCCCCCGATGCCACCGCCGCTGCCTGGGGCGCCATATCCAGAAATGCCGAAAGCGGCCGCGCTGGTGTAGAATCCGACACCCTGGCCACCGCCACCGCCATTGGCTCCGCCGAGATAGACCGGGTTGGTCCCGACGACCTGTCCGCCTCCCGAGGCCGCGCCAAGGGCGATGCCGGCGCCAGCACTCGTTCCGGAGTAGTATTGCCGCGGATGGCTGCTGCCAGAGGCATGAATGCCAATGCCGCCGCCACCCTGCACACCGCCGGCGCCGCCAAGGCCGCCGCCGCCGCCATAGAGCGCGGATCCCCAATAGCCGAACGTGCCGGCGCTGTTGCCGCCGACCGCCTTGTCGTTGGCGAAATTGACGTTGGACAGTGTCACCGTGCCTGCCGATGCGATGAACAATCCGCCGCCGAGGCCGGCACCGCCGCCGCCGCCGAAACTGCTGTCGCCGCCCTTTGCGACCGCATTGATGATGCTGAGATCGTCGATCTCGACACTGCCGGCATAGACGAACAGGCCCGGCAGGCCGTGGGCATCGAGCACATGGCCATGGCCGGCGATGGTGAGCGAGTCGCCCGGCGGAAGATTGAACAGCGGCAACTGGTCACTGAGTTGCAGATCGCCGACGATGTCGAACGTAGTGTGCGTTCCGTTTTGAGCGCTCGCGCCGGAGACGTCGATCGCCGCGATCGCCTTGGCGAGATCGGTCGCCGAGGTGATGGTCCAAGTGTTCGCCACCGGCGTGATGGTGACATCAGCGCCCGCCGATGCCGGTCCCGTGATGCCGTCGATCGTCGCGGTCACCGTGATGCTGTGCGCACCGCCGGTGACCGACTGGAATTCGCTGATGATGTCGAAATGGCCTGATGCATCGGCTGCGCCGGTGCCGATCACCGTGCTGCCGTTGTCGGCGTAGAGCTTGATGATGGTGCCGGCCTCGGCGTTGCCCTTGACCTCGACGCGGCCAACGGAGTCCGGCACCGAGACCACCGACGCGACGACGGGCGCAGCCGGAGCGACGCTGGCATCGAACGCAGCCGCAGGGCTCGCATGACCGAGGCCGTCGGTCTGGATCACCGTGATGTGCTGATGACCAGGGCCGAGCAGTGCCCCCACGCTTGCGTCGGTCGTCACGTCGAAATGTCCGGAGGCATCGACGGCTCCGGTGCCGATCACCGTGTTGCCGAGCATCAGGGTGATCGTATCGCCCGGCTGCCCGGTGCCTTGAAGCTCGATGACGCCGTGATCTGCAGCAACTCCGACCTGGCTGATGCCGGTGACCGGCGCCGGATCGACATACATGGCAAAGCCGGTCGAGGGGGCGCTGACGTCGGCGCCGGCCGCATCGGTCGCGGTCAGCGTGTGGCTGCCGTTCGCGAGCGCAGTCGTGGTCGTGATGGTGAAGGTGCCGTCGGCTGCAACGACGCCCGTACCGATCGGAGTCGTGCCGCCATCTGCGTAGAGCGTGATGGTCTCGCCCGCATGCTGGCCGGTGCCCTTGACGACGAAGGCGTGGCTGGCATCGACCTGTGTCGCAACCAGCGGCAAGACCGAGGTGATGGCGGGCGCCCGCGGCGTCACGTCGATCGTGACGCCCGCGGAAACGGCGCTCGTCAGATTGTCGCTATTGGTCTCGGTCGTGGTGATGACGTGATGGCCGCCCGGCGCATCGACGCTGACATCGAAATGCCCGGTCTGATCGACAACACCGGTGCCCAGCAAGATCGTACCGTCGGCATAGACCTTGATGGTCTCTCCGGCCTCGCCGGTGCCCTGAACCTGGATCGTCTGAGCCGCCGTCGCGATGACGGCCGAGATCACCGGTGCGGTCGGCAGCACGTTGACGTTGAACGAGGTGGACGGGCTGGTCAGGCTGTCGGCGTCCGTTGCCGTCGCCCGCAATGCGTGGACGCCATCGGCGAACGTCGCGGTGGTGACGATATCGAACGCGCCTGCGCCATTCGCGACGCCCACCCCGACCACCGTGCTGCCCTCGTAGAGCGTGACAGTGCTGCCTGCCAGCGCAGTGCCCTTGACCTCGACGGTGCCACCGTTGACGCGCTGGCCAATGATGGCGCTGATCAAAGGCGCCTGCGGATCGACGTGGAAGGCAACCGCCGATGACTGGCCACTGGTGAAGTTCGCGGCATCCTGGGCCGTCGCCACCAGGGCGTACACGCCATGCCCCAAGGGTGCCGTTGCGGTGATGTCGAAAAGGCCGTTGGCATTGGTGCTGCCGGAGCCGATGTACTGGCCATTGGCAAACAAGTTGATCCGGATATTGGCCTCGGCGCTGCCCGTCACCTCGATCCTGCCGCCATCGACCGGTTGCCCGACGACGCCCGAAATCAGCGGCGCCTGCGGAACGACGTCGAACGCGATCACGCTCGACGGCAGGCTGACGACGCCATCCGCGTCGGTTTCCGTGGCGTTGAGCGAGTAGTGGCCGTCGACGAGGTTCGGCGTGACGAAGTCGTAGTGGCCGCTGGCATCGGTCGTGGTGGTGTAGGACACGGAACTGCCGCCGGGACCGCTGAGATGCAGCGTGACGGTCTGGTTCGGCTCGCCGCTGCCCTGCAGATGCACGCCGACATTGTTCGCCACCACCGCCTGCCCCGGCGCCAGCGCGAGCGACGGCGCGAGCGGCAGCACGTCGACGATCAGTGGCGCCGTGGTCAGCGTTTGGCCTCCGCCCGTCTGCGCGGCGGTGAAGACGTATTCGCCGTCGGCGATTGCAGCGGTCGTGAAGCTGATGTGGCCGCTCGCATTCGGCGTGGCGGTGCCGACCTGATTGCCGTCGATGAAGATCGCAATGCTGCTGCCCGGCATGCCCGTGCCGCTGAGCACGACCTGATTGCCGTTCTGGGGCTGGCCGACGAGGACAATCCTCGGTGCGATCGTGTCGGTCACGGCGACGCCACCATTATAGGCAGCGATGCTGAACTGGGCGGTCGAGTAGTCGACAGCCGGATCGAGATGAAGCTGAGCCGTATGCGTGCCGTCACTCACCGTGAGCACGTTACCGGCGCCCAGCGTCACGGTCGCATTCGCCGCGAAGCCGGCGAGCTTGATGGTGTCGCCGGGCAGGAAGCCGTCGATCTGGTTGGTTGGAGTATCGCCCTGATCGATGATCAGGGTGGCCATGGCCCCTTGCGCGAAGGTGATATGTCCGCTGCCGACTGCGCCGACGGCACCGAGCTCGATCACACCGTGATCGGCAAGCTGTGCACCGCCATCGATCGTGCTGGCTGCGTCGAGCAGCAGGAAGCCGTAGTTCGAGACGCCGGCATGACCGCTGCCCTGCAGGCTCGTCGTCAGCGTGAACGTCGCCGAGCCGGACACCGTCAGCGAGTCGTTGATGAGCGTCCCGTTGATCGTCAGGGTACCGCCGTCGACGGCGATCGTCGTCGCCCTGACGTCACCGAGCACGACGCTGCCGGCGCCCGCAATGTGGAGGACGCCGGTCATTGCGCCGGCGATCGAATCCGAGATCGTCAGCGTCTTGCCGGCATCGGGCGCCAGCGTGACATTGTTCGACGCGGCGAACAGGCCGGCCCCGAGGCCTTGCCCGTTTCCGCCGTTATTTCCGTTATCGCTCAGACCGCCGTTGCCGCCGTGAACGTAGTTTCCGGACAATGTTGCGCCGCCGGCAATCGTCAGCGCACCGCCTGAGGCAACGAAGATGCCGCCGCCGAGCCCGGCACCGCCGCCACCGCCGCCACCAGAGGTTATCGGCTGGCCACTACCCTGTTGATACCCGAGAAAGACAGGGTTTCCACCGTTGCCGGCACCGTACCCGCCCGAACCACCGTTGTAGCGAGAGAAGCTTCCGTAGCGGGACAGCACCAATCCAATTCGGTGCGCGCCGTAGCCGCCGCCACCGCCGCCGCCGAAACCACCGTCATGCCCATGTTTTCCGCCGGACACGCCGCCGCCGGCGCCGCCCGACTGATATCCATTTCCATTGAGGACGCCACCACCGCCGGCAAAGCCGAAACTCCCGGTGTGCCCGACGGCGTCTCCGCCATTGCCGCCGATCGCACTATTGCTAACGACATTGACGTCCCGGATCGTGGCCGAGGCCCCGCTTCCGATGAACAGGGCGCCGCCAGCGCCGAGGCCACCGCCCCCGCCGCCACCTTTGGCGGTGCCATATCTGTAGCCATACACGCCGAAGCCGCCATCCTGGCCGCGCTCGACCATGTGCTGCATCGTGAGGTCGGAGAACGATGCGTTGCCCGAGCGGAGATAGAACCCGCCGAAGCTGTTGCCGCCGTCGATGACATGGCCGTTGCCCTGGATGATCAGGGTATCGCCATCTGCAATGGTGAGGAACGGGAGCAGCGCACTCAGCGAGATATCGGCCGTCAGGTTGATCACGTAGTTGACGGCCGTGCCGGAAATCGGATTGGCGTCGATCGCCTGAATGGCTGCTGCGAGTTCGACGGAGGTCGAGACGTTGTAGATCGGCTTGACCAGAAGGCTGCCGGTGCCGGTATGCGTAATGACCTCGTGGCCGAAGAATCCCCCTTCGAGCACCACGTTGCCGGATCCGGAGACGTTGATGTTGGTGACGTCGATGTGGGTCAGCACCGAAACATTGCCCGTGCCGGTGATGTTCAGGACATCGGCCTTGATGCCTTGCCCCAACACGACGGTGCCCGCGCCACCAACGTTGAACGTATCGGTGACGCCAGCGGCGAGTTGCACGTTGGTGCCCGCGATCAGCTGATTGACGTTGACGGTCTGGCCCAGCGCGGCAGTCAGCGTGACGGTGCCGCCATGGCTGAACAGATCGTTGCCGATGCCCTGTCCCGCTGCGCCGCCCGCGCCACCCGCGCCGCCGGTCGCGGTGTTGTTCGAAAAATTCCAGTCGCTGACATAGAGGTGACCGCCGGACGCAACGTAGACAGCGCCACCGAGGCCCGCGCCGCCGCCGCCACCACCGGTGGTGTTTCCATTGAAGGCGTTGGTCGAGCCATGACCGCCGGCGCCGCCGCCATAGCCGCCTGCCCCGCCGGAGCCACCCGCTCTCAGAAAACCACTATCGAAGTAACCGGCGCCGCCGCCGCCGCCACCACCGCCGAAACCAGCGGCACCCCCAATACCCGCGGCGCCACCGACCGAACCCTTCCGGCCGCCATAGCCACCATAGCCGAACGACTGCGGAGCGTGACTCGGAGTCCCGCGATGCTGGTCGTCAGGGCCATAGAGGTGATAGCGGCCCGGAAAACTGGTGGCGTTGGCCTGCTGGTAGGAGCCGCCGTTGCTCCCATTGCCGCCGACGGCCTGATCGTTCCTGAACGCCACGCCGCTGAGGGTCGCCGATGCGCCAGACCCGATGAACAGGCCGCCGCCGGCGCCGAGGCCGCCGCCGTTGCCGCCTTGGAGCGAGGTGAAACCTGGCGAGCCGCCATTGCCGCCGCGCGCAACGAAATCGGCAATGGTGAGGTCGTCGATCTCGGCGCTGCCCGATTCCAGATCCAACCCGGCATAAGTGGGGATGCCGTTGACCGTGCCGCTGATCGTGTGGTGCTGGCCCTGGATGGTCAGAGTGTCGCCGGACGCGAGCCTGATCGCGGGCAGCACCAGATCGATCGAGAAATCGGCGGTGATGTCGATCTCATAGTGCTGGTTGGTCCGGGACAGCGCACCGCCGATGCTGATCTCGCTGATGACGCGCGCAAGCTGCGCGCCCGATGCGACATGGAACACCGGCACTTCGTCGAGCACGACGACGGTGCCGCCGCCGTTGTCGGACACCACGGCGAATCCATGGTCCGCCTGCAGCGACGGATCGAACTGGATGGTGGCGACGACGGTGATGCCGTCGGCGCCGACCAGCGAAAGCAGACCATTGCTGAAGCTGCCGACGGCCGTTGCGGAGATCGAGGCGAGGTCGATCGTATCGCCGGCTCCGAAGCCGTGGATGACCGCGCTCGGCATCGTCCCGGTGATCTTCAGCGTCTGATCGCCCGTGCCGAAATTGACTGATCCCGTGCCGGTCAACCCGCCGTTGAAGTCGGCCTCATTGGCCCCGTCTCCGAAATAGAACGCGCCGCTCAGCGCGACGGTGCCGTTGAAGACGGCCGTGCCGTCATGGAAGCCAAGATGGATCGTGCCGTTGTCGTTGATCGTGCCCGTCAGCGTGACGGAATAGGCAAGCAGCAGGTCGCCATTGTCCGTGACCGGCCCGTTGCCGATGTTGCCATGACCTGCGAGCTTGAGCGTCGCGCCGGCTTCGATCGTGGTGCCGCCGGAATAGGTGTTGGCAGCGTCGAACTCGACGATGCCCGCGCCCTTGATGTCGACCGCGCCGCGCCCGCCGTTGCCGCCCTGATCCGCGATCACGTCGGCGACCGTCGCCGTCGCACCGGACGGCGGCGCGAAGGTCAGCGTCTGGTTGCCCTGGATGAAGATGCCGCTGCCGAGACCCTGGCCGTCCTGCGGGAGAGCATAGCCTTGCCGGCTGTCGACAATGTGACCGGCCGATCCTCCGGCCACGTCGCCGCCGGACAGCGATCCGCTCTCGATGACGAGCGAGCCGCCCTCCTGGACGAAGACGCCGCCGCCGGCGCCAAGTCCGCCGCCGCCGAGATTGCCGAGCCTCGCCTGATAAGACCCGTTCGCCAGATAGACATAGGCCGCACCCCCGCGACCGCCGCCAAATCCGCCAGCGCCGAAGGTGTTGTTTCCGGCCCGTCCTCCGAGTCCGCCGCCGCCCCCACCACCGCCAAAGCCGCCATTGCCGCCCGATTGTTGGAAGGGCATGTTCGCGTAGATGCCGCTCAGGCCCCCAGCTCCGCCACTGGCGCCGCCGCCACCACCGAATCCGCCCTGAGCGCCGGCCGTTGCGCGGATTCTTGCCGTGAGGAAGTAGTCTCCGCCACCGCCGCCGCCACCGCCGAAGCCACCCGATGCCGGGTGGGACCCCAGGTACGTTGTCGCGCCGGCTCCGCCTTGATCCGGAAGATTGGACAGGCCCAGGCCACCGCCAGCCGCGCCGGCAAATCCCGTTGCCAGATAGACGTTGTTTCCAACGCGAATAAAGCGAGACACGCCAGTCGTGGACGCCGCGGCGCCGTCGGTGCCCATTCCACCGCCACCGCCGCCGCTCCAGGCGCCGTTGTACCCGGCAATCGCGGCAAAGCTGACGGGGCCGCCGCCATTGCCGCCGTGCGCGGCGTCGTATTTGAACGCAACGTCTGCGATGGTCGCCGACGCACCGGCCGCGACGAACAGGCCGCCGCCGAGGCCGGCGCCACCGCCGCCGCCGCCGAGGCCGCCGTTTCCTCCCAGCGCCAGCATATGGGCGATCGTCAGGTGCTGGATCTTGATGCTGCCGGCATATTCGAAGAAGCCGCGATGAGCATTGGCGCCATCGAGCGTGAAGCCGGCGCCGTCGATCAGCAGCGAGCTGCCGGTGTCGAGGTTGATCGCAGCGAGATCCGCGTTGGCTGCGAGCGAGGCCAGCGAGATGTCGCTGGCAAAGTGGATCGTGTAGGCCGCGTTCTTCGCGTAGGAGGTGCCGCCCTGGCTGATCGCGGCGAGCGCCGCATTGAGATCCGCGGCGGAGCTGACGTCGAAGCTGGTCTGGATGGCGACGACCTTGGTGCCGCCCTGGCCGTCGCTGGTGACGCCGAACGGCCCGAGCGTCTGCGCCGGATCGAAATGCAGGGTCGCAACCGCGGTGCCGCCGGAATCCTTCAGCGTCACAACATTGTTGGCACCAACGACGACGGTGGTTGCCACCACCAACCGGAGGTCGATGACGTCACCATTGGCGAAGCCCGTGATGGTCTGGGTCGGCACACCGTGCTCGAACACGGCCGTGCCGCCTGAGGTGCCGAAATTGATCGTGCCGTTGCCGGTGATCGATCCGGCGAAATCGGCATTGGCGGCATTGATGGTGACGATGCCGTTGTTGACGACCGTGCCCTGGAAGATGGCGGACGCGTTGATGTTCAGCGCGCCATTGTCGGTCACGGTGTTCGCGAATGTCGTCGCCGCGTTGACGTTCAGCGTGGCGTTGTCGGTGACCGTGCTCGCGAAGGTCGTGACCGCATTGACGTTCAGGACGCCGCTGTCAGTGACGGCGCCGGCAAAGGTCGTTGCCGCGTTGACGTTGAGAACGCCGCCGTCGCTGACCGTGCCGGCGAAGGTCGTCGCCGCGTTGACGTTCAGGATGCCGTTGTCGGTGACCGCGCCCGTCCCGAGCCCACCGGCGGCATCGATGTCGAGCGTCGCGCCGGCATCGACGATGGTCGCGCCGACATAGCTGTTGGCAGCAGTGAAATGCACGGTGCCGGCGCCGGAAATCTCGACATTGCCGGTACCGCCATTGCCGTGCTGATCGGCGATGACGTCGGCGATTGTCAGATCGTCGCCGGAGGCCGGCGCGAAGGTGACGGTCTGGTTGCCCTGGATGAAGATACCGGAGCCGAGCGCCTGGCCGGCTTGCGCCGACGTACTGAGGTTCCCTGCGGCGCCGCCTGCGACCGTTCCGCCCGACAGCGAGCCAGCACCGACGATGAGGTGTCCGCCTTCCTGGACGAAGATGTCGCCACCGGCGCCGAGGCCGCCGCCACCGGAGCCGAGCACGCCGAAGCTGACCTTGCCGCCTCCCGCGCCGCCGCCATAGCCGCCGGCGCCGCCAAAATAGCCACCGCCGCCACCGCCGCCGAAACCGCCGGCGCCGCCTGTGGTGTGTAGTCCGGCTGAGCCGCTGGCCCCGCCACCGCCGCCGCCGCCGAAGCCGCCATTGCCACCGTTGGAGCCCAGCCGCGAGATCTCGGACGTAGCGATGGAGTTCATGTAGCTGTAGAAGCCACCGCCGCCGCCACCGCCGAACCCGCCGGTTGCAGCCGGCGTGTAGTTGGTGAAGCTTCCGCCTGTCCACGCGCCACCAGCGCCGCCATGCGCTAGTCCACCTTGGCCGGGAATGTTGAGTCCGACGCCGCCGCCGGCCGTACCATCGACCGCTGTTGCGACGTAAGTGGAGTGGCCCACCGGCCCTTGTCTCGTGTCGTGCTGGTATTGTCCGCTGTTGGCGCTGGCAGCCGATCCCATGCCGCCACCGCCGGCGCCCCTGTTAGCACCACCGTCGAGGCTGCCGCCCTTGCCGCCGACCGCCCTGTCGCCGCTGAAGCTGACGTCGCTGATCGACACCGTGGCGCCTGCGGCGACGAACAGGCCGCCGCCCAGTCCGGCACCGCCGCCACCGCCTTGTGTCCCGCCGGCGCCACCTTGCGCCAGCGTGTGATTGATGGCGAGATGATCGATAGTGACATTGCCGCCATACACGAACAGGCCGCGATAGGCGTCGCCGCCATCCAGCGCATGGCCGCCGCCATGGATGACGAGCGAGCTGCCGCTGGCGAGATTGATCGCGCTCAGATTGGCGCCGAGCGAGGAAACAGAGATGTCTGCGGCGAACTCGATCGAGTAGCTGGTGTTGGCAGCAGATGCCGAGCCGCCCTGGCTGACCGCGAGCAGCGCCGCATTGAGCTCGGCTGCATTGTGGACGATGAAGACATTGGCCGGCTTGATCAGCGTGCCGCCGGCGCCGTCGCTGGTGGCTGCAAAGCCGTAGGTCGCGCCACTGAAATGCAGCGTGGCGGTGTTGACGCCGTCGGTCACCGTCAGGATGCCGGTCGACGCATTGAACGACTGCGCGTACTGCGCGGAATTGTAGTCGATCCCGGCGAGGTCGATCGTATCGGTCGCGCCGCTAAAGCCGGTGATGGTGCCGGCGAAGCTGGCGGGATGGTCGATCTTCAGCGCGCCCGACGCACCGGTGAAGGTGATCGTCTGCCCGGCGCCGACGTTGCCGCCGAACTCGACCGTGCCGTTGGCGTCGACGATCACGGCGCCCGAGCCGGTGACGTTGCCCGCCACCAGCAACGTGCCGCCGCTCTCCGCCTTCAGCGTGCCGGAGTTGGTCACGCTGCCAGCAAGGTCGAGCGTGCCGGCCTTGGCATCGATCGTTCCGGTGTTCGTCAGCGCGGTCGAGATCGCCGTGGTGCCGCCGCCGGTCTTCTCATAGCTGCCGGCGACATTGACCGTGCCGGTGCCGGCGCTCGAGGAGATGGTGAAGGCGGAGCCGCCCACCGCGGCATCGGTGAAGGTGACACCGGCGTCGATCTCGAGCACCGCGCCGTTGTTGAGATGCAGCGTCTCGCCGGACAACGCGCCGATCTGCGCCGAGCCATGTAGCTGCAGCGTCCGGCCATCGAGCGTGAAGGTCTCGTTGCCTGCATCGAAGAACGACGCCAGGCCATTGACGACCGTGGTGCCGCTGCCGCTCTCGGTGCCGCCGGTGAACGTCGCGCCGTTGGCGTCGGTCAGCGTGCCCGTGCCGGACAGAATGCCGGCGGACTGGCTCAGGCTGTGGATGGTCTCGGAAACGGCGCCGAGATCGAGATTGCTGGTGATGACGAAGTCGCTGTTGACGGCGACGTTCACAGCCATCCCGGCCGTGGTCAGGATGCCGTCGGTCGCGGTGACCGTAAAGCTCGCCGCCGGATTCTGCGTCGCGTCGTGAACGAAGATCACCTGTCCTGCGGCGAGCTGCGCCTGGGTGAAGCTGGTGATTGCCGCGCCGGGCGCGCTCGACAGCGCGACGTAGCCGTGAATGGTGCCGCTGACATTGAACGCGAGCTGGCTGGCTGGATTGTCAATATCGGTGACGTTGAGGTCGGCAGTGGTGATGGTCGTCCACGTCCCCTGCAGCAGCGACGTCGATGCATCGCCGGAGAGGACGGGCGTATCGTCGCTGCCAGCAATGGTGATGGTGACGACCTGCGTGCTGCCACCGGTGGTGGCGACCGTGAAGGTGTCGGTGAGAACGGCGCCCGCATTGAGCGCCTGGACCGCAGGATTGCTGTTGTTGAGCGTGTAAGTCCAGACCCCGGTCGAGGTCAGGGCGTAGGTGCCGTAGCCGCCACTCCCAGCGGCGCCTGCAGCAACCGGGACGAAGGCGCCGTCGGCGACCGTCAGCGTGCCGGTGGCGACCGGTGTTCCCGGCGTGCCGTTGTTGACCCCGCCCGCCTCGGTCACCGCGCCGCTGATGGCGCCTGCCACCGCGGCGACATCGTGGGCGCCGTTGATGGTGATCGACACCACCTGCGCCGTGCCGTCGATGGTGGTCACAGTGAACGTGTCGGTCAACGTGGCGCCGACGTCGAGCGCCTGCACCGTGGCATTGCTGTTGTCGAGCGCATACGTCCACACGCCGCCCGAGGTCATGGTGTAGGTGCCGTAGCCGCCCGCGCTCGGCGCCGGCGTTGCCACGGCCGTGAACGTGTCGGCCGGGTTGTCGATGTCGCTGTCGGTCAGCGTCCCCGTCGCGACCGGCGTTCCCGGGGTGCCATTGTTGATGCCACCCGCCTCGATCACCGCGCCGCTGGTGCTGCCCGACACCACAGCCGCGTCGTTGGCGCCGTTGATGGTGATCGTCACCACCTGCGCGGTGCCGTCGATGGTCGTGACCGTGAAGGTGTCGGTCAGCGTTGCGCCGGCGTTGAGAGCCTGGACCGCGGGGTTGCCGTTGTCGAGCGCATACGTCCAGACGCCGCCCGAACTCAGCGTGTAGGTGCCGTAGCCGCCCGCGCTATCCGTCGGCGTTGCGACTGCGCTGAACGTGTTGGCGACATTGTCGACGTCGCTGTCGGTCAGCGTGCCGGTCGCATTCGGCGTCCCCGGCGTGCCGTTGCCGACGCCGCCCGCCTCGCTCACAAGGCCGCTGGTCGTGCCCGACACAACAGCCGCATCGTTGGCGCCGTTGATGGTGATCGTGATCACCTGCGCCGTGCCGTCGATGGTCGTCACCGTGAACGTGTCGGTCAGCACGGGGCCGGAGTTGAGCGCCTGAACCGCGCTGTTGCCGTCATCGAGATGATAGGTCCAGGACCCGCCGGAGGTCATGGTGTAGGTACCGTAGCCGCCGGCACTGACCGTGGGCGTCGCGACCGCGGTGAAGGCGTTGGCCGGATTGTCGACGTCGGTGTCGGTCAGCAAGCCGGTCGCCGTCGGCGTACCTGCCGCCGCATTGCTCACGCCGCCGGCCTCGGTGACCGCGCCGTCGCTGACGCCCGAGATCACCGCGGGGTCGTTCACCGCCGTCACCGTGATGCTGACGGTGGCGATGCCGGAATCGGCGAGGCCGTCATTGGCCTTGTAGGTGAAGCTGTCGACGCCATTGTAGTCGGCTGATGGCGTGTAGGTGAACGAGCCGTCGGCATTCAGCGCGAGCGTGCCGTGACTGGGGCCGTCGACCAGGATGGCGCTGAGTGCATCGCCCTCGGCGTCGTGATCATTGGCAAGCACGCCTGCGCCCGCGATCGTCAGCGCATTGTCTTCGGCCGTCGTGTAGCTGTCCGCGGCAGCCACCGGCGCGTCGTTGGTGCCGTTGATCGTGATGACCACGGTCTGCGGCGCGCTGGTCCCTATCCCGTCGCTGACGTCGACGGCGTAGGTGAGCGTCAGCGTCTGACCCTGTTTCAGGAAGTCCAGGTCCGCGGCGCCCGGGTGGTAGATCCAGGCGATGTTGGTCGTGCCGCCATTCGACAGATTTCCGGCATTGTCGAACGACAAGGCCGCGGCGTCGGCCAGTGCAGCCGCCCCGGCCGGCAGCGTGAAGGCGTGGCCATCCAGCATCACCGTCGGCGAACTGATGACCGATGCCGTCAACGGATCGCCGGCGTCGAGATCGGTCACCGCGATCGTGCCCGCCAGCGCGATCGCCTGGGCATGGGCGGCGCCCGCCTCATCGACTGTCCCCGCGCTGCCGGTGATGGTCGGCAGGTCATCGGTGCCGGTGATGGTGATCGCCACCGTCTGCGTGCCGCTGTCGTGGATTCCATCGGAGACGGCGACGGTGTAGGTCAGAACCAGCTGCTGGCCCTGCCGCAGGAAATCGAGGTTGGCGGCCGCGGGATCGTAGTTCCAGCCGATGCTTGCAGCGCCGCCGTTCGAGGTGACGCCGGTCTGGAACGACAGCGCGTGATCGATCAGCGATGCGGCGCCAACCGGCAACGTGAAACCATAGCCGTCGAGCGTGAGCGCCGGTGAGCCGACGATAGACGCCGAGAGCGCATCGCCGACATCCAGATCGGTCACCGCAAGCGTGCCGGTGATCGGCGCGATATCCTGTGCGGAGGCGTCGGCAGCTTCGGTCACGGTGCCCGAGCCGCCGGCGGTCAGCACCGGCGCATCCTCGGTGCCGGTCACCGTCACGGTCACGGTCTGCGTCGTCTGTCCGCCATGGCCGTCGCTAACGGTCACCGCGTAGATCTCGGTCACGGTCTGGCCGGCCTGCAGGAACTGAATGCTGCTGTTGTCGACCTGATAGGTCCAACTGACCGCGCCGCCGGCACCGTGGCTGGTATCAGCAGTCAGTTGCGGACTCATGGTCCCCAGCGCAATGCCGCCGGCGTTGCTGGAGCTGACGAGGGCGACCGAGACCGTGTGCGTATCGGTCAGATCGACATCGCCGAAGCCGATGACGCCGCCGGCCTGCAGGTGTCCGCGGGCATCGACGGCGCTGTCCTCGGTCACCGCGCCGGTCGCCTGCGCCGTGGTGATCACGGGCGCATCGTTGGCGCCGGCGATGGTGACGCTGACGTCGCGGCTTGCCGTTCCGCCGTGGCCATCGCTGACCGTGACGCGGTAGGTCTCGACCACGCTCTCGCCGGCAGCGAGAAATTGCACCGCGCTGTTGTCGACGTGGTAGCTCCATGTCGCTTCGCCGCTGCTGCCCCCGGCCGTATCCGTGTCGATCAGCGCGCCCATGCTGCCGAGCGCCACTCCGCCGGGGCCGGTCGTGCTCAGGAAAATGGCAGAGGCTGAATGCGTGTCGGAGAGATCGAGGTCGGCGAAACCGAAGCTGCCGTTCGCGTGAAGCTGGCCCTGGGCATCAACGGCGACATCCTGCGTCGCCGTGGCCGCCGTTTGCGCGGCGATGATGGTGGGCGCATCGTTGCTGCCGGTGATGACGATCGTGAGCGGCTGGCTGCCGACATGCGCCGTGCCGTCGGTGACCTCTGCAAGAAAGGTGATGGTCAGCGTCTCGCCGGCCGCGAGCCAGTCCAGATTGGCTGCGGCGGGATGATAGGTCCATGTCAGCGGATTGACGCCGCCACTGATGCTGGTCGTCACGCTGTCGAACGAGATCGCGGCCGCATCGCGCAGCGCGTCGATATCGATTCCAGCCGGCAGCGCACCGCCGCTGTAGCTGACCGTTGCGGACACCGCCACATGCCCGGTCAGGACGTCGCCGATATCGCGGTCAACAGCCGACAGCGTGCCGGTGATCGGACCTACGGACTGCGCATGCGCATCCGCGAGCTCGGCGACGGCGGCCGGATCGGTCTCGCCGGTGATCGCGGGCGGATCGTTGATGGGCGTTGCCGTCAGCGTGACGGTGCGTACCGTCGTGTCGTGCCCGCCATTGGCGGTGCCGTCGGCGTCCTGAACAATGATGGTCAGCGTGCGGGGCAGCGATGACGGATTGTCGCTGGTGTCGGTACAGGTGACCGAACGCAGTGCGGCTTCGAAATCCGCTACCGTCGGCGACTGGCCGGAGCGTGCGGTCAGGATCAGCGTGCCGGTGGCCGCGTCGAAGGCGCCGTGGATCTGCGCCGTGTCGGTGAATGACAGCACATCCTCGCCGGGCAGATAATTGCCGGTGATCTGCAGTGAGGCGTGATCGAGCGTCACGCTGTCGACGTCCGACAGCGACACATGGGGGGCGACGGCCGTCGCGGTCTGCTCGGCGGCGGCGACCGAGGCTTGGCTCACGCTGAGCGTCGGCGCATCGTTGATGCCCGTGACCGTCAGCGTGACGGATGCGGTGGCGAGATCGTGGCCACCGAACGCGGTGCCGCCGGCGTCCTGCACCGTGACGATCAACGTGCGGGGCAGCGCCGACGGCGCATCACCGTCATAGACGTAGCGGACGCTGCTCAGCGCAGCCTGGAAGTCGGCCAGGCTCGCGGTGTGGCCGGGCGCTGCGACGAGCGTCAGCGTGCCGGTAGCTGCCTCGAAGCGGCCTTCGACCTGCGCCGTGCCGGCGAAGGCGAGCATGTCCTTGCCCGGCTCGAAATGGCCGGCGATCCGGATCGTCGCCTTCAGCAGCGTCGTGCCGTCATCATCGCTCAAGGTCAGCCGCGGCAACACCGTCAGCGGCGTCTGCTCGAGCGCCGCCACCGCCGCGACATGCAGATCGAGCACCGGCGCGTGGTTGACCGGCCCGAACCCGGCGTCGGCGGGCCGACCTCCGGAGGTGCTGTCTTCATTGCGCTGGACGACGCCGCCGGTGGGATCGGACGGCGCGGGCTGACCAGAGCCGGAGCCAAACGAGCCTGGCTCGAACACGGGTGTCTTGTGGTCGTCGCCTCCAATAGGCGCAAAGGACGAACCGCGAATGCCGATCGCGGTCGGATCGACGCTGTCCTTCGCAACGATCCTGATCTGCAGAATCTGGTTGAGCGTGGAGGCTTCCAGGGCCTTGTCGGCCTCGGACTTGGCCTGCTCGTCGGCCGCGACACGCGACGGGTTCGTCGAGGTCAGGGTCAGCCTGCCGCCATCGCCATCGATGGTCGTGACCGGACTGCCGTCGCCGTCGTAGATCGTCGCCTGGCCGCGGCCATGCTCCTGATGGTACATCGAGAGCTTGGCGACGCCGCCGTGCTCGGCAATGTCGGCGCCGCCGACGCCGCCGAGGATCTTCGCCGAAGCGGATGCGACCTTGACGCGCATGTCGCCGGTCCGGGCGACGGCGCCGGCGGCAAAGCTGAACGAGCCCTGCAGCAGGTTGAAGTCTTCGCGGTTCTCGACACCATGCTGGCCATAGCTGAACTCGGTCAGCGCGAGGCGCGACTCGTGACCGAGCTGGAAAACGCTGCCGTCCCTGAAGATCAGACTGGCGGCGCCGTCACCATCGGTCTGAACGACGTCACCCTTGCGCAGCGCGTCGCCGTCATGGAGCGTGACCTCGACGCCGTTGCGCAACACGACGACGTGGCCCTTGGTCTCCACCACCCGCCCGATGACCTGGGCGGGCTTCGGCGAGGTCGCCGCGGGCTGCTCGCCCGGCTCCTGGCGCGCTTCCAGCACAGGGGCACGATCGTCATGGCGCCCGTCATGGCGCTCCGCCGGCCCGAATGGCCGTGGCAACGGCTGGTCTTGCAGCGGCCGGCCCTGGACAGCGGCGGTGCCGGCCGGGCTCATCGGATGCGGGGCCCCGACGGCGCCCGCGTTCGTGATCGATCCGCTTGGCGACGGATCCGACGAAAAACCGTCGGACTTGATCGTCGTGACCACCATTCAACTATCCTCGTACAATACCAATGCGTCCAAGACGTATGCGGGCGTCAGTCCGAGCAGCCGGCGCCGAAACGGGCGGCTCCCGGAAGCGGAATCGATGCTCGCGGGCTGAACGGCCCCGCGGGACGACAGCCACAGGGCGGCGCACGCCTCCGGGCGCGGGCGGCATGATCCGGAGTGTCGTCGGCGGTCAGCACCATGCCCTCGTTGCCTCGTGGCGAAAGCCGCCCCCTCGCGTGACAAACAAAGGCGAGTCGACCGGCGCTCCCTCCCTGGTGTCTCATCCGCACCGTGGGAAGTCCTGAGGAAGCGCGCCGTGATGCTGTGAAATTTTCTGAATCAGAATCGAAATGCGCTGCAAAACGCCGGCAATCCACCTGATCGGAGCCGCAGGGCAAGCTCGGCCAAGCCCGCGCAAAATGCCATCGGGGCGCGGCTCTTTCAGCCGCATGGCCAGGGGTGAGCAACGCCTCGCGATCGCTACGTCCGCGGCAGGGGCACACGAGCGCCGTTCACGATGTCAGAATACGGTATCAGGTTAGGGTATCGATTTCCGAAGTTTTCTGAAATTTTTATCGAGACCAGCCGTCAGGCCATGGTTCGGCGACGTACCGGTATGCCAATGCATTTTGGGCAGCATATCCAGAGAGACTGAATGATCGTCCGTTTTGCCGGGTTCGAGCTCGACCAGCAGCACGCCGAGCTGCGTGGCCCTGGCAGTGTGCCGATCAAGCTGCGCCCGAAGACCTACGAGATGTTGCGGCTGCTGGTCGCCAATCCCGGCCGGGTGCTGAGCAAGCAGGAGCTGATGGAGGCGGTCTGGCCGGAGGTCCATGTCGGCGAGGACAGCCTGTTTCAATGCATCCGCGAGATTCGCAACGCGCTGCGCGACGACCGGCGGCAGCTGGTCAAGCTGGCGTCCGGCGGCGGCTATATCTTCACCGCCGACCTTGCCGTCGTCGCGCCTGATGTCCCCGCGCCCGAGGCCGAGCCACAGCCGGCGGCCGCCGAGCCCGAAACCGCCTCCCCCGCCGAAATTGCGACCGCGCCGCTGGGCTCGCCCTGGTTCTCACGCGGGCGGGTGGCGGCGGCGATCGTGCTCGGACTGTGCGCGATCGTCGGGCTCGCCGCCGCCACGCCGCTGTTCAAGCAGAACCTGTTCAGGAGCGCCCCGCCGGTCGTCGCCGTCATGGCGATCACGAATGCGACCGAGGATCCCCGCGGATCGACGATGGCCAGCGAGATCGGCGCCCGGCTGACCGATGGCTTCGCCCGCATCGACGGCATCAGCGTGGTCGCGCCGGCATCGACCGCGCCGCGACCCGCACCTGTTGCTGCGACCGCCACCGTCGCCTCGGATTTCGAGATCCACGGCGAACTGCAACGCAACGGGCCATCCTGGACCCTGCGGGCCCGCCTGGTTCAGACGACCACCGGCAAGGTCGAGGGCGTCGCTGCGATCTCGGTCGAGGCCGATGACAATACGCTCGCGCTGCAGCAGACCCGGCTTGCCGCCGGCGTCGGCGACGTGCTGGCCCGCCGTCTCAACGCATTGACGGAATCCGGATCCTCCTTGGGGAATGATGCCACCACCGCCGGCGGAGCCAAGGCCGCCATCGAGCAAGCGACCGCATCGATCAACAGCGTGACGCTGGAGCGCTTCGGCATGGCGCAGACGATGCTGCAGAACGCGCTCGCCGAGGAGCCCGACAATGTCGACGCCGCGGTCGCGCTGGCGGCGCTGCAGATGCGCGGCATCCAGATGGTCTGGTACAGTCCCGAAGCCGCCGCGGCGGCCGAGGCCCAGGCCTCCGCCAACCTCGAGCGGGCGTTGCGCACGCGGCCGAACGCCATCCCGGTGTTAGAGACCTATTGCCGCTTCCTCAGCGCCACCAACCGGTTCGTCGAGAGCCTCGTGATCTGTGCCAGAGCCGTGAGCCGCGATCCCTGGAACGGGCTGGCGATGTATCTGATCGGCCTTGCGCAGCTCAATCTCGGCCGCTTCGATGATGCGCTGGCGACGTTCCAGCAGGCCGATCGCTACGACACGCCGGCGGTCTCGCGGTGGACCTGGCTGCTCGGCATCGGCTGGGCCTACATGACGATGGACCGCGCCGAGGACGCCCTGCCCTGGCTGCAGCGCTCGATCGCGATCACGGCAGCCTCCGGCCGTCCCTACATGCTCCTGGCCGCCGCCCACCAGCGGGCCGGGCAGACCGAAGAGGCGAAAGCCGCGATGCAGAACGGCCTCAAGCTGCGGCCCGGCACCACCGCATTGAACGTCGCCCCACCGATGAAGAACACCAGCCCGCTGTACCGCGAGGTCGCCGGCCGCATCGTCCAGCTCATGGTCGACGCAGGCCTGCCGGCGCAATGACCGGCGGAGCAGGTGTGAGCGCGGCAGGACGCATGGCCGGGAAAGTGGCTCAGCTCAGCCTAGTGGACTGTCGACGGCATCGCCTATGGATCCCGGTTCAGTAGCCTCGCGTCGGCGGCCAGCATCTCGTTCCGTGTCTGCGGGCCGTCCGTTTGCCTTGTGCCGATCGCGCCGGCGGCGAGCCTGCGCAGCCGATCCCGGCGTTCGCGGAAGTCGGCGTACTCCTGGTCTGCGAGCACGCCGATCAGGATCACCGATCCGCTCACCGCAAAATTGAGCGACGACGGGATGCCCAGCAGATTGACGAGGTTCTGCAGCACCTGCAGCAGAATGGCGCCGAGGACAACACCGATGATCGAGCCTTCGCCGCCGCGCAGTGAAAAGCCGCCGAGAACCGCGGCCGCGATCGCGTATAATTCGTAGAAGTTGCCATGCGAGCTCGGCAAAATCGAACGCGTATACATGGCCAGGAAGATCGACGAAATAGCAGCCAGCACTCCGCAGATCGCGTAAGCCGCGACAATGACGCTTCCGGTTCGAATCCCCGAGAACCGCGCGGCCTCCTCGTTCTTGCCGACCGCATAAAGGTGGCGCCCGAAGACGGTGTGATGGAGCACAACCCACATTGCCGCAGCAACGACCAGCATGAAAACGAATGAGTGTGGAATCGGGATCGACGTGTAGGCGTCGCCCGTGAACAGCCCGACGATGTCGGTGCGGCCGGTCGTGAGGTACTCCAGAGTTTCGAAGCGGACGCCGAAAGGAAAGCCGGCGGTAGCGTCGGCGGTATAGAAGCGCGCGACGCCGCGGTAGATCAGCAACCCGCAGAGCGTCACGACGAACGGCTGCATCCTCTTCTTGGTGATGAGCAGTCCATGGATCAGGCCCATCAGGATGCCGATCGCGAGGATGATGAGCGAGGCGACCGGCCAGGGAACGCCGCGGCTGGCAATCAGATCGACGAAGATCACGCCCAAGAGTGCGATCATCGAGCCGACCGAAAGCTCGATCCCGCCGGTGATGATGACGAAGGCTTCTCCGATGGAAAACATGCCGAACAGGCCGACCAGGTTGGCCGTGTTCGAGATGTTCACCGCCGACAGGAAACGCGGGTTGATCAGCGCGACAACCGTCCCGACCACGATGATGAGGACGAACAGCCCGAGGTCCTTCTTGAAATTCAGCATTGAGTATGTCCCGCCTGGTTTGCTGGCTCCGCCACGCCGTGTCCCACGGCCAGCCGCAGGATGTCCTCTTCCCGGCATTGCGCGCGGTCGAGGATCCCGGATATGCGTCCCTGGTGCATCACGGCGACGCGGTCGGAAACACCGATCACCTCCTCCATGTCCGAGGAGATCATCAGCACCGCAACGCCGGAGTCCGCGAGGATGCGCATCAGCCGGTAGATCTCCGACTTGGCGCCGATGTCGATCCCCCTGGTCGGCTCGTCGAAGATGATGACGCGCGGCTTCATCGCCAGCCATTTGGCCAGCACGACCTTCTGCTGGTTGCCTCCGGAGAGCGAGCCGGCGCGCGCGGCCACGCTCGGTGCACGAATGTCGAGTTCACCCCGGCTCTTTTCCGCGCGCTCGCGCTCGGCCCTGCGTGAGATCGTCATGCCGCGCGCATAGGCGCGGAGGTTGGGAAGCGTGATGTTCTCGGTGATGGCGAAGTCGAGCAGCAGGCCCATTCCCTTGCGATCCTCGGGCACCAGGAAGACGCCGGCTCGCACGGCCTCGGCCGAATTTGCGAACCGGACGGGCGCGCCATCCAGCAGCACGGTGCCGCCCTCGGTGCGGTCGATGCCGAACAGGGTGTGGGCGAGTTCGGTTCGTCCGGCGCCGACCAGGCCGGCAAGACCCAGAACCTCGCCGCGATGGACGTCGATGCTGACTTCGGCGAGAGGGAACGTCTTGGTTCGCAGCTTCTGCACGGACAACACAACGTCGCCGCGTTCGCTCGCCGGCGCCGAATAGGCGACCTTGAGATCGCGCCCGACCATCAGCTTGACCATCGCGTCATGGGTCACTGCACCGCCCTGGAGATGACCCACGAGGCGGCCATCCCGCAGGATGATCACGCGGTCGGATGCCTGTACCACCTCGTTCAGCCGATGGGAGACGAACATCACCGCGATGCCGTTGGCCTTGAGTGCTGCCATGACCTTGAGCAGCTTCTCGGTTTCCGCGAGCGGCAGGCTGGATGTCGGCTCGTCGAGGATCACGAGCCTTGCGTTCAGGCTCAGCGCCTTGGCGATCTCGACCATCTGCCGCTGCGCGAGCGAAAGCCGGGATACCGCGGTCGAGGAGGAAAAAGTCGCCCCGAGCTGGTCGAGATAGGGCTGCACCATCGCGTGCAATGTCTTGCCGTCGACGACGTTGAGCAAACCGAACTTGCGAGGCTCTCGCCCGATGAAAACGTTGGCCGCGACGTCGAGGTTTTCGAACAGATTGAGCTCTTGATGAACGAAGGCTATGCCGGCGCTCATCGACTGGGAGACCGTGAGGCTGTGGTGGGGCACGCCATCGATCTCGACCGTGCCCCGGTCGGGTGTGGTGACGCCGCCCAATATCTTCATGAGGGTGGATTTGCCGGCGCCATTCTCGCCGACGAGCCCGACGACCTCGCCACGCCGCACCTCGGCTGCAAAGTCCGAGAGCGCCACCACGCCTGGATAGGATTTGGTGATGGCGGTCAATTTGAGGAACGGCTCCGCGAATTGCGAAGGCACGGACGAAACATCGCCGACAGACATGTTGAACCCGAGGAAAGACTCCCGCAGCCGGCAAAGCCGGAACGGAGGGAAGGTGTGCCGGAGGCCGGCTGCGGGAACTCAGGCTCAGTTGGTCAACTTCGCCTGGAGATCGGCCTTGAACGCGTCGACATTGTCCTTGCTGATGATCTTGCCCGGAATGATGGCGATGCCCTTGGCTGGGACGACCGACTTGTCGCCGCTCAGATAGGCGGCAAACAACTTGCTGCCCTGGTAGGCCCACTCGTACGGCTGTTGCACGACCGTGCCGGCGAAGGAACCGTCCTTGACGGCGCCGAGCGTGATCGGGTCTTCGTCGAACGCGATCACGGTGATCTTGCCGAGCTTGCGGTTGTCACGAAGTGACTCGTAGATCTTCGGCGGGTTGTACGAGTAGAATCCCACCATGCAGTTGATTTCGGGGTGGGCGACGAGCGTGTCGTCGACATTGGCGCGGGCACGGGCTTGGTCGTGGTCGTCGGTGCGCACGTCGACCAACTCGATATTCTTGGCGCCGGCGACGGCCTTGAAGCCTTCGATGCGCTCACGAGCGTTGTCGGCGCCGGTGTTGCCGACGAAGCCCATGCACTTGGCACCATTTGGCAGGGCCTTGACCGCGACCTCGCCCGCATTCTTGCCGAGGTCGACGTTGGACGAGCCGATGTAGAACACGCGCTTGGCGTCGGCAGCGTCGCTGTCGAAAGTGAACAGCGGCACTTGAGCGCCGATCTTGTTGAACGCTTCGGCCTGGGTCTTCGGGTTGAGCGGCGACACCGCAATTGCGGCGGCACCGGCCGCAACCAGGTCTTCCATCAGGCGTTGCTGGATGGCCGCGTCGGCGCGTTCCGGATATTTCCACTGCAGATCGACGTTCGGCAGCTCCTTTTGTGCCTTGTGCATGCCAGCTTCGGCAAGTTTCCAGAAATCCGACGCCCCATTTGGCACCCAGACGATGACTTTCTTCTCGGCAGCCTCCGCCGCGCCGACCAGCATCAGGCTGGCGGCGGCGATCACACTCGCGTACTTCATGGCAGTTCTCGCTCCCTTGAACCGGCGTGCGATGCGCCGGCGTTTCCTCTACTCGAACCCGGCTGAAAGGCGCCCGGACTTACGTCCCTTCTTGATGCGCCTAGCCGATCGCCAATCCCCGTCGGAGAAGGTGTTGCCGCCGGGTGATTGCTCAACGCCAAAACAATGGGAAACGGTTGCTCGTCCGTCCAACAGATAGTAGAGATCGCGTTAATCGATCTAATGAATGAAAGCCTTCGGTTCGAACAATGGAATTGCGTCAACTCCAGCATTTCATCGTTGTCGCCGAAGAGCTGAACTTCACTCGCGCCGCGGATCGCGTTCACATCGTCCAGTCGGCGCTGTCCAGTTCGATCCGCAGTCTCGAAGAGGAACTGCGTGTCCGTCTCTTTGTGCGCAGCACAAGACAAGTGCGGCTCACCCCGGCGGGGCGCGCCTTTCTGGAGAAGGCCCGCGAGGCTCTCAAGGTCATCGATATCGGCCGGGAGACCGTCGCTGATATCGCAGGGTTGCGGCGTGGCTCCCTGTCGATCGGGACCGTTCACAGCCTGCCCGCGTTTCTCGATCTGCCAACACTGATCTCCCGCTATCACGCGACCTCGCCCGGAATTGAGGTGCGGCTGCGCCAGGGCGATGCGGCCGGGCTGATGGAGCAGCTTCGCAGCGGGCGGCTCGATCTTGCCTTCCTGCCGCTCCTGGACGCGCCGGACGACATCGTCACCGGGATCATCGCCTGCGAGGATCTCGTCGCCGCCACGCCGCCAAACCACCCTCTGGCAGGGCGAACCGGCGTGGAATTGCGCGAACTCATGCCCTATCCGTTCGTTGATTTCGAGATCGGCTGGGGCACGCGGCCGCTGATCGATCGCGCCTTTGGCCAAGCGAACCTGGAACGGCAGACCAACTTCGACGTCACGGATCTCGAAACCATCGTCGACCTCGTCGGCCAAGGACTTGGAATAGCGCTTCTGCCAGAGACGATCGCCGAACTGCGGCGCTCGAAGATTTCGGTCTGCGAACTGGCCGAGCCCGCCATCTGCTGGGAATTGCTCATCGCCTATTCGCGGACCGACGGCGATGCCCCGCTGAATGGCGCGGCGCAGGGTTTCCTCGATCTTCTGACCTTCCAATAGCTCGGCCAATCGCGGTTCAAGTGCGGCTCGAGTTCGGTTCATCGCCGAGATCGATCAGAGTGATCTTGATTATCTGTTAGACGCCCGGGTGATCGATCAGCATCTTGCCGCGGCACAGCGCCAGCCGTTCGCCTCAGGGCGGCGCTGGTGGACGATGTGTTCGTGGAAAGGATTCGACCGATGAATGGAAAGCTCGAGGGCAAGGTTGCGATCATCACAGGGGCGAGCGCCGGCATTGGTCAGGCCAGCGCCCGGGCGCTTGCCCGCGAGGGCGCGCGCCTGGTGCTCACCGCCCGCAGGCCAGACCGGCTCACAGCGCTGATCGATGAGGCGCGTTCGCTCGGCGGCGACGGCGTCGCGGTGATTGGCGACGCGCGCGAGGAGGAGACTGCGCATGCGGTCGTCGAAGCAGCCAAGGCTTTCGGCAGCATCGATATCCTGATCAACAATGTCGGCGTCGGCAACTACAAGAAGCTGGCGGACACCAGCCTCGCGGACTACGTCGAGATGATGGACGTCAACGTCCGCTCGACGTTCCTGTTCAGCCGCCACGTGGCGCCGGTCATGATCGCGCAGGGCGACGGAATCATCCTGATGGTCTCGTCCATGGCCGGCGTCTACGGCTTCGCCGGTGAGGCGGTCTATTGCGCCACGAAATTTGCGCAGGTTGGTTTTTCGCAAGGGCTCGACAAGGAGCTGCGTCCGCACGGAATCAAGGTCGGAACGATCAACCCTGGCGGGGTAAAGACGGAATTTGCCCTCGGCAAGGGACGCACCGAGGCGGGGGTGGCGCAATCGGACATGCTGGAAGCCGAGGACGTCGCCGCCGCCATCCATTTCGCCTGCACCCAGCCGAAAGGCTCGCGCATCATCCAGGTCCAGATGCGCACGATGGCCGAGGCGCTGGCTTAGGCGGCGGTCTATGGCGTTGCCAGCTTGGCTCAAAATAGCGCCAGCCTGTTTCAAACTGCCCGTCGTGCCAGTTTGTCGCATTCCGTCGGGCAAATCGGGCCTTGTGCCGTCGGGCAAATCAGATCGATGCTTCCCGCCGTCTCCTGCTCACTGAAGGGGCGTTTCGCGATCGTCACGGACCGTGGAGCGGGAGATGCGGTGGCCGCCTGGGGTCGCAGTGCGCGTTTCGCGTGCGGACGAACGAACCCGGTGCGGACGGTCAAGCCGTGTGGTCCCGACACCCCGACGCTGGTGTCTTGGTCGGCGACATCCCGATGACGGGGGCAAGCAAGCCCGGTCCCCTGGGAGAGCACGGAGCAGCCGTTAAGCCCATCGCGCAGGGAAGGCCGGTGTGTCCGGCCAATCCTGTGGTGACGCCGCCTGCTTTTTTTCTGCAGGCGGGCCATGGGTGCGGCCCGCACCCGGCCTTCCCTGCGCCCTTCTTCTGAAAGGGCGTCCTGACAAGCAAAGCTCGGACGCGACAGCGCGCCGCGAGGCTGCGGAGCCGCGCGCGGAGTCCTTGCGAGGGTCAGGTCACGCGGGTCAATTGGCCGCAGTCGCGCCGGCATTGCATGAAATTTGCATCGCGCGGGCGGTATGGATCACGAATGAACCTCATCAGCCTCGACATCCGCATGCTCAGGTCGCTGATCTCGGTGGTCGAGACCGGCAGCATCACCGAAACCGCCCGGCGGCTGGGACGCACCCAGCCGGCGATCACTTTGCAGCTGCAGCGGCTGGAAGAGCTTACCGGCAAGCAGCTGTTCGTTCATGGCGGCCGTCGGCTGGCGCTGACCGAGGACGGCGGCATCGTGCTGACCTATGCGCGCTCGATCCTGCGGCTGCATGACGAACTGATCTCGCAGCTGGCGTCGCAGGAGATCGAGGGCCAGGTGGTGCTCGGCACGCCCGATCTCTACGCCGCCTTCATGCTGCCCTCGATCCTCAGCGTCTTCAGAAAATCCTTTCCGCGTATCCAGGTCGAGCTCAACTGCGCGCTGTCGACGCCGCTGGTCGAGCTGGTGAAGCGCAGCGAGGTCGACATCGCGCTGGTCACCCGCATGAACGATTTCACCGGCGGCCAGGTGGTGCGGCGCGAGCAGCTGGTGTGGATGACCGGCGAGCAGTCGTCGGCGCATCAGGAGCATCCCATTCCTCTGGCGTTGCTGCCCCAGGGCAACATCTACCGCGATCACGCCATCGCTGCGCTCGAGGCCGCCAACCTGCGCTGGCGCGTCGCCTGCCAGAGCGAGAGCGTCGGCGGCCTCCAGGCCGCCGCCTTCGCCGGCATGGCGGTCACGGTGCTCGGCCGCAGCGCGCTGGTCGCAGGCATGCGCGAGCTCGGCCCCGCCGACGGACTGCCGGCGCTGCCGCAGGTCGAGCTGCTACTTTACAAGTCAAGCGGCGCGACCTCGAAGGCAGCCACCGCGCTGCACGACTATCTCGCGCATTATCTACGGCTCGGCGATCAGCACGGCGAGACGGGCGCGCCGATCGAGCTGGCTTGAGCGTGCGCGACGCGCCCTGTCCTTGTGAGCTCCCCTCTCACCACGCGTCATTGCGAGCGCAGCGCGCTACGCTCGCAATGACGCGGAGCAAGAGGACAAAGTCCGGACCTCACGTCGTCGTCCGTAGAGCCCGTGAGCCAATTGAGTTTTTGGGCTCATTGATGGCGAAGATTGTGACAGCCGCAGGATGACCGTG
>NZ_JBNPTO010000031.1:0-41859 GCF_051167715.1 Bradyrhizobium sp. HKCCYLS20291 | reverse complement strand
CGCGCCGTCACCATGGGCAAAATCGCCGACATCCTCTCAGCCCGCGGCGATCTCGACGAGGCCTTGCGTATCCGAAAAGAGGAGCTGCTGCCCGTCTTTGAGCGCCTCGGCGACGACGACGGCATCGCCGCCACACTCTGGAATGTGGCGTTGATCGAACTCACCCGAGAGAGATTTGACGACGCGATGCCCCGCATGGGCGAAGCCTATGCAATCTTCCTCCGCCTCGGTGGGGCCGAGGGGATCGCCGTGATCGGCGCCGCTCTGGGCCAGATCCTCGCGGCGGGAGAAGAGACGCGCGGCCAGGCTCGCGAAATTCTGCAGCGCTCGGTCGCGACGTTTCGCAGGATGGGGCGGGAAAGCGAGGCTCGTGACGTCGAGGAGATCATAGCCAAGCTCAAACTGTGACTTGGGCTGATCGCCAACAAAATGGCCGGGATTGCTCCCAGCCATTTTTATTTCTGTCGGGCGCACCGCCTCAGCGCGGCGGCGCGGTGCCCGGAGGCGGCGGCGGCAGCGCCGCTTGCCCGCCGTTGAGCAGCGGCGTGATGCGGCGGACCGTGACGCGGCGGTTGATGCGGCTCGGTCCCTGCGTCTGCTCCTTCAGGTACTGCTCACCATAGCCCTGCGACGTCAGGTTCTCGGCGGGCACGCCGAACTGCTGCGTCATCAAGGTCGCGACCGATTCGGCGCGGCGATCGGAGAGCGACAGATTGTCGGTCTCGTTGCCGACCGCGTCGGTGTGGCCCTCGATCAGGAAGACCTCGCGCGGATTGCGCTGGATCGCCTGGTTGAGGCCGTCGGCGATGACCTGCAGCTTCGCGACCTGGTCAGGGCCGATCTCCCACGATCCCGTCTCGAAAGTGATCGTGTTGAGATCGATCGACGGCATCAGCTGGCGCACCGATGGCGAGTAGCGGACTTCGTCGAGCGAGTAGCGCCGCTGCACGCGCTCCACCGGAGGCGCGATCAGCGTGTCGTAGATGACATCCGGCGGCGCCTCCTCGGCGTCGACGATGTAGCGGTTGTACGGGATGCGGATCTCCGGCGGCGGCAGCTCGACGTAGAAGCCGCCGACCGCCTGGGGATCGCGGTAGGTGTTGTCGATGATGATGATCTCGCGGCCGCCGATGTCACGGCGGATGCGGCGCAGCAGCCGGCCATCGGGTGTCGTGATCGTGACGATCTGGCTGCCGTCGGGACGGATCACCACCGTGCGCGTCTCGCCGCGCTCCTGCTGCACGCGAATGTCGCGCGCGCCATAGCGGAAGCGCTCGAGTTCGTCGTGGCGCACGAACGCCTGACCGCTCGGGTCGCGCACGATGACGCGGCCCGGCTCGTAGATCACCGTTCGTCCGCCTTCCTGAACCTCGCGGCGCTGGCCGCGGAAGTCGTCGAGCCGCTGCGGCCCCTGCATCGGCGCACCCGGCGCGATCGGCGTGAGCTGCTGAGCCGTCGGCGGTGGCGGAGCCGGAATCGGAGCGGCCACCTGCGGCGGCGGGCGATTGTTCATGGCCGGTGGTCCGGCCGGCGGCACGGCCCCCGGCCCGGCCTGCGGCGCGCCAGGGGCGGGACCACCCCCACCCGGCTGACCCGCGACGGGCGGAGGTGCGCCCGGGCCGCCAGGAGGCGTGCCAGGACGTCCACCGGGCGGTGGATTGCCGGCGACGGGCGGCGTTCCCGGTGCAGGGGTTTGCGCGGCCGGCGGAGTCGGAGAGGCCGGTGTGGGCGAAGGCGGCGTTCCCGCAGCCGGCGGCGTCTGCCCGCCGCGCGGCGGCTGACCTCCCGGCTGGGCTCCGGGCGGCGGACCACCCGCTCCGGGCCGACCGGACGGAGGCTGACCTGCATTCGGCGGGGGCGTCTGCCCAGGTGCCGGCGGCGGCGGTGACGCACCGGGTGGCGGCGAATGGGGCGGAGGCGGTGGAGGAGTCGGCGTGGCCGCAGGCGGCGCTTGAGGTGCCGGAGGCGTGACCGGTGCGGCAGCGGGGGGCGGCGGAGTTGGGCGCGCAGGCTCGCGCGGCACCACCGGCGGCGGCGGGGCCGGCGAATGCGTGGGCGGAGCCGCAACCGGAGGCGACGGCGGGGTTGGGCGTGGCGGCTCAGCACGCGGCGGCGGCGGAGGCGGCGGCGCTGGACGCGGCGGTTCAGCACGCGGCGGAGGCGGAGGTGGCGGCGCCGGACGCGGCGGTTCAGCACGTGGTGGCGGCGGAGGGGGCGGCGCCGGACGCGGCGGCTCAGCCCGCGGCGGAGGCGGGGGCGGCGGTGCAGGACGCGGTGCAGCTGCCGGCGGAGGCGGCGGAGGTGGCGCCGGACGCGGAGCCGCAGCGGGCGGCGGAGCACCAGGCCCCTGGCGTTGCGGCTGGCCTTGCGGCGGCTGACCATGCTGCTTCGGCTTGCCGTCGGGACCGACCTCGCCACCGGGTCCGCCTTGGGCCATGACCATCGGCGCGCCCTGCGCGTAGGATCCGGAGCTCGTCAGTTGCATCGCCGACAGCGCGGTGGTCGCGAGCAGCAGGACGCGGAATTTGCTCATGTGTCTTGGTTTCCCGAAAAGGTTCTTTGTCAGCACGAACTGATCAACCTTTATGCGTTAGGCCGGATTGTGGCGCAGTTCAAATTCGCGAGGGGATTTATTTCGACGCGAAGCCGTCATCTCACCGCCGCCATTCATGTCCCATTCAGTGTTGGATTTCAAAGGCTTGACAGGACACGCGAGACAAAGGCCGGCACTTGGCCGACCCTCTCTCTGATCTATCATGATCACGGCGCGATCGCGGTCAATCCGTGACTGGACTAGGTGTGGTCGGACCAAGCGGTCCACGTCCAGGCACTTCGTCCGGGGTTTGTCCCGGCAACTCGCGCGGTGGCGCAGGCGTATCCGGCTCATGCACCGGCGGCGGCACTTCCGGAGCCGGGTTGCCGACCGGATCTTCCGGCGGCGGCTCGGCGGGGCGACCGGGCGTGGCCGGCGGGATCTCGGGCGATTCGATCGGCATCACATCGAGACCTTGCGGTTATCGCCGATGTCAGGCCGCGTGCCGGTCACGGCGGCGGCCGCCATCTTGACGTAGCTGACGACGGTGCCGGGCGAGTCCCAGAACTCGGCGTCGTCGGGCGTGATGCGCAGCAGGCGGATGTTGGGATCCTCGGCGCTGTCCCACCACGCCTTGGCCGTGGTCGTGAACAGCTCGCGAATCTTGGCGCGGTCGTTGGAGATCGCGGCGGTGCCGGTCAGCGAGACGTATGTCTGGCTGCCCGCGTCGGCAAAGGAGAGATTGACCTGCGGCGACCGCGCGATCTCCTCGTCCTTGTGATGGCGCGCATCGGTGAGGAAGTAGACCATGTTCTCGTCGCGCGCGAGATACGCGCTCATCGGACGCGCCCGCAGCCGGTCACCATCACGAGTGACGAGCATGGCGAAGCCGATCTTCTTCATCAAGTCCCAGACGCGATCCTGATCGCGCGCATCGTTGTTACCCATGGTTCGCTCCTGAGTTTCAGGAACGACAACGCCGCGTGGTCCCGCGATGTTCCGGAATTCGCCTGATGAAAGCGCGCCGCGGGGTGGCGCGTCAGCCGCGCAGCAGCAGCGTGTTGCTGCGGGTGCGACCGATCTCGCGATAGCCGCGCGCGATCATGTCGGCGAGACAATCGTTCTGCCATTCGTCGCGCGACAGATGCTCGATCACGATCGCGCGCGGCCACAAGGTCGCGGGCGCGTCACGCAGGAAGCACGTCAGAACGCGGTCTTCGAAGCCTTCGACGTCGATCTTCAAGGCATCGACATGCGCGGCCCCGGCCTGCTCGAGGATCGCCTGCAGCCGCAGCGAGGGAACCTTGAAGGCCTCGCCGCCGGCCTGGCCGGTGACGATGTGGCTGGCACCGAGATTGTCGCCATCGGTGGCGATCATCACCTCGCCATCGCTGTCGCCCGCGGCCGCAGCGACCAGCCTGACCTGCGCCAAGGCCGACGCGTCGCGATTGAAGCTCAGTCGTGCGAACGTCACAGGATGGGGCTCGACCGCGATCACGAGTCCATTTGGGCCGACGTGCCGCGCCAGCGGCAATGCGAAGGTCCCGACATTGGCGCCGACATCGACGGCGACGCCGCCGGGCGGAATGTGGCTGCGCAGGAAGTCGAGCTCTTCGCGGTTGTAGTCGGGATTGAACAGCGCGCCGCGCTCGGTCGCGCTCACCTGATGATGGAAGCGGAAGCTGGCGCCCTGGTAGTCGACGTCGAGCGGTCCGGCCCGCAGCAGATCGACGATTCGGGTCAGCATCGGCCGGAAAGCACCGCGCTTCAGCCCAGACCCGTGTGCCAGGCGGATGACCAGCGCCTGCGCGGCATTGGGAGCGAAAGCGCCGAACGGAGGCGGCGTCGGGTCGTTGTCGGGCGTCAAGGGCGGGTCCTGGAATGAGGGCGCCGTGTGATAGCCGGTTTTGCCGAGGACTCCAATGCGGACCGCGTGGCTGCTTTGTGGCCATGGCGAGACGGCACAACGGCGTCGCGTGTGGGTTCTCAGGCCCGCTTGCGCTGGCGCAGGAAGCGGCCGATCAGGCGCCGCTTGCCCTTGCGCGGAATCAGGTCGATGTCGCTGACCAGCCTGGCGCCGCCCTTGCGCCGCTCCAGCACGATCTTGCGGCTGTGGAAGGCCTCCAGCTCGGCCCGGTGCGCCACGCTGACGATGGTTGCCCTGGGCAACTCGCTCGTCACCATCTGCATCATCAGGTCCTGGCTCTTCTCATCGAGCGCGGACGTCGCCTCGTCGAGCACGACGATATCGGGGCTATGCAGCAGCAGCCGCGCAAAGGCGAGGCGCTGCTTCTCGCCGCCCGACAGCGTCTGATCCCACGGCGCTTCTTCCTCGATTCTGTCCTTGAGATGGTCGAGGCCGACCTTGTGCAGCGCTTCGCCGACCTTCTCCACACTCCAGTCCTCGGCGGCTCCCGGATAGGCCACCGCGCGGCGCAGACTGCCGGAGGGAACGTAGGGCCGCTGCGGCAGCATGAACAGCCGGCGGTCGGGATGGAAGTTGATGCTGCCGCCACCCCACGGCCAGAGACCGGCGATCGCACGCACCAGCGTGCTCTTGCCCGTCCCCGATTCGCCGGCGACGAGCAGCCGCTCGCCGGGATCGACCACGACCTCGGTCTCGCCGACGACAGCGGTGCCGTCATCGAGCGTGACCGAGAGGTCGTTCAGGGTGAGCATCGCCTCGCCCGTGGTCTCGCCGCGCTTGATGCGGCCGAGGCCGTCACCGAGCTCGGCGCGCTCCAGCGCATCGAGCGACATCATCAGCGAGGCGATGCGGCGCGCGCAGGCGTTCCAGTCGGCCAGCCGCGGATAATTGTCGACCAGCCAGCCGAACGCGGTCTGTACGATCGTGAACGCACTCGCCGCCTGCATCACCTGGCCGAGCGTCATGCTGCCGTCGAGAAATTTTGGCGCGCACAACAGCAGCGGCACGACAGGGGCGATCAGGCTCGATCCCTGCGATACCAGCGTCGTGCGCATGTGCTGGCCGGCGAGCCGCGCCCATTGCTGCAGGACGTTGCTGAAGGTCTTGTCGATGCCGGCACGCTCCTCGGTCTCGCCGCCGAGCAGCGCGATGCTCTCGCCGTTCTCGCGCACGCGCGTCAGCGTATAGCGAAATTCGGCCTCCGCCTGGTTCTTGTCCTCGGAAGTCTGCACGAAGCGGCGGCCGATCGTCACGATCGAGCCGGACGCGATCGCCGCATAGGCAATGGCCGCGATCACTAGGAAGCCGGGAATAGTGATATCGGTCGCGCCCAGATGCAGCGTCAGCGCGCCACCGATCGTCCACAGCACGACGATGAAAGTAGCCGCCGAGAGCAGCGCCGAGGTGACGCCGGCGACGAAATCGACCGGCGAATCGGTCGCGATGCGCAGATCCTCCGCGATGCGATACTCTGGATTCTTGTGATCGCCGCTGACGAGGTTGAGCTGATAATAGCGGCCGCTGCTCAGCCAGCGCGAGATGACGCTGTTGGTGAGCCAGGCTCGCCAGCGCCGCTGGATCGCCATCCGCACATAGACCTGCGCAACGCCGAGAATCACGCTGCCGATTGCCAGCGGGAAGAAGATCGCGGTGAGGTGAAATACGGTCGCCGAATCGCGCTTCTCGATCGCGTCGAAGATAGACCGATTCCAAACGTTGATGCCGTATTGAAACACCACGGTGCCGACGATCAGGACGAGCAGGCCGATCGAGAACGCCCACGCCAGCCTGTCGCCGCTGTTGCCCCAATAACCGCGGGCGCTGATCCAGAACCGCGTCAGCAGATAACGCTTGCGAACCTGCTCGGCCTCTTCCGGCGACAGCTCCGGATCCGGCTCGACCACCTCGGGCGGCGGCGGCTCGACGTGCTCGCCATTCTCGGCGGCGATTTCGATGATCGGTGTCTTTGCGGGCTCCGCCGCAGCGGTCCGCTCGATGTCCTGGACCTGTCCCATGCCGCGATAACAGCAGCCTGAGTGGAAGGTTCCCGCGCCGGTTCCCCTGCGAACACCGCGGTGTCAGCGCACCTCGGAGTTCGGCGCCACCGGCGGCGCGCGATGCAGCGGCACCGGGACGACCTTGTGCAGCACGCGCGACAATTCCTCGATCGAATAAGGCTTGCGCAGCAGCTCGAAGCCGTTGGTGCCCTGCTGCGCCAGCACGTGGCTGTAGCCGCTGGCGAGCACGACGGGCACGTTGAGCTCCAGTCGGCGAATCTCCTCGGCCAGCTCGAGCCCGGTCATGCCCGGCATGACGACGTCGGTGAAGACGACATCGAACCGACTGGCGCCGCCGATCAACTCCTCCAATGCGTCGCGGGCATTGTCGACCAGCGTCGTGAGATAGCCGAGCTCGGCCAGCGCCTCGGTGGCCGATCGCCCGACGTCGATGTTGTCCTCGACCACCAGCACCGACATGCCCTGCCCGCTGATCGGCACGGCATGGCCGCCGTCGTCGCAGCGCTGCTGCTGCGCGGGAGCAACGCGCGGCAGATAGAGCGTGAAGATGGCGCCTTTGCCGAGCTCGCTGGTCACGCCGATCTCGCCGCCGGACTGCTTGGCGAAGCCGAACACCTGCGAGAGTCCGAGCCCGGTGCCGTGGCCGATCGTCTTGGTGGTGAAGAACGGCTCGAAGATGCGGCTGAACTGCTCCTGCGGGATTCCGACGCCGGTGTCCTCGACGGCAATGGCGACGTAGCCCAGCGGCGGACGCTCCTGCGGGGCCGCGGGCGTTGGCAGATCGGCCACCGCCGCCACTGTGATCGCGAGCCGCCCCTGGCCGGCCATCGCGTCGCGCGCATTGACGGCCATGTTGATCAGCGCGGTCTCGAACTGGCCGGCATCGGCGTTGACGTAGCAGGGCTCGTCGGGCACCGAGGTCACGATCTCGATCCGGGAGCCGACCAGGGTCTTGGTCATGTCGCGCAGGGTGACGACGCTGCGGCCGATGTCGAACACCTCCGGCTTCAATGTCTGGCGCCGGGCGAAGGCGAGCAGCTGCGACGTCAGCTTGGAGGCGCGCGCCACCGTGTCCGAGATCGCATCGATGTAGCGCAGCCGCCGTTCCTCCGGCAGGTTGGCGCGTCGCAGCAGGTCGGCCGATGCCCGGATCACCGTGAGCAGGTTGTTGAAGTCGTGCGCCACGCCGCCGGTGAGCTGGCCGAGCGCCTCCATGCGTTGCCCGTGCTTGAGCGCATCCTCCGCTTCGAGGCGGCGCGCGGCCTCGATGTAGAACCGCTCAGTGCGCCGCCGCGCCATGGTCAGGAAGACAACGAGCAGCGCGGTGGCCGGAATACCGAAGATCAGATGCCGGCCGATCGTGCCGAGCCAGCGGCCGCGGATCGTCGCCGTCTCCAGCCCGGCCGACACATAGACCGGATATCCACTCAGGCGCTGGTAGCCGACGCGGCGCTCGATGCGGTCGATCGGCGAGGTCTCGGTGATCAGCTGCTCGGTATCCGCGGCGCTCGTCGGGACGTCATTCTGCGACGGACCCGCGGTTCTGGCCGCCGCCGGAAAGCGTGCCAGGATGAGGCCGTCGAAGCGGCGCAGTGCGAAGTAGCTGCCGGCGGCGCGGCCGATGCGGGCATAGAAGTGCTCGAAATAGTCGGGAAACACGGAAACCTGAATGACGCCATTGAAGCTCCCGTCCTCGCCGGGCCGCCTGCGGCTGACGCTGAAGAAGGGAGCGCCCTGATAGGGCAAGCGCGGCGTCAGGGCAGCGCCGATGAAGGTGCCGGGGCTGTCCTTGACGTGAGCGCTGAAATAGTCGCGATCTGCAAACAGTGTATCGGGCGCCGGATAGATGATGCTGTTGACCAGCGACCGGCCATTGGCGTCGAACACCCAGGCGGATTTCATCTGCGGCAGCGCATCCGACAGCTGGCGCAGCCGGGCATGCAAGGCCTGCTCACGCGCCCTGATCTCGGCATCGGACAGGTCGCGCACCACCTCGTCGATTTCCGACAGGCTGCGGTCGAGAGTCTCGAACACCTTCAGCGCGTGTTCGTGGACGACGTCGAGCGACCGGCGGATCTCCCGATCGGCCTCCTCGATCGTCGAGCCGTAGGAGACGTAGGCCGCAATCATGAACAGCGCAACGGGAAGCGCGAGCGAGGCGACCATCATCCATCGCAGCGTCGTCAGCGATTTTCTCTGTGCGGTCTGCAAGGTCGCTCCAGCCTTCGGGAGGCCGAGCCTAGCGCAATCGGGCGCTGCTACAAAGAAGCTGAGCCGGGAACCCTGGCGAATCTCGCCGGGGACGCGAGAGCTTCCCGACGCGCCGCCGAAAACGATTTGGCATCGGCAGGCTCGCCCGCTACACCGGCAACATGGTGGGGCAGACATCAGCGGTCCGAATCTTGAAGGCTGGAGTGCCGCGATGACCATCGCCGGCGCCATCGGCTCTGTCGACGGTATTCCCGACGTCGCCCGGGCGTTGCGCGCCATGGCGCTGGGTCCCGGCAAGCCGCGACTGCATCGCGACGGGGGTCTCGAGCTTGGCGTCTGCGACGAGGCGGAGCTCGTGTCCGACGGACGCATCGTAGCGCTGTTTCACGGCCGTCTCGATGACGCGACCGAGTTCGGCAAGCCGAATGCCGCACGTTCGGCGGCAACGATTCTGATCCAGGCCTATCGGCGCTGGGACACGAATTTTGCCCGCGAGCTGTTTGGGGATTTTGCCTGCGCCGTCTGGGATGGAGAGCGACAGCTTCTGCTGCTCGCCCGCGACGCGCTGGGCGCGCAACCGCTGCACTACTGGTGCGCGTATCAGCAGATCCTGTTCGCGACGGAGCCGCGCGGGCTGCTGACGCATGACGAGGTCGCGCGTGAGATCGATCCGCGCTGGGTCGCGCGGTGGCTGGCGCTGCTACCGCAGGACGACGCGACGACGCTCCACCGCGGCATCGCGCGCGTGCTGCCCGGTCATGTTGCGGTGTTCGCGCATGGCAAGGTGGAGCAACGGCGCTACTGGCGCCCGGAGGAGCTGGCACCGATTCGCCTGCCGCGCGATCAGGATTACGCCGATGGCGTGCGCGAGCTGCTGGACGAGGCGATCCGCTGCCGCATTGCCGGCGCGCGGAGCGTCGGCAGCCAACTGAGCGCGGGCCTCGACAGCTCCAGCGTGACGACGCTTGCGGCGCGGCAGCTCGCAGATTGCGGCCAGCGGCTGACCGCCTTCACCGCCGTCCCCGGCGATGGTTTCGACGGTCACGGCATCCCCCGCAACCGGATCTGGAACGAGGGCCCGCTCGCGAGCGTGGTAGCTGCAGCCCATCCCAATATCGACCATGTGCTGGTGCCGAATGAGGGCGATCTGTTCGACGCGCTCGACCAGGTCGACGGCGGCGCCGGCCTGCCGGCGCGCGCACCGTCGAATCAGGTCTGGATCGACGCGATCGGCCGCGCCGCCCGGCAGCGCGGCGTGACCGTGCTGCTGACCGGCGCCATGGGCAACATGTCGGTCAGCTATGACGGCATCGGCTTCCTGACCCATCTCGCCCGCAGCGGCCGCTGGATCACGCTGGCGCGGCATCTGTCGGCGCTGCACCGCAGGGGCAAGTCATGGGCGATGCTCGGCAATCGCGTGGTGGCCCCGCTGCTGCCGACGCGGCTGCGGCGGCCGCTGCGCCAATGGCTGCGACGGCCGGAGCCGGTCCTGTCGCAATTCTCCGCGATGAGCAGCGCATTCGCCGCTGAACATGGCGTGCTGGCCGAAGCGCTGACGATGTCCGGCGATGTCGGCGCGACCGCGCTGGGCGAATCGGAGGTCAGGCTGGCTGTTTTCGGCCGCCTCGACCGCGCCTTGCCGCTGCGCGGCGCAAGGCGCCGCTTTGGGATCACGACCCTCGACCCGACGGCGGACCGGCGCGTCATCGAGTTCTGCCTCGCCATTCCGCCCGAGCAATTCCTGCTCGGCGGCGAGGACCGGTCGCTGATTCGCCGGGCGATGCGGGGCGTTCTGCCTGATGCAGTCAGGCTGGAACGGAGGCGAGGCATGCAAAGCGCAGATTGGCCGCGTCATCTGACCGCGGCCCGCGCCGAGATCGAAGCCGAGATTGCGCGGCTACAGAACAGTCCGCTGGCGAGCGCCTGTCTCGACCTGCCACGCCTGCGCCGGTTGCTCGACCATTGGCCGAAAGACGGCGCCCCCGGTGCCGGCTGGCACGATGTCGAAGTGACCTACGAATACCAGCTCGCGCTGCTGCGCGGATTGGCAACCGGACGTTTCCTGCGCCGGTTCGAAGGCGGCAACGAATGACGCCGATGGTCACGTTCAGGACGAGAACGTCGCATCCACGTTGATCAGGATGCCGGTCTTGGCGGTGTGCGCCGGGATGATCGTCAGCACCGGCGCGTGCCATTGCTTCGGCAGATCCGTCATCGCCGGCGGGTTGACCTGCGGTGCGGTCGACTCTTCATGCTTCTGCATCGGATGTCCGTATCATGAGGGCTGCCGTGATGCCCAATCAGGGCCCCGCGATGGGTAAAGCGTTGAAGATTGCCGCCTGGGCAAGCGCGCAACATCCAAACCTGGAGTTTCATTCAATCGAAACAGGACAGGATCGAGCAACGCCGCCGACCTCGGATCAGGATGAGCTGCTGAAGTCGGGTCCGGGAAACGTCGAGAATTTGGCGCTGTTGGCTGACATGATCGTCAGCACCGGCGTCTGCCATTCCCTTGGCATTCCCGTCGTGGCCGTCCCTGCCCTCGGATGCTTCTGCGGTTCGACAGTATCGTGAGGCTCTTGCATCGTATCCCGCCCGGTGAGTGCAGTAACGTCGCGCCATTTAGGCCACCGCTTCGGGTGGCGCGTCAAGATATTCAGTCGATGACACTCAGGACGAAAAGCTGATGTCGCCACCCGCGAAGGTCCCGCTCCGGGCCCTCGTCGTCGGCACGATTGTCAGCACCGGCGTCTTCCATTCTCTTGCTCTTACAATCGCCGTTGCGGGCTCCGATCGGTCGGCGTCATCGGCATCGGACAGTCCCAGTTGGTCTGATCCACCATGCTGGAGGATCCGGCATCGGGTTACCTCATCGCGCCGATTCCTGAAGACGTCGTCATTGTGCTGTGGGCAGGGTGACCTCGTCGCGTCCTGGCCGGAACAGCGCGATCGGCTGGTAGAGCGGCGAGGTTTCGCCGCCGACCACGATCTCACCGTCTTCGAGACGGACCCAGACATGGGCGTCGACGCCATGCGCGACATGCCGGACACCGTAGACGATCTCGGCGACGAGCCCACGGCGGCGCAACATCTGCTGCGCGGCGATGGCCTGATCGAAGCAGACCGGATGCCAGGGAAGGCGCCGCGAGGCCGCGTGCACGGCCCAGCCGACCCGGTTCGCCAGCAATGCCGCATCGACCGGCTGTGCAGGGGACGCAGCCCGGGTCAGGCGGCGGGCGATGCGCGGGAAGGGCTGCAAGCGGAGCATGACCCGAGCAACGGCAAGACAGCAGACAGCTTCAGTCACGAGCGGCCAGTCGCGCCGGCGCCGCCACCACCGGCGATGGCTGCTGCGGTGCTCAGCCATAGCCAAGCTCCCGCATCACCGCGCCATGGTCGCGCCGGATGCGGTCGGCCTGCGCCTCGGTCAATCTGGACCGCCAGCCGCCGGCCTCGCCCGAGCCGAAGAAGCGCCCTGGTGCCTTCAACGACCCCTCACGAAAACCCGTGCGCACCTCGGCGGCCTGCAGCACATCGAAACGCGCGGCCGCGATGGCGGCCGAGAATTGGTCCGCCGACGCCGATCGGCCGAAGGCACGCGCGATCGCGGTCAGGCTCGGCAGCGGATCGGCGAGCAGATTTTCGTAACGAACGACCGTGAGCGGCAGGCCGGAGCGGAGCCAGCTCAGGGTATGCGCGCTCCAACTGGACGAGAACTGCGGCAGCTGCGTGCGCAGTTGATCGCCGTCGTTGATCAGCGTGGCGCCTGGATCGGCCATGAAGGCGATCGCCTCGTCGATCGAACGGCCGAGATGGGTGGCCAGCGAGGGTGCGACGTCGCGGGGGTCGCGCACGATCAGGACGACGGCCGCGATACACTCCCGCGGCAGCGGCGGTTCGGACGCGCCAGGCGCCGGCAGCCAGGCATCATGAACCTTGATCGGAAAGCTGCGCGCGCGCGGCGGCGTTGCGATGCGATGCGCCTGCGGACGCAACCGGTGTTGTTCCTCGGGCAGCAGATCCGACGTGTCGACGTCGAGCGTCTCGTCGAAGAAGGCGCGATCCGCCGCCGCCCAGCCTTCGAGCGCGTTGATGTCGACAGTGCCATGGCCGTCATCGAGCGCGGTCAGCAGCGCCCGCACCCAGGTGTTGCCGGATTTCATGTAGGAGGCGAGCACATGCAGCCCGCTCATGATTCGGCATGCGCCTCGACGCGCCGGACCCAGTCATCGAGATCGGCGAGGTGGCCGCTGCGTGTTAGATGATGAACGCCGACGGTGCTCGCGATGCGTCCTGCTGCTGCGAACAGCCTGGGTTCCAACCCCCACACCTGCGCCGACCGGTGGCGATAGATCTGTCCATGCAGGGTCATCACCGCCGCCATCGGCGGCAGCCTGCGAATGTCGCCTTGGCCGACGACGGGCGCGCGGCCCGGCGTGAGCAGGTAGATCGATCCGAGCGGCACCGGCGCGATCTCGAAGTCGGCCGCATCGTCGAAGCGTAGATAGTATTTCTGCTGGCCCATGCGGTTCGCAGGCAGATCGGCCGCGGCGATGCCCATCGCGTCGAGCGCGTCCTTCCACAGCTTGACCCGCGGGAAGGCCGGCCGCACCAGCGGCGCCGGCGCAGCTTGGGAGTCGATCACGCAGACATCGTCGCACAGCAGCTTGTGGCCGCGACGGGTGAGCGCGGCGGCAAAGGTCGACTTGCCGGCGCCGGACATGCCGGCCATCGCAATCGCCTTGTTACCAATCTGCACGGCGGACGCGTGCAGCGGAAACAGGCCGCGCTGGTGGATCAGCAGGCCGAGCATCGTACCGAACAGGAATGTGCGGATATCCGGCGCATCGGGTGCGACGATGGGAGCTATGACGATCTCGTGCGGGCTGCGCAGCCAGTAGGTCGCAACGCCATCGATCGCCAGGCGTGCCTGGCCCTCGCGCGTGACCTGAAGCAGCGGCGAGACCACCATCGCCTCTTCGAGCTGTGGCGGGATGGAGCCGGTGCGGATGACGAGATCGGGCACACGATCGTCGCCGCTCCAAGCTGCGAGCTCTGGAAGCGCAAGCTCGCTGTGCACGCGCCAGCCACACAAGACGAGATCCGTGGACCGCGCCGGTGTTTGGCCACCGCTGATAGATGTCATATCCATCGCTGCGAGATCAGCCGACATCGATCAGGCGCTGGTCGCGCAAGCTCGTGAGCAGATTGACGATGTCGTTGGTGATTCGCTCGCGGTCGCCGCGATAGTCGGCGGCCACGACGTCGCAGAGCCGCGCGATCGACATCGGCGCGTCCAGTCGGCGCCAGATGTCGCTGCCGATGTCATCGAGGCCACAATAGACGCCCTGCTCGATGCTCATCAGGATGAACTGGCTGTCGACCTCGGTCGCGAGGTGGTCCTTCGCGCGCGACACGACATCCGTCAGCTTCAGTCCTTCAGGCATGCAAGTTCCCTTTGCCTCATCGCCCCCTTTTATCGTTCGCGACCGACGGACACAAACGAGGTTCGGCCGACCCCTCGATCCCGAGCAACTGCTCTACCATAGCGAATGCAACGATCGGCCGAAATGCCTTCCACCGATGGAACGCCATGTGCACAGGAGCGGTCACGTTCGCGATTCGGGTCGGCGCGCGCGTGAAGGCTCTTGCGTATCGAGCCGAACCTTTCAATGGTCGGAGCAGAGATCGAGAGAGGCATGGCGGAACAAGCGGAACAGCATCTGAAGGTCGGGGTGCGCAGAGGACCCGGCCTCCTCGCCCGGCTCCAGGCCCGCGTGGCGGAACGCTCCCGGCGCAAACGTGCGGAGCTGTTCTTCAAGGTTCTGGACATCCGCGATGATGCGCGGGTCCTCGATCTCGGCGGCGCCCGCGGCGTTCACTTCGCTCGTCACTACGGTCGCCTGACCAATGTCTGCATCGCCGATCGCGATCCCGCTCCGCTTCGGCATGCGGCGCAGACCTATGGCTATCAAACCCTGCTGCTGGACGACAGCGCCCGCCTGCCGCTGGCGGACGGCGCCTTCGACGTCATCTTCTGCTCCTCCGTCGTCGAGCACGTCACAGGGCCGCGAGACCAGGCGCTGGCGCTGTTCAAACAGGATGGACGACGGTTTGCGGCCGAGGCGCTGACGCACCAGACACGTTTTGCAAACGAGATCCGGCGCTGTGCGAAGGCCTATTTCGTGCAGACGCCCTATCGGTATTTTCCCATCGAGGTGCATTGCTGGATTCCGTTCGTCGGCTATCTGCCGACACACCTGCAATGGCGCGTGATCAGTCTGTTCAACAGGTTCTGGCCACGCCGGATCGCGCAGCCGGACTGGTCGCTGCTGACCGCGGCGCAGATGCGACGGCTGTTTCCCGACGCGGAGCTTCACCGCGAGACGGTGTTCGGCTTCACGAAATCGCTGATCGCCATCCGACGGGCGCCCGCGTCGTCTGCGCGGATGCAGGTTGAAGCTCCGGGCGCAGCAGCTCCGAGATGACGGCGTTCGCTGCGGCTTTCCGACTCCTCGGCACCGTTCCACGACGCAGGACCGCCGCTCTCCTGATCCTCATGATGCTGACCGGACTCAGCGAAGGGGCCGGGTTGCTGCTGCTGATCCCGCTGCTCGACCTGCTCGGCCCCTCGCCCGGCGCGGGCGGCGCCCATTTGAGCCGCGCGCTCGCCTTCGTCGGGCTCCCGATGACGCTGCAGGCCATGCTGGCGCTGTTCGTCGGCGTCGTCGTGATCCGCAACATTCTGCAATATGCGCGCGAGCGGCTGGCGGCGAGCGTGCAGTTTCGCTTCGTCGATTCGCTGCGGCGGCAGTGCCTGAGCGCCGTCCTCAACGCCGAATGGCGCTGGCTGGTGGGGCAGCGGCAGTCCGATCACGCCAGCCTGCTGCTCACGGACGTCAATCGCACCGGCATCGGCCTCAATGCCGGGATTGCCCTGCTGGCGGGCGTAGCAACGACGCTCGCCTATCTCTGTGCCGCGCTGCTCGTGTCCTGGAAAGTCACCGCGCTCGCGGGCGTCAGCGGTGGCCTGGTGTTCTGGCTGCTCGCGCGGCAACGGCGCAAGGCGCTGCAGCTGGGCCGCACGCTCGGTGATGCCGGTCGCGCTCTGCACGCTGACGTGCAGCAGAGCCTCGCTGGAATCAAGCTCGCCAAGACGCTCGGCGCAGAGCACCTCCAGCACGCGACCATCCTGGCCTCGAGCAGCAACCTGCAGACATATCAGCTCGCCTTCGTCGCCGGCGCGAGCCTGTCGAAGGCCTTGTTCCAGACTGCGGGCGCTGGGCTCGTTGCGATCTATGTCTATGTCGGACTGAGCTGGTGGCGGTTGCCGATGGCGGAGATCCTGACGCTGGTCGCCGTCTTCGCCCGTCTGATCCCGATGTTCGGCGGTCTGCAGCAGCAACTGCACCTTTGGCTGCACGCCGTGCCCGCCTTTGCCGAGGCCGAGCAGCTGCTGGCGGAGTGCCGGCGTGCCGCGCAGCCGAGCAGCAGCCCCGGCGCGACGCCCCTCGTGCTGCGGCGGGAGATCAGCCTCGCGCGCGTGACGGTGCGCCATGCCGGACGGGATGAGCCGGCGCTCGCCGACGTGTCGCTCCGCTTTCCCGTCCGCACGACGACCGCGATCATCGGTCCGTCAGGTGCCGGCAAAAGCACGCTGGTGGATGTCATCGCGGGCTTGCTCGAGCCCGATTCCGGCTCTGTCGCGGTGGACGGCGCTGCACTGTCGGGAACGGCCCGCGCGAGCTGGCGGCAGACACTCGCCTACGTGCCGCAAGAGCTGTTTCTGTTCAACGATACGGTACGCGCCAACCTGCTCTGGGCACGCCCCATCGCGAGCGAGACCGAGCTGCACGACGCGCTGCGACTGGCCGCGGCCGATTTCGTCATGCGGCTTCCCGACGGGCTGGACACGGTGATCGGCGACGCCGGAACGCGGCTGTCCGGCGGGGAACGGCAGCGCATCGCCATCGCCCGTGCCCTGACGACTCGACCGGACGTGCTGATTCTCGACGAGGCGACCAGCGCACTCGATCTCGATGCCGACCAGCGCATCCAGGAGGTCCTCGATAGCCTGCGCGGCCGGATGACGATCTTCATCATCCGCCACAGGCTCTCGCATCTCGACCGTACTGATCAGGTGGTCGCATTGCGGGAGGGCCGCGTGATCGCCAGCGGCCGCTGGCAGGAGGTGTCCGGCGTGATGGGTTGACCGGTGGAGCAGCCGACAGCCCGCTGAGCCGCGCCAGCGCACAGCTGTGTCCCCCAACGGCAACGGTCGATAGTCTTCGACAGAACTGCACAGCAAAATTCCAGACTGCGAGGGTCGCCGGGCCATGCGCGCCATGCTAGCAATTAGTGCATTGACTAGAATCCCGAGCAAAGCCGTGCGCTTTTGGAACCAGACCCGTTCATTATGCCAGCTGTGACGTTCGTCGTCGGGACCGTCCCCGACATCATCAAGTCGATCGAGGTGGCGCGGGCGCTGGCTGCTAGCGGGCTCCGCGTGACGATCTACGACACGCTGCAGAACAGGATGGATGTGTTCGCGCGCGATGGCCGCGTGCCGGTGGTCAGGACGAGCGTCGTGCGCGCCGACTGCCGCGACGATCTCGACTGGGTGGCGGCGTGCGCGAGCGAGATCGCGGAGCTCTGCGGCGACCTGGTGGTGGTGCAGGGCGACACCTACAGCGCGCTTGCCGGCGCACATGCAGCGCGCCGGGCCGGCGCTACGCTTGCCCATATCGAGGCCGGGCTGCGCAGCCATGATCCGCTCAGCCCGTTCCCCGAGGAGATGAACCGGGTCTTCATCGATACGCAGAGCGAGCTGTTGTTCTGCGCCACGCCCACCGACTTCGACGATCTGATCGCCACGGCGAACGTGACCAGCAAGAAGAGCTTCATCGTCGGCAATACCGTCTGCGACCCGATTTTCCGTCACAGGGAACGGCTGGCCGCCGCCGCAGTCCGGCCCGAAGGCATTCTCGTCTCGCTGCACCGGCGCGAGAACTATCAGCATCGCCAGCAGATCCTGGCTGCGCTGCGCCGGCTGACCGCGAGCCATCCAGGGATACATTTCCGTCTGCTGAAACGCGGCCTGCTCGCCGACCAGGAGGCTCTGACGTTCGGCGGCAACGTCAGCATGATCGGCATGACCGAGCATCTGCACTTCCTCGACATGCTGGCAGCATCGACACTGGCGATCTGCGATTCCGGCGGCATTCTCGAAGAGGCGGTGACACTCGGCGTGCCGGTCGTCTGCCTGCGCCGCGTGCTCGAGCGCGGCCGGCTGGTCGACGGTGTGACCTGCGTCGATCCCGAGGCGATCGACGGCGCGCAATTGGCGGCGGTCGTCGACAGTCTGCTGGCGCAGCCGCGCGACCGTCGCGGCGCGTTGCGCGAAACATTCGGCGACGGCCGCAGTGCCGATCGGATCGCGGCGCTGCTGCTGGATCATCTCGGTGAGCAGGCGAGCGACGATGTCGACGGCGCCCATCGCGCTCAGGCGCCCTCGCCGGTGCTGGTGCGGTTCGAACGGACCAAGCCTGCGGAGATCTCGACCGTCGTGAAGGATTTCAGGACGGAAGAACGGGCACGTCGCTACGCGGCGAGTGCTTCGGGAGCCGACGCGTGCGAGCCGTGACGCAAAGCCGGGTTGCACAGCCGGGCGCGTCGCTCATGTCCGGTTGGCTGCGACGATGACTGTTCACCGCGATCTCAGGCGTGGCAGCGACGACGTCCTGCTGTCGGAGCTCGGACGCTCGTTGCTGCGCTTCTATATGGACTTCGCGGCGCTGCTGCTGCCGCTGGCTTTGCTGGCGGCGATCGCGGCGGGACTCTACGTCTATGCGAAGCCCGTCTACGAGGCCAACGGGCTGCTCGACGCGCCGAAGCTGACGCTCGACGAATGGCGGCATCTCGGCCCGCTTCTGCCGGACACGCGCCTCATCAACGGAACCATCGAGCGGTTCGGCTCAGCGGATCGTCAGGCGTCGGGCCCGCGGCTCGACCCGGAGTGGATCCGCGCACGTTTCGACTCGCGCAGCTTCTGGGACAGCACCGTTCAGTACCGCAGCGCCCTGCGGCGCGAAGACGTTCGCGAGGCGCCGAACTCCGATCCGAGGATGTCAACGACGCTGGGCATCGACGTCAGCACGCGGGCACCGAGCCGTGAGACAGCCGCCGAACTGATGAACGCGATTGCCATTCACGTTGGGCAGGCGCTGTCCTGGTCGATCCTCGACACGTTCCTGCGGGATCGCAAGGACGCGACGGTCAGCCGCAAGGCCGAGCTGGAGGTCACGCTGACAAAGCTCGACTTCGCGATGACGCAGACGGAGACGCGCATTGCCGGCATGCGCCAGCTCATCGACGCCTATCCCGATCTGAAGACACTCGGCGGCAACACCGTCGTGACGCCCGACAACGGCGGCGGCAAGTATCTGTCACCCGCGGCGCAGCTGGTCGCGTCCCAGGCAACGCTGCTGGATCAACGCGGCCAGGTCGAGACCGCCAGGCGCGAGCTCGAGCTGATCCACTGGTATGAGCAGTTCTTCGCGCAGGCTTCTGCGCCGCCGCCGGCAGTGCGGTCCGGCTCCGGCTACGCCGATTGGCTCGACGGCAGGCGCAAGGCCTTCTTTGCCAATCCGGCCGGCGCGGCCATTCAGGTCGATCAGGAGATCGCGTTCGCGGTGGCCGAAGCGCGCACGCGCGGCAGCCGGATTGCGTTCAGCGCCGCGCCGAGCGTCGGCCTCGGGCCGGTCGCCACCCGATCGCCGGTGCTGGTAGCACTCGGCGTGTTTGTCGCGGCCATGCTGCTGTTCGGTCTGTTCCTCGCCATCTATCGCAGCGCCCGGCAGCTCGACGCTTCGGCCTCGACGCCATGGCTGGCCTCGCAGGACCCGCTGTTCTCCTGGCTCCCGCGCCGGCTGCGCAGCGCGCTGTTCCGCTACGAGCGGCACCATGCCGACCACAGCCTTTAGGCTGCGCGACACGTCTCAGACGCCACCCCGTTCGATGAGCAGGCGTTGCAGCGCCTCCTGCAGATCGAGACGCGCGCGCCACCCGAGCAGTGCCAAAGCTTTTGCCGGGTCGCCGAGCTGGCTCGGCCTGTCCGTGCGCCGTCGGCGCTGCGCATCGACCTCGATGCGGATCGAACGCCCCGACACGGCGGCAAGGCACTGCACCAGCGCGTCCACCGCGTGTTCCTGTCCCGAGCAGATATTGAAAGTATCGAGCGGCAGCGGGCGTGCATCGTCAAGCAGCGCGGCGAGGCCTTCGGCGACGTCGTCGGCATGCAGATAGTCCCGGCGCGGGGCGACGTTGCCGAGCCTGACGACGCCGCTGTCCTGTCCGAGCTGCGCGAGAATATCCGGCAGCAGATGCGCATTGGGATCATCATGGGCGAGCGTGTTGAAGATGCGCGCAGTGCGCCCCGTGCCGTTGCCGCGCTCGCACCACAGCTTCAGCTGGCTCTCGTTGCAGAGCTTGGACAGCGCGTAGTTGTCCATCGCCTGGGTCGGCGACGTGTCCTCGTGAAGCGGCCCCTCGATCCACTGATAGACCGCGCCGCTGGAGGCCAGAACGATCCGGCCGACACCCGCCTCCGCCGCGGCCGCGAGCACCGTCTCGGTGCCGACGACATTGATGTCGAGGCACCTGCTGCGGTCGGCCTCGCAGGTCGGGATGTGATGCAAGGCCGCCAGATGCACGATGGCGTCGGGCCTGACGTCGCGCAGCACGGCGTGCAGTCCGGCCGCGTCGCGAATGTCGCATCTCTCTGTAATCGCCGCCTCGCTCGGCATCGGCAACCCGCTCGAGAGATCGTCGACCACAGTGACCACGTCGCCGCGCCGCGCCAGCCGGGCAACCAGACGCCGCCCGATCATGCCGGCGCCGCCGGTCACACAGACCCTCATGCCGGTGCCTCCGTCCTCGGATGGGTGAAGACCAAGCCCGCCGCGACCGAGATGTGCAAGGCAAATCCGTAGAACGGCAGATAGAAGTCGAACAGGCCGAGGCTCAGCATGACCACGAGCCAGATCAGCATCCACCTGAGCCCCGATGCCCCCGATCGACCGGACCAGGCAGGCGCCATCAGGACGGCGGCAAGGCTTGTGATGGCGGCGAGACCCACTAGTCCCGTTTCCGAGAGGATGCCGAGCACCAAATTGTGCGCGTGCAGCTCGCCACGCAGGAATCGTCCGCCCGTGAAATCCGGCGTCAGGAACTGGAACACGCCCGGACCCAATCCCCACAGCGGATGTTGCGTCCAGGCGTCGAAGGCGCCGCGCATGATGTAGGTCCGGCCGAGCGAGAACATGGTGGCGAGACTTTCGCGCGAGGCGCTGGTGAGCTCGTCGTAGCGAGCCCAGATCATCACGGCCACCAGCGCGACGAGCACGCCCAGCATCGTCAGCGCCAGCTGTCGTTGGCGACCACGCCGCGTAACGGTGAAGGCCGCAGCCAACGCCAGCAGCGGCAGCACCGGATTGCGCGCCTCGGTCAGAACCAGCGTGATCGCCGTCCCAGCGATCGCGGCCACCAGCGTCGGACGGCCGATCGCGCCCTCGTCATGCAGCTGGGCGGCCATCACCGTCACCACGACGGCGATGGCGCCGAAGGTTGCGGGATGCTCGTAGAGGCCGATGATCCGCGGCAGGTATCTCACCGCATCGGGGCCGTGAAACCACAGGCCGAGATCAGCGATCCACGCGATGCCATAGCGCCCGCCCAGCCCGACGACGAGCGCGACCCACAGCGCAATGACCAGCGCACGACCGATCGCACCGCGCAGATTGGGATGGAGAACGAGGATATTGAGGATGCACCATAGCAAGAGCAGCTGCGTGGCGTAGCGTACGCCGAACTTCATCGCGATCAGGCGATGCTCGGACAGCGCGGTCGACACCGTGAGCACAGCAAGGCAGCCGCCGATCGCGACCAGCGGCGCTCGCAGCCGGCCCGGAATGCCGGCCCGCACCAGGAAGACCAGGGATGTGCCGATGCCAACGAGGCGCAGCGCCGTCGAGCCGAGCGAGATGCCCTCGCCGAAGCCGCTGCCGACCACGACATGCTGCAGGCAGAACAGCAAATAGACGCCGGTGAAGGCGAGCGTCGCCGCGACCTGCGAGCTGCGCACCCGCGACGACAGGGCGCCGGTTGGCTGCGCCATCGTCAACGCGCTTCGCCCTTGATCCCGACTGACCGCAGCGACACCCACGCGCGGGCCAGCAGCCACGCGTAGACGGCGTTGGTGCGGACGTAGCGCATCAGGAGCCGCCGCGGCTCGAGGCACAATCGGAACAGCCATTCCATGCCGATCTTCTGCACCCAACGCGGCGCCCGTCGCAAGCGCCCCGACAGCACGTCGAACGAGCCGCCGACGCCCATCGCCACGGGAACAGTGAGGCGCTGCCAATTGTCGCGTACGAAGATCTCCTTCTTCGGCGAGCTGATGCCGATGAACAGGAAGGCCGCGCCGGAGGCGTTGATCGCATCGATCACGGCCGGCTCCTCATCCCGGCCGAAATAGCCGTCGCGCTGACCGGCGATCCGCAGCGACGGCCAGCGCTGGCGCAGGCGCTGCGCGGTCGCGGCCACGATCTCCGGCTGCGCGCCGAGCAGATAGACGCCAAGCTCTGCTCGCGACGCCTGCGCGCAAAGGTCCTGCATCAGGTCGATCCCGGCATAGCGCTCGCTCGCGATCCCGAAGGCGGCGAGGCCAAGGGCGATGCCCTGGCCATCGACATGGACGATCTCGGCGTGCGCCAGCGCCTGCCGCAGTTCGAGATCGCGTCGCGCATCGACCAGCTTGGCGACATTCAATCCCTCGATCCGCAATCGGGGCGCGCGCCCGAGCCCAGCCTCCATGGCGCGGTGGAGGAGTTCGGCCCGGCCGAGCAGGTCGACCGAACAGCCGAGCAGGGATGCGCGTTCAGACGAGACCATCGGTCTCACTCATCGCTGCTGGCCCGACGTCTGCGCGAGGCGACGTTTGTCCATAGAGCGCAAGGATCCGCGCGGCATGGCTCTCCCAGGTGAAATGATCTCTCGTTCGCGCGGTGACCTCCGCGGGCAGATGCAATTGCGCCACGCGGGCCGCTGTAACAGCGAGCGCTTCGACATCGCCGAGCGGATAGAGCCCCTCGGTCCACCCGGCGGCCTGGAGGATCGCGACATTCGCCGGGATATCGCTGGCCACGATCCTGCAGCCCATGAGCAGCATCTCGATCAGGACGGTCGGACCGCCTTCCGCCTCCGACGGCAGCACGAAACAACCGGCACCAGCGGCCATCGCCGCGACCTCGGAATCGGCGACGAAGCCATGGAAGCGGACGCGCGCCGCGACGCCGGCGCGTGCCGCACAGTGTGCCAGCCGCTCGCGGTCGGGGCCGCGCCCGACGATGTGCAGCACCGCCTGGGCGAGCTCGGGCCGGCCGAGCGCCGCGATCGCATCCTCCAGCCGCTTCACCGGATCGAGCCGCCCGACAGAGAGCAGCGATGGCTCACCCTCCAGCCGGACGGCGCGCGCTGGACCCGCCAGGACGGCGGAGCCCAGCACGCAGTTCGGCAGGATCACCGGCGTGGCCGCAGCGAGCCCGCGCGCACGCAGCTCATCGCGCCAGAACTCCGCCAGCAGCACCGTGGCATCGCTCGCGGCAAGCAGGCGGCGCTCGATGACGTGGTCCCAGAGTCGCTTCGCGACCTGCTTCAGCGAAGCCTTGTCGTCGTAGTAGCAATGCGGCGTGTAGACAAGGCGCTTGCCTCGCAGCCGCGCCAGCAATGCCGCGAGTGCTGTGATCGGCGTGCGGGCGCCATGAACGTGGACGATGTCGGCCCAGCCGACGTGGCGCCAAAGTCCGCGCCTCGCGTCGGCGTGTACGTCGTAGTCGCACCTGTCATCGGGCGTCGCCGCCCGCGGTGCCACGACACGAACGTCGAAGCCGAGCCCGGCCGCCGTCGTGGCGAGGCCATGGATGTGCCGCGCGACACCGCCGCCACCCTGATGCGGTGCAAAGTCGCGATGAACGTGGAGCACCCGCGGCCGCCTCATGCTGCCGCCTCGGTGGCATCGGACACCGCGTCTTGCGCCATCGCGAGCAGCCGCATGCCGCCGCCGGTGAGCAGCCACAGTGACGCCGATCCGGACACCGCCAGCAGGTGATCGGAGGTGATGAAGGTGGTCGCCAGCCCGATCATCAGCCAGAATGTCGCCAGCGCGTAAGGCAATTGATGCGCGCGGTCGGCCCGCCACAGACGGACGAGACAGACGGCGTAGAACACCAGCAGCATCAGCGCGGCCGGCGCGCCGATCTGATAGGCGATCGAGAAGATCGCGCCCTCGCCGCCGCCGACCCTGACGGGTACGGACTGCGCGGCGATCGGGCCCTGCGCGCCGACGCCATAGCCGAGCAGCGGGATCTGCGGAAACCCGTCAATGTTGCGCTGGAAGGCCGCCCAATGACCGGGACTTGATCCGTCGGTCTGATCGATGGTGGCGTCGACGACGTTGCGGGTCACCAGGAAGATGCCCAGCAGCACGGTCGAGGCGACTAGCAGACGCAGCACGGGCTGTCGTCTCAGGGCCGGCGTCGTCATGAGATAACCCGTGAGGGCGACGGTGCCGACCAGCATCGCCCCGCGTGTACCGGACATCCAGACGCCGGCGGCAAGCCCGACGCAGGTCAATGCTCTCCACAACCCGATCCGCGTAGGCCTCGTCGCCACCACCAGGACGCCGGCGACGGCGAGCACGATGCCCTGCGCCAACGGCGCTGCGACGAGGCCGGCCGCGCGGCGTGTGTGCTCGAGATCGATGAAGAAGTTATAGGGAAGGCGGGTGTCGGGCTCGGCCCCATACACCAGTCCCTTGATGCCTGCCATGTAAGCGGGAAAGCCGATCGTCTCGGTCCAGAACTCGGTGTGCTGGATATCCCAGGCACCGAAGGCCGCGCTGAAGCTGGCGATCGTGACGTGGCAGACCACCAGCGCGCGGATGTCGGCGGTGTCGCGGACGCAATGATAGCCGACGAGAAAGAACAGCACCGGGATCAGCAGCGTGCCGAACGAACCGACCAGCACCGACGCGGGGAGCGCAGCCGCCAGGCTCGCCGCGAGCGCCAGCAGCGCCAGCCCGACATAGGCCAGCAACGGCATCCAGAGCGAGCGCGCCATCCGCGCCGTCGCAAGGCACAGGCCGGCGGTGACGATGACGATCGCATCACGGAGCGGCCGCGCGTAGGCCACCGCAGGCACTGCGCCGCTCTGATAGATCCATGCGGAGAGCAGATCGCCGAGATGGACCCAGGCGACGAGGATCAGCAGATAGGCGCGGCGCAGCGTCATGCCGGGATCTCCGGCAGCCAGTCGTCGCCATGGGCGAAGCTGCGCGCCAGCCAGCTCCGCTGCCGCTCCAACATATCCGCGCGCGCGGCGGGATCGGCCAGCAGCCGATCGACGAGATCGCAGAGCTGGTCGGCATCATCAGCTACGATCTCCGGTCGGCCCACTGATAGCGCCTGTCGTGACGCCGTGACGGGCCAGTTCATGCCGATGACGAGATGGCCGTTCTGCGCCGCCTGGATCAGCGCGGTCGAGCAGAACCCGACCAGAATCTTTGATGGGCCAGTGTCCCCGCCAAACTCGGCATGCGGCGGCCGCCGACAGAGAACCGCGAGGCGCTCGCTTGTATAGGGATGGCCGAGCCGCACTTCCTCGGGGTGCAGATGGATTGCAAGCTCGCGGCCAGCGAAGCGCGCCGCGATACGCTCGGCGATATCAAGAAAATCCGCAGACAACGCGCGGCCGAACACGGGTGTGTGGGTCTGTGACACCAGGCCGATCGCCTGCGCCAGCGGCCTGTCCTGCCGCGTCACGATCTGCGTATGGGGCCCGTAGCGCAGGACCGCGGGCGGTGTCCCCTTGTCGAGATAGGCGCGGCGGCTGCTTTCGCCCCAGACGATCTGGCGCGGCGCTCTGGTCGGGAAGAACTCATCGGTGGGCAGACCGTGCTGCACGCAGACACCGTGCCACCGCGTTCCCCCCGCGAGCAGCGCCGCAACACAGAACAGTTCGAAATCATTATGCAGCACCAGAGCGCCGCCGCGCTGTGCGCCAAGGGTGCGTGACCACGCGCCCTGCCACAGCCGCAGCCGAAACAGGCAGCAGCGGACGACGAACGCGCGCCAGTCCGGCTTCTCGAACGTAAGCACGAAGGCGCGGCAGGCATGCATCCATGCCGACCATGGCGGGCGTCCTGGCCCGGACGCGCCGGAGACCGCGCGACGAAGTCGCGGGTGAACGGCGATGTCGTAGAGGATGCCGCGCCGATCCAGATCGGCCATGAACGGCTGCAGCGCATCGATGCCGCTGGGGCCAGGCCTACTCGCGATCATCACGACTGCCGCCGAGACCGAAGTGCTGTTCGCCATCAGGCACAGCAGTGCATCTCGCACGGCGGCGAGCAGCGCGCGCGGCCGCGGTCCGAGCCACGATGTGCGTTGTGCGATGAAGAAGATCTCATGCCGCGCGCTCGCGGCTTCAGCGCCATAGGCGTGCTGAAGCTCGGCGACGAAGCCTGCGAACGGCATCGATCAGGTCCAGCCGACGCGGCGCAACGCGCGCCGCTGTCGATAGCGCTGCAGCTCGCCGATCGGGCCCGGGCCCGCCGTCGCCAGCACCAGCCGCTTGGCGGCGCGCTGCAACTGCTGGCGCCGCGTCGGCTGCCAGTCGACGGCCGCAAGCCGCGCGTCGATTGCTGCAATGTCCTGCACGGTCGCAGGAGGCGCGGCGGTCGCGGTCTCGCCGGCTGACGGCTTTTGCAGCTCGATCCAGATGTTGTCCGCGAGCACGCCGCCATCGGGATGCGGACCTGCGGAGATGATCCGAAAACCTGCGTTGCCGGCCAGCGCCGACAACGTCGCGACGGTGAAGTAGCTGAGATGGGCGGGATGAAACAGGCTCGGCGAGATCGCGCCGCGCATCAGGTCCGGCACCTCGAAGAACGCCCGGCCGCCCGGCTTCAGCGCGGTCAGCACTTGTTTCAGCGCGACACCGGGTTCCGCAAGATGCTCGAGCACGTGAAACGCGACGACCACGTCGAGATCACCAGCGGCCACGGCGTCGATGTCCGGCACGAACGCCACGTCGGCGCCGCCGATGAGCCTTGTCCGATTGGTGATATCAGGCTCCGTCGCCGACAGCCGGATGCCGTCCACGCCTGCCGCTGCGCCGAGGAAGGCGCCGAAGCCGGAGCCCATCTCCAGGAGATGCGCCCCGCGCGCCAGATGCGGCTGGACGCGTGCGAACCGCAAGGCAGCCACGACACGATCCCCGCGCCAAGCGAAGAAGCGCCGCTCACTGCCCCACATCGCTTCGAACGGAAACAGGCGGCGATAGTGGTGGCGATAGAACCGATCGAGACTGTCGTCCGTGAAATCGGGCGCAAGATAGACACCAGCGCAGACGCCGCAGCGCCGGATCACCTGGCCGGCGCCGACATGAGATTCGGGCGCGACGGTCCGCTGCTGAGCGCCGGATCCGCAGAGCCGGCAGCAGCCGCTGTCCGGTTTCAACGCGAACCGCAATTTCTCGGCGCGTGGCAGCGTGGGATGGAGCTCAGCCATAGATGCTCCGATACCAAAGCGCGACCGAGACGGCCAGCCAGAAGGTCGGGTGCAGGTCGCCGCCGCTCGCGGCCGCTCGCAACCGCGCGACATCGACGAAGGCGTCGAGTCCCGGCGGCACATCGTCGAGCAGCCGAGCAATCGGCATGCGCGACACCAGGAACTGCTCGGCATGGCCGAAGCCGGTGGATTTGTTCTGCCACGCCACGCGTGGCTGCAGGTCGTGGGAGAAGGCACGCCGCAACAGCTCCTTCCCCTGCCCCGATCCCATCAGCTGCTGAGACGGCGTGGCCAGGGCGCGTTCAATAAGGCGATAGTCGAGAAAGGGCGATCGCACCTCGACGCCGAAGCGCATGGCGTTGCGGTCGGTGATGCGCAGGATCTGGGGAAGACTGGTCGACAGCACATCGCGCCGCAGCCGCTCCTGCAGGTCGACGCGCATGTCCTCCTGCAAGACAGCAAGCCGCAGCTGCGATTTAGACCACAGCTCCCGCGCGATCATGCCGACGCTTGGGCGACGGGCGCGGAGCAATCGCGCAAGAAGCGGAAGCGGAAGGTCCCAGGCCATGCGGTTGGCGACCAGGGATACCCGGGCGCCGCGGCGCAGGAGCCGCAGCGCCGCCGTCAGGTTCGCCGAATGCAGCGCATCGCGCACGGCAAAGGGCTGGTAGCGCGCCGAGTAGCCGCCAAAGGCCTCGTCCGCCCCCTCGCCCGTGAGCGCGACCTTGTAGCCGGTGTCGCGGATCGCTTTGTAGGTACGATAGCTGGCGAGGATGGAGGGCGTGCTGAACGGCTCCTCCTGGGTGCGGACGAGCGCGGCGAGCTCAATTTCATCCGGAACCGCTCGGCCCCTGCAGACATGATGGCGCTCTGGTGCGCCGAGCCCGCGCATCAATGCCGCGGCCGCCTCGGTCTCGTCGAAGCGTGCGAACTCCCGATCCGCATAGCCGTAGGTGAAGGCGCCGGCGAAGGTGACGCGAGGCCGGTGTTCGCAGGCCAGCGCAGTCGTCGTCAGGATCGAGCTGTCGAGGCCGCCCGACAGCAGCGCCACGGTCGGAACGTCAGAACGCAGCCGCAGCGCGGTGGAACCGCAAACCAGCTCGCGCGCATCGGCCGCGACGAGCGGCGGCGCCTCACCGACACGGGGCCAGCGGTGATAGGTCCATGACGTCGTGACGCCATCCCTGGCGATGCGCCAGACCTCGCCCGGCGGTACGGTCTCGATGCCGCGGAAGAATGTCTCGTGGGTGTGCCCGGAAAGACCCAGCGTCAGGAAATCGAACACGGAGCCCGGATTCGGGTCAGGATAGCTTCCCCGCATCGCCGCGACCGCCCCGATCTCGCTGGCCAGCATGATCCTTTGATCGACGCGGTGCAGATACAGCGGCTTCACACCAAGGCGGTCACGACACGCGATCAGATCGCCCGAGCTCTGCTCGAAGATCACGATCGCCCACATGCCATCGCAGCGGGCGAACAGGTCGCGGCCCCAGATGCGCCAACCGGCGAGGAGCACCTCGGTATCGCCGTCGCCGCGGAAGCGCTCTCCGCGGCCTTCGAGCTCGGCGCGCAGCTCGAGGAAATTGTAGATCTCACCGTTGAAGACCACCACGTTGCCGGTCGCAGGGCACACCATGGGCTGTGCCGCCGCCGCACTGAGATCGAGGATGGACAGCCGGCGATGCGCCAGGATGGTGGTGCTGTCGCAGGCATGAAGACCTTCGCCATCCGGACCACGATGTGCGATGGCATCGAGCCCGCGCCGCGCGGCGCGCAGCAGCAGGTCGGGGTCGCCGCCTCGGATCGCGATCAGGCCGCACATGACGCGACCGCGCGTATGCACGCAACGCCGCTTTCGGCTGTTTGCAGCACCTTCAGAATCCGACAGCCGCGCATGAAAATTCCGGACTCCGGTACAGTTGGGAACCCGCGCATCGATCCGGAGCAGGCGGCCCTTGCTTGTGTCACCCGCCTCCGTGCCTTATGGAGTCGGACTACGCAAGTCCACCCTCCGCGGGCGGCCTCGACAGGCGCGAGACAGCAGCGAAGGGTATTATTTGCGCGTCGCATTCATCCGAGTGTTTCCCGATTTGCGCAGGCGATGCCGCGGATATGACCTTCAGATCGCGTAAGCCGCCTCGCATCGTATCAAGCTCTGATGATGTGGGCTTTCCTGTCGACGAGACGGATTGCAACGCGGACATCTGCTGGTTTGGAGCCGTTGCGTCATGAGGGCGCTCGCGGCTCCATCGGCGCAGCAAAGTGCAGCATTCCAGCTGGCGCTGGCCTGCACGCGCGCACCAGTCCGCGGGACGTCGGCGCAGGCCGTCGAACGTGCCGTGGGCCGCGTCGACGATTGGCAGCAACTGCTACGCGTCATCAAGCGCCATCGGATCGCAGGTCTTGCGCATCGGGCCCTTCAGCCGCATGCGGCCGAAGTGCCTGAGTTCGTGCGCGCGATCCTGTCGCGGGAAGCCGGCGCGATCGCGCGCACGGGCCTCGTGCTCACGAGCGAATCGATTCGACTCGACGCGGCATTCCGCGCCGTGGACATCGATCTCGGCTTCCTCAAGGGCCCGGTGCTGTCCATGCAGCTCTATGGCGACGTCGGACGGCGCTATTGCCGCGATCTTGATCTATTCGTCGCTCCCACTGACCTCGCACGTGCTACTGATGTGCTGCAGCAGCTTGGCTACGTTGCAGCCGGAGAGCTTCCGGGCGGCGATATCGCTGCGTGGACGCATCGGCTCAATGAATGGGAGTTTCGCCACCGCGACAGCGGCATCCTGATCGAGCTGCACTGGCGGCTATGTCCGAATGCCGCGCTGGGCGATCTGCTGGCTGCGAAGCTGAGCTGGAGCGACGTCGGCATCGGCAGCGATAGAACGCTGCGCACGTTGGGCGGCGACACGCTCCTCGCCTATCTTTGTCTGCACGGCGGGCTGCACGCCTGGAGCCGCCTGAAGTGGCTGGCCGATATCGACGTACTCCTCAGTAGCAGCGCCGACCTGCCGCAGCGGCTCCTGACCTTGTCTGACCAGATCGGCCTTCGGCGTCCCGTCGGTCAGGCACTCTGGCTCGCAGCCGAGCTGCTCGAGACGCCGCTCGACCCGGCCACGCGACAGGTACTGGCGCAGGATCGCGCGGTGCGCAGGCTCGGCAGAGTGGCGCTCGCCGCGATGACGGCGGGTGGAGGGGAGGCCGAGCTGGAGAACACGGCGTTCGGCATGACCCGCGTGCGTTTGTCTCACTTCGCCCTGCGCGGCGGCTGGCGTCACTGGTGGTCGCAGGCGCAGGTGGCGCTGGCGAGCAGCGACGACATCAAGCGGATGCGGTTGCCGCGCTGGCTCGGCTTTGCCTATCCCGTGCTGCGGCCCGTGCTCTGGGGCCTGCGCAAGCTCACGGGACCCGCTCGCGGAGGCGGGTGTGCGAGCCAAGACCGGCGGGCGATCCGGTGAAGGTGATCTATACCGTCGACGCGGTGCGTCAGCCGATGACCGGTGTTGGACGCTACACGCTCGAGCTGGCACGCGCGCTTGCGCGGCAGTCGGGCGTCTCGCTGACATTCATGCAAGGCAGCCGCCATCTCGATGCGTTGCCCGTCCCCGCCGCGGGTCATCCCTTCGTTCCGGTCCTGCGCAACGCGCTGTCGGGCTTCAGCCTGCCGACCGCTGTGTATCGGCATCAGCTCGGCCTCCGCCGCGCACGGGCGCTGCGTGGCCACGCCGAGGCGATCTTCCACGGCACGAACTACTATCTCCCGGTGTTCCCCGGCCGCAGCATCGTGACCATCCACGACGTCTCCGCATTCACCGCGCCCGAGTATCACCGGCCTGATCGCGTGCGCTACATGCATAAGGAGGTCGCCTTGGCCGTGCGCCGCGCGGCGCGAATCCTGACCGTGTCGGAATTCTCCAAGGCCGAGATCACGCGGGTTCTTGGCGTCGATCCCGACCGGATCAGGGTCACACCGCTCGGCATCGGGCCGGAATTTCATCCCCACGAGCCTGCCGCGCTGAAGGCGGCGTTGTCCGGTTTGCCCGTGCAGCCTGGCGGCTATTGCCTCTCGGTCGGGACCGTCGAGCCGCGCAAGAATTTGACCGTTCTGCTCGACGCGTTCGCGAGTCTGCCGGCGCAGCAACGCCAGCGCTGCCCGCTCGTGCTGGCCGGAGATCGCGGCTGGGAGAGTGCGGATCTTCATCGACAGATCTCAAGGGCTGTGCGCGACGGCTGGCTCATCTATCTCGGCTACGTGCCGGACCGGCAGCTTCCGGCATTGATGGCCGGCGCACGGCTGTTCGTCTATCCCTCGCTGTACGAGGGGTTTGGTCTCCCACCGCTCGAAGCGATGGCCTCCGGGGTGCCGGTCGTATGCTCCGATGCGCCGGCGCTGGCAGAGGCCGGGGGTGACGCAGCGAGGATGGTATCGCCGCATGATCCGCGATCGCTCGCGGAGGCCATCGCGCAGGGACTCGACGACGAGACATGGCGAGAGCAGGCGCGCGCGCGTGGCCTCAACCGTGCCGCCCGCTTCAGTTGGGAGCGCTGCGCGCAACTGACCGGCGCGGCCTATCGCGAGCTGGCGGCATGACGAGGGCCCGCCGCCGATGAAGGTCCTGCACGTCTACAAGGCTTGTCTGCCCGAGACGATCGGCGGCATTCCGCTCGTCATCGACCAGCTCGCCACCGGCTTGGCCCGCCGCAGCGTGCAGGTCGATCTTCTGGCGCTGTCGCCCGCCTCCGGCGACCTGCCCGACCTGCAGCGCAACGGCTATCGCATTCACCGCGTCCCTCAGAGCTTCGAAATCGCCTCGACCGGCTTCTCCCTCGCTGCACCGCGCCGGTTTCAGCAGCTGTCCCGCGACGCTGATATCGTGCACTTCCACTATCCCTGGCCGTTCATGGATGCCCTGCATCTAGCGCTGTCGAAGGACAGACCGAGCGTCGTCACCTATCACTCCGACATCGTCCGGCAGAAGCAGCTGCTGCGCCTCTACCGGCCCTTGGCGCGCCGCTTCCTGACGCATACGGATCGCATCGTTGCGACCTCGCCGAACTATCTGCTGACGAGCGAGATGCTGCAGGCCTATGTGGACAAGGTCAGCGTGATTCCGATCGGGCTCGATCCGCGATCCTACCCCGAGCCCGAGGCACAGGCCGTGAGGTCGTGGCGCGAGCGGCTGGGCGAGGGCTTCGTGCTGTTCGTGGGCGTGCTCAGGGCCTACAAGGGCCTGCCGTTCCTGATCGACGCCGCCCGGCTGACCGGGCTTCCGACGGTGATCGTGGGAGCCGGCCCGATGGAGGGCCGCCTGCGACGGCTGGCGCGCGGAGCCCCGCACGTCACCTTCCTCGGCAGCCTGTCGGAGGCCGACAAGGCGGCCGTTCTCTCGCTCTGCGGCGCCGTGGTGCTGCCGTCGCATCTGCGGTCCGAAGCGTTTGGCGTGGCGCTGCTCGAGGGCGCGCTCTACGGCAAGCCGATGATCTCGACCGAGATCGGCACCGGCACGAGCTACGTCAATATCGCCGACCTGACCGGGCTCGTCGTGCCGCCAGCGGACCCGCGCGCGCTCGCGGCGGCGATGCGTCGCCTGCACGACGAGCCGGAGCTCGCGACGGCGATGGGGCAGCACGCGCGTGAGCGCTGCCTGGCGATGTTCGGTGCCGATCGGATGACCGACGCCCATCTCGATGTCTATCGCGAGGTGCTGGCCGCGCGATCGCGATAGATCAGGTCATCGGCCGGCCAGGGCGAGCTTGCCGAGCCGCCGCGCCACCCGCGGATAGCCGTCCGCGAGCCGCCACGGCTGCATCTGGCGGCGGATCTCGTCGCGCAGCCGCAGCGCATCCGGCACGGCGAGCGCCGTCGGCTCGGCACCCCCGGCCCGCGCGAAGACTCGGAGATTGGTCGGATGGATACCGTAGAGCTCCTGCTGCACGGTGTGGACGCGAAAGCCATGCCGGGTCAGCAGGCCGGTCAGCGTGGCGGCGGTGAAGTAGCTGCGATGCGACACATGAACGTAGTTCAGGCCGATCTCCGACCATCGCGCGAGGTCGGGGACCTCGATCACCAGCCAGCCGTCGCGCGGCAGCCAGCCGGCAATCGTGTCGAGCGTCGCGCCGGGATCTTCGAGATGCTCCAGGACGTGGAACAGGGTGACGATGGCCGGCTGGAACGGCGCGCCCTCCGGCGAGGTGAAATCGCCGCCGCCGACGCGCCCGCGCAGCTCGAGCTGGTCCTCGGCGTAGCGACGCTGCGGTCCGCCGGGCTCGATGCCCCAGAAGCTCGCGCTGCCGGCGTCGCGGCAGGCCGCCAGGAAGAAGCCGTGGCCGGCGCCGATGTCGATCACGTCATCAAGAGCGCCGACGACGTTGCGAATCGCGTTGACGCGATAGCCGGCGGCGAGCCGCGCCTGGCCGAGGGCGGGGGGCGAGAGGTTCTCGGCCGCCATCAGGCGCTGATAGATGTCACGGTAGAAGCGCTGTGCGGCCGCGCCGGTCAGGCCGCGCGCGAGATAGATGGCGCCGCAGACCTGGCAGATCGAGAGATCGACACGCAGGAAATAGCGGTCGCGGCTCAGGACCTGTTGCGGCTGATCCGCCTTGCAGAGCGGGCAGGGCAGCCGCTTGAGATCGCGATCGAGGCGATGCAGATCGAACAGCAGGGACAGCGGTGATCGACGCATCGATGTAGCCTGCTTGGCGATCGCTACCAGCCAGACACCACCCGATTCCGAGGAGCATCTGGCGATATTCGTAGCGAACGTCCGGCGGCTAGATCTGCCGCTCGACCAGCTTGAGCTTGAGCTCGGCGATCGCCTCGGCCGGGTTCAGCCCCTTCGGGCAGGCCTTGGCGCAGTTCATGATGGTATGGCAGCGATACAGCCGGAACGGATCCTCGAGATTGTCGAGCCGCTCGCCGGTGGCCTCGTCGCGGCTGTCCTTGACCCAGCGATTCGCCTGCAGCAGCGCCGCCGGTCCGAGATAGCGCTGGCTGTTCCACCAGTAGCTCGGGCACGAGGTCGAGCAGCAGGCGCACAGGATGCACTCGTAGAGGCCGTCGAGCTTCTCGCGATCCTCGTGGCTCTGCCGCCATTCCTTCTGCGGCGTCGGCGAGGTCGTCTTCAGCCACGGTTCGATCGAGGCGTATTGCGCGTAGAAGTTGGTGAGATCAGGCACCAGGTCCTTCACGACCGGCTGGTGCGGCAGCGGATTGACCTTCACCGCGCCGTCCTTCACGTCGTGCATCGACCTGGTGCAGGCGAGCGTGTTCTGGCCGTCGATGTTCATCGCGCAGGAGCCGCACACACCTTCGCGGCAGGAGCGGCGGAAGGTCAGCGACGGATCGATATGGTTCTTGATCCAGATCAGGCCGTCGAGCACCATCGGACCGCAATCGTTGACGTCGACATAGAAGGTGTCGACGCTCGGATTCTTGCCGTCGTCCGGATTCCAGCGATAGACCTTGAACTCGCGAACCTCGGTGGCGCCGGCCGGTTTCGGCCAGGTCTTGCCGCCGGTGATCTGCGAATTCTTCGGAAGTGCGAACTCAGCCATTTCGGGAGGCCTTCTTGCTTTTGACGGACGGGGCTCAGTACACGCGCGATCAGTAGACGCGTGCCTTGGGCGGGATGTACTGCACGTCGTTGGTCATGGTGTAGTTGTGCACCGGGCGGAAATCGATCGTGGTCTTGCCGTCCTTGTTGTCGAGCCACGCCAGCGTGTGCTTCATCCAGTTCTTGTCGTCGCGATCCGGGAAATCCTCGCGGGCATGTGCGCCGCGGCTCTCAGTGCGGTTGTTGGCCGAGTCCATCGTCACCACCGCCTGCGCGATGAGGTTGTCGAACTCCAGCGTCTCGATCAGGTCCGAGTTCCACACCAGCGAGCGGTCGGACACGGCGATGTCACTGACGCCGCCATGCACCTTGTGGATCAGGTTGTGGCCTTCCTGCAGCACCTCGCCGGTACGGAACACGGCGCAATTGGTCTGCATCACGTGCTGCATGCTCTCGCGCAGCTTCGCCGTCGGCGTGCCGCCGGAGGCGTAGCGATAGCGGTCGAGACGGCCGAGCGCGAGATCCGCGGAATCCTTCGGCAGATCCGGCTGCTTGCCGTTCGGCGTCAGCTTCTCGGCGAGCCGCAGCGCGGCGGCGCGGCCGAACACGACGAGGTCGATCAGCGAGTTGGATCCGAGCCGGTTGGCGCCGTGCACGGAGACGCAGGCCGCCTCGCCCACCGCCATCAGGCCGGGGACGATGGCGTTGTCGTCGCCGTCCTTCTTGGTCAGCACCTCGGCGTGATAGTTGGTCGGGATGCCGCCCATGTTGTAGTGCACCGTCGGCACGATCGGGATCGGCTCGCGGGTGACGTCGACATTGGCGAAGATCTTGGCGGATTCAGAGATGCCCGGCAGGCGCTCCTGCAGCACCTTCGGATCGAGGTGGTCGAGATGCAGGAAGATGTGGTCCTTCTTCTTGCCGACGCCGCGGCCTTCGCGGATCTCGATGGTCATTGCGCGCGAGACGACGTCGCGCGAGGCGAGGTCCTTGGCTGACGGCGCATAGCGCTCCATGAAGCGCTCGCCCTCGGCGTTGACGAGATAGCCGCCCTCGCCGCGTGCGCCCTCGGTCACCAGACAGCCTGAGCCGTAGATGCCGGTCGGATGGAACTGGACGAACTCCATGTCCTGCAATGGCAGGCCGGCGCGCAGCGCCATGCCGCCGCCGTCACCGGTGCAGGTGTGCGCCGAGGTGCAGGAGGCATAGGCACGGCCATAGCCGCCGGTCGCCAGGATGGTGGTCTGGGCGCGGAAGCGGTGCAGCGTGCCGTCGTCGAGCTTGATCGCGATGACGCCGCGGCAGACGCCCTGGTCGTCCATGATCAGGTCGATGGCGAAGAACTCGATGAAGAACTCCGCAGCATGGCGCAGCGACTGGCCATACATCGTATGCAGCATCGCGTGGCCGGTGCGGTCGGCGGCGGCGCAGGTGCGCTGCGCCTGGCCCTTGCCGTAGTCCATGGTCATGCCGCCGAACGGACGCTGGTAGATCTTGCCGTCCTCTGTGCGCGAGAACGGCACGCCCCAATGCTCGAGCTCATAGACCGCGTCGGGCGCGTTGCGCACCATGTACTCGATCGCGTCCTGGTCGCCGAGCCAGTCCGATCCCTTGACGGTGTCGTACATGTGCCAGCGCCAGTCGTCCTGGTGCATGTTGCCGAGCGAGGCCGAGATGCCGCCCTGCGCCGCGACGGTGTGCGAGCGGGTCGGAAACACCTTGGTGATACAGGCCGTGCGCAGGCCCGCTTCGCTGCAGCCGACCACGGCTCGCAAACCGGCGCCGCCGGCGCCGACCACGACGACGTCGTAGGTGTGGTCCTCGATCGGATAGGCTTTTCCGTTCGTCGCGGGCGCGCCGTTCGCGCTGCCATTTGCTCCGCCGGCCATTCGCTAGACTCCAGTGGACAGTTTGATGAGGGCGTAGATCGAGGCGATCGCCACGGTCACGGCAAAGAAGTTGTTGGCCATCACGGCGACGAGCTTGATCGGCTCGCTATGGACGTAGTCCTCGATGATCACCTGCATGCCGATCTTCATGTGCCAGCAGCTCGCGACCACGAACAGCAGCATGATCAGCGCGATCGGCAGCGAGCCGAGGATCTGCGCGGCGCCGGCCTGATTGCGACCGAGCAGCATGATCACCACCACGACGACCGGCACGATCAGCAGGGTCATCGCGACCGCGGTGATGCGCTGGCGCCAGAAATCACCGGTGCCGGAATGCGCCGCACCGAGGTTGCGGACGCGGCCGAGCGGGGTCCGCATCGATTTCGCGCGTGCGTCGCTCATCGGCCGCCTCCCACTGCGTAAGCCACGATCCACACCAGAACGGTCAGGAAGATGCCGCCGATCAGTGCACCCCAGGTGAGCGTCTCGCGCTCATTGGGCTTGAAGCCGTAGCCGAGGTCCCAGACGAAGTGGCGGATGCCGGACAACAGATGGTGCAGCAGCGCCCAGGTGTAGCCGAACACGATCAGGCGACCGAGAAAGCTCGCCATGAAGCCCTGGACATAGGAATAGGCGCTTGGACCGGACGCGGCGGCGATCAGCCACCAGGCCAGCAGCAGCGTCCCGAAATAAAGTGCAACACCGGTGGCGCGATGGACGATCGACAAGATCATCGTCAGCGTCCAGCGGTAGGTTTGCAGATGCGGCGAAAGCGGTCGTTCGATCCTGGCTGTCATTGGTTGCTTTGATGATTTCTTGTGGGCCGTGAACGGAAGGGGCTTGCGGCCGTGTGGATCGGCAAGGCGGGCTTTATTTACGGAGAAGGAACAGGTGTTGCAACGGCCAAATGGCTGGAAACCGAACAGCGATTCAGTACTACGGCGGCAGTGGAAAAAGGACCAATCGCCGCCGTGGTATACCAGACCCTATCAACCTGCCCTCGTTGCGAATTTCGGTTCATTTCTATCCCTCCGCTGAAGCCGCGGCGACCACGTCCGAGCTGTAAAATAGCGCCAATCCTAGGTCATTGATTCACCGCTTAACTACGGTCTTCGCCGTATCGGGTTTGCAGACGCGAGGCCCGTAAGGCCCGTGAATCTGCAAACCTGACCGGAGCGATTCGCGGGACAATCAGTCCCCAACGGCGCTCCGGTTTCGTCCCCTTGTTTCGGCAAATCACCGCTGGCCCACGCGTTCCTCGTGGCCGACGGCGCAAGGAAAGGCGCACGGCATGGGTCCATTTTGCCGCATGTCCGGGGACGCCGAAGCGGCCTAATCTCGCCAAGTCGCAACAAACCTCGCGGTGCAGGGGCACGCCGATGCCGCTTCAAACGGTCAGACCGACGACACCCGAACGCCCGGCGGCGCTGCCGGCGCGCAAGGTGTCGTCGCAAGAGCCGGCCGAGGAGCCGCTGACCTGCATCCTCGGCTTCACCGCAGCCGGACTGTTCGCCGCCTGCCTGGCGCTGGCTATTCAGCACGAGATCGCGTGGCTTGCCGTGCTCGAATTCGTGCTGATCTGCGCCGCGCCGCCGCTGGCCGCGCTCGCGGGTCTCATGCTCTGTCGGCAGCGCTGAGCTATCACCGGCCGAGATCGTTCGTCCGTCCACCATCCTGGCCCTCGTCCTTCAAGGCTGGCAGCCGCACGTCGCCTGCACCCAACCTTTGAAGATCGCCCTCATGCTCGATGCGGCCAGCGTCGACCAGCGCCTGGATCCGCGCAGCGATCTCCGCAAAATTCAGCGGCCAGGACAGCTCCTCGCATCGCCGCGATGCCAAGACGAGGATCACCGCTAGATTGATCCAGCCGGGCTTCAGCAGCGAAAAGATGAGACCATCGAGATCCGATTCCGTGATGGACGGCGGCAGCGCGACATCCTCCCAACGCAAATGCCTGACTGTCCCGACGACTTGCATCGGCACAGCCAAGTCGGGGAACCGCGCGTAGACAGGTTGGAGCAGATCCCGATAGAGCCGCGATGAGACATCGACCATCGCAGCCGACAGCGCTCCGCTCTCGTCGTCTTCGACATCGACCAGGGCGGACGCAGCGCGTCCGAGGGCGCGCGAGGCATCGAGTAGATGATGCTGAATCGCCTCGGCCTGCTCGCGCGTCATCCGCCCGGTCATCGCGTCTCCGTCACTTCGTATAGATGTCCTTGTACTGGTCACGCAGCACGTTCTTCTGCACCTTGCCCATGGTGTTGCGCGGCAGCTCGTCGACCACGAACACGCGCTTGGGCATCTTGAACTTGGCGAGCCGGCCATCGAGGCCCTTGAGCACACCGGCCTCGCTGATGTCGGCGCCGGGCTGGCGCACCACGACGGCGGTGACGCCCTCGCCGAAATCGGCATGCGGCACGCCGATCACGGCCGACTCCACGACGCCCGGCATGGCGTCGATCTCGCTCTCGATCTCCTTCGGATAGACGTTGAAGCCGCCGGAGATCACCAGATCCTTGCCGCGGCCGACGATATGGACGTAGCCCTGGCTGTCGATCTTGCCGAGATCGCCGGTGATGAAGAAGCCATCGTCGCGGAATTCGGACTTCGTCTTCTCCGGCATCCGCCAATAGCCCTTGAACACGTTCGGGCCTTTGACCTCGATCATGCCGATGTCGTCGCGCGCGAGCTCCTTGGCCGTTTCGGGATCGGTGACGCGCACGGACACGCCGGGCAGCGGGAAGCCGACCGCACCGGGCACGCGCTCGCCGTCATACGGATTCGACGTGTTCATGTTGGTCTCGGTCATGCCGTAGCGCTCGAGCACGGCGTGGCCGGTGCGCGCGAACCATTCGCGGTGGGTCTCCGCGAGCAGCGGCGCCGAGCCGGAGATGAAGAGACGCATGTGGCGGGTCGTCTCCTTCGACAGCCGCGGGTTCTGCAGCAGCCGCGTGTAGAAGGTCGGCACGCCCATCAGCACCGTGGCGCGCGCCATCAGGTTGATGATCAGGTCGGGATCGAGCTTCGGCAGAAAGATCATCGCCGCGCGCGAAAACAGCGTCACGTTGCTGGCCACGAACAGGCCGTGGGTGTGATAGATCGGCAGCGCGTGGATCAGCACGTCATCCTTGGTGAAGCGCCAGTGGTCGATCAGGGTCAGCGAGTTCGAGGCGAGATTGTCGTGGGACAGCATCGCGCCCTTGGATCGGCCGGTGGTGCCCGAAGTATAGAGAATGGCGGCGAGATCGTCCGCGCCGCGCGGCAAGGTCGTGAACGCGCTGTCCGCCTTGTCCGCCGCGTCCGTCAGCGAGCCCCTGCCCGACGCATCGAGCGTTTCCACCTTGGCGCCGACCTTGGCCGCGAGCGCGCCGATACCCTCCGCCTTGGCAGGATCGCAAACCACGACCGTCGGCTCGGCGTCGCCGATGAAATAGTCGAGCTCATTGAGCGTATAGGCGGTGTTGAGCGGCAGATAGACGCCGCCGGCGCGCACAGTCGCCAGATAGAGCACCAGGCCCGACACGGATTTCTCGGTCTGCGCCGCGACGCGATCGCCCGGCTTGACGCCCCGGCTTACCAGCACATTCGCCATCTGCCCGGCCCGCGCGACGAGGTCGCCATAGCTAATGCGCTGGCCGTCATGGGTCTCGATCGCGAGACGGCTGGGATCGTCGAGGCCATCGAACAGGCGGGCGAACAAATTGGCGTTGACGGCTTGGTTCATGCAACATTCCCCTCAAGAGCACCGCCGGGCCGGCTGTTTCAGCCGGCGGAACATCGGGCTCGACGAAGACGAAAAGGGCCGGACGGCGGATGGCAGCGGCGGCGCCGCCAGGATGGCCGTCTCTGTTCGAGGCTGCTCTAGCAAAAACGCCCTTTCGAAGGCAACGGGAGACGCAACGATATGACCAAGGGGAAACGGATCGCGTGGATCACCGGCGGCGGCACCGGCATCGGCGAGGCCGGCGCGCTGGCGCTGGCGGCCGAGGGCTGGACCGTGATCGTGTCGGGCCGGCGCAAGGCGGCGCTGGAGGCCGTGGTGGCGAAGGTGGCGGCGAATGGCGGGGTGGCCGAGGCCGTTCCGCTCGACGTCGCCAAGGCCGCCGACGTGCAGGCGGTGGCGGACGCCATCCTGGCGCGGCACGGCCGGATCGATCTCGTGGTCAACTCCGCCGGCGTCAACGTGCCGAAGCGGAGCTGGAACGACATGACGCTGGACGGCTGGAACCAGCTGGTCGAGATCAATCTCAACGGCGTGCTGTACTGCATGAAGGCGGTGCTGCCGGCGATGCGCAGGCAGCAGGACGGCACCATCATCAACGTCTCGTCCTGGGCCGGCCGTCACGTCTCGAAGATGCCGGGCCCGGCCTACACCTCGACCAAGCATGCGGTGCTGGCGCTGACGCACTCCTTCAACATGGAGGAATGTGCGAACGGCTTGCGCGCCTGCTGCCTGATGCCGGGCGAGGTCGCCACGCCGATCCTGGAGCAGCGCCCGGTGGTGCCGAGCGCAGAGGAGCAGGCCCGCATGCTGCAGCCCGAGGACCTCGGCCGCACCATCGCGTTCGTGGCGAGCCTGCCGCCACGGGTGTGCGTCAATGAAATCCTGATCAGCCCGACCTGGAACAGGGGATTCATTCAGACGCCGGGGCGGAGGGATTGAGCGGAGCTGGAGGTCGGTAACGGCGAGCGCGCCTGCAACGACTGAGATCTCCGGGACTTGGCGCCACATGACGCCAGCCTTTGCAATGGCCCATCGCGCGTCACACCACCGGCGTCGTCCCGGCGAACGCCGGGACCCATACCGCGTGATGTCTGAAACAGGCAGGCCGAGAGTCCCGTGCAAAACAATTGAACCCTGTGGTTATGGGTCCCGGATCGGCGCGCTTCGCGCTTGTCCGGGACGACAGTTGAGGTTGACGCGCGGGCGTTGCCTCCGGGACAGAGTTCAAGACATGCGCCTTCGTCCTCGCGACACGATGCGCCCGAGCTGTGCTGAAACTCACCGCCCTCGAATAACAGAGGGCGCAGGGAAGGCCGGGCGCTGGCCGCGCCCGTGGCCCGCCTGCGAAAAAAATGCAGGCGGCAGGTACCACAGG
>NZ_JBNPTO010000030.1:0-44970 GCF_051167715.1 Bradyrhizobium sp. HKCCYLS20291 | reverse complement strand
AGCACGGTCATCCTGCGGCTGTCACAATCTTCGCCATCAATGAGCCCAAAAACTCAATTGGCTCACGGGCTCTACGGCTTCACGTCAGGCTACGGCGAGCTCGCCGCGTCCGGCGTCCGCCGCTTCACCCGCTTGATGGTGCCGGAGAACGAGAACAGCGGCTTCGTCCCCGAATGCAGCATGCCGCGCAGGAAGATCAGCGAGGCGCCGGCGCGGGTGACCTCGCCGGTGGCCTCGATCAGCTCGCCCTCGCGCGCGGCATCGAGGAATTCCGACGAAAACGACACCGTGACACCCGGCCCCTGCATGATCGGCGCGGCGAACGCAAACAGGCAGTAGTCCGCGAAGGTCATCAGGCAGCCGCCATGGACGTTGCCGCCGCCGTTCAGATGCTTCTTCTCGACCCTGAAGGCGCAGCGGATCGAGCCGTCGTCCTCCATGCGGTGCCAGAACGGGCCGGTGTGGGATTCGTAGCTGTCGCGCATCCAGGTGCGCCAGCCGGCAAATTCGCCTGATGTGGCGATGTGGATGCCGGGGCGGTTCTCGAAGGCGGAACGGGTCAGGTCGTGCACGTCGCGGGGCCTTTAACTGTTGATTTACCGTCTTAAATCCGATCGGTCGCAAATCTGCAAATATCCCGCCAGACGGTCCCGGCCAAAGCTCTGGACAGGGCGGATGAGGGCCGTAAAAGGCCTTTTCCCACTTGGCCTCTGTATTTATGAAGCAGGGTTTAAGGGACCAGCGGCCCACGGGCAAAGGCATCTCCATGCGCAATGAACCGCAGATCACCCCCGAGCTCGTCGCCGCCCATGGCCTGAAGCCCGACGAGTACGAGCGCATTCTGAAGCTGATCGGGCGGGTGCCGACCTTCACCGAGCTCGGCATCTTCTCGGCGATGTGGAACGAGCACTGCTCGTACAAGTCGTCGCGCATCCATCTCAAGGGCCTGCCGACCAAGGCGCCGTGGGTGATCCAGGGGCCGGGCGAGAACGCCGGCGTGATCGACATCGGCGACGGCCAGGCCGTCGTGTTCAAGATGGAGAGCCACAACCACCCGAGCTACATCGAGCCGTACCAGGGTGCGACAACCGGCGTCGGCGGCATCCTGCGCGACGTGTTCACGATGGGCGCGCGCCCGATCGCCTGCCTGAACGCGCTATCGTTCGGCGCGCCGGAGCATCCCAAGACCCGGCATCTGGTGTCCGGCGTCGTCGCCGGCGTCGGCGGCTACGGCAATTCCTTCGGTGTGCCCACGGTCGGCGGCCAGACCCGCTTCCACACCCGCTATGACGGCAACATCCTGGTCAACGCCATGGCGGTCGGCCTCGCCGACGCCGACAAGATCTTCTACGCGGCGGCCTCCGGCGTGAACATGCCGATCGTCTATTTGGGCTCCAAGACCGGCCGCGACGGCATCCACGGCGCCTCGATGGCCTCGGCGGAGTTCGACGACTCGTCCGAGGAGAAGCGCCCGACGGTGCAGGTCGGCGATCCCTTTGCCGAGAAGCTGCTGCTGGAGGCGTGCCTGGAGATCATGGCCGCCGATTGCGTGATCGCGATCCAGGATATGGGCGCGGCGGGCCTGACCTGCTCGGCGGTGGAGATGGGCGCCAAGGGCGATCTTGGCGTCGACCTCGATCTCGATGCGGTGCCGACCCGCGAGGCCGGCATGAGCGGCTACGAGATGATGCTCTCGGAAAGCCAGGAGCGCATGCTCATGGTGCTCAAGCCCGAGAAGGAAAAGGAAGCCGAGGCGATCTTCCGCAAATGGGGACTCGACTTCGCCGTGGTCGGCTACACAACCCCGAGCAAGCGCTTCGTCGTCAAGCATGGCGGCGACGTCATGGCCGATCTGCCGATCAAGGAGCTCGGCGACGAGGCGCCGCTGTATGACCGCCCGCATGTCGCGTCGCCCGTGCTGCCGGTGATCCATGCCCGCGAGGTCAAGCCGCCGATGGACATCATCCCGGCGCTGGAGAAGCTGATCGCGACGCCGGACCTGTGCTCGAAGCGCTGGATCTGGGAGCAGTACGACCACGTCATTCTCGGCAACACCGTGCAGCGCCCCGGCGGCGACGCCGCCGTGGTGCGCGTGCAGGATGGGCCAAAGGGCCTGGCGCTCACCGTCGACGTCACGCCGCGTTATTGCGAGGCCGACCCGTTCGAGGGCGGCAAGCAGGCCGTCGCCGAGGCCTGGCGCAACATCACGGCCGTCGGCGGCCGACCGCTGGCGATCACCGACAACCTCAATTTCGGCAATCCGGAGCGGCCCGAGATCATGGGCCAGTTCGTCGGCTGCCTGAAGGGCATCTCGGAAGCCTGCCGCGCGCTGGACTTCCCGGTCGTGTCCGGCAACGTCTCGCTCTACAACGAGACCAACGGCCGCGCGATCCTGCCGACACCCTCGATCGGCGGTGTCGGCCTGCTGGACGACTTCACCAAGTCCGCCAGCATTGCCTTCAAGGCCGATGGCGAGGCGATCCTGTTGATTGGCGAGACCCATGGCTGGCTCGGACAGTCGGCCTATCTGCGCGACGTCTGCGGCCGCGAGGAGGGCGCCCCGCCGCCCGTCGACCTGGCTGCCGAGAAGCGCATCGGCGACGTCGTGCGCGGCATGATCCACGCGGGCACCGCGACGGCGGCACATGACCTGTCCGACGGCGGCCTGTTGGTCGCGCTCGCCGAGATGGCCATGGCCTCCGGCATCGGCGCGCGGCTGCTGGCGGCACCCGCTTCGATCGTGCCGCATGCCTATTGGTTCGGCGAGGACCAGGCCCGCTATCTCGTGACGGTGCCCGAGACCGAGGCCGGCCGCGTGCTCGCCAAGATGCGCGGCGCGAACGTGCCGTGCACGCGCATCGGCACCACCGGCGGGACCGCGCTGGCCATTGCCGGCGAAGCCTCCCTCGAGATCGCCGCGCTGAAGACCCGCTTCGAAAGCTGGCTGCCGAGCTACATGGGCGGTAGCGCCGCATAACCCACCGCCGTCGTCCCGGACAAGCCATGACGGCGCCACGCGCCGTCATGGCGCTGATCCTGGACCCATACTCCGTGACCGGAGTTGTCAGGCGGGCTGGTCGTTGACCTGCGCCAACAACAACACCCTGTGGTTATGGGTCCCTGCGTTCGCAGGGACGACAGCGGAGTTTGTTAGCGCGGCGCCCCTTCCACATTCGTCATTGCGAGCGAAGCGACCTGTAAGCCGAAGCTCGAAGAGCGTAGGCGGAAGCAATCCAGGGCTCCGGCGGGACTGCTGGATTACTTCGTCGCTTCGCTCCTCGCAATGACGGACGGAAGCAGATGCGTGCTTACAGCACGTTCTTCGCGCCCGGAATCTGCCGCAGCACCCAGGTCGCGCCCCAGCTCAGGAGCACGCTGCCGATGAAGGCGATCGTGGCCTTGGCGACGGCCGGCAGATTGAGGTCGAACAGCCAGTACTGGATCCACAGCACGATCGGATAGTGCACGAGGAACATGCCGTAGGCGTCCGCCTGCATGCGATCGAGCACGGAGAACTCCGAGCGGCGGTGGTTGAGGAAGTAGGACAGGATCGCGAACATCATCGCAGCGCTGAAGATCACGAACAAGAAGCCGTAGGCTCCCTCGTACCAATGCGGCAGCACCGGCGGGTTGTCGAGCACCTCGCGCTTGATCGTGATCAGCACCCAGAGCAGCACATACGGCACGAGCGTCACGACGATCCAGGCGCCGAGGCCGCGTTGCGACATCTGTCCTTCGGCGGCCAGCAGGCCGCGCTCGAAATTGGCCGAGCCGATGCCGGCGCCGACGTAGAAATAGGCGGCGTAGAGCAGCACGCGGCTGGCCTGAACCGAGAACGGCCCGGCCTCGAACCAATGTGTCGGTCCGAAATACAGCCGCGCCGGAATGTAGAGCAGGCCCGTGATCAGCAGGAAAATGAAGAAGAAATCCCGCGGCTGCGCAAAGCCGCGCTGCGACAGGTTGTTGAGCGGCTCGAGGAGGCGCGGCGACACCCGATAAAGCAGGGCTGCCGAGGTGTCGAACGCCAGCAGCACCCATATGAACCAGATCGGTCCGCTCGGCCAAGGGCCGACGGTCACGGTCTTCCACCAGAAGGCTGAGAAGCTGGTGTCCGGATTGGCGCGCAGCTCGATCGCATAATAGGCGAGAGGGATCAGGGTCAGCGCGGCGATCGCGAAAGGCAGCCCGAGGCGGAGCAGGCGGTCGCGCAGGAATTGCAGCGTCGTCTTGTGGGCAAGGCCCGACCACACGAACAGGCCCGACAGGAAGAAGAACATGGCCATGAAGAAGCTGTCGGTGGCCAGCACGATGCCGTCGAAGCCGAGGAAGGAGGTCGGATCGGTGTGCCCGAAATAGGTGTAGGGAATCACGGCGTGGTGCAGCAGGACCACCAGCGTGAGAAATGTCCGGGCATGATCCAGCGCTGCGTTGCGCGCGCGGGCGCGTGGACGGGCCTGAAGCTCGACCTTGGCGGCGGCCGCCGATTGCGTAACCGATATGACCATGTGCTCCCCCAGCACCGCTGCTGCCGTGCCCGACTATAGATCTCGTTTCCAATGCTGCAAAATCAGCAAGCGCCCCGGCCCGCAAGCCGGTTTCTCACACATCCCGACGTTTTTTTGCACTTGATGTCGTTACGAACCGGCGATGTACGAAGTTACGTGCCACCTGTTCCGAAGTTGCGGAAATCCTCCCGGGTCCTCCCAGCGCTGAAGGAACCGGTTCCAGACACCGTCGTTAGTGAGGCGAACGCGCCGGCACGGCGCTGGACTGGAGGACGATACCGTGACTCTTCTCAAATGGGCGCTGCTGTTCTTCGTGATCTCGGTGATCGCCGGCATACTCGGCTTCACGGGTATCTCGGCAGCTTCCGCAGATATCGCGCGGATCCTGTTCTACATCTTCCTGGTGATCTTCCTCGTGCTCCTGATTCTCGGGCTCACGATCTTCAGGGTCTAGCGTGCCGAGAGGCTGCTGACGAACAGACGCCGGGCCGGCTGGCTCCAAGCCGACCGGCCGGCGATCTCAGGCAAGGTCAACTTGAAGGAATTTCCTCGATTCGCACCTTGTCGGGATAGAACGCCAGATGATCTGCGATCTCGGCCATGGCTGGAAAAGGCGTCTCATAGCTCCAGATCGCGTTGTCGAGCGTCTTGCCGTTGGCGCTGACGCTGAAATAGCTGGCATCCCCCTTGTAGGGGCAATGGGTCACGCGATCGGTCTTTTGCAGGGCCGCCATGTTGGCGTCGGCCCGCGGCACGTATTGAACCGCCGGATAGCTCGCCTCCTTCAGCGTCAACGCACTGGTGGTATCAGCGATGACCATACCGTCGGCGAGCACGCGAATTCGCTTTGGATTGCGGGTAATCGTGATCGGGTGGTCCGGCCCTGGCAGCTTCATATGAACCCTCCTCGTCCCGTTTCGGGTGCGTCACCCGGTCCACGCCATCTCGTCTGAGGCTGGTATATAGTGGTTCCGGGCGTGACCTCGAAAGCGGTTCGCGCTAGATTTCATCATCACGGTCGCGCGAGAGCGCCTTGATTCGATGCGTCGAACGGGCCACTGAGGGGGCAGCAGAGCATGTCTCTGGGGCTCTGCATCAGTTTGCCGCCGGACAGAAGGAGATGCACTGGGATGCCCATGGATGCCCACGATATCGAGCAGATGATCAAGGCCGCCATCCCGGACGCCCAGGTGACGATCCGTGATCTCGCCGGCGACGGCGACCATTATGCCGCGACGGTGATCTCCGAGGCCTTCCGCGGCAAGTCCCGCGTGCAGCAACATCAGCTCGTCTACCAGTCGCTGCGCGGCCAGATGGGCGACGTCCTGCATGCCCTGGCGTTGCAGACCGGGGTGCCGGAGCAGCGCTGAGAGAACGGCGGCCGCAACGCATCGGGGGGGAGATGGCGGTGGACAATCCGCGTGGTGCGCTGTTCCGCGTCATCGAGCCGAACCAGCACAGCCGCGTCACCTTCGTCGAGCTGTTTTTCGATCTCGTCTTCGTCTACGCGGTCACGCAGATCTCGCATTATCTGATCGGTCATTTCACGCTCCTCGGAGCCGTGCAGACCGCCGTCCTGTTTCTCGCCGTATGGTGGGTGTGGGTCTACACCGCCTGGGTCACCAACTGGCTCGACCCCGAGAAGGCGCTGGTCCGCAGCCTCCTGTTTGCCTTGATGCTCGCCGGCCTCGTGCTGTCGATGTCGATCGCGCGGGCGTTCGACGATCGTGGCCTATGGTTTGCCATCGCCTATGCGGCCATGCAGGTCGGCCGGACCGCTTTCTGGTGGATGGCGACACCGCCGCACAGGGTGGCCGTTCGCCGTAACGCCATCCGCATTCTCGCCTGGCTCATCGCCTCCGCCGTGCTGTGGCTGCTCGGTGGCCTGGCTGAGGGCTCCGTGCGGATGGGGTTGTGGGCCGCAGCGTTGACGCTCGAATACATCTCGCCCGCCGTTCGCTTCTGGGTGCCGGGCCTTGGGGCATCGACGGTGGAAGACTGGATGGTCGAGGGCGGCCACATGGCCGAGCGCTGCGCGCTCTTCATCATCATCGCGCTCGGCGAATCGATCGTCGTGACCGGCGCGACCCTTGCCGATCTCGACTGGACCTCTGCCAACGTCGCCGCCTTCGCCTGCGCCTTCATCGGGACCGTCGCGATGTGGGCGGTGTACTTCAACCGTGGCGCCGAGGCCGGCTCCGAGATGATTTCGCGATCGACCCGGTCCGGGCTCGTCGCGCGATCCGCCTACACCTATCTGCACATGCCGATCGTGGCCGGCATCATCCTGACGGCCGTGTCCGACGAGATCGTGCTCAAGCATCCTGCGGGACACACCGATTTCAAGACGGCCGCCGTGACGATTGGAGGGCCGTTTGTGTTTCTGATCGGGACCGTCCTGTTCAAGCGCGAAGTGCGCGGATTCCTTCAGCTGTCCCACGGGGCGGGCCTGCTCGCCCTGGCCGGTCTCGGCTGGTTTGCGACCGAGCTGCCGCCGCTGATCCTCTCGGCGCTGACGAGCGCGCTGCTGGCGATCGTCGCGCTGTGGGAGACGCTGTCACTGCGTTCGAAGCCGAAGGCTCACGGTTCTGCGACCAGCGCCTGAACGGAGAACATCTTCGCCGCATCGGTCCACACGGTCTGGACCTTCCAGCCCGAACCGCGCGCCAGCGCGCCGAACCGTTCGATGCTGTATTTGTAGCTGTTCTCGGTGTGGATGCTCTCGCCGGCACGGAACGCGATGGTCGTGCCGAGCAGCCGCACCGACTGCGGCTTCCGCGCGACCAGATGCATCTCGATGCGATGCTGTTCGCGATTGTAGATCGCGCGATGCACGAAGGCGGACAGATCGAAATTGCCGCCGAGCTCGCGGTTGATGCGCAGCAGCAGATTGAGGTTGAAACGCGCGGTCACGCCGGCCGCATCGTTGTAGGCCTCATGCAGGACGCGCTCGTCCTTTTCGAGATCGACGCCGACGATCATCAGCGCACCAGCGCCCAGGATCTCGCGCGCCGAGCGCAGAAAGCGGCAGGCTTCATGCGGCTCGAAATTGCCGATCGTCGATCCCGGGAAGAAGCCGACCTTCGGCTGTCCTGCGATGGCGTCGGGCAGCTTGAACGCCGTGGTGAAGTCGGCGATGACCGGATGGACAGCGAGAGCGGGGAAGTCGTGGCGAAGGCTGTCGGCCTGTTCGGTCAGGAAGTCACCGGAAATGTCGACCGGGACGTAGCTGGCAAAGCGGCAGCTTTCGAGCAGCAGACGCACCTTCGTGGTAGAGCCGGCACCGAATTCGATCAGCGCCGCATTCTCGGGAATGATCGCGGCGATCTCGGCGCCGCGATCCCGGAGAATGCCGAGCTCGGTGCGCGTCGGGTAGTACTCGGGCAGGCGCGTGATCTGCTCGAACAGATCCGAGCCTGTCGCATCGTAGAAATATTTCGGCGACAGCTGCTTCGGCTGCCGGGTGAGGCCTGCGACCGCATCGAGCGCAAAGGCCGACGTCTTGTCGTCGGGAAGGTGGGCATTGGACAGGGCATTGACGTGCACGTTCATGATACTCTCCTGGACGCGCACACGCGCGATTGTCGTGCCGGATGGCCGGCGGCTCAGGCGTAGTCGGCGAGCCTTAGTCCCGTGAATTGCCAGCGATGGTGGGGATAGAAGAAGTTGCGATAGGTGACACGGCTGTGACCCTCTGGCGTCGCGAGCGAGGAGCCGCGCAGCACCAGCTGGTTGACCATGAACTTGCCGTTGTACTCGCCGAGCGCACCTTCCATGGCGCGATAGCCGGGATAGGCGCCGTACGCGCTGCGCGTCCATTGCCAGACGATGCCGAACGCGTCGTTGAGCTGGCCGCCGCGCGCGGCGACCTCCCACTCCATTTCGGTCGGCAGATGCTTGCCCGACCAGCGCGCGAAGGCATCGGCCTCGTAGTAGCTGACATGACAGACCGGAGCGGCCGGGTCGATGCCGCGCAGTCCGCCGAGCGTCATGAGGCGCCACTCGCCCTCGACCTTGTACCAGTGCCCGGGCGCTTGCCAGTGCTCGCGGCTTGCCGTGGCGAAGCCGTCCATCAGCCACAAGGTCGCGGTCTCGTAGCCGCCGTCCGCCATGAAGGCGAGCCATTCGCGGTTGGTGACCAGATTGCGCGCGAGCTTCACCGGCCCGACCAGCGCACGATGCGCCGGCCGCTCATTGTCGAAATGATAGCCGGCTCCGGCGTGGCCGACGGTGTGGATGCCTTCGGGGAGGCTGATCCACTCTTCGCCGGTCCCGGCTGCGGCAGGGAAGCTCCAGGCCGGATCGTAGGCCGGCGCCGTCGGGTTCTGCGCAAACGCATGCAGCATGTCGGTCAGCATAAGCTCCTGATGCTGCTGCTCGTGGTTGAGGCCGATCTCGACGAGCGGAGCCACCGTCTCCAGGGCCGCGACGTCGGCGCGGCGGAGGAAATCGACCATGGCTGCATCGACGTGCTTGCGATAGGCGGTGATCTCGGCCGCTCCCGGACGGGTGATCAGCCCGCGCTCGCCCCGCGTATGTCGGGGCCCGGCGCTGACGTAATAGGAGTTGAACAGGTATGCATAATCGGCATGGAAGGGCGCATATCCCGGGCAGTGCTCGCCAAGAATGAATTGCTCGAAGAACCAGGTGGTGTGGGCCCGGTGCCATTTGGCCGGACTGGCGTCCGGCATGGATTGGATGACCTGATCCTCCGGGCTCAGGTGCGCGGCCCGACGCTCGGTCTCGCCCCGAACCGCCAAAAAGGCCTCGATCAGGCTCTCCGCGAGGAGGGGAGACCGTGCCGGGGATACATCATCAGGGGAGAGCGGGGCCGTAGCGGAGGCTGAACTGGTCACGAGGGTCTCCGTTTGCGGAGGAGAAAACGATCTTCGACGGAACAGGTTCCTTTCGAACGGTTCGTCCTAGATAGGGGTTTGGTTACGGGATGAAACCCTCGGAATGGCTATTATATTGCTGCCGTCAGGCTATGGTCGGGGCGGGGGCGAGCCCCTGACCCGACCCCCGGCATTTTACTTTGGCTGAACAACGGTTTGCGCTACATATGGGGAAGTGACCCGTCGCCCGGGACGGGCTTCGTCCCGGCGCGATCAGAGCGGCACCGAGCCCCAGGCGTTCCTTGAGGCGCCCTAGAGGAAGCGAAGATGAGCATCGAGCAATTCATTGACAACGAAGTGAAGTCGAACGACGTCGTCCTGTTCATGAAGGGGACGCCGCAGTTTCCGCAGTGTGGATTTTCCGGCCAGGTCGTGCAGATCCTCGACCATGTCGGCGTCGGCTATAAGGGCCTCAACGTTCTGGAATCGGCTGAACTGCGCAACGGCATCAAGACGTTCTCCAACTGGCCGACGATTCCGCAGCTCTACGTGAAGGGCGAGTTCGTCGGCGGCTGCGACATCGTCCGCGAGATGTTCCAGAGCGGCGAGCTGCAGCAGCTGTTCACCGACAAGGGCATCCCGGTCGGCACAGCGGCCTCCGCCTGAGCTATCCCGTCCGCAAGATCGGCGCGACCCGCTTCGAGGTCATCACGGCCGACATCACCAAGCTCGGCGTTGACGCCATCGTCAACGCCGCGAACTCGTCTCTGCTCGGCGGTGGCGGCGTCGATGGCGCCATCCACCGCGCGGCAGGGCCGGATCTCGTCATGGAGTGCCGCATGCTCCATGGCTGCAAGACCGGTGAGGCCAAGATCACGAAGGGCTATCGCCTGCCGGCGCGCCACGTGATCCACACCGTCGGCCCGGTCTGGCAGGGCGGCGAGCGCGGCGAACCGGAGCTGCTGGCGTCGTGCTACCGGCGCTCGATCGAGCTCTGCCACAAGCACCTGCTGGACTCCGTCGCGTTTCCGGCGATCTCGACCGGTATCTTCCGCTTTCCTGCCGAATGGGCAGCGTCGATTGCGGTGACCACGTCGATCGACGCGATCAGCGAGGAGACGTCGCTGTCGCAGATCGTGTTCTGCTGCTTCTCCAGCGAGAGTGCCGAACTGCATGATCAGGCGCTGAGCGCCGCGATCACGAGCCGCGGTCGCGGGAGATGACGACGCCTGGCCCGTCGCGAGGTCGCTAGGATGGGCCGCCAGATGTCGCGGCGGGCGCTGCTCGCCAGCTTGCCTGCAACCGCGATGCTCTCGGTCTGGGCCCGCGCCAGCCGGGCCTCGCCGCGCGATCTCGACCGGCAGCGGCTCGGCAAGGTCTCCGACTATTTCCGCAACGAGGTCGCTGCCGGCACCATTCCCGGTGCGGTCGTGCTGGTGCAGCAGCATGGCAGTCCGGTGCTGCTGCAGAGCTTCGGGCTGCGCGATCCCGCGACCGGCGCGGCGATGACGGAGGATGCAATCTTCCGGATCTACTCGATGTCGAAGCCCATCACCTCGGTGGCCGCGATGATGCTGGTCGACGACGGCCGGCTGAGGCTGGATGACGCGCTTTCGAGCTACATTCCCGCCTTCGCCGACGTGAGGGTCGACGGTCGGCCGCTGGCGCGTCCGATCACCATTCTCGATCTGCTGCGCCATACTTCGGGTCTCACCTACGGCTTTTACGGCGTGACCGCGGTGCGCCGGCTCTACGCCCATGCGCAGCTGTTCGATGGCGACATCGACAACGCGACATTCGCCACGCGTCTCGCCAGGCTGCCGCTGGCCGAGCAGCCGGGGACATTGTGGGACTACGGCCACTCCACCGACGTGCTCGGGCGGGTGATCGAGATCGTCTCCGACAGCTCGCTGTATCAATTCGAGCGGGACCGGCTGCTTGGTCCGCTCGGCATGCACGCGACCGCGTTCTCCCTCGCTGACCCTAGCCTGCGCAACCGCGTGGCCGAGCCGTCGCCGCGCGACTGGTTCGATCGGCCGATTGCCGGCCTGGACGATCCGATCCGTCCGAAGCGCTGGGAGTCGGGCGGGGCGGGCATGATCGGCACCATCTCGGACTACGCGCGGTTCGCGCAGATGCTGCTGAACAGCGGCGAACTCGACGGCCACCGCTATCTCAGGTCCGAGACGGTCGCGCTGATGACCCGAGATCATGTCGTGGGGGCAGGGATTCGTCGTGACGACCTCTATTTTCCTGGTCCGGACCACGGCTTCGGCCTGGGCTTTTCCGTGCGCCTGACGGAGAAGCCTCCGCTGCCGTCGGGCGAATATGGCTGGGACGGCGTCGGCGGGACGTTCTTCTTCGTCGATCCCGCCGACGATCTGTTCGTCATCGTCATGATGCAGGCGCCCTCGCAGCGCGGCCGCATCGCGAGCGATGTGCGGCAGCTCGTCTATGGGGCGCTTGCGTCGTGACCGTCATGCGCCGCGCGCGATCTCCCTCACATGGCCGATCATCTCCTCGATCATGGCGGCCGTCACATCGAGATGGGTGCAGGCGCGGATGCGGCCGTCCATCATCGCCAGCAGCACGCCGCGCTTGCGCAGTTCGGCCACCATCCGGTCGCCGGGCACGCCGGTGCCGTCGGGCTTGAAGAACACCAAATTGGTCTCGGGCTCCTGCACCTCGATGCCCTGGATCTGCGACAGCCCGCGTGCCAGCGCGCGCGCATTGGCGTGATCCTCGGCGAGCCGCTCGACATTGTGGTCCAGCGCGTAGATGCAGGCGGCGGCGACCACGCCGGCCTGGCGCATCGCGCCGCCGAGCCGCTGCTTCCAGCGCCAGACCTCGTCGATGAAGGCAGCACTGCCGGCGAGCACGCCGCCGATCGGCGCGCCTAGCCCCTTGGAGAAATCGATCCAGGCCGAATCCCAGCCGGCGGCCATCTCCGAGGCCGGAATGCCAGTGGCGACCGTGGCATTCAGCAGCCGCGCGCCGTCCATATGCGTCGCCATGCCCTGCGCTTTTGCGATCTGCACGATCTCGTCGAGCGCGGCCTTCTTCCAGATCGTGCCGCCGCCGATATTGGCGGTCTGCTCGACGCTGACGACGGTCTGCGGCGGCTGATAGCGCGAGCGCGGATGCAGCGCGGCCTGGAACGTCTCCGGCGTGAACTGCCCGTCGGGTCCTTTCAGCTGCGTCACCTGAAAACCGCCGAGCGCGGCATGCGCGCCGCCCTCGCGCGAGATGATGTGCGCGGTCTCGTGCGCCAGGATCTCGTCGCCGGGGCGGCAATGCACCAGGGTTGCCGCGACGTTGCACATCGTGCCCGAGGGCATCAGCACCGCGGCCTCCTTGCCGAGCAGGGCTGCGACGCGGGCCGTGAGCGCGTGCACGGTCGGATCGTCGCCGATCTGCTCGTCGCCGACCTCGGCCCGCGCCATCGCCTCGCGCATCGCGGCCGTGGGCCGGGTCTGCGTGTCCGACAACAGGTTGACGCGCACGGGCGGCGCCTTGGGATCGCGCGGGGGCGGGGTGTAGTACATCGGATGTCCTCGTTCGGCTTATCAGACCCCGACCTTACCCAACTCGCCGCGCTCCCGCAAAACGACCCTCCGAGCGGTTCACGCCGCCAGCCAGATGTCCGGCTGCAGCGGCCTGGAGACATCGATCGGCTCGGTGACCAGGAGCGGTGCCTCCGTGCAATCGAACACCCAGGACTCGAGCGGGCTCCGTCGCGCCGGTGACAGCAGCAGCGCAGGCCCCGGGCGCTGCCGCTTGATGTTCCAGCCCGTGTTCACGGCCGCCCAGCCGATCAGCATCGTCTGCCAGTCGTCGGCGGCGTCGGAGGATTCGTCGAAGCAATGCAGAAGTTCGAGCGCGAACGGATCGCAGCCGAGTTGCGCGTCGGCAAAGGTGAGCCCGGTTCCGAGATGGCGGATCACATGGGCTGTCGCATCGGACTGGACGTGCCAGCAGGAGCGTTCGAGGTGATCGAAGACCGTCGAGGGATAGATGCCGTCGTTGAACCGGTAGCGGATCCCCGAGGGACGTGCACGTAATGGCGAAGCGCGAAGCGGTGGCGACCGCAACGGCGGCAGAGGCGGAGCACCGACCGCATCGGCCGGCAATGCACCGAAGATGATATTGCGCCTGTTGAACTCCATGGCGAACGCCCCGCGACTTTACAACTGCAGACAGTGAATCACGGGATGGACACGCTGTCAGCCCAGCTGAGGCGATTTCGTGGCAAGTGTGGCATTCGGGAATCGGTTCGCCTGATCCGAAACCTCAAAAAGCAAAGGCCCCGGCGCATGCCAGGGCCTTCGGATTATCAGATGGGACCGGGCCGCCGTCAGTTCAAGACGGAGCCGGTCAAGATCAGCGCGAGTAGAACTCGACGATCAGATGCGGCTCCATCTGCACCGCGAACGGCACGTCCGACAGCGCCGGGATGCGGATGAACTTCGCGGTCATCTTGGAGTGATCGACCTCGACGTAGTCGGGCACGTCACGCTCGGCGAGCTGGCTCGCCTCGAGCACCACGGCGAGCTGCTTGGAGGCTTCCTTGACCTCGATCACGTCGCCCGGCTTGACCTGATAGCTCGAGATGTTGACCTTGCGGCCGTTCACCTTGATGTGGCCGTGGTTGATGAACTGGCGCGCGGCGAACATCGTCGACACGAACTTGGCGCGGAACACCACGGTGTCCAGACGGCGCTCGAGAATGCCGATCAGGTTCTCGCCGGTGTCGCCCTTGAGACGGCCGGCCTCGACATAGATGCCGTGGAACTGGCGCTCGGAGATGTTGGCGTAGTAGCCCTTCAGCTTCTGCTTGGCGCGCAGCTGCACGCCGAAGTCGGAGAGCTTGCCCTTGCGGCGCTGGCCGTGCTGGCCGGGGCCGTATTCGCGGCGGTTGACGGGGCTCTTCGGGCGGCCCCAGATGTTCTGGCCCATGCGGCGATCGATCTTGTACTTCGCCTCACTGCGCTTAGTCATCGCGTCCTCTTCAGTCTTTCGTTCGGGTTTGAGGAAACGCGCCCTCCTGTGTGTCCGGAAAATCCGGTCCACCGACAGGCCCATCCCCAAAGCATGAAGGGAGAAGGCCACGGGTCGCGAAACGCAACGCGGGCCGAAAGCGGCCCGCGAGCAGGGCGGTTCTTAAGGGAGAAACCGCCGTCTTGTCAAACCGCTAGGCCGGCTTTTCGCGCCCAAATCGCCTCCCGGGCCCGATTTTCTCCGCCACGGCGCCGATTCCGCCCCCTCAGCCGCCGATCGCCCTCACAGGCTTGGCCTCGGTGCCGCGCGAGGCCCGGATCTCGGCGGCAATCTCGCCATTCAGCACCTGCTCCAGCCGGGCAAAGGTCTTCGCGATCAGCGCCGCGTCGGTAACCCGGTGATCCCAGCGGATCATGACGCCAATGCCGCCGTCCGGCTGGGCGACGTCGAAGCTCAGGATGTACGGACCCGGGCTCAGCGCCTGCAGCTGGCCGCCGCCATAGGCCGAGACCCCGGTCACCGCGAAATTGCCGAACCAGTTGGCCCGCTGCCGGCCGAAGCTCAAGCCCACCCACCAGGCGAACCGGCGCAGCGGCCAGGGCAGCCGGGTGGTCAGCAGCATCTTGCGGAACGACGGCACCTGGTCGGCCGGCGCTTCCTTGCCCTGGCGGATGATGCCGTCGACCTCGGAAAGCGTCAGCCGGTCGGGATCGCCGACCCGCTGCGGCAGCACGCAGGGCTCGCCGTCCTCGACCCGGGCGGTCGCCACCATCGCGATGTTGCGCGGCAGCTCGTAGAACGCCGGCCAGGGCCATTTGACGTACAGCGTCCGCAAGGTCGGCTCGTCCCGGGCGACCAGCGCGAAGGCCTTGACGAAGATCGCGGCGAAGCCCGGCGGCTTGGCGGCAGCGCCGCGGGCGTCGAGCAGCGGCCGGATGTCGAGGGTTCGCGCCAGGGAGACGAACGGAACGTCGCTGGAAGCGCGCATCAGATCGATGATCAGGCGCCGTGGCACCGAGATGGACCTGGTCGTTCCGCGCATCCTGAAACCGTCACTCCCGTCGAATTCTGCTTGGCCTGATCCGTCTCCGGCGGCGGCTGCTGTTAGCACCGCCGGCCGGGTTACGGAAGCGCCGCGCTACATCATGATGCGCTTCCACGGAATCGCATCATGATCTATCCCTTTGTTTGAGCGTGATCTTTTCGGAAAACCGGCGTCCACTTTTCCGGATCATGCTCTATGGCGCCGGCGAGGCCAGCGGCTTGGTCTTGTCGACGACGTAGACCCCGAGCACCTTCAGCCCCTTGTCGCCGTGAACCTTGGCGTCGTGGACGACGCCTGCCGGGATCTGGAACGAATCGCCGGCCTTGAGGTGCCGGTCCGGCTGGCCCTCGACGATCAGATCGGCCTCGCCCTCCAGGATGTAGGCGGTCTCCACACCCGGGTGGGTATGGCGGCCCGCCGAGCCGCCGACGGCGACCTCGGCGATCGCCTGGACGATGGCATAGCCGTCCGGGAAATCGGTCTTCTGCAGCATCGTGCGCTTGATCGCCGGCTGCTGCGCCAGCGCGGCGCCGAGCCCGAGCACGGCCAGCGACAGGCCGAAAATCGTCTTCTTCATCATGGTGTTCTCCCCCACTATTGGTTTTCGTTCGGAACGTGAAGCGCGCGGGCGGTGACCCCGCGGAATCAGCGCCTGATCCCCTCGAAGCTTGCGGCAATGCCGCGCTGGAACAAGGACCAGTCGAAGCCGAGCGCCAGCGCCAGGTAGCCGCGCGCGATCATCGCATTGGCCTGCTCGGCCGAGCGCGCCACGCCGCCGATCGGCACGCCCGATTTGAGGATGCCGGCTTCGGCGCGGGCCATCAGGGATTTCACCTGGGGATCATCGAGTTGGCCGCGCTTGTTGATCGAGGTGGCCAAGTCGCCGGGGCCGATCACGGCGATGTCGATGCCGGGCGTCGCCATGATCTCGTCGATGCGCTCGACCGCCTCGACATGCTCGATCGTCACCATGCAGATCATGTCGTCATCGGCGGTCGCCATGTACTCGGCCATCGACACGTTCCAGTGGAACGGCGCATGGAACGGACCCCACAGACGGTCGCCAACAGGCGGATAGCGCACGCTGCGCACTGCCTTCTCGGCGTCCGCGCGGCTCGAGATCATCGGGAAGTTGATGCCGAGTGCGCCCAAGTCCATCGGTGCCTTCGCCAGATGCGGCTCGTTGGCGGCGATGCGCACCAAGGGCACGCAGGGTGTGCCCGACGTCGCCGTGATCATCGCATGCGCGGTGGAGAGATCGATCGGCCCGTGCTCGAGGTCGACGATGATCCAGTCGAGCTGCTGCGCCATGATGCGCACGGTCTGGATGCTCGGGATGGTGGCGATGGCGCCGAAGGTCGGCCGCTTGTCGCGCCAGGCCTGTTTGAGGCGGTTCAGCGGCTTGGGCGTTGCGGACATCGTCTTGTCTCCGTCAGGCCGGGACGCGGCCGCCGAAATAGGGTGTGAGCGCGCCGCTCAGCTGGTGCGGCCTGTTCGAGGTGAAGATCATGGTGGCGCCGCCGTCGGCGGCCTCAGCCACGACAGGGCCGAGCAGGTCGGCGACGCGCCGGGCGATCGCCGGGGCCGGATCGATCCAGGTCACGGGCCAGGGCGCCAGGCGTTCGAGCCGGTCGAGCAGCAGCGGATAGTGCGTGCAGGCCAGCACCACCGTGTCGGTCCGGGCGGCCGGATCCTCGGCATCGCCGGTGAAGCAGGCGGCGATCTCGGCCGCGATCGCGGCATCGCTGACGCTGGTCCCGCTCAGCGCGGCTTCGGCCAGCGACGCCAGCTCCGGCGAGCCGACCAGCGTCACCGCGCAGCCCTGCGCAAAGTCGCGGATCAGCGCATGGGTGTATTCGCGCTGCACCGTCGCCTTGGTGCCGAGCACGGAGACGCGTTTCGTCCGGGATTGGGCGCAGGCGGGCTTGATCGCCGGCACGGTGCCGACGAACGGGGTCGCGTAGGCCGCGCGCAGCTCGGCCAGCGTCTGCACCGATGCGGTGTTGCAGGCGATGACGACGAGATCCGGCCGATGCGCTGATATCAATTCGCCCATCAGCGGCACCACGCGGGCGATCAGCGCTTCCTGGCTGTGGTGGCCATAGGGGAAGAACGCGTCGTCGGCGACATAGACGTAATGCGCATCGGGCCGGGCCCGCACCACCTCGCGCAGCACGGACAGGCCGCCGAGGCCGGAGTCGAACACGAGAATCGTCGGGCGCTGGGTCACGCGGGCAGTGTACCGGAAGCAGGAGGCGGGTTCAGTCGGTTTTTCCCGTGAGGCTTGGGCGGGAGTGGGGCGCCTGGGTGTGTTCCGGCGGGGGAAGCGAAGGTTCAAAGCCTCTGTGTCTTCGCCGGGTCATCGTGTCCGTGATGGCCATCGGCGCATCCTCACATTCAGTGTCATCCCGGCGAACGCCGGGATCCATAACCACCGGCGGCAGCTGATGCGCGAGCTGGCAGCTCCAGCGTGCCTCCCACGCCCGCCGCGGATTATGGGTCCCGGGTCCGCGCCGCGCCGACGCTGTCGCGTCGTCGCAGCTTGCCCAGGACGACAGCGGAGGGTGAGGCGCGAGTGTCTCGTCTCTTTGGAATTCGTTTTCTCTCGAAACAGGCACAGCTGCCCGCCATCACAACAGGTGTCATCCCGGCGAACGCCGGGATCCATAACCACCGGCGGACATTGCTGCGCGAGCTGGCTGCTCCATCCTGCCTCACACGACCGCCGCGGAGTATGGGTCCCGGGTCGGCGCCCCGCCGACGCTGGCGCGTCGTCGTGTCTTGCCCGGGACGACAGCGAGTTTGGAGACATGCGCTCTCATCCTCGCACCCGCTTTCGCGTCCGAGTGTTGCTCATCTCATCGCCCTCCTAACAATGAGGGCGCGGGGAAGGCCGGGTGCCGGTCGCACCCATGGCCCGCCTGCGAAAAAAATGCAGGCGGCAGGAACCACAGGTACGGGCCGGATCATCCGGCCTTCCCCGCGCAATGGGTTTACGGCTTATACGTGCTCTCCCCGGGGACCGGCTGTCTTGCCCCCGTCGCCAGCGCGCTCGTCGAACTTGCACGCCGACTTGGCATCAGCACCGGGATGCCAGGACCACACGATTTCGCCGTGCGCATCGGATCGTTCGTCGGCATGATCGCTCACGCTGCAACCCGACACGCCCACCGCAGCCCGCACTCCACGCTCGTGACGATCGCGAAACGTCCCTCAAGTGAGACGGGATGGTGCAACATAGCATGTGTTTCTGAAAAACGGAAGAAGAATCTTCCAGAAACGGGCGGAGCCGGCGATTTCCTTGCAACGATTTGGAAATGCTGAATTTGCACGGCCGCGATGGCGTCTTGCGTCTCGGCACATCACCGTATCTGGTGGTGGAATGAGGAGGAGGGGGAGACTGCCTTGACCGGACGATCGCAACGCCGATTGCGGCGACCTGCTGGTCGAGCTCGACCGCACCGTGACCGTCGCCGAGTGCCGTCGCGTTGCGCAGGGCTTGAAGCAGGCGAGGCTTGATGTGGCCCGGCTCGGCGTGATCGCGCCCGCAATGGCATGTCGCGGTCGAGATCAAAGCGGGGCGGGCGAAGGATCATCAGATATGTGATGTCGCCGCCTGCGAAGTGGTTGGTGTCTGGAGTGCTGACATGGGAAGATTCTTCGCAGCGATCATCGTCCTCCTTGCAATTGGGGGAGGCGTTCTGCTGCGAGGAATAGATACGCGAGTGCTTTTCGGTGGTTCGAGCTTCACTAAGTCGGTCGAGGTCAGCGCTCCCGGATCGGATCGCGGCTACTATTACCGGTTCAAGGCCAGCTTCGCCTACAAGGGGGAGCCGCTCGATTTCGACATCGTGGTCGGCTGCAATGTCAGGATCACGACCTACAAGGACAACGACCGAACGGTCTACGTCGGCATTGCGCCGATGGCGTTCGGTCTCAAGATGAAAGATAGGCACGGCGTGGTGGTGCGTCCGCCTCACGCTTGCAGAGGTGAAACCACCGATAATGGCGAAGTTCCTCAAAATCTGCTGCCGCTCGTGGTCACCTACGAAGATGCGGAGGCACCGTGGTCTGGGATCGCCTATGCGTCGGAGGACGCTTATGAGAGTCCCATTTCCGAACTCAAATTCTTCGGCGCGACCATCGTAAAAGCCACCGCCGAGGAGTGGCGGGAATGGCGCCGCTCCGAAGCGCCGAAGAATTTCATCACCTACGAGCTTCTCGGCATCAACGCAAAGAACATGTGGGAAGCTCCTCACTGGAAACCAAGCTATCGGGTGATGGCTTCGGGCTGTCTTGCCGCCTCCTGGGTCAAGCTTCCTGAGCCGGTGCGCGACTTGGTCCACCGGTTTTGGCCGTCCACGAACCCTCTCTATTGGTTTCCGAGTCGGGACATGCGCGACGCATTGTGGAGCGTTGCTGTAGATCCCAAGGACCCGCTGCTGTTCGAAGGCAATCGTTTTTTAGACTACAAGCAGGAGCTGGCCGACTCGGATGGGAGCCAAGGGTTGCCCCGACACCAATCAGGTGCTGTCATATTCTTCAAGCATTACGTTGCCGGCGACCTCTATCCAGCGCGGATCGATCGCTCGGTGAACCTATTGAGAGCCGACGGCGAACTACCTCCCGAGATCAAAGAAAAGCGGCTACCGCCGCGGATTGAAGCAGAAGCGAGGCCCGAGTTGCGTGGGTTTGCCTATTGCGATGACACCGTGTTCAAGATCGAGGAGGTGCCGGGCGGCTTCTACGGAACTCCGTTCTACCTAAGCGACATCAATGGCACGGCGATCAACGAGGACCTTCAGTCGTGGCGTGTGGGATCCAGTTTGGTCCTCGAGCGTGACGAGTTTGTGATTCTTCCACGCAGATATCAGATCGGAACCATCTTTGGGGGGTTATGATGAGCCTTGCGTCGCTTGAACCTTGCAGCAGCTCTCGCCGAACAGGTCTATGATCGAGATACTGATTGGTCGAGGATGTAGCTATGCTTTGTGATAGTTCATTAGTTTAAAGTGAATTGTTCCAATCGGATATTTTGCTGTCAGCGTTGTCGATCAGTTGGCTTCTTGCAACAACATGGCGTTCGTAATGGCCGAAAAAGAAACACCTAAATACGTTCTCCACATAAGGTCTGGCCGTCCGGCGGCTGCTTCGACTGAAGAATCGGCGGAGCGCTGGCAGAAACTTGTCGAGAGAAGAACACTTCGGTCGCGCGAGGAGCTTATGCCTGTGGCGCTCCAGCTTGTTCAGGATCAAGCGGTCGTGCGCCAGTTCCGGGCAGTGCACGGATCCGAGAACGAGGAGTTGGCGAGCCAATTTATCGATCAAATAGAACGAAGCGCGCGGGCGATCGATCCAGTTGTAACGCATGCAGGTGCTGCAACGATAACCGTGATCCTCATGGAAATGCTGACGAGCTCGGGTGAGGATTCAGATGGCAACCGCTAGCATTGGGAGCGCATCGCAGTTGTTTTGTCGATTGTCGCGAAGAAGCAAAGCGCCGCCGTCAGGCGGCGTGTGCCCACCGTCGAGCCGCGTGTTATGTGGTGAGGTGGTGAGCACCGCGTCATGACGAACAGCGTGTGACGCTATGGCTCGGGCTCACCGCGCCCAGCGCTTCAGTCCTCGTCGTGCTCGCCTTCTTCGAGCTCCTCCAGCTCCTCGCTCGCGTGGTCGATCACGTCGAGGGCTTGCTGGACCTCGATGAGGCTCTTGACCACAATTTCCGTTTCGCCCTTCTTGTAACCGGCCGCAACGGCCTTGGCCAAATTCAGGCGCATGTCGACCAGCACGTTGCGCGCGGTCAGGAAGACTTCGAGATCGTTGTCGGCCATGTTGCTCCTCGTCAAGGCTGTTCATGCAATTGGTAGCCCGGGCGTATGGCGGGCATATGTCGAATCGGGTGTGCATCGGCATGACGGTTGTCGTGTCGCGGACAGTGCACTCAACAGACCTGCGTCGACGGCCGGGGTGATCACGATCCTTGTGAGAGGCTGACCCAAACCGCTCGTGCAGACGTTTGGGAAGCACGGGCCGAAGTCGGTCCTCGCCAGGGAGGTGCGCGTGGCGCAAGAGCAGGCACCATGCACCGTGTATTTCGACGGATCCTGCCCGCTGTGCCGGGCGGAGATCGGCTACTACGTCCGTACCGACGAGGCTGGCGCGCTGTGCTTCATCGACGTCTCGCAGGCGGGCGCCGCAGTGCCGGACGGCTTGACCCAGCGAGAGGCGATGCAGCGGTTCCACGTGCGGGCCGGTGACGGGCGGCTGCTGTCGGCGCTGCGGCGTTCGTCGAGGTCTGGCGGCGGCTGCCGCGCTGGCGCTGGGCGGCGCGGCTTGCATCGCTGCCGAGCGTGCTGACGGTGCTCGAACTGGGCTACCGGCTGTTTCTTCCCGTCCGGCCCTTCATCTCCCGCACCGTCGCGCACGTCCAGCAGCGCAAGGCACGGCATCCGACGGTGCCCCGCACCGGTGACGGTTCGGCCGGTCAATGACACACCCGGGTCCTTGAACGACCGTGGTGGACATCCATATGACCTCCATACGCCATCCATTTGGATGGTCTTTGGATGGTCCGCATGCCCGACAATGTCCACCCGCTCCGCAGCAAAGCTCCGGATACCGAGAAGATCACCGTCAATCTCGGCTATGTCGATCTCGGTCAGGTCGACCTGATGGTGCGGGAGGGGTTCTATTCCAACCGCGCCGATTTCATCCGCACCGCGATCCGCAACCAGCTCGATCGCCATGCCGACGTGGTCAAGCAGTCCACGCTGCGCCACAGCCTGGACCTCGGCTTGCGCAACTTCAGCCGCGCCGATCTCGAGGCCGTGCAGCGCGCCGGCGAGATGCTGCAGATCAACGTGCTGGGGCTCGCGACCATCGCCGCCGACGTCACGCCCGAATTGGCGCGCGCCACGATCGCCTCGATCGCGGTGCTGGGCGCGCTGCATGCTCCCCCCGCGGTCAAGGCCGCGCTCGCCGACAGAATGAGGTAGCGTCATGCTCGATCAGGATATCATGCGCGAAGCGACGCTGTTGACGCGGGCCGGCCGGTTGGCGGAGGCCACGGCGCTGCTGCAGCGGATGCTGCAAGGCGCGAGCCGCCCGGCTGCGGCAAAGGCTGGTCCCGCGCGGCTGTCACCCCCGACCATCGACGGCGAAGCGACGCGCATCGGCGAGCGCACGCGCTCCGCTCGGGACGCGTCTGCGCCCGCGCGCACGGCGCAACCCGCGACAACGCAAGACATTTCGACACAAGAGATCCCATCGCGCGGCCCGTCCGCCTTGGCGCGCAAGCGCTTCGTCCGTCGTGACGGCCTTGGTCCCCTCCCGGAGATCGGCCTGCGAGGTCCGAATCTCCGCGCACCTTCGCCGCGGGACACCACGCCCGAGGGCGCGCGCTTCACCCAAGCCAGCTTCAGCAATGCGGCCGGACGCCGGTCCTACAAGCTGCTGATCCCCAGCGAAACGCACCAGCGCCCGTTGCCGCTCGTCGTCATGCTGCACGGCTGCACCCAGTCGGCGGACGATTTCGCCGCCGGGACACGGATGAATTTCGCGGCCGAGGAGCAGGGCTTTTTCGTCGTCTATCCCGAGCAGACGAGCGGCGCCAACTCGTTGAAGTGCTGGAACTGGTTTCGCCCCGGCGATCAGCAGCGCGACGGCGCCGAGCCGTCGCTGATCGCGGGCATCACCCGCCAGGTGATGCACGATCATGCAGTCGACCCGCGGCGCATCTACGTCGCGGGCCTGTCGGCCGGCGGCGCGGCCGCGGCCGTCATGGCGGCCACCCATCCCGATCTGTACGCCGCCGCCGGCATTCATTCCGGCCTCGCCTGCGGGGCTGCGCGTGATCTGCCTTCGGCGCTGATCGCCATGCGTCAGGGCGGCTCGGCGCCCGCGGCCGAGCGCGGCCCGGCGGTGCCGACCATCGTCTTTCACGGCGATCGCGACGCGACCGTGCATCCGGTCAACGGCGACCGGATCGCGCAGTCCGCCGGGGGACGCGGGATGGCCTCCGTGATCAGCGGCCGCGTGCCCGGCGGCCACGCCTACACCCGGACGATCCTCACCGATCGCGGACAGGTGATTTCGGAGCACTGGACGATCCACGGCGCCGCTCACGCCTGGTCGGGCGGCAGCCCGGCCGGCTCCTACACCGATCCGAAAGGCCCGGACGCATCGCGCGAGATGCTGCGCTTCTTCCTCGCGCATGCGCTGAAGTGACCTGGCGCCACTAACATTAGTCTTGACTAATGAATTAGTCTTGGCTATTGTTTCTGAATGACCGAAGCCGAAACCGTCACTGCCGTCATGCGCGCCTTGGCCGATCCGACGCGGCGGGCGGTGTTCGAGCGCATCGTCGCGTCCGACGAGATCACCGTCGTCGAGCTGACCCGCGGCAGCACCGTGACGCAGGGCGCCATCTCGCAGCATCTGAAATCCCTCAAGCAGGCTGGCCTCGTCTGCGAGCGCCCGGAGGGACGCAAGGTCTATTACCGCGCCGAGCCGCGCGGGCTGGAGCCGCTGGCCGACTGGATGAGCCATTACGGCGCGTTCTGGCGCGACCGCTTCGCTGATCTGAGACACCTGCTGAAGGACATCGATCCATGAACCAGACCGTGAAACCGGACACCCAGGACATCGTGGTGGAGGAGATCTTCCCGCATGCGGCCGAGGTCATCTGGAAAGCGCTGACCAATGGCGAGCTGATCGGCCGCTGGCTGATGGCGCCGAAGGGCTTTGCGGCCGTCGCCGGCACGCGCTTCACCTTCCAGACCACGCCGGCAGGCGAATGGGACGGCACCATTCATTGCGAGGTGCTGGAGGTCGTGCTGAACGAGCGGCTGGCCTACGCGTGGAAAGGCGGCCATGCGGATAATGTCGGCTACGGCGCGCCGCTGGAGACGGTGGTCACCTTCAGCCTGTCCAGGACCGATAAGGGCACGCGCCTTCGCCTGGTGCATTCCGGCTTCGTGCTGCCGGCCAACGAGACCGCTTATCGCAAGATGGGCGAGGGCTGGAAGACCGTCGTCAAGAAGCTCGATCAGATCGCCGCCGAACACGATGCTTCGACGCGATCGCATTGAGAGGGCAACATGACCAGGTCCTATGTCGGTGGCTGCGCCTGCGGCGCGGTGCGTTATGAGATCAAGGGCGAGCCCGCCGTGATGCTGGATTGCCAGTGCCGGCAATGTCAGCGCGACAGCGGGACCGGCCATCAATCGCACCTGACCTTCGTTGCGGCGGAGGTGAAGCTCGACGGCGAGGTCTCTCATTTCCAGACCGTCGGCGATGGCGGCACCGTGAAGCGGCGCGCGTTCTGTCCGAGCTGCGGCTCGTCGATGCATCTGACGTTTCCGGCGATGCCCGACCTCTTCATCGTCACGCCGGCGAGCCTCGACGATCCCAGCCGCTACCGGCCGCAACTGGTGTCCTGGACATCAGCCGGACATGCCTGGGATCACCTCGATCCGTCGCTGCCGACATTCGACAAGATGCCGCCGCAGTGAGTTCGGAACTGGGGTGATATCGACATTGCCGACCTCCGCTGTCATCGTCCACGACGGCGGACGATCCGGTACGCCATGGCAACCCTGGTGGCGCGATGTCGCGAGTCCTGAACTGGTTCTTCCGCAATCGCGCCACCGGCGAGATCACGATTGCGCAGATGCCGAACCCGGCGCTGTGGATCGTGCTGGTGGGCATCCTCGTCGGCTGGATCTGGCATCCCGCGGGGCAGACGGGCCGCAATCTCGATTGTCTGGTCAAAGCGGGCCTCGTCGTCTGGGCGTTCGACGAGCTCGTCCGCGGCGTCAATCCCTGGCGCCGCTGCCTCGGCGCGGCGGTGCTGATCTACGAGATTCGCGACCTTTGAATGGTCGTGAACGAATGTGAGTGAGGCGCCACAGCGCCGACGACTCGTTGCTTGATATGCATCAACCGATAAACACGGCTTCAGACCGATTGTACGTGTCGTCCGGTCTCGAGACGTTCGCCGGATAGGAATGCAGTCCGATGAGTCCGACCAGCACCAACGACGCGAGCGCCGTCACGCACAGGGAAACCGGCGCCGCCCCGGTGTTCCGCGCCCGCAAGCTCAGCAAGACCTACCTGATGGGCGAGGTCGAGGTGCATGCGTTGCGCGATGTCGATCTCGACATCTACGAGGGCGAGTTCGTGGTGCTGCTCGGTCCGTCGGGGTCGGGCAAGTCGACCTTGCTGAACATCCTCGGCGGGTTGGACAGCCCGACCTCGGGCGATGCGCAATGGCGCGATCATCAACTGGTCGGCGCTGATGACGCCGAGCTGACGCGCTACCGGCGTGAGCATGTCGGCTTCGTGTTCCAGTTCTACAATCTGATCCCGAGCCTGACCGTGCTCGAAAACGTCCAGCTCGTCACGGAGATTGCCGACCGGCCGCTCGATCCGCTGGAGGTGCTGAAGCTGGTCGGGCTCGAGCGGCGGATCGACCATTTTCCCTCGCAATTGTCCGGCGGCGAGCAGCAGCGGGTCGCAGTGGCCCGCGCCATCGTCAAGGCGCCCGACGTGCTGCTGTGCGACGAGCCGACCGGGGCGCTGGACTACGAGACCGGCAAGGTGGTGCTGGCCGCGATCGCGCGCGCCAATGAGCGGCTCGGCACCACCACCATCGTCATCACCCACAATGCGGCGATCGCCGGCATGGCCGACCGCGTGCTGCGGCTCGGCGGCGGCCGCATCGTCGGCGAGACGCGCAATCCGCGGCGGCTCTCGGCCGAGGAGGTGACGTGGTGAGCCTGCTCAACCGCAAGCTCTGGCGCGACATCGGCGCCATGCGCGGGCAGGTGATCACCATCGCGCTGCTGGTGGCGGCCGGTGTCGCCGTGTTCGTCGGCTCGGTCTCGACCTATCAATCGCTGCGCGCCGGCTGCGAGTGGTTTTATGCCGAAGCGCGCTTTCCGCAGGTCTTCGTCACCTTGAAGCGCGCGCCGCTGGCGCTGGTCGGCCGGCTCAACGAGATTGCTGGCGTCATCGCGGTCGAGCCGCGCATCGTGCGCGAGGTCATCGTCGATGCGCCGGCCGCGTCGCTGCCGGTGTCGGCGCGCATGGTCTCGCTCAGCCGCGCCGGCGACGAGCCGCTGGCGCGGCTGCATCTGCGCCGCGGCACGGCGCCCGCGCCGAGCGATGCGCGCAGCGCCGCCGTCAACGAGGCGTTTGCCGAGGCCAACGGTGTCAAGCCGGGCGATGAGATCCGCGTGCTGCTCAATGGCCGGCTGCAGGCGTTCCGGGTCTCAGGCATCGCGCTGTCGCCGGAATATGTCTACGCGGTGCGGCCGGGATTGCCGATCCCGGACGATCGCCTCTACGCCATCCTGTGGGTCGACCGCAGCGCGGCCGAGGCCGCCTTCGACATGAAGGGGGCGTTCAACGACGCGGTGGTCGCGCTGGCGCCGGGCGCCGCTGCGCAGCCCGTCATCGAGGAACTCGACCGACTGCTCGAACCGTATGGCTCGATCGGCGCGATCGCGCGGCGGGACCAGCCGTCGAACCGGTTTCTCGAGGACGAGCTGAACCAGCAGAAGGTGATGTCGATCACCATTCCGATCATCTTCTTCGGCGTCGCCGCTTTTCTGCTCAACAGTGCGCTCGGACGGCTGGTCGCGGCGCAGCGCGAGCAGATAGCGGCGCTCAAGGCGCTCGGCTTCCCGACCTCGGCTCTGACCTTGCATTACCTCGCGCTGATGCTGGTCATCGTGCTGATCGGCTGCTTGCTGGGCATTGCCGGCGGCTTCGGCTTCGGGCAGGCGATGATCGCGAGCTATCACGGCTTCTTCCGTCTGCCGGAGCTGCCGTTCCGGCTGGCGCCATGGGCGATGCTGGCAGGAGTCGCGATCAGCGCTGCGGCCGGGTCGCTCGGCGTCATCACGGCGCTCCGCGCCGTCGTCCGCCTCGCGCCGGCGGAGGCGATGCGGCCGGCGATGCCACTCGGCTTTCGCCGCTCCTGGCTCGAATTGATGATGCCCGGCGGGGCACGGCGTGCGCGGCGGATGATGATGCTGCGAAATATCGCGGGGCGTCCGTTCCGCTCGCTGTTCACCGTCGTCGGCATCGCCTTCGCGGTGCCGATGATGGTGCTCGGGATCTTCTGGCGCGATGCGATCGGCGAGATGATCGAGCTGCAGTTCAATCTGGTCGAGCGCGGCAACGCCACCATCAGCTTCCCGCATCCGGTGGATCGCGCGGTGTTGCGCGATCTGGCGCGGGAGCCTGGCGTGCTGCTCGCCGAAGGTCAGCGCATCGTCCCGGTGCGGCTGCGCGCCGGTCATCGCAGCTACCTGACCTCGGTGGTCGGGCTGGCGGCGACGGATCAGTTGCGCCGGCCGCATGATGCGGCGCGCCGGCCGATCGCAGCAGTGCCCGACGGCATTACCCTGACGCGGCGGCTCGCCGAGCGGCTGGCGCTCGGCGCCGGCGACCTCGTCACCGTCGAGGCGATGGAGGGCCGGCGGCAACGGCGCGACGTCCCGGTCAGCGCCATCGTCGACGAGGCGATCGGGATGGCGTCCTACATGGATATCGACACGCTCAACCGCTTCACCGGCGAGGGCAACGTCCTCTCGGCCGCCAGCCTGCACGTCGATCCGGCGGCGCTGGCCGCGCTCGGCACGCGGTTCAAGAGCCTGCCGATGATCGAATCTGTTTCGATGAAGGCCTATGCCGTCGCCTCGTTCATGGACAAGATCGCGGGCCTCGTGTTTGTCACGGCGGGCATCCTCACCGGCTTCGCCGCGATCATTACGATCGGCGTGGTCTACAACAGCGCCCGCATCAGCCTGCAGGAACGGGCCTGGGAGCTCGCCAGCCTGCGCGTGCTCGGCTTCACCCGCAGCGAGGTCGCGGGCATTCTGTTCGGCGAGTTCGCGCTGGAGATCGCGGTCGGGATTCCGCTCGGCCTGCTGCTGTCGCGCGGCATCATCGCGCTGATCGCCCGCCTGCATTCCAACGAGAGCTTCGAGATCCCCGGCGTGATCGCGCCGCGGACCTACCTGATCGCGACTGCTGTGGTGTTGGCCAGCGCCGGGATCAGCGCCATCATCGTCCGCAGGCGGGTCGATCGGCTCGATCTGGTCGCCGCCCTCAAGACCAGGGAATGAGCATGCGTCCCGTGTTGCGCCTGATCGTCATCGTGTCGGCAGCTCTGGCGGTCGCCGCCGGCATCGCCTGGATGGTGATGCCGAGCCCGGTGCCGGTGGAGACGGCTGCGGTGACCAAAGGACAGTTCGTTGCGACCGTCGAGGACGACGGCAAGACGCGGGTGCGCCAGCGCTATGTCGTGGCCGCGCCGCTCGCCGGCCGGTTGGGGCGCATCCGTTTCAAGGCCGGCGACCAGGTCAAGGCCGATGATGTGGTTGCCACGATCACGCCGGCGCCGGCGCCGCTGCTCGATCCGCGCGCGCGCCGCGAGGTCGAGGAGCGGCTCGGCGCGGCCGAAGCGAATGTGGAGCGCGCCAAGGCCGTGGTGGCGCGTGAGCAGGCGCAGAGCGCGCAGGCGAGCGCCGATCTCGCGCGCACCACGGCGCTGGCTGCGAGCGGCGCTGCGACGGCGCAGGCGAAGGAGCGCGCCGAGCTCGCGATGCAGATCGCCGACCGCGACCTGCGGGCCGCCGAATATGTCGACCATGCCGCGGGACACGAACTCGGCCAACTCAGGGCGATGCTGGCGCGCTATACGAGCAACACCGATGCCGACGCGCCCGCGGACAGTTGGAACGTGACGGCGCCGGTTGGCGGGCTCGTGCTGAAGGTGACGCAGGAAAGCGAGACGACGGTGCAGCCGGGTACGGCGCTGCTCGAGCTCGGCGATCCCCATGATCTCGAAGTGGTCATCGACGTCTTGAGCACCGATGCCGTCGAAATCCGTCCCGGCGCCGAGGTCGCGATTGATCGCTGGGGCGGTCCGGGCAGGCTGTCGGGCCGGGTTCGCCGTGTCGAGCCGGCGGCCTTCACCAAGATCTCGACCCTCGGCGTCGAGGAGCAGCGCGTCAACGTGCTGATCGACATCGTCTCGCCGGCCGAGCAATGGCAGCGGCTCGGCGACGCCTATCAGCTCGATGCGCAGATCGTCGTCTTCACCCAGGACGATGCGACCATCGTGCCGACCGGCGCGCTGTTCAGGCGCGGCGACGACTGGTCGGTCTTCGCATTGAAGGACGGCCGCGCCGAACTGCGCAAACTGCGCATCATCCGCCGCTCCGGCCGGTTCGCGGCGGTGGCCGAGGGCGTCGGCGGCGGCGATGTCGTGATCATCTATCCGAGCGACCGCGTTGCAGATGGTGTCAAGGTCGCGCCGCGCTGACACGTGGCGTCCCCCGGGGCCTCACCGCTGCGACGCCAGCGTCCTGAGCCGCGATTGCCGCGCCAGCGCATGCGCGATCAGGCTGTCCATCAGCGCCGGCTGGGGCAGGCCGGTGGCCTCCCACATCTTCGGGTACATGCTGATGTTGGTGAAGCCGGGCAGGGTGTTCACCTCGTTGACGTAGACCTCGTCGCCGCGGACGAAGACGTCGACGCGCGCGAGGCCCTCGCAGCAGAGCACGCCGAACACCTCGGTCGCCATCTTGCGGATGCGCTGCGCCAGGCCGGGCTCGACCTGCGCCGGGACGTGCAACGAGGCGCCGTTGGCATCGGTGTACTTGGCCTCGTAGGAGTAGAAGCCGTGGCTGCCCGCGGGCACGATCTCGCCGAGCTCGGAGGCGGCAATCTCGCCGTCGGCGCGCTCGAGCACGGCACACTCGATCTCGCGCACCGGCGCGATGCAGCGCTCGATCAGGATTTTTCGGTCGAAGCGCAGCGCCAGCCGGCACGAGGCGTCGAACTCGTCGGCGTTGCGCGCCTTGGAGATGCCGACCGAGGAGCCGAGATTGGCCGGCTTCACGAACAGCTCGGAAGAGCCGACGGCGGCGACCGCCGCGTCATAGGTCGCCGGCGAGGCCGCGGTCATGGTGACGAACGGCACGATCGGCAGGCCGGCATCGCGCAGCAGGCGCTTGGCGACGTCCTTGTCCATCGCGACCGCCGATCCCAGCACGCGGCCGCCGACATAGGCGACGTCGGCCAGCTCGAGGGCGCCTTGCACCGTGCCGTCCTCGCCGTTCGGGCCATGCAGCACCGGAAAGATCACGTCGAAGGCGAGCTCGCGCGTGCCGGCGCCGCCATCGCCAAGGACGAGCGCACGGCCCTGGCCGGCGGGCAGCAGCACGATGTCAGGCCCATCCATGGGCACCGTGAGTGCGGCGTTCGCGCGGTCATTGACAGCATCGGCGAGCACCCAGCGGCCGTCATGCGTGATGCCGATCAGCGTGATCGCGTAGCGGCCGGCATCGAGCGAGCGAAAGATGTTGGCTGCCGAGGCCCGGGAGACGTCGTGCTCCGCCGAGCGCCCGCCGAACAGGATCGCCACGCGGATCTTTGTGTCAGTCATCGTTCGTCCAGCCCCAAGCCTCTGCGGAGCGTGACGGTACAGCAAGAGCGCGACGCGTCGCAATCACGCTGTCGCCGTGCGTATCGCGCAGAGCTCTGCCGATCACCGGCTTCGCATCTCGCCGTCCGAGCACAGCATGGTCGTGCCGCCGGCATGCATGCAGCTGCGGTAGAGCGGCGGCTCGACGAAGCGACCGGACCAGATGCCGCGGCCGGCACGGCGGGCGGCAAGCTGATCGCTCGCGTAGGCGCCGTGCGAATATTGCGGTTCCTCGATCGCGAGCCCGCGCGACACCATGAACCGGCCGAGATCGACAGCACCGGCGGCGCAGCGCGCGACGATGCGGCCATAGCGATCGCCGTCGACGGGCATGCAGCTGATGACCTTGCCGCGGGCAAAGGCGTCGAGCGTGTTGGCGGCCAGCGCGCCGCATCGATACGGTTTGCGGCCGCGGCAGAGCTGCGCGCTCTCGGGCGCATCGATGCCCCACAAGCGAATGCGCGTGCCGTGAATATCGAGCGTATCGCCGTCGACGATGCTGGCGCGACCGACGAGGTCGCGGGCCGTCGCCGGCCATGCGGTGACGAACGAGAGAACGATGCAGACGAAGTGAGGGAGGATGACGCGCAAGACCGGAACCCGTTCACGAGCAGCCGTGCCGTTCGTCCATTGGACGAATCAACGGCTCGTGAGCTGTTATAGCGAAGTTCGGTCGTGCATTTGTGGAACGGGCGTGCGCGGCAGTCTCGATCGCCGTCAGCGCGCCGGGTCAGCTGATGATGGCCCGATTGATGCGCGCGACATGCTCCACCTCCGTGGCCAGCATGCTCAGGTGTTCGGCAAGTCGCGCGAACAGCTCGCGCTTGTCGCGATCGGTGGCGAGATCGCGGATGAGGGCGCATTCCGCCGCATCGGCTCGCAGCTTTTCTGGCTGCGTCATCAACTCTGACATTCGTTCGCTTCCCTGCCGCGCCGGCAAGTTCTCGAAACGGATGAGACTCTGCATTGTTCCGTGATCACGTAAAACTTTTTGACGGGTTCGCCGTCACCCGATCGGAATACCTTCGCGGTCCTCGGTTGCGGCGCGGGCCGTCAGCGCTCGCCCGGCCACCACGTCGACGCAGGATGGGCTGCCGAGATCTTGGTCTCGCGCAGTGCGACTAGCGCACTCCGCTTGTAGGGATGGCCGCGCAGCCGCGAGCAGTCCTGGCAGCGCATGTAGCGCTCGAGCTCGTGGATCGGCGTCGTCTTGGGCCGACGGATGATATCGAGCGCGACGGTCTGGTTGGTATCGCAGCCGAGGCAGCGCACTTCGAGATAGAAGTAGCCGGCATTGAGCGCGTCGCCGAGCAGCGGCGAGGGTTGCGCCGGGCCCTTGTAGCCGAGCATGCGCTTGTTCCAGGCCTCGCAGGCGAGACGATCGGCTTGCTTGCGCGCGCGCGTCGCCTGCTCCTGGGCGATACGAATGCCGGCGCCGTACAGTCTCTCGCGCGATTTCGTGGTCATGACGCATGATCGGCGCTGACGCCTGCAGCGGCAAGCCGCTAGGTTTTGGGCTGCAGCAGCGTTCGAACTACAAGCTTGTTCACAGGGGGAGCGCCCCGATACCGCTAGCGAGCAATGGGCTACCATCGGGGCGCCTCGCATCGTGCCAGTATCGCGAAATGCAGTCTCAACGATACTACGTAGCGCGGCGCAACTTTTACGGTACGTTGGGCGCTCGTTTTGCTACGTAGCCCGCGCGAGCAGATCTCTGCAACGGTGCTTGCCAGCGCGTGAAAGACGACTTTTCATCCTGCGGAAGGATGAGTTCGGAGGGTGCAGCGGAACGCAACTACGTAGAAAAAGTTCCAAACTTTTTCGACACGCGTGGGAGTTCCTTGTGCTTGTTCCCCTCCGCGGGGGGCGATAGACCTTCGGCTCGGGGTCAATCGTGCGCGCGGGTCAGAGTCTTTCAAAGTTGGTCGTTCGGAGCAGGCCGTGGTCGCCGATCACGTTCCTGCTCACAGCCCTTGCTGTCGCGCTGTCCGCCGGCGGCCGTGTCGGCCTCGATCTGCTCGGCGCGACGCTGCCATATGCGACGTTCTATCCAGCCGTGATGCTGGCGGCTTTGCTCGGCGGCGTCCCCTCGGCCATCTTTGCCGCCTGGCTGTCGGCTGCCGTCGTACTGATCGGATTTACGGATCGCCCCGGCCATGAAGAAGCGGTCAACCTCGTCGGCTTCCTGAGCACATCGGCGCTGATCATCTGGCTCGCGAGCCTGAGCCGCGACGCGTTGCTCGAGCTCAAGCGCAGCGAGCACGCACGCGAGCTGCTGCTCGGCGAACTGAGGCATCGCGTGAACAACCAGCTTGCGGTGTTTCAATCGATCGTGCGGTCGAGCCTGTCGGGCGAGGATCGCGGCAAGGGCGAGGCGATTGCGATGAGGCTCGACGCGGTCGCGCGCGCCAACAGCCTCGCCTGGTCGGACCACCGCCTCATGAGCCTGCGGATGCTGCTCGATGCCGAGCTGCAGGCCTATCGTGCCTCCGGCGCCGTGATGCTGGAGGGAGCGGACGTGCAATTGGGGCCGGACGCGGTGCGCAATCTCGCGCTGGTGTTTCATGAGCTCGCGACCAATGCCGTCAAATACGGCGCGCTGCGCGGCAACGGCGGACGGCTCGAGGTGCAGCTGACGCAGGACGGTGGCCGCAGCGTCGTGACCTGGCGCGAGATCAGTCCGCACGCGGTCGCGCCACCGCACAACGAAGGATTCGGCACGCGCATGATCCGCGCCAGCCTCGCCGCGATCGGCGGCAGCATCGAGCAGGACTATCGCGACACCGGCTTGCTGTGCCGGATCAGGTTCGAGCCGGGTGTGTAGCGAGCACTGATGAAGTTCCCTGTTGTCAGGTTCCGCGGGCGCGTGATCATCCTAATCTGAAACGCGCGCTTGTGTCGTCACGTATGTCTTGAATGGATCGACGTGACATGCTGCTGCTAGTGGGAATGCTGATGATTGCGGGCATCGTGACCTGGATGGGCACGGAGTACGTGATCGATCACGTCGTCACGCCCCTGGTCGACGGCGCGCAGACGCCGCTGTCGCCGTCGCCTTGACTTGATCGCCGGCGGGAAACGCTCCACGATTAACCCATAGACGATGCGGGCAGGGGAGCGTGAGATGAAATGCTGGGAGATGCAGGGGCCGGGCGGCATCGATGCGCTTGCGCTGGTCGACAAGCCGGTGCGAGCGCCCGCGCGCGGCGAGGTGCTGGTGCGGCTGACGGCGGCGAGCCTCAATTATCGCGACCTGCTGACGGTGAAGGGCGGCTACGGCTCGCGTCAGAAATTTCCGCTGGTGCCGCTGTCGGACGGCGCTGGCGTGGTCGAAACCGTCGGGGACGGCGTGGCGGCGTTCGTGCCGGGCGATCGCGTGATCGGCAGCTTCTTCGAGAGCTGGACCGGTGGCGAGCCGAGCGAGATCAAGATGCGCGCGGCGCTCGGCGGTGCCGTCGACGGCACCCTGACGGAGTACCGGATCTTTCCGGCGCAGGCGCTGGTGCGGACGCCGGCGCATCTCTCCGACATCGAGGCCGCGACCTTGCCTTGCGCCGGCGTGACCGCGTGGAGCGCGGTCGTGAAGCTCGGCGGCATCCGGCCGGGCCAGACCGTGCTGACGCAGGGCACCGGCGGGGTCTCGATGTTCGCGCTGCAGATCGCCAAGCTCGCCGGTGCGCGCGTGATCGCGACCTCGTCGAGCGAGGCGAAGATCGCGCGGCTGAAGCAGCTCGGGGCCGATGTCACGCTGAACTACAAGACCACGCCGGACTGGGGCAAGCAGGCGCGCGAGCTGACCCGACAGGGCGCCGATCTCGTCGTCGAGGTCGGCGGCGTCGGCACGCTGAACGAGTCGATCCGCGCGACGAAAATTGGCGGCACCATCGCGTTCATCGGCGTGCTCGCCGGCGCGCCGGCCGCCGAGCTGCGTCTGCCGCTGATGGTGATGCAGCAGCAGCGGCTGCAGGGCGTCACCGTCGGCTCGGTCGACGACCTGCAGGCGCTCGCCAATGCATTGGCGCTGCATCAGGTGAAGCCCGTGGTCGACCGGGTGTTTCCTTTTGCCGAGGCGCGCGAGGCGTTCCACTACATGTCGAGCGGCGCGCATGTCGGCAAGGTCGCGATCGCGCTTCGCTAGGCCATCTTGCGCGCCGGCAGCGTCATCGCGATCACGCCGATGACGACGCAGCCGAGGCCGATCCAGGCGGTCGGCGCAAGCCGTTCGCCGAGGCCAACAACGGCGATGGCGACGCCGATCGGCACGCGCAGATAGGATTGCGCGGTCGCGCCGATCGAGCCGAGCGTCTGCACCAGGCGGAAATAGATCACCATTGCGGCCGCGGTCGAGACGGTCGCCAGCGCGAGCAGCGCCAGCACGGAGCGCAGCGATGGCGTCAACGTCCAGGGATGATCGACGATCAGCGCCAGCGGGATCAGGATCACCGCGCCCGAGAGCAGCGAGCCGGCGGCCGGCAGCATCGGGTCGAGGCCCTTGAAGCTCTTTCCCATGATCGCAGCGCCGGCATAGCAGATCGTCGCGGCAACGATCGCGAGCTGCGCCCACAGCTCGTGGCCGAAGCCGTGCAGCGCCCCGACGCCGACGATGAGGCCGGTGCCGGCAAGACCGGCGGCGACACCGCCGAGCTTACGTAGCGTCACCGGCTCGTGGCGCGTGACCAGTGCGGTCAGCATGAAGGTGAAGATCGGCGAGGTCGCGTTCAGGATCGTGGCGAGGCCGGCCTCGACGCTGCGCTCGGCCCAGGCGATCAGCGTGAACGGGACGACGCTGTTGAGGCCGGCCTGGATCACGAAGCGGCGCCATGTCGCGCGCTCGCGCGGCCAAGCCAGCCCGCGGCTGCGGATGATGGCCGCGAGCAGCAGGCCGGCGATCAGCGTGCGCGTGGCGATCAGCGTCAGCGGCGGGATCGTCTCGACGCCGATCCTGATGAACGTATAGGACGCGCCCCACAGGGTGGAGAGCAGGAGGAGGAGGGCGAGGTCTGTGGTGAGGGCGGTCCGGCGCATGCGGGCTCGCGGGCTAGGAGAAGGAGGGCTTCTCATAGCCGGGGGCCCGTGCTCGACGCTTCGATCATGGACGAAGTGTTCCTGCCACGAGCACAGTCCGTAGGGTGGGCAAAGGCGCGGCCGTGCTGTCGCGCCGCGCGAGATCGCAATGGCGCCGTGCCCACCATGCTGCAGCGGATCATGCCGCGCGACGGTGGGCACGCTGCCGCCTTCGGCGGCCGCTTTGCCCACCCCACATTGTCACGAACGGATCAGTTCGCCGGCATGCTCTTCTCGACCAGCTTCACCCAGTACGACGCGCCGGCGCTCAGGATGTTGTCGTTGAAGCGGTAGGCCGGGTGGTGGCACTCGTTGCCGGGGCCCATGCCGAGGAACACGAACGCGCCGGGGCGGGCTTCCAGCATGAAGGCGAAGTCCTCGCCGCCCATCAGGGGAATGGCGCGGTCGTTGACGCGCTCATTGCCGGCGACGTCACGCGCGACATCGGCGGCAAACGCCGCCTGCGCCGGGTGGTTCATCGTGACCGGATATTTGCGCTCGTAGATCGCCTCCGCCGAGCCGCCATAGGCGCGCGCGGTGGCCTCACAGACTTCAACGATGCGCTTCTCGACGAGGTCGCGGATCTCCGGATCGAGCGTGCGCACGGTGCCGAGCATCTCCACGGTCTCGGGGATCACGTTGAAGGTGGTGCCGCCGTGGATGGCGCACACCGAGATGACTGCCGACTTCAAGGGATCGACGTTGCGCGCCACGATCGACTGCAGCGCGTTGACGATCTGCGAAGCGATCAGGATGCTGTCGACCGCCTTGTGCGGGCCGGCGCCGCCGTGGCCGCCCTTGCCGGTGACCTTGATGTGGATCGCATCGGCCGAGGCGAGCATCGCGCCGGGCGAAACCTGGAAATGACCTTCCGGCACGCCCGGCATGTTGTGCATGCCGTAGACCTCCTGGATGCCCCAGCGCGTCATCAGGCCGTCGTCGACCATCGCCTTGCCGCCGGCGCCGCCTTCTTCGGCTGGCTGGAAGATCACGATCGCCGTGCCGTCGAAATTGCGCGTCTCGGCGAGATATTTCGCGGCGCCCAGCAGCATCGCGGTGTGGCCGTCATGGCCGCAGGCATGCATCAGGCCCGGCGTCTTCGAGGCGTAGGGCACGCCCGAGGTTTCCTCGATCGGCAGCGCATCCATGTCGGCGCGCAGGCCGATGGTCTTGCTCGAGGCCGAGTTGCGGCCCCGGATCACGCCGACCACGCCGGTGCGGCCGATGCCGGTCACCACTTCGTCGCAGCCGAACGCGCGCAGCTTGTCGGCGACGATGCCGGCGGTGCGGTGCACCTCGTACAGCAGCTCGGGATGTTCGTGGAAGTCGTGCCGCCAGGCGGCCATTTCGTCTGACAGGGCGGCGATGCTGTTGAGGATCGGCATGAGGAGATCGAACTCGCTGAGAGGGGACTGCTCGCTGAGCGGATGAGGGTGCGCCGGGGGTGCGGCCTCGTCGGCCGCGCCGGGACCTTGCGCGAAGCTGCAACTATGACCCGGGCCAAGAGGCGAGGCAAGTTGCGGCCGGGAAGGGCGCCATGCAGCGACGGGCGGTCGAGGCGGCAACCTTGCCGGCCGTTCCGCAAAACGGAACGGTCTCATGCCTCGTCGGATGTTTCCCACGGCGTCGGCGCCTTGGTGAAGGCGCGCCACGCCTCGCACAGCGGACGTTCGAGGTTGACCAGCGCATGCGCCTGCCAGCCGGCAATCGCGGCGGCCGCCATCGCGGCATCGGTCGAGGTGGTGCCGAGACCTTCGATCACACCGGCGGTCACCGCGATGTCGTTGAACTGCCCGAGCTGCTGCTGCAGGCCCGCCAGCCGGCCGGCGTATTTCTTCGCAGGCTTGGTCGCACCATGCAACGGCAGCAGGAAATCGACGCTGTAGCGCAGCTTCTTCAACGCCAGGCGCAGGCGGTGGCGATCCTCCGCCGGCAGCTTCCTGAAGCCACGGCCGCGCTTGAGCGCCTTGCGATGATGCTCAGCCAGGATGTGGTCGGCAAAGCCGATCGCGGGGGCGGCGAGGCGCCGCAGCGTCTCCGGCGCCACGTCGTTGCGCCAGCCGCGGGTTTCGATCCAGGCCCCGAGGCCGAGCACGAAGCCGGCGCAGCGCCGGTCCGCAAGGGCCAGACGCAGCCTGCGATAGGCCAGATCGCGCTGCCGTTCGGCCAGCGCGCGTAGTGTGTCGAAGCCGGCCACCGACGGACAGGCCTGTGCGATCTCCGGCAGCGTCTCGGTCAGGAAGACGTCGAGGTCGCGTGCCGACGAGAGGCTCTGTGCGAGCCAACGGGCGTCGGCGGCCAGGCCATCGAGCGTGGCCGACGTCTCGACCGGCTGCATCAGATGCAGCGCGGCGCGCAGCCGGCGCAGCGCGACCCGCAGCTGATGCACGCCCTCGGTGTTGCGGCCGTCTTCGGCGGCGGGCATCGCCTGCAGCAGATGATGCAGGCTGCCCTGCAGGATGACGGCAAAGGCCTCGTCGAGCGAGACGGCCGGATCCAGCCGCGGCTTGCGCGGCTTGTCGGCGCCGGGCGCGCGGCCGGCGGCAAGGTCGAACCCGCGCGCCGACTTGCTGCGGATCGAGGGCCGGACCGGGCCATGCTCGGCGAGCCGCAGCGCGACCTCATAGATCACGGCCGGACTGCCGCCCTTGAGCTCCAGCTCGATCTCGCTCACGACCTCGCTGCGCTCACCGGCCCTGATGACGCCGCCATCGAAGGCGACCTCGATCGTGCCGGAGGGCAGCTCGAGCAGGCGGACGTGACGATGGACGTCGGCGGAAAACACCGGCGCGAGCCTGTGCGTGTCGAGCTCGCGGCGCAGCTCCTCGGGGAGCAGGGTCATTGCCAGTGCGGGATCGGGCGCCAGCGACGGCACGTTCGCCTCCCACTCGCCACGCTTGAGCGGATCGTCGCCCGCTTGTGTCTTGACGGTCTGGACGAAACGGCTGCCGCTCTGGCGCACGCGCAAGGTCAGCCCGTGCTTCCACAGCGTCCGGTTCGGCGTGTCGTAGTAGATCGACTTCAGATGTTTCCGCGTGCCCTTGTTGCGCGCATGGGCCGTGATCACGGCGGCCTCGTTGAAGCTCGCGATCTGATCCGGCGCGACCAGCAGCTTCAACTCGATCTCGTGGCCGCCGGTGGATGCCGCGGGCAGGGCCGGCAGCTCCGACGTCGCCACCTCGGGCGGCACGGGCGAGCCGCCGCTGACCGCTGGTGGCTCGACTTTTTCGACAGCGCGGTCGCTGATCGACGCGCTCGCGCCCTGGTCCGGCATGTTGAGATCTGTAACGGTTCAATGACGACGGCAGCAGCTTATCGGATGTGGCGCGATAGGACAGCATGGAACCGGGGAGCGCGGTCTCTCTCCGTTGGCTGGTTGGTGCCGCGTCCGGCGTCTTTGGCCAGCGCCTTCAAGGCGGTAGAGCGCAGCAGCGCGCGACGGCCGGCTCGACGGGAATCAAATCAAAATTATGTGTGTGCAGCGGGCGGCGAGCCGGGTTTGGCATGCCATGCCCCACGACCCCTGTCAGATCCAGCCCGTCAGCATGAAGCGTGTCGCAACGAACACCGCGGTGGCGGCGGTCGCGACGCTCGCCGCGGCCATCAGGTTGCGGCCCCGGCGCGCCATCGCGCGCGAGCGCTCGCGCGGGTCGAGCGCGGGATCGAACGAGGTCCGCCGGCTGCGCCGGTGGCGGATGGTCTGAACCCAGAAGGCAAGCGCAACGAGGCCGGCTGCGATCGCAAACACGGTCGATACGCCGGCCGCAAAGCCGAGATCGACGCCGACGCTTTCGAGCATGGCGCGCAGCCGCACGGCGAGGCCGGCCAGCAGCGTGGCCGCGTAGTCTGCAGCCGCCGCACCGGTGTAGAGCAGCACCGCCGTCCACACGACGGCGGCCATGGCGATCAGCATCGACAGCAGCACGGCGAGGCCGTCGCAGGCCATGAAGCCGATCGAGGCGGCGATCAGCGCCAGCGCCGGCATCACGTTGCCCAAGGGAATGGGAAGGATGATGGTGACGGCCATCAGCAGCAGCGGCAGCGCCAGCAGCATCCGCGCGGTGCGGCCGGTCAGCCAGACCAGCCGGTCCTCGCGCAGGCCGCGCTCGGCAGTGCCGGCCCAGTCGAGCCCGGCGCGGATCACCTTGCGCAGCAGCCGCTGCGGCACCGGCCGGCGGCGCAGCGGCTCGGGCAGCCACAGCCGCTCGGCCCCGAACAGGATCTGTAGCGCCACCAGCGCAACCAGGGTGCCGAACACCATGCCGAACGGTCCGGGCAGCGGCAGCAGCGCCGGAATGGTCAGCAGCAGCAGCGTGAGGCCGAGGCCTTCCGACTCGAGACTGTCGAACAACTCGCCGACCGACGGTTCTTCCGACCGCACCGTGCGCGCAATGGCGAGCAGCCGCCGGCTGATCGGGCCGTTGTGGCGGCGCGGCCCGGACGAAACCTCATCGTTGGATGCGACATCGTTCATCGCCGCGCCGTGACCTCTCACTCTTCCATCGTCATTTCACCTGCTCGACCGCAGGCCGGGTTTTCCACAACGAATAGGCAATGCCCGCGCCGAGCAGACCGAAGGTGATGCCGAGCGACAGCGCCGGCGGAAACTTCTCCAGCCCGAGCAGGTCGGCGAGGAAGATCTTCGAGCCGATGAAGATCAGCACCGCCGCCAGCGCCAGCTTGAGATACTGGAAGCGGTCGACCATCGCGGCCAGCGCGAAGTACAGCGCACGCAGGCCGAGGATCGCGAAGATGTTCGAGGTGTAGACCACGAACGGGTCGGTCGAGATCGCAAAGATCGCGGGCACCGAGTCGACGGCGAAGATGACGTCGGCGAACTCGATCAGGATCAGCGCCAGGAACAGCGGCGTCATGAACCAGGTCGGCTTGCCGCTCGCATCGGGCTGACGCACGAAGAAGCGTTCCTCGTGCAGGCGGTCGGTGACGTCGAAGCGGCGGCGCATCCAGTTCAGCGCCGGGTTGGCGCCGACGTCGTGCGGCTTTTCCTTGAACACCAGCATCTTGATGCCGGTCGCGACCAGGAACAGCGCGAACACGTAGAGCACCCAGCTGGCCTGCGCGACGATCGCAGCGCCCAGGCCGATCATGATCGCGCGCAGCACGATGACGCCGACGATGCCCCAGAACAGCACACGGTGCTGATAGGCGCGCGGGATCGCGAAATAGCTGAAGATCATGGCGATGACGAAGACGTTGTCCATCGCCAGGGCCTTCTCGATCGTGAACGCGGTGAGATAGGCGGTGCCGGCCTCCGAGCCGAGCTGCCACCACACCCAGCCGCCGAAGGCGAGCGCGAGCAGGATGTAGACGGCACTCATGACCAAGCTCTCGCGCACCGAGATTTCGCGCGTCTTGCGATGGAGGATGCCGAGATCGAAAACGAGAAGGGCGAGCACGATTGCGAGGAAGGCGAGCCACATCCAGACAGGCTTGCCGGCAAACGCGATGAGCAGGAAATCCACGGGGGTCCTCTTATCAGGCCGGTGAAATTGATGTCGTCAGGTCCGACATCGTGAGCACCGGCAGCTTCACCAGAGGGGCCCGGACCAGGGGTATGCCCGATGACGTATGTGCCTCCCGGTCGGTTTTCAAGAGCCGGTCGTCCGCACCGCATCGGCGTTCAGCAACATGAACGACGTGACAACGCAGGCGGAGGTGCGACAGAGTGTCTGCCGGCGCGGCAGTCTGCTTGCAGGCCGTGGCCTGCGAACTAATTCCAGGGGGCCGGAGATCCGGGCCCCTCTGATAGTCCCTTAAGGCTATGATGTCGGACTCTCTTTGTAACAGATACCGCTGGCGGTATTGCGCGCTTCGCGCGTTGCTTGGAGTTTGACGAGATGCGGCCACACGCGTCGCTTGTGACTATCAACCTTTGCGGCCATCGCCCCACGCGCCACGATTCCAGCAGGCGCAGAAAAGTTCGCTCGGCCGTGAACCCTCTGGTCAGCGGTTGCTATCGTGATGGAACCGGAGTGGCGGCTGATCATTCTGTATGGAACCTGCGCGACGCGACGCGCACTGGCATTTTGTGTACGGGAGACAATCGTGACCACGGGGGCTGACCAGGTGTCGATCGCGAAGGCGCCGCCGTCGCGACCGAATGTCGCAACACGCCGGCTCCTGGTGATCATCAACCGCGGCAGCCGCTCCGGCGGCGAGGCCGCCGGCGTCGCCGTGTCGCGGCTGGGCGCGGCGGGCTATGACCTCGTGATCTCGGCGCCGCATAGTCCGCGCGAGGTGTCGCCGTGGATCGAAGCTCATGCCGACGATGCGGAGGCCGTAGTCGTCGCCGGCGGAGACGGCAGCCTGAACGCGGCTGCGCCTGCGCTGGTCAGGACCGGCCTTCCGCTCGGCATCATTCCGGCCGGTACGGCCAACGATCTCGCTCGCACGCTCGGTCTTCCCCCGGACATGGAGGCGGCGGCGGACGTGATTGCAGCCGGCCAGCGCCGGCAGATCGATCTTGGCGAGGTCAACGGACATCCGTTCTTCAACGTCGCCAGCCTCGGCCTGAGCGCCGAGCTCGCGCGGCAGCTGACCAAGGAAACGAAGCGCAGGTTCGGGCGACTGGGCTACGCGCTCACGGCGCTGAAGGTGCTCACCAATGCGCGGCCGTTCCGGGCTGTCATCGTGTCGTCGGACGGCGCGGTGCGCGTGAAGACCTTGCAGATCGCAGTCGGCAACGGCCGCTACTACGGCGGCGGCATGGCCGTCGATCACCGCGCGGAGATCGACGATTCCCATCTCGATCTCTATTCGCTCGAGATCGGCCGCGTCTGGAAGCTGTTGGCGATGGCCTATGACTTTCGCAGAGGCCGGCACGGGCTATGGCAGGAGGTGCGCGCGTCGCGCGACACGTCGTTCGAGATCCGCACCCGCAAGCCACGCCCGATCAATGCCGATGGCGAGCTCGTCACCTTCACGCCGGCGCGGTTTTCCGTGCTGCCGCGCGCCGTGACCGTATTCGTGCCCAAAGCCGAAGGGCAGGCCGGCGCCTGACCGCCGCTTGATCCGCAGCGCGCGGTACCTCGTTTTCGACAGATCACCCGAATGAGAGACTCATGACCAAGCAGACCCGCTTCAATCTCTGGTACGCTGTTGTCGCGATCTTCGTCGCGATGATGATCCACAATGCGTGGACGAGCTATCGCCAGGTCGCCGTCATCCCCTACAGCCAGTTCCAGGATCTGCTGTCGGCGGGCAAGGTGAAGGAGGTCGGCGTCTCCGAGAACTATCTCGAAGGCAGCCTGAAGGAGCCGCTGCCCGGTGGGCAGACGCGCTTCGCGACGACGCGCGTCGACCAGGAGTTCGCCAAGGAGCTCGCCAAGGCCAACGTCACCTTCACCGGCCGCGTCGAGAGCAACATTCTCGGTGACATCCTCTCGCTGGTGATGCCGATCGCGCTGTTCTTCGGCGTCTGGTACTGGCTGTCGCGGCGGATGATGGGCGGCGCCGGCGGGCTTGGCGGCGGCCTGATGCAGATCGGCAAGAGCAAGGCCAAGGTCTATGTCGAGGCCAACACCGGCGTACGCTTCGACGACGTCGCCGGCGTCGACGAGGCCAAGGACGAGCTGCGCGAGATCGTGGCCTTCCTGAAGGATCCGAAATCCTATGGCAGGCTCGGCGGCCGCATGCCGAAGGGCGTGCTGCTGGTCGGCCCGCCCGGCACCGGCAAGACCCTGCTCGCCAAGGCGGTTGCGGGCGAGGCCGGCGTGCCGTTCTTCTCGATCTCCGGCTCGGAGTTCGTCGAGATGTTCGTCGGCGTCGGTGCGGCGCGTGTGCGCGATTTGTTCGAGCAGGCGCGTGCGAAAGCTCCCGCCATCATCTTCATCGACGAGCTCGATGCGCTCGGACGCGCCCGCGGCATGGGCCCGTTCGCCGGCGGCCATGATGAGAAGGAGCAGACACTCAACCAGCTGCTGGTCGAGCTCGACGGTTTCGATTCCTCGGTCGGTCTTGTGCTGCTGGCGGCGACCAACCGGCCGGAGATCCTCGATCCGGCGCTGCTGCGCGCCGGCCGCTTCGATCGCCAGGTGCTGGTCGACCGCCCGGACAAGCCGGGCCGCATCCAGATCCTGCGGGTGCATTTGAAAAAGGCGAAGCTCGCGGCCGACGTCGACCCGGAGAAGGTAGCGGCGCTGACGCCCGGCTTCACCGGCGCCGATCTCGCCAACCTCGTCAATGAGGCGACCCTGCTGGCGACCCGGCGCGGCGCCGACGAGGTCACGCTCGACGATTTCAACAATGCGATCGAGCGCATCGTCGCCGGCCTGGAGAAGCGCAACCGGCTGCTCAATCCGAAGGAACGCGAGATCGTCGCCTATCACGAGATGGGGCATGCGATCGTCGCGATGAGCCTGCCGGGCACCGACCCCGTGCACAAGGTCTCGATCATTCCGCGCGGCGTCGGCGCGCTCGGCTACACCATCCAGCGCCCGACCGAGGACCGCTTCCTGATGACCCGCGAGGAGCTCGAGAACAAGATGGCGGTGCTGCTCGGCGGCCGCGCCGCAGAGCTCGTGGTCTACGGCCATCTGTCGACCGGTGCGGCGGACGATTTGCGCCGCGTCACCGACATCGCGCGGTCGATGGTGACGCGCTACGGCATGTCGGAGCAATTGGGTTCGGTCGCCTATGAGCGCGACAACCAGTCGTTCCTGGCGCCCGGCGCCTCGCGCAGCGCCGACTATGGCGAGGCTGCGGGCGACGCCATCGACGCTGAGGTCCGCGCCATCGTCACGTCAGCGCTGGAGCGCACCCGCAAGCTGCTGCAGGACAAGCGTGACGTGCTGGAGCGCGCCGCGCGAAGGCTGCTGGTCAAGGAGACGCTGGATGAAGGCGAGCTCGCAGCCCTGCTCAAGCAGGACCAGCGCGCCGGCGATCTCGTCGCGGCGGCGCAGCCGATGTAGCTCGTGACTGCGTAGGGTGGGCAAAGGGTGCGCCAGGAAAGCTGGTGCGATCCGGCTGGTGCAAGTCCAGCCCAGGTAGGGTGCAGCA
>NZ_JBNPTO010000029.1:0-47601 GCF_051167715.1 Bradyrhizobium sp. HKCCYLS20291 | reverse complement strand
CGCGCCGGTTGGAGCGATGACTTCTTTTTCGAACTCCTCGCTCACGTGCGATAGCCCTGCCCTCCAGGGGAGGGTGAGACTGAGATGGCGGCACCTGACCATCGTCCCATCGGCAGTCGGCGAGCGTCGCGCAGAGCTCTGGCGAGCCTCGTCCCAATCGTCGGTCAGAGCATCAGGTATTTCCGCTTGATCGCATCATGCTCTCGCAACGAAAAAGGCCGGGCCTGCCGCCCGGCCTTCGCGTCTTGCATTTCGCGTCTTGCAGAACGCGAGCATCACTGCGAGATGGTCTGGATCACGCTGGAGATCGGCCGCGCATTGGTCATCGTGGTCGGCAGCTTCGGGTCCTGGCCGATCATCGCGTCGTATTCGGGCAGCGTGTCGAGCGTGCCCTTCGGCTTCATCGCGACGACCTTGTAGCCGCCGGCCTTGAGCCGCCGCAGCAGGGTCGGCAGCGCCAGCGCGGTGTTCTTCTGGAAATCGTGCATCAGGATGATGCCCTTGCCCTTCTTGTCGAGCCCGGTCATGACCGTGTTGACGACCTGGTCGGCATCCTTGGAGCGGAAGTCGAAGCTGTCGACGTCGCAGGAGAACATCGCGATGTTGCGCTCGCCGAGATAGGCCACCGCCGACGGCCGGTGCTGCAGCTGCGGGAAGCGGAAGAACGGCGCCGGATTGCTGCCGAGCGCGAACTTGACCGCGCTGAAGCCCTTCTCCAACTCCTCCTTCGCCGTCTGATCGGTCATCTTTTTGCCGTTCAGGTTGACGTGCGACCAGGTGTGCACGCCGACGACATGACCGGCGGCCAGCACCTGGCGCAGGATCTCCGGATGATAGGTCGCGTGCTTGCCGATGGTGAAGAAGATGCCGGTGGTGCATTCGTCGGCCAGCGCCTTCAGCACGGCCGGCGTGTTGACCGGCCACGGGCCGTCATCGAAGGTCAGCACCACCTCTCGGTCGGCGAGGAAGTCGAACTGCTTGAAATGATCGAGGCCGAAGCCCGGGCCGCCCTTGGTGTCGACGACGACGGTGCGGGAGATGCCGAGCGCGTCCGGATTGGCGCAGCTGGATTTGGGCAGCACGGGCGCGGCGGCCGGCTTCGCGGGCACGGTGCCGGTGATCTCGACGTCGTCCTTGGCCGTGGATCTGGCTGCCACTCTGGCGGGCGCCGGCGCCGGCTCGGAAGGCCTCACCGCTGCGCTCTGCGCTGCGGCCTTGGCGGCGTTCGGCTTCGAAATCCAATACCAGACGCCGGTGATCGCCAGCGCCGCAACGACGGTGGCCAGCAGCAAGCCTAACGCATTACGCATGGTTACTCTTCCCGAAAACGCGAGACACAAGACGCCGAACGCAACACTGTCCGGCCCTTCGATTAGCTTCCATTAGTGCCAATGAATCCTTAACGCGGTGCCAACACGGCCAGGATCGGCCAAGATTTCCAGGATGATGCGCCGGCCAAACCGGCACTTCACCGGAGCGACACGTCGCCGCGGCCGAAACGTCTGCGCGGCGGACAGGCCGGGGTTGAACGGCCCGATCTGGCGTGACCCGCATCACTGTTGCTAGAGAGCGACCGGGCCATGATGGACGCATTGAACACGGGGCTCGCAATCACGCCGAGCCGATGGGAGCCAGCCATGACGAAGTCCACCAATCTGCTGCGCAACGCTGTTCTGACGGTTGTCAGCGCCGCCGCCCTCTCCACCTTCGCCTCGACCGCCAGCTTCGCCTTCAGTGCCGAGGCGCAGCAGATGTGCACCGGCGACGCCTTCCGTCTGTGCAGCAGCGAGATCCCGAACATCCCGGCGATCACCGCCTGCATGATCAAGAACCGGTCGTCGCTGAGCTCCGGCTGCCGCATCGTGCTCGACAAGGAAGTGGCCAAGCGCGGCGGCAAGGTCGCCGAGGCCGGCGACGCCAACTGAGCGCCCGCTCGCAACGCCCCGTGATGCGCGCCCCGGCTGCGACCGAGGCGCTTGCGAGGCCCGGTTGCGATCACTAAAAGCGCCGCCAAACCTTCAATGCTGGAGCGAGGCGTCGGTCATGAGCAGATTTCTGGTGGTCATTCCCGTGGTCTTGATGGCCACGGCCGCATCGGCCCAGCAGCAGCCCGGCCAGGACGCCTGCGCCCGCGACGTGTCGCGGTATTGCCGTGCCGTGATGAACAATGGCGACCAGGCGGTGCTGGCCTGCCTCAAGGAGCACCGCGCCAAGCTGTCGAAGCCTTGCGACAAGGTGCTGACCGACCACGGGCAGTAGGTCCGCCTCACTCGACAAGCATTCAAACGAATTGCGGGACTGCCTACGGCCCGCTGCGCGCGGCCGAGGCGACGGCCGGCGCCTGCTCGGCGGTGCGGTCGATGTCGCCCTTGGCGCGGACCGAGCCGAACGGCCGCTCCAGCATGCGGCGGATGCGGACCGGATCGACCCCGATGTGGAAGTCGATGGCGCGCTGGTGCAGCTCGCGCTCGGTCCGGGTCGAGCGGTTGCGCTGACGCAGATAGTCGATCCAGGTCGGGCAGTGATAGCGCTCGGTCCAGAGTTCGGGATCGGCGATGTCGCGTGCGATCGACCAGCCATAGGCGCCGTTGCGCTGCCGGCTGAGCTGCACCTCCTGCATCAGATCGTGAAAGGCGCGCGCATTGTCCTCGGCGACGCGATATTCGATCTCGACCACCAGCGGGCCCGAGCGCGGCGTCAGCTCGAGCTGGACCTGCGGATCGGCCAGGGTTTCGGCATCCTCGTTGCGGGCGCCGATCGGCGGCATCCGCAGCCAGAGACCGAGCAAGGGGGACGCCACCATCAGCGCGCCCGAGACCAGCAGAGCGACCTCGACGCCGGCGGCGTCGGTCAGGCGGCCCCAGCCCCAGCTGCCGATCGCGATGCCGCCGGAGATCGCGGCCTGAAACGCGGCCAGCGCGCGGCCGGCGACCCAGCGCGGCGCCGACAGCTGCACGCCGATGTTGAACAGCGCCACCGCGAGCATCCACACCGCGCCGGCCACGACCAGCGCGGCTGCCGTCAGCACCGGCTCGGTGCTCAGCGCCACGGCGGCCGTCGCAGCACCGAGCGTCAATGCGCAGCTGCGGATCGCCGCCTCGCCGGACAGCCGCTTCCGGATATCGCCGATGTTGAGCGCGCCGACCACGGCGCCCATCCCGAATGCGCCGAGCATGATGCCGTAGGTCTGCGCGCCGCCATGCAGCAGGTCGCGTGCGACCAGCGGCATCAGCGCCGAGATCGAGCCGCCGATCAGGCCGGTCACGAGGGTGCGGATCAGCACGATGCGGATCGACGGCGAATTCAGAATGTAGCGGACGCCGGACACCATGGCGCGGTTGAGCGGCTCACGCGGCAGCCGGCTCGGCTCGACCACACGCCGCCACAGGAACAGCGCGGCCAGCAGCGGCAGATACAACAGCGCATTTGCCGCAAAGGCTGCGACCGCCCCGGCGGCCGCGACGATGACACCGCCGATGGCCGGGCCGAAGCTGCGGGCGATGTTGTAGCTGATGCCGTTGAGCGCGACCGCGGCGGGCAGCGTCTCCGGCGGCACCTGCTCGCTGACCGAGGACTGCCACGCCGGGCCCATCAGCGCCATGCCGCTGCCGACCACGAAACACAGCGCGAGCAGGCGCTCTGGTGTCACGAGACCGTGCCATGCCAGCACCGTCAGCGTCACGGCCCCTGTAAGCGAGACGGCCAGCGCAGCCAGCGCGACGATGCGCCGGTCATACATGTCGGCAATGGCGCCGGCAGGCATGGAGATCAACATGATCGGCAGCATCAAGGCGGTCTGCACCAGCGCCACCTTGTCGGCCGACGCGGTCATCTGCGTCATCGACCAGGCGGCGCCGACGGCCTGGATCAGAAGGCCGAGATTGGAGAGCAGGCTCGCCAGCCAGATGCGGCGGAACACGACGTGCCGCAGCGGCGCTGCGATGCTCTCGGCGGCGAACAGCTCACGTTTCTGCGGCGCATTCATGCAGGTCGATCCACCCCAACGGCGCTGAATTCCGCGCGCCGGACTCCGTCGCATTGAACTATCGCTTGATTCCGGCCGGACGTATGTGATGCCTGCGAATGTCCGCCGCTGTCCAGTGCTCCCATGCCGGATCCTGGACTGCGGCCCACGAACACAAAATGAATGAGACCAAGGGGAGATCGCCGATGAATTTGACGCGCCGCACCATCCTGAAGAGCGTGAGCACCTTGCCGCTGCTTGCCGGCGGTCTGTCCTTACCTGCTCGCGCGCAAACGACGAGCGCCGCGGCTGGCGACATCCCGCCCATTCTCCTGGTGCACGGCAACGGTGATCACGCCGCACTGTGGATCACCACGCTGTGGCGGCTGGAATCGAATGGCGTGCCGCGCACGCGATTGGCCGCGCTGAACTTCACCGATCCGCTGGCCCGCAACGACGACACCGTGGCGCAGCCGAACCGCTCGTCGACCGACGACCAGCGCCGGGAACTCGCCGATGCCATCAAGGCGCTGAAGCAGCAGACCGGCGCGGCGCGGGTGGCGCTGGTCGGCAGCTCGCGCGGCGGCAACGCGATTCGCAACGTCGTGAAGAATGGCGGCAGCGCGGACGTCAGCCACGCCGTGCTGTGCGGCACGCCCAATCACGGCGTGTTCGATTGGGACGACGGCCTCGGCAACGAGTTCAACGGACGCGGCCCGTTCCTGCGCGGCCTCAATGGCGCGGATAGCGAGGTGACGGACGGCACCGCCTTCCTCACGTTGCGCAGCGACGGGTTCGACAAATATGCGCAGCCCGATGGCCGTCTGGTCGGCAAGCCCGGCGTGCCGACCGGCATCACCGCCGAAGGGCCGGCACTGAAGGGCGCCACCAACCTCGTGATCGGCACGCTCGATCATCGCGAGGTCGCGTTCCATCCGCGCGCGTTCCGCGAGATCTACAAATTCATTGCCGGCCGCGAGCCGGCCTTCATCGCGATCCAGCCGGAGCGCGAGGTGCGAATCAGCGGCCTGGTCACGGGAACGCCGGGCGGCGCGCCGACCAATCGTCCGGTGGCCGGCGCCAGCGTCGAGGTCTATCGCGTCTCCAGCGAGACGGGCGCGCGCAATGGCGAGCCGGTCTATCGCGGCGAGACCGGCGCCGACGGCCGCTGGGGTCCTGCGCAGATCGACCCGAGCTCCTATATCGAGATCGTGCTGACATCGCCGGGCGCGCCGATCACGCATTTTTACCGCTCGCCGTTCCCGCGCTCGTCGGATGTCGTTCATCTGCGCGCGGCGCGACCGCTGGGCCAGGCCGACGCCGGTGCGGGCGCCATCGTCATCATGTCCAGGCCGCGCGGCTATTTCGGCCTGCCGCGCGACATCGTGCTCCTCGACGGCAAGGAACCCGCCGACGTACAGAAGGGAGTACCTACCGACGCGGCAGCGACATTGCGGCTGCCGGCGGGCGAAGTCGGACGCAGCGTCATCGGACTGTTCAACGACGAACGCATCGCCGCCCGTCTTTGGCCAGCATCAGAAAGTAGGATTGCGATGATCGAGCTGACTAATTAGTTGCTGGAGTAAGATGGTACGTCAAAGCTCATGGAGGGCCCGAAGTCGGGTCCTCCCCGTCACGATGGCAGCACGCGGCCTGGATAGGTTTGCCCTTGACGCAAGCCGGGCCGCGCCCGGCTGCGACAGCCGGCGCGTCGGCGCAAGGTCGCTGCGGGGAATTCCATGAGCACCGCCGAGATTCACTATCTGCCGCAGGCACGGGTTCCGCATTCGCGGGGACCGTTGATCCCGCCGATGCCGCCGCGCGCCCCCGACAGCATGGGCACGCTGCGCCGCGTGCTGATGATGGGGCAGAACGCGATCGCCACCTGGAGCCAGCGCGCCTATGAGGATGAGATCATCCGCGGCCGCTTCCTTGGCAGCTCCAGCTACATCCTCAACACGCCCGACACGATCAAGCATGTGCTGGTCGACAATTGGGAGAACTACGCCCGCACCGTCGGCGCCATCCGCGTGCTTCGGCCGGTGCTGGGCGACGGCCTGCTGATCGCCGAGGGCAAAGCGTGGAAGCACCAGCGCCGCACCCTGGCGCCGGCCTTCACGCCGCGCGCGGTCTCCGGGCTCATCCCGCACATGGTCGCGGTCACCGATGAGACCGTCGACCGGATGCGGCAGCAGTGCGGGCAGCCGCTCGATCTGCGCGAGATCATGCAGCGGATGACGCTCGACATCGCCGGCCGCACGATGTTCTCGTTCGAGATGGGCCGCCACGGCACGACCTTGCGCGACTTCGTCTATGAGTATGGCGAACGGCTGGCGGCGCCGCATCTGCTCGACATCGTGCTGCCGCTGTCCTGGCCGACGCCGCGCGATTTTGCCCGCCGCCGCTTTCGCAGGCGCTGGACCGATTTCATCGGCACGCTGATGGCCGAGCGCCGCGCGGCCGGCAAGCTCGAGGACGCGCCGCCGAGCGACCTGTTCGACCTGATGGGGGCGGCCCGCGATCCCGAGACCGGCGCGGCGTTCACCGATGCGCAGCTCGCCGACGAGGTCGCGACCATGATCCTCGCCGGTCACGAGACGACGGCCACCGCACTGTTCTGGGCGCTGTATCTGATCGCGCTCGATCCGGCCAATCAGGACAAGCTCGCGGAGGAGGCGCGCGCCGCGACCGATCTCAGCAATCCGGACCAGTTGCCGTTCACCCGCGCAGTGATGGACGAGACGCTGCGGTTGTATCCGCCGGCCTTCCTGATCGCGCGTGCCGCGAGCGGCCCAGACCGCATCGCCGACTTCCAGATCAAGCGCGGTGACGTCGTGCTGATCTCGCCCTGGCTGCTGCACCGGCACGAGAAGCTCTGGGACGCGCCCAATGCCTTCAAGCCGGAGCGCTTCATGCCCGGCGCGCCTCCACCGGAGCGGTTCGCCTATCTGCCGTTCGGCGCTGGCGCGCGCGTCTGCATCGGCGCGCATTTCGCGCTGGTCGAGGCGGTGCTGGCGCTGGCGCGGCTGGTCGGCGCCTTCCGGATCGAGGTCGTCGACCGGGCGCCGGTGATGCCGGTGGGCGTGGTGACCACCCAGCCTGACCGATCGCCGCTGTTCAGGATCACGCCGCGTTGAACGGCGCCTTTGCGGCTGGGGACTCTGACTGAAATGTCATGCGATCGGCCAGCCCCAGCGCATTGCCGGGGCCGCCTTGCATTCTCATATTCATGAGGCAGGCCGATCAACGCCTGGGAAAGACATCAGCGCGCGAAGGACCCCATGCTCGAAGGACTGCGCCAATTCATCGCCGACGTCGTTTCGCCGCACGAGACGCCGGCCTTCGACGACAATGGCTATCAGCTCGCGGCGACCGCGCTGCTCATCCATGTGATCTCGTTGGACGGCGAGCCGAACGCGGCCGAGCGGCGCAAGCTGCACAGCTTGATCGAGCTGCGTTTCGGCCTCGATCGCGGCAGCGCCAGCCGGCTGATCGCGCAGGCCATGCTGGCGGAGGGCGAGGCCGTCGATCTCTACCGCTTTACCAGCGTGATCATGCGCGAGGTCGACGAGGCCGGACGGCAGCGCATCGTCGAGATGATGTGGGAGCTGGTCTACGCCGACGACACAGTCACCGAGTTCGAGGACAATGTGGTCTGGCGCGCGTCCGAGCTATTGGGGATCTCGACCCGCGACCGGGTCGATCTGAAGCATCGGGTGGCATCGCGCCGGTCCGCACCTCCCGCCTAAGCTGCGGAACCCAGATGAACAAACTTTAATTTTACCGTCTGCGATCCCGTTCCTGTAAACCTATGTGAATATGGGATGATTCATCCGCGCTGTCGCGGGGTCAGAGTTCCGGCCGCTTGCATGCATCGACCTGCTTATGCTCTCGTCCGCGCCAGCAGATTAGTCGAAATTGATTGAAGAGCAGGGATCGTGGGCGAACGTGTCACGCTCATAACGGGAGCGTCAGCGGGAATCGGAGCCGAACTGGCTCGAATCTTTGCGGCGAATGGACACCGTTTGGCGCTTACCGCGCGGCGCGAGGACCGGCTCGCGGCACTGGCGCAGGAGGTCGTCGCCAAAGGCGGCCCGGCGCCGATCGTGATTCCGTGCGACCTGACCTCCCGCGACGCCGGCGCGACCATCGAGGCTGGGCTGTCCGCCGCCGGCGTCGAGCTCGAATACCTCGTCAACAATGCCGGTTTCGGCCTGTTCGGCAAGGCCGTGCAGCTTGATCGCGCCGAGCAGCTCGACATGATCGCAGTCAACGTGCGCGCGCTGACCGAGCTGTCGCTGCGCTTTGCCGACCAGCTGATCCGCAACAAGGGCGGCATCCTCAATCTCGGCTCGGTCGCCGGCTTCCTGCCGGGGCCGGGAATGGCGGTGTATTACGCCTCCAAGGCCTACGTCATCTCTTTCACCGAAGCCCTGCGCAAGGAGCTGGCACCGCATGGCGTGCGCGTCACGGTGCTCTGCCCCGGCCCGGTGCCATCGGAATTCCAGGACCGCGCCGGCTTCAAGCCGGGAGTGGACTCCGTGATCCTCAACGTCTCCCCGGCATCGGTTGCCGAAGCGGGCTACCGTGGCCTGATGGCCAACAAGCGCGCCGTGCTGCCCGGCCTGGGCATCAAAATCGTGCCGTTCCTGCTGCGCTGGTTTCCGCGCGGCTTCATCCTCGAGGCCGTGGGCAGGCTGCAGCTGAAGCGAAGTTGATTGACGCTGGCCCGGCGCTTGCTTTGGAATGCTGGGGTATGGTCGCTCGCTCACGCCCCGTTAATCTTTGCTTAGCTATGATCGCCAGGTGATGCTCAGGCAAACCTCTTCGTTGCAACCGAACGGGACCGCCACGGCGGACGTTCGGCACATTCCCTCGAAGCTGGATCCGGCGGCGGCGCCGCGGCGGCCGGTCCTCATCATCCTGCACCAGGAAACATCGAGCCCCGGCCGGGTCGGCAATGCGCTGCGCGCCCGTGGCCATCGGCTCGACATCCGCCGGCCGCGGTTCGGCGATCCACTGCCGGAAACGCTCGATGCGCATGCAGGTGCCGTCATTTTCGGCGGCCCGATGAGCGCGAACGATCCGGACGACTTCGTCCGGCGCGAGATCGATTGGCTTTCGGTGCCGTTGCGCGAACAGCGCCCGTTTCTCGGGATCTGCCTCGGGGCGCAGATGCTGGCGATCCAGCTCGGCGCCAAGGTGGCTCCGCATCCGGAAGGACGTGCGGAGATCGGCTACTATCCGATCAGGCCTACCCGCGCGGGACACAAGCTGTGCCCGCATTGGCCGGATCACGTCTATCATTGGCATCGCGAGGGCTTCGACCTGCCGGTCGGCGCCGACCTGCTCGCTGAAGGCAGCGACTTCCCGGTGCAGGCCTATCAGTACGAGAATGCCACCGGGCTGCAGTTCCACCCCGACGTGACCTACGCGATGATGTGCCGCTGGACCACGCGCGGTCATGCCAGGCTGGATACGCCGGGGGCGCGGCCGCGACATCACCATTTCGAAGGCCGTGCGCTGCACGACCGCGCCGAGCGGATGTGGCTGGCGCATTTCCTGGAGGGATGGCTGGCGCGGCAACCGGTGGCGGCGATGGCGGAAGCCGCGGAATAGCCGCGGCGTCGGATCAGCTCGGATCAACGATGGCTTGTCAGGTCTGAAGGCCCGGCTTCGCCAAATGGCTACGCCAGACACCACGCTTCGCCCTTCAGGCTGTTGCGTGGCCGTGCCACGCGTAGCCCGAAGGGCGAAGCGTGGTGGAGCCAGGCGGGATCGAACCGCCGACCTCATCATTGCGAACGATGCGCTCTCCCAGCTGAGCTATGGCCCCGAAACACGATCGCTTCGTCACGGCCGCGCGAGATTGGGAAGGCGGCCGTCAGATCGGGCGCCATTTACAGGCGCAGCCCTGGTCAAGTCAAGAACGCTCACATCGCCCGTTAGCCTTGACGGCCAGCTTCCCTTGTTTGGACCGGGGGGAACCGATATCTACCGAACGATACAGGTCGAATCCGCGACCTCGCCCCCGAGTGGACCCGCATGCGTGCCGTTCTAGACATCGTTCTGATCGTTCTCGACCTCTATGTCTGGCTGCTCATCGCCTCGGCGATCCTGTCGTGGCTGATCGCCTTCAACGTCGTCAACACGCGCAATCAGTTCGTCTCTGCGGTGGCTGACTTCCTGTACCGAATCACCGAGCCGGTGCTGGCGCCGATCCGGCGCATGCTGCCCAATCTCGGCGGCCTCGACATCTCCCCGATCATCCTGATCCTGATCATCATGCTGATCCAGCGCGTGATCAGCTATTACATCTATCCGAACGTCTTCTGATCGCGCGTCGGCGCGATGGAGCCGTGGCGCCCCACCTCCGACGGCCTCACGGTCGCGCTTCGCGTGACCCCGCGCGGCGGCCGGGACACCATCGACGGCGTCGAGACGATGTCCGACGGCCGCCCGGTGCTGAAGGTGCGGGTGCGCGCAATCGCTGACGGCGGGGAGGCCAATCGCGCCGTCACCGAGCTGCTGGCCAAGGCGATCGGCGTCACCAAGAAGGCGGTGCGAATCACCTCGGGCGCGACCTCGCGGCTGAAGCAGGTCGCCGTCGACGGCGATCCCGCCAAGCTCGATCAGGCCTTGCGCGCGCTCATCACACCCCATAAGCCGACCGGGACATAACGAGAGCAACGCCAGACGAGTGAGCGAGCTTTCGGCTCCGCAAGCCGCAGCCTTCACCCTCCCCTGGAGGGGGAGGGTCGCCTCTCATGAGCGCAGCGAATGGGAGGCAGGCTGGGGTGATCTCTCCACGAGCACGAGCGCGCCTGGAGAGATCACCCCACCCCGCTCGCCCGCTTCGCGTGCGACCGACCCTCCCCCTCCAGGGGAGGGTGGGAGTTCGCGGCACGAGTCGTGCTCCAATGGACTGCGTTGAAACGACGAGGAAGAGCAATGACCGCGCGCATCATCGATGGAAAAGTCATCGCAGCCGATCTGCGCGCGCAGGTGGCGCGCGAGGTCGAGCGGGTCAAGCGCGACCACGGCCTGACACCCGGCCTCGCCGTCGTGCTGGTCGGCAACGACCCGGCCTCCGAGGTCTATGTGCGCAGCAAGCACACCCAGACCCAGGCCGCCGGCATGGCCTCGTTCGAGCACAAGCTACCGGCCGACGTGACCCAGGATGCGCTGCTGGCCTTGATCGGCAAGCTCAACCAGGACCCGGCGGTGCACGGCATCCTCGTGCAGCTGCCGCTGCCGAAGGGCCTGGAGACCGAGATCGTGATCAACGCGATCGATCCGGCCAAGGACGTCGACGGCCTGCATCCGCACAATGCCGGCCGCCTCGCCGGCGGCCAGCCGGCGCTGGCGCCGTGTACCCCGCTTGGCTGCATCATTCTCAGCAAGACGGTGCATGCGTCGCTCGAGGGACTGAATGCGATCGTGATCGGCCGCTCCAACCTGGTGGGGCGTCCACTGGTGCAGCTGCTGCTGAACGAGAACGCCACGGTGACGATCGCGCATTCGCGCTCGCGCGATCTGCCGGCACTGACCGCGCGCGCCGATCTCGTCTACGCGGCGGTGGGCCGTCCAGAGATGGTCAAGCGCGACTGGATCAAGCCGGGCGCGACCGTGATCGATGTCGGCATCAACCGCATCCCGACGGCCGAGGGCAAGTCGAAGCTGGTCGGCGACGTCGCCTATGCCGAGGTGGCCGAGGTCGCCGGCGCGATCACGCCGGTGCCGGGTGGCGTCGGCCAGATGACGGTGGCGTGCCTGCTCGTCAACACGCTGCGCGCCGCCTGCGCCATCGCCGACCTGCCGAAGCCGTTGGTGTGAGCGCGGACATTGACCTTCGCGTCAACGTCCGCCGTTCACGCAGGCCTCGAGCCGCGTCAGATTGGCTCCCGTCGGCATGCCCGATGACGCGGGAATGCGGAGCTTCTGCCAGCACCAGTTCTTGCGCGAGCATTCACCGTTGTACGACGACCAGGCCGTACCCGGCGGGCAACGACGTGCCCCTGATGAGGTGGATGCAGCTTGCGCAGTACTGCTGCCGATCAAGAATCCGACGAGGACAGTTAGCAAAAATCGCGACACGTCTAGCTCTCCTGGCAAATCAGCCCAGCGCAACCGTAACGTGCTCTCAACGGAGGGTAAAGTTCCATGGAGATCGGTGGGGCGGCTTAAACGGGGGAGTTAGACCGAAGCCGCAGTGAGGGGGTCGCCTGCGAAGCTGGTCGGCGACGTCGCCCATGCCGAGGTGGCCGGCGCGACCACGCCGGTGCCCGGCGGCGTCGGCCAGATGATGGTGTCGTGCCTGCTGGTCAACACGCTGCGCCATCGCCGGCCTGCCGAAGCCGTCGGTGTGAGCTAACCCGCGGCCGCCTGGAGCAGCCGCCGGTAGAAGCGGATCATGTCGGCATAGCCCTCGACCGACAGCCGCTCATTGGTGCCGTGAAAGCGCTTCAGATCCTCCGTCGTCGCGCGCAGCGGCGAGAACCGGAAGATGCTGTCGGCAATGCCGGCATAGTGGCCGGAATCAGTGCCGGCGATCATCAGGCCGGGCGCCACCACCGCATCGTTGAAGATCTCGCGAATGGTGCGGTTGACGAGCTGATAGGACGGGCTGGCGGTCGAGGTCACCGGCGGAGGATCGCGGTTGCCGCGCAACGGCGCGATCGAGATGCGGTCGTTGGCCACGGTCTGCCGGATGTGACCGACGATGCCTGCTTCCGTGTCGCCGGGCAGCAGCCGGAAATTCACGGTGGCCGAGGCGTTGCCCGGCAACACGTTGTCCTTGTCGCCGGCATTGAAGATGGTCAGCGCGGTCGTGGTGCGCACCATCGCTTCGGCCGGACCGCTCTTGGCGAACTCACTGAACAGCACCGGCTTCAACAGCCAGAGATTGGACAGCACCGCACGGTTGATGCCGCTCATTTCCGGCGCGAGCGTATCGAACATCTCGCCGACCGCGCCGTCGATGCGCATCGGCAGACGGTTGGCCTCGAGCTTCGCCAGCGCCGCGCTCATCATGCCGATCGCGGTGTCCCTGGGCGGCATCGACGAGTGGCCCGGCGTGGCCTTGGCCGTCAGTGCCAGGCTCGCATAGCCCTTCTCGGCAACGCCGATCAGCGCCGCGGGCTTGTCGAGGCCCTTGATGCCGCCCTCCGAAATCAGCAGCCCCTCATCGATGACGAAATCCAATCGCACATTGCGCGCAGCGAGGGCGGCCGCCATGGCCTTGGCCCCTCGGAGGCCGCCGACCTCCTCATCGTGGCCGAAGGCGAAATAGACGGTTCGCTTCGGCTTGAAGCCGGCCTTGATCAGCGCCTCGGCCGCTTCGAGCATCGCATACAGATTTCCCTTGTCGTCCCAGGCGCCGCGGCCCCACACGAAACCATCCTTGATGACGCCGTCAAACGGCGGCACGGCCCAGTCGGGCTCGGTGCCCGGCGCGATCGGCACGACGTCCTGATGGGCGAGCAGTGCGATCGGCTTGGCCGCCGCGTCGCTGCCTTGCCAGACGTAGAGCAGGCTGCGCCCGCCCACGACCTCCTGGGTCGCGGTCGCATGGACGGCCGGGAAACTGCGCTCGATGTGGGCCTTCAGCGCGGCGAAGGCATCTGCATTCAGATCGGGATTGTCGTAGCTCGAGACCGTGCGGAAGCGAACCGCCTCGGCACCGACGTCCACCTTCGGCAACGCCGCGACCTCGAGCTGCCGCGAGCCCTGGCGCAGCGTGTTGAACAGCACGATCGCGACGACGACCGCGCCCACGGCGACGACGAGCAGGACGAGATTTCGAACGAGCCTGAGCAGCCGGCGCATCGCAGAAGCTCCAAAAGGACAGCGACGCCGCAGACCGGGAGCCTGCGACGCCGCGAAACTGCCTCAGGGCCGGGTCGAAAGTCCATCGCCTTTGCCGAGGCGCGGACCCGATCCTTCCTTGCGCTTGCGATATCCTACTTCTTTGCAGCCTTGGCGCGCGCGATGCCCTCGGCGATCAGCTGATGGGCGTCGTCGGCATTGCCCCAGCGCAGCACCTTCACCCATTTGCCGGGCTCGAGATCCTTGTAGTGCTCGAAGAAGTGCTGGATCTGCTGCAGCGTGATCTCCGGCAGGTCCGAGTAGGTCCGGACCTTGTCGTAGCGCTGGGTCAGCTTCGAGGAAGGGACCGCGATGATCTTCTCGTCGCCGCCGGCCTCGTCCTCCATCAGCAGCACGCCGACCGGCCGCACACTCATTACGGCGCCCGGCACGATCGCGCGGGTGTTGGCGACCAGCACGTCGCACGGGTCGCCGTCGTTCGACAGCGTGTGCGGGATGAAGCCGTAATTGCCGGGATAGCGCATCGCCGTATACAGGAAGCGGTCGACGATCAGCGTGCCGGCCTCCTTGTCGAGCTCGTACTTGATCGGCTCACCACCGACCGGCACCTCGATGACGACGTTGACCTCGCGCGGCGGATCTTTCCCGATCGGGATGGCGTCGATGCGCATGATTGCTCCGTGGAACTTGAACGGTTCAGAACTTGAACGTGTGAGGGACGGACGCTCGCGAGGAGCGCTCGCATTCGCAGTCGCAAAAAATCAGCGACTGCGCAACAGCTACCTCAAGCCCGGGTCTTCAGTTCAATTCACCGACGCGTTAACGCTCAACGCGTCCAGAGCCAGCTCGTTCAAGCGTGGTTAGGCCGGCTCAGTTGGTCCAGGCGAACGCGACCTTGTCCAGCGACTTCGGCCCGAAGCGCTCCGACGATCGCGCGACCATGCGGCCACCCAATGCGCGGTAAAACTCGGTGGCGGGATCGTTGTCGGACAACGCCCACACCACCATGCTCTTCAGCCCGCTCTGCGCGAGGTCGCGCTTGGCAGACTGGAAGAGCCGGCGACCGAAGCCCAGCCCCTGAAATTCCGGTCGCAGATAAAGCTCGTAGACTTCACCGTCGAAGTGCAGGCTACGGGCGCGGTTGCGACCGTAATTGGCGTAGCCGGCGACCTTGTCGTTGAACACCAGCACGCTGACGCGGCTGCCTTTGCGGATCGCGCTGTCCCACCATTGCGGGCCGCGTCGATTGATCAGCTTCTCCAGCTCGGCGCCAGGGATGATTCCCTGGTAGGCAGAACGCCAAGCTTCATCGTGGGCTGACGCCACCGCAGCCGCATCTGCAGCCTTGGCCGGACGGACTTCGATCAGGGTTGTGCTCATGAGCGGATCAAAGCAAGTCGGCGGTCCGCCTTCAAGGTGCCACGTTAAAGATCGGTTAACCTGTGGACTTTCGGCATCACAGTGGCGGAAAGCTGTACCGAAAAGGGACAATTTCGCAACATTGTCTGGCAGCGACGGTGCTCTGTAACCTCCGGTTCATACGTTGAACCACAAACCAGAGGCGGCGAAGCCGGCGCGTCGGCTAGTGTGGCGCTAGCTCAACATCTTCCCGCTTGGCTGAATGGTCCTGCTTCGCTGCGTCTCATGGTTGTTTGTGGTCGGCTTGCTAACAGGGCCGAACGCCTGGGCACAGCCATTCGGCCCGGTCTCCGCCGAAGCCGAGCCGGCGCGCCAGCAGCAATGGCTGGTGCCGTCCACCCTCGCCGATCATCCGTCGCGCGCGCTGCTCTATCGCCCCGCCGGCGACGGACCATTTCCATTGGCGCTGATCGCGCACGCCTCGACGCAGAACGCGCTGCGACGGGCGCAGCTGCCGCAGCCGTCCTACACGGCGCTGGCGCGCGAGCTGGTGGCGCGCGGCTATGCGGTGCTGGTGCCGGAGCGGCTCGGACACGGCGGCACCGGCGGCCCTTACGCCGAAGACCAGGGCGACTGCGCCGATCCGAACTACGAGAAAGCCGGACGCGCCACCGCCGCGCAGATCCTGCGGGCACTGGCCTTCATGCGCGAGCAATCGTTCGTGGCGAAAGGCGGCGCGCTCGTCATCGGTCATTCGGCCGGCGGCTGGGGCACGCTGGCGCTGGCCGAGCAGCCCCGGCAGTTCGTTGCGAGCATCGTTGTCTTCGCGCCCGGTCGCGGCGGCCACGCCGACGACGTGCCGGGGCGCATCTGCGCGGAGGACCGTCTGCTCGATGCGGTCAGGGCCTTCGGCCGTAGTGCCGCGCACAAGCCTCAGAGAGTGGTCTGGTTCGTTGCGCAAAACGACAGCTATTTCCCGCCCGCATTCTCGCGGAGGCTCGCCGACACTTTCCTGCGGTCGGGAGGCAGGCCATACTTTTTTGTCGTGGATGAGTCCGGGGATGAAGGACACTGGCTGATCGAGCGCGACGACAGAACCAAGTCGATGGTCGAGAGGATGCTGCGAGTTCTTACCGCCACCCCGAGGAGCAGTTTCGGTAGCGGCGGCTCTGACGGTGTCATAGGAATCGCGCCACCGCTGTCGGGAGGCACCAGAGGTGACGTTGTATTTCCTCATTAAGTATCTCCACGTGCTCGGCGCCATCGTGATCCTCGGCACCGGCACGGGAATCGCGTTCTTCATGCTGATGGCGCATCTCAGTGGCGAGGCCGCGTTCATCGCGCGCACCGCCGGTGTGGTGGTGATCGCGGACATGCTGTTCACGCTGTCGGCGGTGCTGTTGCAGCCGGTCACGGGCGGCACCTTGATGTGGTTGTCGTCGACGGCAATGAGCGAGAGATGGCTGCTGGCCTCGCTCGCGCTCTACGCCATCGCCGGTCTGTTCTGGGTGCCCGTGATCTTCATGCAGATCGAGCTGCGCGATCTCGCGCGCGCCGCTGACAGCCGCGCGGAGCTGCTGCCGCCGCGCTACTTCATCGTCTTCCGCCGCTGGTTCCTGTGCGGCATCCCCGGCTTCGGTGCGGTCATGGCCATACTCTGGCTGATGATCGCAAAGCCGTTCTGAGAGGATGCGCATGATGCCTTCCACCACCCCGCGCGTTCTCGTGCTTGGCGCCTCCGGGCTGATCGGCCGCTTCGTGACCGACGATCTGCGCCGGCGTGGCCTGACGGCGATCGGAATCGCGCGCGCTCTGTCGGCCTCGCAGCGCGTGTCGTCACTCGATATCGAGCTGCCGATCATGGCCCTGGACGCGCCCGCGCTGGCGGCGCTGATGCGCGCGCATGAGATCGACGTCGTCGTCAATTGCCTCGGCGTGCTGCAGGACGGACCGGGCAGCGACACCAACGCCGTGCACCATCAGTTCGTCGCGCGCCTGCTCGACGCGATCGCGGCCTGCGGCCGCAGCGTGCGTCTGATCCAGATTTCGATTCCCGGCACGGCCGACGAGGATCACACCGCCTTCGCCACCACCAAGCGCGAAGCGGAGCGGCTGATCGCCGCCTCGGGCATTCCGCACGCGATCCTGCGCCCGGGCTTCGTGATCGCGCCATCGGCCTATGGCGGCAGCGCGATGGTGCGCGCGCTCGCAGCGTTTCCGATCGATCTGCCGGCGAAGGACGCCGCGACGCCGTTCCAGCCGGTGGCGGTCGCAGACATCGCAGCCACGATCGCCTGGCTCGCCTTGCGGCCGATCGACGAGGCGGCGACACGCGCGATCAGCTGGGACCTGATGCAGCCGGAGCCGGTCACGCTCGGCGATGTCATCGGCGCTTTCCGCCGCAGCTTCGGCACCGAGAATTGGCCCCGCGCGACGATGCCGGCCGTGCTGATCAATCTCGGCGCGGTCGCCGGTGACCTCTGCAGCCGTCTCGGCTGGATGCCGCCGATGCGCACCACCGCGATCGCCGAGCTTCGCCGCGGCGTGCGTGGCGATCCCGCACCGTGGCTCACGGCGACCGGCCTTGCGCCGACGCGCCTGAACGACGCCGTCGGCGCGCATGGCGCGTCCATCCAGGACAAATGGTTTGCGCGGCTGTTCCTGATCAAGGCGCTGATCATCGCGAGCCTGGTGCTGTTCTGGATCGCTTCCGGCAGCATCGCGCTGTTCATCTCGTTTCCAGCCACCACCGCGATCCTTACCACGCGCGGCTGGCCCGAGAGCTTCGCGATCCCGTTCGCGGCGATCACCAGCATGATGGACATCTCGGTCGGCCTGTTGGTCGCATTCCGCAAAACGGCGGTTTTCGGCCTCGCTGCCGGCATCTTCGTCTCGCTCGGCTATCTGCTGGGATGCGCCGTGCTTACGCCCGAACTCTGGCTCGAGCCGCTCGGCGCCCTGGTGAAGACGGGACCTGCGATCGTGCTGATGCTCGTGGGACTGCTGATGATGGACAATCGATGATGAGCCAATGGCCCGACGACGACGTGATCCTCTATGACGGCGTCTGCGTGTTCTGCTCGCGCTGGGTGCAGTTCGTCATCGCGCGCGACACGGCAAGGCGTTTTCGCTTCACACCGATCCAGTCGCCCTACGGCACGCGCCTGGCCCAGGCGTTCGGCATCGATCCTGATGAGCCCGACACCAATGCCGTGATCCATGGCGGCAAGGCCCATCTGAAATCCGACGCGGCGCTCACCGTGCTGTCGAACCTGTCGGGCTGGCGTTGGACGCAGGCGCTGTTCGCAGTGCCGAAGCCACTGCGCGACGCCGTCTACAGCGTGGTCGCGCGCAACCGCTATCGCATCTTCGGGAAATACGACTCCTGCTTCGTGCCGGATGCCGAGCTACGGAAGCGGGTGCTGGAGCAGTAGACAATCGATCGATTGAATCGAACGAAATATCCGATATAACTCGTTGGATCGATCGATAAGGGTATGAAATTCTCTTCTAAATCCTCGGTTTGGGAGAGTTTTCCATGGCTGCCCCTTCGCATGATCTGACTGCCGATGCGCCTGTTGCCGCTCTCGCTGCCCCTGTCTACGCGCCGCCGACGCCCCGTCTCCAGGCGCTGCTGCCGGGACTGGCTCTGTCGGCCAGCATCGCGGCCGGCGCGTTCGGGCTGCGCCAACTGCCGGGCCTCGGCATGTTCAGCCCGATGATCCTGGCAATCGTCGCCGGCATGGCGCACCAAAATGTCGTCGGCACGCCGGCGCGGGCCAAGCCTGGCGTCACCTTCGCGATGCGCCGCGTTCTGCGGGTCGCGATCATCCTGCTCGGCCTGCAGCTGACGGCCGCTGACATCGTCGAGGTCGGCGCGCGCGGGTTGGCGGTGATCGCGCTCAGCCTGACCGGCACCTTCCTGTTCACGGTGTGGATGGGCCGGCTGCTCGGCGTCGACCGCAAGCTGGCCGAGCTTATCGCCGCGGGCACCTCGATCTGCGGTGCCTCCGCCGTCATCGCAACCAATACCGTCACGCGTGCGCATGATGAGGATGTCGCCTATGCGGTCGCCTGCGTGACCGTGTTCGGCTCGATTGCGATGGTCGCCTATCCACTGGTGCCCGCATTGCTGCATCTCGACCCGCACGCCTTCGGCCTGTGGAGCGGCGCGTCGATCCACGAGATCGCGCAGGTCGTCGCCGCCGCGTTTCAGCAGGGCCAGCAAGCCGGCGAGTTCGGCACCATTGCCAAGCTGGCGCGCGTGATGCTGCTGGCGCCGGTGGTGCTGACGCTTGGCGTGCTGGCGGCGCGCCGGGACGGTCATGGCCAGGCCGGCGCGCAGCCGCCGCTGCCCTGGTTCGCGTTCGGCTTCATAGCGCTGGTCGGCGTCAACAGCGTCGTCACCGTGCCCGCCGAGGCGAAGACGATCATCGTGACCGCGACGACGTTTCTGCTGTCGATGGCGCTCGCCGCGATGGGGCTGGAGACGGATTTCGCCAAGCTCAGAGCCAAAGGCCTGCGGCCGCTGGCGCTCGGCTTCGCGGCGTTCCTGTTCATTGCGGGCTTCAGCCTGGCGCTGGTGAAATTGACGACCTAGGAGTTGACGTGACGCTCGAGCAGCTGCGGATCTTCGTTGCGGTCGCCACGCGGGAGCATGTCACCCAGGCGGCGCGCGAGCTCCATCTGACCCAATCGGCCACATCGGCGGCCGTCGCTGCGCTCGAAGCGCGCTACCAGACAAAGCTGTTCGACCGTGTCGGCCGCCGCATCTTGCTCACGGCGGCCGGCAAGGCGTTTCTGGTCGAAGCCCGTGCGGTGCTCGCGCGCGCGGCTGCGGCGGAGACGGTGCTCGATGATCTCGCCGGGCTGAAGCGGGGCCAACTCGCGCTGGCGGCCAGCCAGACCATCGCCGGCTATTGGCTGCCGGCCTTCATTCACCGTTTCAACACCGCGCATCCGGCGATCAAACTGCAGCTCTCGATCGGCAACACCGAGCAGGTGGCAGACCGGGTGCGGGAGGGCTCTGCCGATCTCGGCTTCGTTGAGGGGGATGTCGACGATCCCCTGCTTGCGGCGCAGCCGGTCGCGGACGACGAGATGGTGCTGGTCGGCCCCATCGGTCACCCGCTGTGTCGCCGAACGCCCGTGAAAGCCGCTGAGCTGAAAGCCGCGCGCTGGGTGCTGCGCGAGCAGGGCTCGGGCACGCGGGCCGTGCTCGAGGCGGCGCTCGGCCGGTTCGGCATCACGCCAGCCGAGCTCGATGTGGTGTTCGACCTGCCGTCCAACGAGGCGGTGCGCGGCGCCGTCGAAGCCGGCGCTGGCGTCACGGTGCTGTCACGGCTCGTGGTGATGCGGGGCGTCAAGGCGGGGCTGCTCGCGGTGGCGCGGATCGACTTGCCCAAGCGGCACTTCTACAGCCTGCGCCATAGGGAGCATCATCAGACGCAGGCGGCACGGGAGTTCTTGCGGATGGTGGGGCAGGCGCTCGCTGTTTGAGCCTCCGTCATCGCGAGCGCAGCGAAGCGATCCAGGATTCTCACCACCGGCGGGCCCCTGGATTGCTTCGCTGCGCTCGCAATGACGGCGGACGGCTAGTGCTTGCCCAACGCAGCCAGCGCTTCCTTTGCCGCCCGCTCACCCGAGTCGCGCGCGCCATGGGCGGTCGAGAAGAAGTCCGACGGCGTCGCCTCGCCGGCGAAGAACAGGCGGTCGTCGACCGGCGCGGCGAGCACCGCGCGCTTGTCGGAATGGCCCGGTAGCGCGTGCGAATAGGCGCCACGCGCGAACGGATCGGCGGCCCAGCGCGATTCCGCAAGCGGCCGCAGGCTCTTGCGGATGTCGCTGCCGAGCAGCGCGACGACGTCGTCGATCGCCTGGGCGGCCAAAGCGCCCTCGCCGGCCGACTCGATGTCGCGGGCGAAGCTGCCGCCATAGAAGCCCTCGATGCAGGGCTGGCCGAACGGGCGGAGCTGGAAGCTGCCGACGCGTGCGGTGTGGCTGCGGCCGCGCAGGCCGGAATCCTTCGGCAGGTGCTCCCAGCCGTCGAGCGCCAGCGTGACCTTGTTGTCGAGACCGAGCGGCAGGCCGGTGGCGGCTTCGAGTTTCGCCGGCAACGCCGGCGTGAAGCGGACCGCCTCCTCGGCGATGAGGTTGGTCGGCACCGTGACGATGACCTTGTCGGCTGTTAGCGTGCCCTGTGACGTCGTCAGCCGGACGCGCTTGTCGCTGTGATCGATCACGGTGACATTGCAGTTCAGCGCGACCGGCAGGCCGGCGCGGTAGCGAGCAACCAGCGCGCCGTAGCCATGGCGGACGCGCCAGTTCAGCTCGGTGTCCTCATAGGCCTCGAAATCGAGCAGCGACATCTGGTCGAGCTCGCAGCCGTTGAGATAGGTGCAGATCGCATCGATCATGCCGTTCCAGCGATTGCCGGGCGCGAGGCAGATGCTGGCAGGCGCGTCACGGCCGCTCGCGGCAGCCTCGGCGGTGCGGGTGAAGAATGCCTCCAGCGCGCGCAAGAAGTCCTCGCGCTCCGCGCGGGGAAATGCGGCTTCGTAGGCCTGGTCGCGCCATGGCGGGCGGGATTTGTCGATGGTGAAGGAGAGTTGCTCGGCGATGGCGACGAACGAGTTGCGGTCGGCGGAGTGCAGCCAGCCGCAGCCGAGATCGAACGTAACGTCCGGCGAGGCCATGACGGTGTGGGCCCGGCCGCCGATGCGGTCTCGTGCTTCGAGCACGATGAACGAGACGCCCTTGTCGCGGAACGCATGCGCGGCGCCCAGCCCGGCTGCGCCGGCGCCGAGGATGGCGATGTCGATGGAGGATGGGAAAGACATCGGCTCATCCAGCTCCGTCGTCATGGCCGAGCTTGACCCGCCCGCGCGGGCCGTAGCCACTTCGGCGGCGAGGGCCCGGGCATCCAAGCTCGTCCTTGCAAGCATCTAAAACGTGGATGGCCGGGACAAGCCCGGCCATGACGTCGTCGAGAGCCAGGAATTGATTACGCCACCGCCTCCTTGGCCTTCTCCGCACGCTTGCGCTCGTTCGGATCCAGATGCTTCTTGCGCAGGCGGATCGACTTCGGCGTGACTTCGACGAGCTCGTCGTCCTCGATGTAGGCGAGCGCCTTTTCCAGGGTCATCTTGATCGGCGGCGTCAGGCGCACCGCTTCGTCCTTCGACGTGGTGCGGATGTTGGTGAGCTGCTTGCCCTTCAGCACGTTGATCTCGAGATCATTGTCGCGGGTGTGCTCGCCGACGATCATGCCGCGATAGACCTTCCAGCCCGGCTCGATCATCATCGGGCCGCGGTCCTCCAGCTTGAACATCGCATAGGCCACCGCCTCGCCCTGGTCGTTCGAGATCAGCACGCCGTTGCGGCGGCCCTGGATCTCGCCCTTGTAGGGCGCGTAGTTGTGGAACAGACGGTTCATGATCGCGGTGCCGCGGGTATCCGTCAGCAGCTCGCCCTGGTAGCCGATCAGGCCGCGGGTCGGCGCGTAGAACACCAGGCGCAGACGGTGACCGCCGGACGGCTTCATCTCGATCAGCTCGGCGCGGCGCTCGCTCATCTTCTGCACGACGACGCCGGAATGCTCCTCGTCGACGTCGATCACGACCTCCTCGATCGGTTCCAGGGTCTGGCCGGTCGCCGCGTCCTTCTGGAACACGACGCGCGGACGCGACACCGAGAGCTCAAAACCTTCGCGGCGCATGGTCTCGATCAGGATCGCGAGCTGCAGTTCGCCGCGGCCCGCCACATCCATCGAGTCCTTGTCGTCGGCCTCGCGGACGCGCAGCGCGACGTTACCCTCGGCCTCGCGCAGCAGGCGGTCGCGGATCATGCGGCTGGTGACCTTGTCGCCTTCCGTGCCCGCCAGCGGCGAGTTGTTGACGATGAAGGACATCGACACGGTCGGCGGATCGATCGGCTGCGCGGGCAGCGGGATGTCGACGCTGGGATCGCAGAATGTGTCGGCGACGGTGCCCTTGGTCATGCCGGCGATGGCGACGATATCGCCCGCCTCGGCGTCATCGAGCGGCGTGCGCTCGAGGCCGCGGAACGCCAGGATCTTGGTGATGCGGCCCTGCTCGATCATCTTGCCGTCGGCGGCCAGCACCTTGATCTGCTGGTTCGGCTTCAGGGTGCCGGACGAGATGCGGCCGGTGATGATGCGACCGAGATAGGGGTTGGCCTCGATGATGGTGCCGATCATGCGGAACGGCCCCTCCTCGGTCCGCGGCGCCGGGACGTGGCGCAGCACCAGCTCGAACAGTGGCTCCATGCCGCGGTCCTGCGGACCTTCCGGCTTGTCGGCCATCCAGCCCTGCTTGGCCGAGCCGTACAGGATCGGGAAGTCGAGCTGCTCCTCGGAGGCGTCGAGCGCCGCGAACAGGTCGAACACCTCGTTGATGACCTCGGTCGGACGAGCGTCCGGGCGGTCGACCTTGTTGATGACCACGATCGGCTTGAGGCCGACCTTGAGCGCCTTGGAGACCACGAACTTGGTCTGCGGCAGCGGACCCTCGGCGGCGTCGACCAGCACCAGCGCGCCATCCACCATGTTCAGGATGCGCTCGACCTCGCCGCCGAAATCGGCGTGGCCGGGGGTGTCGACGATGTTGATGCGGGTGTCCTTCCACTGCACCGAGGCGGCCTTGGCCAGGATGGTGATGCCGCGCTCGCGCTCCAGGTCATTCGAGTCCATGGCGCGCTCGGCGACCTTCTGGTTCTCGCGGAAGGTACCGGACTGCTGCAGGAGGCGGTCGACCAGCGTGGTCTTGCCGTGGTCGACGTGGGCGATGATGGCGATGTTGCGAAGATTCATGGTCGGTGTCTTCTAAGCTTTCTGGAGCTCGTGCTCTGTCCCCGGCGGGGCGCGCGCTTTATGATAGTCGAATCAAGCTGTTAGCTTTGCGACGCGCGCTCGCGAAACTCGGTTCGGCGGCCGGGGCCGGCAGCCCCAAATAGGAAGCCCGGCCAATCGACCGGGCAGACCTCACGCGTTGCGGCGCAATATAGGGAAAAAATGCCAAAAAACAATGACTGCTTTCAGGAATGAGGAGCGGCTCCGGGCGGCGGGCCATTCGCCGGATCCTTGGACGTTTCGGCCAGCCAGCGCTGCCGGGCTGCCCGAAAATAGAGGATCCCGATCGTCCCCGCAGGCAATCCGATCGGAAGCAGCACGGACGGCATGTTGTTGATCCAATACAGCCGGCTGAAGCCGTAGACGACCAGAAATAGGCTGGGAATCAGCAGCACGATCCCGCTCGCCATGAGCAGGCCGGCAATGCCGTCTGGCCTCGCGCGGACCCACCACAGCGCGGCAACACCAAGAGCTCCCAGGGCGAATCCTGCCAGCAGCGAACCGGGGTCACCAATATGCGTGATTTCGCCCAGGGCGCCCAATCCGAAGAACGTCGAACAGGCACCCGGCAGCAGCAGGACGACTCCGGAAAGCAGCATGAAGCTCGGCAGGCAGCCGCTTGCAGCTGCCGTTCCTGGCTGCGGACGGTTTGGCGCGGCGGCGCGCAAGCGATGGTGCGCATAAAGAAGCAGGGCGGCCCCGACGATCGAAGCGGCCAGCCCATCGAGAAAGAAGCCGAAGTACCCGCCCATGTTCCAGCGCACGTAGAAGACGAAATAGATCGCTGCGTACAGTCCCCATGCCATCAGCCCGAGGCTGCCGACCATGATCAGCAGAGTGTGGCTGCCATTGCGCGTCGGCCCCGGCTCGTCCGGAACGCCGCCCGGCGGGCCCTTCCAACGCTCCTTCGGCAGCGGCGGGCTGACGCGATCGGCACCCGGTTCTGGCTGGCGGGGTGACGTCATGCGGGCGGGCTCAGCGCCATCCGCGGTAGAGCGCCCAGACGATGTACAGGAGCGGAGCCGCTCCCGTTGCGATGACGACCCATATCGGGCCGAACAGACCGCCGTGCAGCATTTCCCAGTTGAAGACTGCGAACACAAAGGCGGTCGGGAGCAGCGCGAAGATGCCGGTCAGGACTCGCCGGAGCGTCGTCATCCTGCTGACTGGCTCACGTGGCCTCCGCACCTCCTCCAGGAAGGGCGACAGCGGCGGACGGCGGTGGAACGGGTCATCATCCATGGCGGCGCGGCATCATCAGGCGGATCGCGGCAAGGACCATGAACAAGCCGAGCACGACGGCACCGAGGGCGAGTACGGCCAACAGGTCGGGCAGATTCCGCTGGGTGATCAAGCATAGCAAGCCCGGCGCCAGCAGCACCAGCCCGATGAGCAGCATCAGGATCGACAGCACGATCCTCAAACCGATCCAGAGTGCGGACTGTCGTGGCTGCTCCTGTGGCGTCATGCCGATCCTCGCCAGCGCGTGACCGCAACGCCGATCAGCACGATCCCGGCGATCGCCGCGCCGATGAACAGCAGTCCGATCGGGTCGACAAGGTCGTTGCGCGTGATCTGATTGGGAAAGACGACGAGGACGCAGGCCATCGGAAACAGAAGGATCAGGCCGGCCAGGATGCCCAAGGCTGTCGCGCACCCGGAGCGTTGCTGGCGGGGCGGAAGCTCAGGGGGAATGATCGGACGTTCAGTCATGGCTGCGCTGCATCATGAGACGGACTGCGAAGAACAGAAAGAGCGCACCGGCAATAGTCACACCGAACAAGGCAACCGCGATCCCACTCGTGAGATCTGCCCAACTCAATCTGGCGAGATCGGCGCCGCGCAACGTACCCACGATCCACAGTCCGGGCAGTAGCAGAACGACTCCTACCATCAACGTCATCACGACCAATCCATCCATGAGGCAGCCACGCAGCACAGATCGCTCAGGCTGCTGAGCTGTCGGCTGATCGGAGTCCGGATCGCTCATGCCCTACCCTTCCCCAGCCGCGCGCGAATGCCGTCGATGGCGCCGTTGCGGTAGAACAGATTGTAGGTGTCGAACGGGATGATCTCGCCGCGCTCGGTGACGAAATGAATGCAGGAGCGCTTGACGTTGCCGACGCAGAAATTGAAGCGGTCGAGAAACTGCACGATGGTGACGCGGAAGACGTGCTCGTAGCCGAGATTGTCGGGCACCTGCACGGACGGCAGGCAGCAGAGGAATTCGGCGACGCGCTCGCCGGTGTTCAGCGGTCCCGACGACAGCGAGAACAGCTCGACGAACTTTTCCCGTAGCACCGGATATTTCTCCGGGCAGATCGTGTTCGGCATGACCGACAGCAATTCCGCCTCGGGCACCATCGATGTCAGCGGCAGCACATTGGTGCCGTTGCGCAGGCCGTAGCCGATCGAGATGCTCTCGGGATTGCACGGCAGCGGGATCATGTCGTTGTCGCCGAACACGCCGGTCTCGACGACGCGGCGGCGGATCTCCGACAGCATGATGCGGTCGGTCTGCTTGTTGAAATCAGCGTTGCGGCCTGCATCCTGCACCGGCTGCAGGGTGACGCCGCGCACGCAGGACCACTGCAGCGCATGACGAACGATGTCGCCGATCTCGTCGTCATTGACGCCGCGCTTGATGGTCGCGACCAGCGTCGTCGAGATGCCCGCGCGCTCGAGATTTTCCAACGCCTGCTGGCGGATGCGGCGCAGATCGGCGCCACGAATGTTGGTGAGGCCGGCGCGCGACAGCGAGTCGAACTGCAGGTAGACCTCGAGCCCGCGCTTGTTCTCGGCGAGCTTCGCCACGAACTCAGGCTCGCGCGCGATGCGCAGGCCGTTGGTGTTGATCATGACGTGGCGGATCGGGCGGGCGCGCACCGCGGCGAGGATATCGAAGAAGTCAGGATGCAAGGTGGGCTCGCCGCCGGAGATCTGCACCAGGTCCGGCTCACCTTCGCTTTTCACCAGCGCGTCCAGCATCCGCTCGACCGTGGCCAGCGGCGTGAAATGCGCGCGCTGCGGCGACGACTCGGCGAAGCACACCGGGCAGGTCAGGTTGCAGTGATCGGTGATCTCGATCAGCGCCAGGCAGGAATGCTGCTCATGGTCCGGGCACAGTCCGCAATCATAGGGACAGCCATATTCGGTGCGGCGCTGAAAGCTGAGCGGCGTATCGCCCGGCTTGATGAACGACTTGCAGCGCCGCCAATACGCCGCGTCGTCCGAGACCAGCGTCGACTGCACGCCATGCTCCTTGCAGCGCTTCTCGTACCAGACCTCGTTGTCGACGATCTGGATCTTGGTCGGCACCAGTTCGAGGCAGGTCTCGCAGAGGGATTGCGTCTGCCCCCAGAACACATAGGAGCGCGATTTACGCAGTGGCGCGTTCATGCAGGACCTTCGGTTCGGGCGCGGTCGCCAGCATGGCCAGGGCGTAGACCGTGATGGCGAGCGACAGCAGATGAAACAGGGTGAGCGGGCCGATCACCGGCCCATAGGGCTTGAGAAATTCCCAGGCGAAGCGCTGTAGGCCGTAGACGAGCAGCGCGAGATAGAAGCCGTTGGCGATGATGGTTACGTTGCCCCTCAGCACCGCCACGACATAGAGCAAGGCGAATGCCGCCATCGCCAGGCTTTCATAGAGTTGCACCGGATGGCGCAGAATCCCGTCGCCGAAATCATGCCCCCACGGCAACGCCGTCGGCGTGCCGTAGGTGAAATCGTCGAGGCCAGCCGCATAGCAGCCGATGCGGCCGACCGCGATGCCGATCGCGAGCGGCAGCGCGAAGCGCGCGCCGGTGCGCAGGACGATGCTGTGCTGCCACTTATACAACTCGACCGCGACGATGCCGCCGGCGAGCGCGCCCTCGACCGAACGCGCCAGTCCCGGCATGCCGGAGAGCCACAGGTTCAGCGAGCCGAACAGATAGGCGCCGAGACCGGCGCCAAACGCCAGCGCGGCGACATAGGACCATTCGGTCGACTGCTTCGGAAAGCTCACATGGGCGACACGCGTGAGCCACCAGCCGGCGGCAGCGGCGCTCAGCCAGGCGGCGACATCGAAGATCGCGTGGAGAACGGCCCCGTCCATGACTCCCATCGTCCGGTTGCAGCCGGACTATGGCAAGTTCCGCGCGGCAAAGGCAATGGTTGCTCTCAGCTCGCTGCGGCCTGCTCGGTCGGATAGACGCCGCGCAGGACCTCCTCGAAGTGGGTCTTGACCGCCTCGTTGCACAGGCAGGAGCGCCGCTTCAGGGCGTCTAAATCCCGCACCATGAAGGCACCGCGCCTGGTGTCGAGGATGCCTTCGGTCCGGAAGGTTTGGACGACACGGCTCACATAGCTGCGGCCGACGCCGAGCAGCGTGCCCAGTTGCTCATGGGTCAGCGGCACGGTCGGCTCGCCGTCGGTGCGATCCATCGCCGCGACGATCCATTTCGCCGTGCGCTGCTCGATCGAATGGATGGCGTTGCAGGCGGTCGACTGGAACATCTGCGCCAGCATGCAGTCCGCATAACGCGCGAACACGTTGCGCAGCGTCTTCGACTGCAGCTTGGCGGCGGCAAGCCGCGACAACGGCAGGCGCGCAAACGGTCCGCCGAACTTGACGACGATCCGCGTATAGGCCGGCAGGAAGCCTTCGCTGACGATGCCGCCGACCGCCCCTTCGCGGCCGACCAGGATGGTTTCGACGTCGCGGCCGTCCTCGTTGGGCACCAGATAGGAGGTGAGCGCCGGTCCACAGGGAAAATGCACGATCTGCACGTCGTCGCCGGGGCGATAGAGCAGCTCGTTGGGCGCAGCCGCGTCCTCCACGAGGTAGGGCGCGATCAGCGCGTAGTCGGCCGGGCTCAACCGCCGCAGCAGGTTGTTGTAGGGCCGCTCCCGCGTCAGTGTCGTCACACCTTGGTTCAGCATCGTCGCTCCCCGCGCCGCACGCATATGCGTGATCCGTGCCCCTTGTGTTCACAAGTGCACCGACACAGGAACTCGGATATGCTGCGATCGGTTCCAGGAACCCGCCGGTGCGCTTAAAACGAGGCGCCGGCCGCGGGGCCGTCCTTCACCCTGGAACCCCGCAGATCATGACCAGCTCGCAAGCAGGCGTGCCCGAGTTCTATCAGGATGTGCTGGTCGTCGAAGACGACCCGATCATCGCGCTCGGTCTGGAAGACACCATCTCCGATTTCGGCATTGCCATCATCAGGGTTGCTGCGAACGTCGCCAGCGCACTCGCGATGATCGAGCAGCGCGCACCGCAGTTCGCGCTGCTCGACGTCGGTCTCGTTCGCGAGCAGAGCTTCGCGATCGCCGAACGGCTGATGGTGCTCGGCATTCCCTTCGCATTCTCGACCGGCTATGGCGCCGATCGCGTGCCTCCCGCCTTCTCCGACCGGCCGCGGCTGCCGAAGCCGTGTCCGACGGATGCGTTAGAGGCCGTGCTGCGGCGGCGGGAGTAGTTTCCGCCGCCGTGTCCGGCCGAGAGCTCTCAGCCCAGTTTGGGATCGAGCGTCGTCGACCACAGCGCGACGTCGGCGCGGTCGCGCAAGGTCACCGTCATCTGCCCGGTCCCGCCGTCGATCTTGACGTGGCCGAAGAACTGCATGCCGGCCGAGGGCGGCAGGTTCTGCTTGTCGAGACCGGGCGCCTTGATGAAGCGCACCTCGGGACCGAACGTGTTGTCGAGCTCGTTCGGACCGAACGTGCCGGCATGGAGCGGGCCCGAGACGAACTCCCAGAACGGCGCGAAGTCCTGGAATTGCGCCTTGTTCGGATCGTAGTAGTGCGCGGCCGCGTAGTGCTTGATGAAGCGCAGGATCTCGGCGATCTCGAGCTCGCGGCCGCGCGCCGGACCGTCGCCTTGCGCGAACGCCTCCGAGCCCTTCTTGTTGGCCGCATCGTCATACACGATGATGCTGAGCGGCATGTCGGAGGCGATCACCTTCCAGGTCGCGCGCGAGTTCAAGAGCGCCTGCTTCAGCCAGCGCATCTGCTCCGGCCCGATGAAATAGGACGCCGGACCATAGGTCTCCTCGAGATTGGGGCCGTTGGCGCCGCGATAGCTGCGCTCGTCGAGCACGAACACGTCGAGATGCGGGCCGTAATTGATGGTGCGGTAGACGCGGCCCGGCTCGACGATGCTCTCGCGCATCGGATACATCTCGTGGAAGGCGCGCGCGGCCCGCGCCGCGAGCAGCTGGATGTTGCGCTCCTTGTAGGCCGCGGGCAGCTCCTTGGAGGCCGACCAGTTGTTGGTCACCTCGTGGTCGTCCCACTGCACGAAGATCGGCACCTCGGCGTTGAAGGCGCGGACGTTCTCGTCGAGGAAATTGTACTTGTGAGCGGCGCGGAATTCGTCGAGCGTCTCCGCGACCTTGGCCTTCTCCTCGATCGTGAGGTTCTTCCAGACCTTGTTGTCCGGCAGCTTGACCTCGGACTTGATCGGACCGTCGGCATAGATGGTATCGCCGGAATGCAGGAAGAAATCCGGCCGGTGCTTCTTCATGGTGGCGAAGGTGAACATGCCGCCATCGTCGGGGTTGATGCCCCAGCCCTGCCCGGCGACGTCGCCGCCCCAGACGAAGGAGACGTCGCGCTTGTGGCCAGGCGCGGTGCGGAAGCGGCCGACCACCGGCTCGCTCTCGACGGCGCTATGCGCCAGGTCGCGGAATTTGACGCGGTAGAAGATGTCCTGGCCGCTCGGCAGATTGTCCAGCAGCATCTTGGCGGTGAAGTCGCTTTCCGGGAGCGCCGCGATCGGCGGCAGGCTGCGCGCATTCTTGAACGACTCCGTCGTCGCCACCTCGACCATCATCTGCGACGGACGGTCGGCACGCGCCCAGACGACACCGCCGTCCATACCGACGTCGCCCGACTGGACGCCGTGCGTGATCTGGGGCCGGTCGGCCGCGCGGCTGAGATAGGGCATCGACAGCGTGGTGACGCCGGCCGCGGCCGCCGTGGACAGGAAGCGGCGGCGGGACAGCGTGCGGAGCTGCGGGCGTGGGAAATGGACGGTCATGCGGGTCTCCAGTCGGACGGCGCACCGACGCGTGCGGCCATGCGTCCGAAGACCTAGAAAAATTTGATGACGCTGCGATTACAGGACGCGCCCGGCAGCGGCTTGGCCGCCGCCGCGGCGACGGATCAGGTGCCGGCGGCGCGCAGCTGCGCCCCGGTCCGCTGCAGGTTGGCCGGCATGCTCATCAGGATCAGCTTGCGATCGGCGACCGCATTGTGGAACTGTTCGAGCGCGATGTTGAATGCCGTCAGCGCGGCATGCTCGATGGCGCCATCCTCAAAGCAGGTCAGCGTGTTGCGCAGGATCTCGTCGGCCTCGCTCTGCAGCTGGTCGAGCTCCTCGGTCGAATCGCTTTTGCGGGCGATGCTGATCATCTCCAGCAGGCGGTCGCGAAGCGACGTGTTGATCGTGCGCTCGTCGCGCTTGAGATAGCCGGCGAACCAGGCGCCGGCCGAGCCCATTGCCGACAGCGCCATCAGCGCCCACCAGATGTAGTCGCTGTAGCGATCGAGGAAGGTCTTCTCCTCGCCGTCCACGAAGGCGGCCGCGCCGGGATGGGCGGGGATGGCGGCGTCCTTGTCGGTATCCGGGGTCTCGATCTTGGCGGCGAGCGGGAATTCCGACATCAGCTGCTGGCGCACCGAGAACAGCTGGTGGGTGAACGCCGAGACCGTGGATTCGGAGAGGCCCTTCCGTGCCACGATATGGTGGGTGAAGCTGATGGTCTTGACCTCGTCCTCCGGGCGATCGGGCGAGCCGCCGAAGGCGCCCGCCGGAATGTCGGCGGATTCATATTCCGGGTGGTTCTGCGCGATGGCCTCGGCCGAGTCGATTGCCAGGAAGGTCGGCACGCCGCCCTCCTTGGTGGCCGCAGCGATGGCATCGGCGGTGATCTTGCTGTTGATCGGTCCGGCGGCGAGATAGGCGTCGGCCTTCTGGTTGCGCACCGCCTCGGCCGCCTCCGAGATCGGAAACTGCACGAACTCGACCTTGCTGGCATCGACACCATACTGGTGCAGGACCACCTTCAGCAGGTTCACGTTGGCTGGGGTCCGCCCGATGATGCCGACCTTGTGCCCGGCCAGCTGCGAGATCTTGGTGATCTTGGTGCCGCCCTTACGGCCCTTGCCCTTGGCGGCCGGAGGCACGAAGAGAACGGCAACGTTCTTGCGCAGCGTGGCGACGGCCTGGGCGTTCTTCGGCACTTCGAGGTCACCGCGGACGATGGCGAGATCCACCTTGGCGGCCGCCAGCGCTTGCGCGCTCTCCGCCGCGCCTTCGGTGGGAACGGGACGAAGCCGAACCGACGCATGCGACTGCGAGAACGCCTGGGTCAGAGCCTGGACCACCTTGAGATCGTCGCTGTTCGGCGGCCCGACGGCGATCTTCAGCGTCACCGGCCGCATCGCGAAATAGTAGGCGCCCGCCATCGCGCCGATGATCGCGAGGATCCCAGCGATGACGATGAACACGGCAGGGCGCATCTGCGAGCGCTGCGCTGGCGTGGTCTGAGGGTCTGCCAGGTCCGGTCCTCCGGTCGTCGGATGGCGCGAAAGCAATGCCAAGCGCGGCTTGGTCTCGCCTTCTCCTTCGCTAGGGGTAAACTGTAGCAAATTTCTTGTCTCGCCGGGGTGACATCTCCGTCATGGTTACTACCCCCCGACTGAGTGGCGATCGGGGCCGTTCCAAGGCCCGACCGCGTCGGCGCTGCAAGGCTCTGATCCGGATGCCGTTTCTGGTAGGCTGGGGCCGCGGCAGAGTGACGCCGGGAATGTTTCGGACCCCGTAGAGACCCGGATCGCCATCCGGCGCGCGATCCGTCCGCGGGTGAATGGGAGGTCGACATGGCGGAACGATTGGCAAATGAGGCACGCGCGAGTGCCCTGAAGGAGCTGCCCGGCTGGTCCGAACTCGACGGGCGCGAGGCGATCACCCGCAGCTTCAGCTTCCGCGACTTCAACGAAGCGTTCGGCTTCATGACCCGCGTCGCCCTGGTCGCCGAGAAGCTCGACCATCATCCGGAATGGCGCAACGTCTACCGCACGGTCGACGTGGTGCTGACCACTCATGACGCCGGCGGCGTGACCACGCGCGATATAGAGCTGGCGAAAGCGATGGATGCGATCGCATCGTCGCGGATTTGAGTTGAGATGCGTCGCTGCGCCTTGCAGCCAAGGCCGCCGTCCCCACATCAGCGCTGACGGATCGCGCGACACCGCAATCCGGAACCGGGAGATGGCAGATGGTCTCGGACGCGACCGACTACAACGTTGGCTTCGAGCCGGCCGACCGGCTGGCGCAGGATCGCGCCAGCGTTCGCCGTCGCTTCTGGGTCAAGATCAAGCAGGTCCTGGCCAGGATTCCGTTCGCCGAGGATCTGCTCGCAGCCTATTATTGCGCGTTCGACAAGGAGACGCCGCGGCACGTCCAGGTCGCGCTGCTCGGCGCCATCGCCTATTTCATCCTGCCGTTCGACTTTCTGCCCGACGTGATGCCGGTGCTCGGCTTCACCGACGATGCCGCCGTGCTGGCGACGACGATTCGCCTGGTGGCCTCGCACATCACGCCTGACCATCATGCCGCCGCCCGTGCAGCGCTCGCGCGGCTGGAAGAGGGAGAGGACGCCGATCTCGACAAGGACGACACCAAGGGCGGCTGATGCGCTCTGCCGGGAAGCGGGTCCGTAGCACTTCCAAACGCGGCCAAACGAAAAAGCCCTGCGCGAGCAGGGCTTTTTGTTGCGGCCTCGATCGCCGGTGAATGCGATGCGCGCGATTCAGCGTTGTCGGGGTGCCTGGGCGCGGGCGTTGCCGGTCTTCTCGGCTTCCCAGGCCTGATACTGCTTGAACAGGGCTTCGCGGTCGGCCTCGCTCTGCAGGCCCCTGCCAGCGCTGCTCTGCTTCAGGAAGTCGTCGAAGCGGTCGCGCTGCGCGCCTTCCATCGCATGGGTCTCGAGCCATTTGCTGGCTGAGGGCAGCCGCTGCCAGCCGGCGAGCGGCGCGGACAGCGAGACTTCCTTCCACTTCGGATGGAAGGGCGGGTTCTGGAATGCCGGAAACTTGGTGAAGAAGGCGTCGACGAAGGTCGCCAGCTTGCGATAGCGGTCGGTGTTCGGCGCCCAATTATACGCCGCGAGCACGGCCGGCACCGCGATCGTGTCGACCTTCTCGCCTTCGGCGATCAGGTTCGGATAGTCCTTCGCCGTCAGCGCCGCCGGCAGATAGTCGTTCTGCAGCGGCCGGTCGTAATCGACGTTGACGAGATGGAAGCGGCCGTCGTTCACGAAGGTGCTGACCGACTTGTAGGGCTTGCCGCCGACGACGATGACGGCGTCGAGCTCGCCCCGCTTAAGCTTCTCCATCGCGATGCGCTGCTCGATGTACAGGAAGTTCGCCCGCAGGCCGAGCCGCTCGAACACCGTCAGGGCCGTCACGAAGGTGCCGCCGTTCGGCAGGTCGACGCTGACCCGGCGGCCCTCGAGGTCGCGCAGATTGCGGACCGCGCGCGGCGCGATCACCTGCATCTCCTCATTGTAGAGCTTGGTGACGTAGGTGAACTGCTTCTTGATGTCCTTGGCGAAGCCCTTGCGCTCGAGATAGTCGAGCGTGTCGGCGCGCACGACGCCGAGATCGACACCCTGCAGGAACAGGATGTCTGCGACGCTCTGCACCGAGCCGCGGCCGACGATCGGCAGCACGCGCAGGCTGTTGCCGTCGTCGAGCAGCGAGGCGAGGTCGGCGCCGAACTGCACATAGGTGCCGCCGATGGTGCCGGTGATCAGCGTCACCGTGTTGGCGTTCAGCGCCTGCTTGGTCTGCACCGAGCCGAACTGGAAGATCGCCTTCAGGCTGTCGCTGACCTTGGCGGGATCGAACTCGTTGTCCTCTGCGTGGGCAGGAAAGCCGCACGCTATCATCATTGCGGCGATGGCCGCTCCAACAAGACGTCGCATGTATCCCCCTCGGTTCTAAAGCTGGTACATGATCGCGGGCCTGTACGCGGGCAGCGCCTGGACACGACAGGCGGCGCCGAGAGACACGGCTCGGGACTCATGCGTAAAAACAAAAAGCCAAACGCGCGGCCTCAAAAGCCGCCGCGCGCGTTCAATTCTGCAACTGATCCAGCCGGCGCTGCGCTTCGGACGAGCCGAGCTGGGCAGCGCGGCGGTACCAGTTGCGCGCGGCGGTCGGATCGGCATTGATGTTGCGGATGTCCTTCGTTCCCAGCACGTGGGGATCGTAGGTCTGCGCCAGCATCAGCGCCGCTGCCGGTTCCTGCGCCTCGGCTGCGCGCTCGAGTAACAGCCGCGCGGACGGGATGTCGCCGGCCGCGAGCAGACCCTTGGCGCGCTTCATGATGCCGGCAAGCTCATCCGGATCCAGCCGCCGCGTTGGGACCGGCGGCGGTGAGGCGGTCACGGCGCCCAGGCCGGGCGCAACGATGGCGGCGCCAGCGCCGGGAGAATTGATCGAAGGCGGCGCCATTGCCGACGGCGCGGCCGGGGCCGCGGCGCTCGGCGCAACAGGCGCCGGCGGCGTCACCGCGCGGTTCTGCAGGGCGGTCTGGTACGCATTGGCGATATCGTCGCGGCTGGGCGCGACCGCCGCCATTTGCACCGGCGAGGCCGAGGCGACCGGTTCGGGCGGCACGCGCGCCGGCTCGTTCAGCTGCATGTCGCGCGCGGTGAGCTGCGTTCCGCTGGGCTGTGGTGGCGCGGTCGGGTCGGGCGCGCTGCCGATCATCGAGGCCTTGGCGCTGGCGATCAGATCACGCGTTGCATCCGACGTCACCAGCGCGAACAGCACGGCGACTCCGGCTGCGGCCACCACGGCGAGAAGGATACGGGTGGAGATCGACGTGCGGCGCGGCCGGGCCGGCCATTGATCCTCGAACTCCATGCTCTCGATCTGGTGCCCGCCCTCGTACTCGGAGAGGAACATCGGCATCGACTCGTCAGCAGGATAAGAGCCGGACCTCTCGTGATCCTGAGCAGACCGTCCGAACCGATAGCTTGCCGCACGGTCGTGCGCGGCATCGTCAGGGAAATGGCCAGATTCAGGACCAGTTTGGGTTCTGTCGTTGAACCATCCGCGACTCGTCCGCTCAGCCATGGCCTTATTCCCCATCTCACTTCACGCAACACACGTGGTCCCAAGCTCGTCAGAAGCTCGAGACCCGTTACGATTGTTAGAGGCACCCCACTGCCACCAACTAATTGACTAATTGAATCCGACTAAAAGTGGACGGGACCCGGCATGAATCTGGAGATATTTTGATCTCATTGTGGCATCGCAAGCGCGATATCGCTGCGCGGCATATCCGGATCTATCGATAAAACAACGGGAAACATCCCGAATTAACCATGCCACAATCGGCGCCGGTTGCGTTAACCACAACACGCTCGCTTTCTGATTTTCGGCGTCAGGTTGCATGCATCGGCTGCGCTTTTCGGCGCGTCGTGCAGAGTTCCGCCAACGATCAGGCGCACATCAGCTACGATGTCGGCGCCATCGTTCGTTAGACGCACGTGCCGCACTTCCTGCATCCGCTCCAGATGTTTGCCATTCGAAGGCCACAAGGCAGAACGCCGGCCTCTGGCGAGACCGGCGTTGCGACGACGCGACGAGATGCCACAAAGGCGCGTCGGGTGCCGTCGGGCGCACCTCCTTAGGGATGCAGGATCACCTTGCCCATGGCCTGCCTGCCGGCGAGCACCTTGAGCGCGTCGGCCGTCTGCACCAACGGGAAGGTGCGGTCGACATGCGACGACAGCTTGCCTTCCGCAGTCCACTGCACGAGCTTCTCGAGATTGGCGCGGTTCTTGGCCGGGTTGAGCCGCGTCCAGGCGCCCCAGAACACGCCGCGGATGTCGCAGCCTTTCAGCAGAGCGAGGTTGAGTGGCATCTTCGGAATGTCGCCGGCGGCGAAGCCGATCACCAGGAAACGGCCTTCCCAGGCGATCGAGCGCAGCGCCGCTTCGGCATAGGTGCCGCCGACCGGATCGAAGATGACGTCGGCGCCCTTGCCGTCGGTCAGCCTGCGCAGGCCTTCCTTCAGATCCTCCTTGGCGTAGTTCAAGGTCAGCGACGCGCCGTGCTGCCTGGCGAAGGCGAGCTTCTCGTCGGATGACGCGCAGGCGATGACCTTCAGCCCCATCAGCTTGCCGAGCTCGCAGGCCGCGAGCCCGGTTCCGCCGGCGGCGCCGAGCACCGCCAGCGTCTCGCCCGGCTTGGGACTGGCGCGATCCTCCAGCGCATGCAGCGCCGTGCCGTAGATGATGATGATGCCGGCAGCGCGATCGAAATCGAGATTGTCGGGAATCTTCACGATCGAGGCGGCCGGCAGCGCGATCTTCTGCCGCGCGCCATTGTGGCCGCACGATGCGACGACGCGGTCGCCGACCTTCAGATCGGTCACGCCGTCGCCGACGCTTTCGATCACGCCGGAGACCTCGGCACCCGGCGAGAACGGGAACGGCGGCTTGATCTGGTACTTGCCCTGGATCATCAGGATGTCGAAGAAGTTCAGCGCCGCAGCCTTGATCGCGATCACGGCCTCGCCGGGACCGGCCACCGGATCGGGCACGTCCGCAAAGACGAGATCGTCGGGCTGGCAGAATTCCGAGCAGAGAATGGCTTTCATGGACGCTCCTTCAAGCTGTTGTCCGGATCGTGCCCGGCTTTTGAAACGTCATGCCGGATTTGCAGCCGCGCGACAATTGCCAAACACCACGCGGCGATGGCGGCATCGGCGCCAAATACCGCCTCTCGGAACGGGACTGCGATCGGCCAGAGCTCGCCTCTCAACGCTTCTCGACGGCAACGGGATTCACATCAACGAGGCCGGTCGCGTCGATGCGGCTTTGCAAGCGGCGCGTGAAGCCGCTATCCCTCGCAAAGCGGTCTGCGATTCCGGGCCATTTTCCAGTCACAATATTGGTGGACGAGATCGTGGGGGAACGTAGCTTAATCATGTTGTTTTCGCGATTGTCGACAGCGCTGGCAGCCGGCGCGCTCCTATTCGGAGTTCCTGGCCCGGCAGAGGCCCAGACGGCTGCGCCAAAGGCGCCGCCGAAGGCTGCGCCGGCTCCACAGCCAAAGGCCGATGCCAAGCCCGCCGTTCCCAGTATCGGCGGCGTGGAACCGACGTTGATCGGGCAGTTCGGTGGATGGGGCGCCTATACGGCGGCGCCTGGCGGCAAGAAGGTCTGCTTCGCATTGGCCAAGCCGTCGTCTTCGAAGACCAACCCGCCCAATCGCCCGCGCGACCCAGCCTACGCATTCGTCTCGACCCGGCCCTCCGAGAAGGTGTTCAACGAGGTCTCGATCATGATCGGCTACGCGCTGAAGCCGGGCTCCGACGCCTCGTTGGATGTCGGCGGCGCATCCTACGCGATGTACACGCAAGGTGACGGCCTCTGGATCAAGAACGCGGCCGAGGAGGAGCGCATGGTCGACGCCATGCGCAAGGCTCCGGACGCGGTGGTCAAGGGCGTCTCCGCCAAGGGCACGGAGACCACCGACGTGTTCTCGCTGAAGGGATTGGCCCAAGCGCTGGACCGCGTCGCCCAGGATTGCCGCCGCTAGACCCCGGCCGCGCTGAACGGACGGCGGTTACGCCGATACCATCCGCGCGGGTCGCATTTGCCTGCCGGATCGTTATATAAGGCGGCTGAACGCCTCCGGCCGCAGCGGCCGGGCAGCATTTTGGGCCCCTGGACATGGCAACGACCGCCGGGCTGCGCGATACCGCCGCGCCCCTCGAAAAGACTCCGCTCGAAACCTACGTGCCGCCGGCCAAGCCGTCGCTGATCGGGCTGTCGCGCACCGAGCTGGCTGCGAAACTCGGCGAGCTCGGCGTCGCGGAGCGCCAGCAGAAGATGCGGGTACAGCAGCTGTGGCACTGGCTGTATTTTCGCGGTGCCGCGTCGTTCGACGACATGACCTCGGTGTCGAAGGACACCCGCAGCGCGCTGGCCGAGCGTTTCACGGTCGACCGGCCCGAGGTCGTGGCCGAGCAGATCTCCAATGACGGCACCCGCAAATGGCTGCTGCGGCTGCCGAGCGGCGATGGCCTGCAGAAGGCCCACGAGGTCGAGTGCGTCTACATTCCGGAGACCGACCGCGGCACCCTTTGCGTTTCATCGCAGGTCGGCTGCACGCTCAACTGTTCGTTCTGCCACACCGGCACGCAGCGCCTGGTGCGCAACCTCACTGCGGGCGAGATCGTCGGCCAGATTATGGTCGCACGCGACCGGCTCAACGACTGGGCGGACCGCGAGACGCCGCACGGCAACCGCCTCATCACCAACATCGTGATGATGGGCATGGGCGAGCCGCTGTACAATTTCGACGCGGTGCGCGATGCGCTGCTGATCGTCTCCGACAATGAAGGCATCGGCATCTCCCGACGCCGCATCACGCTGTCGACATCAGGCGTGGTGCCGAACATCAAGCGGGCCGGCGAAGAGATCGGCGTGGCCCTGGCGATCTCGCTACACGCGGTCCGCGACGAGTTGCGCAACGAGCTGGTGCCGCTGAACCGGAAGTATCCGATCGCCGAGCTGCTGCAGGCCTGCCGCGACTATCCCGGCGCATCCAATGCGCGCCGCATCACGTTCGAATATGTGATGCTCAAGGGCGTCAATGATTCGCTCGACGATGCCCGCCTGCTGGTCAAGCTGCTGAAGGGCATTCCGGCCAAGATCAACCTGATCCCGTTCAATCCGTGGCCCGGCTCGGCCTACGAATGCTCGGACTGGGAGCAGATCGAAAAGTTCTCCGAATACGTCTTCAACGCCGGCTATTCCTCGCCGGTACGCACACCGCGCGGCCGCGACATCCTCGCCGCCTGCGGCCAGCTGAAGTCGGAGACCGAGAAGCTGTCCGCGCGCGAGCGCCAGGCGCTGCGCGCGATGGCAATGACGGATTGAGGCTCGCTCTCGCCTCCAAGCAACAACGTCATGCCCGTGCTCGACCCGGGCATCCATCACCTCGACAGAACTTGATTGAACGATGGATGGCCGGGTCAAGCCCGGCCATGACGGACCGAGAAAGCAAGGCCTCAATTGTCCGGTATGGGTATCTCGCCATGGCACTGATCGGCCGGCTGATCGTCATCGCGTTCGCATTTCTCGTCGCGAGCTTCGTGGCCGGGCTGGTCGTGGTCACCGCGATCCTGATTCCGGAATTCTCCAACATCGGCATCGGCCCGATCGACCAGAGTGCCCTGCAGGTCGTCATCGGCTTCGGCTTCATCTTCGTGTCGGGTTTTGCGCTGATCCCGGCGCTGCTGGTCGCACTCATCACCGAGGCGTTCTCGATCCGCAGCGTGCTCGCCTATGCGATCGGCGGCGGCGCGGTCGGCGCCGCCTGCTATCTCGGCCTGATTCCGTTCGACCCCGAGACGTTCCACTTCGAGGGCATCGACCACCGCCAGCTCGAGATCCTGACCGGCGCCGGCATCCTCGGCGGCCTCGTCTATTGGCTGATCGCCGGCCGCAATGCCGGCCGGTGGCGCGAATCACCGCAGCGATTGCCGCCGCCACCTCTCCCGTCCGGATCGCCGCGCTGAGGCACTGGCCTTTCCATCGCCATCCGCTTTCGCTAAACCGCGGGCCATGAACCGGACCGGCCTCTTCATCGCTTTGTCGCTCGCGCTCGTCATCGGCGTGCTGTTCGGCGTCTATCCCGAGCTCGACCTCAAGCTGGCCGCGCTGTTCTACGATCCTGGCACGCGCAGCTTCCCGCTCAAGCTGGATGGTACGGCCGCGTTCGCGCGCGACGCCGCGATGTGGGTCGCGTGGGGCCTCGCGCTGCCATCGCTCGTCGCGCTGGTCGCGAAATTCATCCGGCCCGACCGTCCGCTGCTGGTGAAGGGCCGCACCATCGCCTTCCTGCTCCTGACCCTGTCGCTATCCGCCATCGTCATTACCAATCTGACCTTCAAGTCCTATTGGGGCCGGCCGCGCCCGGTCGTCGTGACCGAGTTCGGCGGCGACATGCAGTTCGTGCCGTGGTGGGATCCGCGCGGCGGCTGCGGTCGCAACTGCTCGTTCTTCTCCGGCGAGGGCGCCACCGCGTTCTGGACGCTGGCTCCGGCCGCGCTGACGCCGCCGGCAATCCGTCCCGTTGCCTACGGCGCCGCGGTGCTGTTCGGGCTCGCCACCTCGGTGCTGCGGATGGCGTTCGGCGGCCATTTCTTCACCGACATCGCCGCCGCCGGCCTCGTCACCTTCGTCGTGATCTGGCTGCTGCATGGCTACATCTACCGCTGGCCGGCGACGCGCCTGACCGATGCCGGCATCGACGCGGCGCTCACCAGGATCGCCGGGCCTGGCTATCGCCTGCGCCGCCGGCTGTTTGGCGCGCGCCGCCCCGCGGCGGATGGCGGCTCTGCGGCCTGAGCGCCGCCGACGACCGATTAATCGCGTGCCGAACAGGGCGAAATCTGTTATTCGCGGCCGAATTTCGTAAAACGCACCGCCATCACGACCCGGTTGGACTCCCCATGACCACGATCCTCAAAGGCCTTCCCAAGGGCGAGAAAGTCGGCATCGCCTTCTCCGGCGGCCTCGACACCAGCGCCGCACTGCTGTGGATGAAGCAGAAGGGCGCGCGCTGCTTCGCCTACACCGCCAATCTCGGCCAGCCCGACGAGTCGGACTATGACGAGATCCCGCGCAAGGCGATGAGCTTCGGCGCCGAAAAGGCGCGCCTGGTCGATTGCCGCACCCAGCTGGTGCATGAGGGCATCGCCGCGATCCAGTCCGGCGCCTTCCACATCTCGACCGGAGGGGCGACCTACTTCAACACCACGCCGCTCGGCCGCGCCGTCACCGGCACGATGCTGGTCGCCGCGATGAAGGAGGACGGCGTCAACATCTGGGGCGACGGCTCGACCTACAAGGGCAACGACATCGAGCGGTTCTACCGCTACGGCCTGCTGACCAATCCGAACCTCAAGATCTACAAGCCCTGGCTCGACCAGCAGTTCATCGACGAGCTCGGCGGCCGCGCCGAGATGTCGGCGTTCCTGACCGCCAATGGCTTCAACTACAAGATGAGCGCCGAGAAGGCGTATTCGACCGACAGCAATCTGCTCGGCGCCACCCACGAGGCCAAGGACCTCGAGAGCCTCTCCAGCGGCATCCGCATCGTCAACCCGATCATGGGCGTGCCGTTCTGGCGCGAGGACTGCGCGGTCAAGCCGGAGACCGTCGTGGTGCGCTTCGAGGAGGGCCAGCCGGTCGCGCTGAACGGCCAGACCTTCACCGATCCAGTGGCGCTGTTCCTGGAAGCCAATGCGATCGGCGGGCGTCATGGTCTCGGGATGTGCGACCAGATCGAGAACCGCATCATCGAGGCCAAGAGCCGCGGCATCTACGAGGCGCCGGGCATGGCGCTGCTGCACATCGCCTACGAGCGGCTGCTGACCGGCATCCACAACGAGGATACGATCGAGCAGTACCGCATCAACGGCCTGCGCCTCGGCCGCCTGCTCTATCAAGGCCGCTGGTTCGACTCACAAGCGCTGATGCTGCGCGAGACCGCGCAGCGCTGGGTGGCGAGCGCCATCACCGGCGAGGTCACGCTGGAGCTGCGCCGTGGCAACGACTATTCGCTGCTCAACACCGAGAGCCCGAACCTCAGCTATCAGCCGGAGCGGCTGAGCATGGAGAAGGTCGAGGACGCCGCGTTCACGCCAGCCGACCGCATCGGCCAGCTGACGATGCGCAACCTCGACATCACCGACACCCGCGCCAAGCTGAAGCTCTACTCGGACACGGGCCTGCTGTCGGGCGCGGACGGCGCGCAGATCTTCCAGCTCGGCCACGACAAGGACGACAAGAGCTGAGCTCAGCGTCTCAGACCGAGACGCGGCCACATCCACCGCTGTCGGCCCGGCGAACGCCGGGACCCATAGCCACCGACGGATGTGGCAAGAGCTGGCTGAAGCCTCCAGCCATCGCAAAACTGAACCCTGTGAGTCTGGGTCCCGGCGTTCGCCGGGACGACGCTGGAACGGGACGCTAGAGATTGCAGCCAGCGAAATGGCCGGCATGGCTGCGCCGGCGCATGAGGCGCAGTTTCGACATCGCCGGCCTCAGACGCACCGGCGGTCATCTTCAGATGTCAAACAGCATCGGGACGAGACAAGCACCGTCGTTCTCGCGGCGTGATGACGCCCGAGCGATGATCGCCTTGGTCCCTCGGACATCGAGGGCGCAGGGAATGCCGGGAGCTGGCCGCCCCCATGGCCCGCCTGCGGAAAAAAATGCAGGCGGCAGGTACCACAGGTTCAGCCGAGACATCCCGGCATTCCCCGCGCGATGGGTTTAACGTTTGCTTCGTGCTCTCCTCGGGGACCGGCTGGTTGACCCCGTCATCGACACCGCGCATCAGCGCCGCATCGGCTTGACCTCGGCACCGGGAGGCCAGGACCACACGACTTCACGTCCGCACCGGAATTGTTCGTCCGCGCGACAGAGCCACGCTGCAACCCGACACGGCCACCGCATCCCCGCCTCGCATATCGTGACGACCGCGCGTACGCCCCTCTCGGTGAGGCGGGATGCGTGAAGGAAGACATATATTTCCGAAAAACGGAAGCAGAATTTTGCGACTGGCGAATGCCATGCGCGGCATCGCATTGAGCTGCTGCGCGAAATCGCTTTTTCGGCGCAAGCCATTTGCGTTGGTCGAGGCGACCCGAGAGGCGGAGGTGATCTGCCAATCGCACAGCTGATTCGCCCGACGGGCAGCGCCAAAACTCAGCAACAGATGCACCGTCAAACAACTCCTGCTTGCTGCGGAGCCAGGTTTCAGCCGAATATGCGCTCGGTAAGATCACAGCCTCGACGGGAAGGCGAATGACCGGGACCGGCATCGCGATCGATCATGACGGCTTCGAACTGATCTGCAACAGCGAGCGGGTCGGAATGCGACGGCATCTCGATGCCGCCGCGGTATCGGCGTTGACCGCGTTCGCGCAAGCTTACGCAAAACTGTTGGAGCGCGACGATCCGGCCGCGGAGCTGCTGGTGCTCGGCGGCGAGCTTTTTTCCTTTCTCGACGGCTCCGGCCGCGACCTCTGTCATCTGCTCGACCACGCTCATCGCCCCGTGCATTTCGAGATCGCGACGCAGACGCTCCGCCCCTCGGAGGCCGCCGTGGCGCTACTGCGTGCGCCTTGGGAGCTGCTCGCTCGCGACGGCGTCTTCCTCGCCTCCGACGTCCCGCTCGGCTTCTCGCCGCTGCGCCGGCTCGGCCGCCGCCAAGACCCGCCGCCCCTCGGCCCCCACCGTCTCGGGCTCGTGTTCATGGCGGCGGCGCCGCGCGGCCAGCATGAGCTCGACTACGAGGCCGAGGAGAGCGCCATCATGCGGGCGGTCGGCAGCACCGCGCTCGACCTGCTGGTCGAGGAGAGCGGCAATCCGGACCGGCTCGCCGAGCGCATGGTCGAGTTGGAGGCGATGCAGGCGCTGCATCTCGGCTGCCATGGCGACAACGATCCAGAGCCGGTGCTGCTGCTGGAGGATGATGCCGGCGACGAGTTGCCGACCAAGGCCGCCACGCTGATCGAGACGCTGCAGGCGCAACGGCCGCAATTCGTCTTCCTGTCGGCCTGCCTCACGGCGGCGGGGCCGCAGGCCAAACCAGCGCGCGGCCGGGGGATCGCGCAGTCGCTCGCCGAGGCGATGGTCGACAGCGGTGTGCCGGCGGTGCTCGGCTGGGATGGCTCGGTCGGCGATGCCGCCGCAATCGCCTTCGCCGCGACGCTGTATGACGCGCTCGCCGGCCGCAAGCAGCTGCCCGACGCGGTCGCCGGCGCCCGCCGCACGCTGCTGAACGCGGCCGCCGATGATATCAGGCGGCGCGACTGGCATCTGGCGCGGCTGTGGTGCGGCCCGCAGGGCGGCGGCGCGATCGTCGGTGGTACCGCCAAGCGCAGCCTGCTGCCGGCCACCTACGGCGCCAAGGAGTTCCTGATCAAGGAGCGGCAGCAGGTGCCGGTGGCGTCGCACGAGATGTTCGTCGGCCGGCGCCGCGAGCTGCAGGCGGCCTTGCGCGCGCTCCGCGACGGCGGCCAGGCCGGCGTGCTGCTGCACGGCATGGGCCGACTCGGCAAGTCGAGCCTGGCGGCGCGGATCGCCAACCGGCGCCGCGATCTGCGGCTGGCGGTGATGTTCGCGCGCTACGGCGCGCCCGACGTGGTGGACGCACTCGCCACGGCGCTGGCGCGAGACCGCGCCGCCTCCGACGCCGTGCGCGCGGCCACGCAGCGGGTGCGCCAGGACCCGTACTGCCTGGAGCAGGAGCTGATCCTTCTTCTCTCGGGCCCCTGTGCGCAGGCCGGCCGCGACGGCGCGGCCGTGCTGCTGGTGATCGACGATCTCGAACGCATCCTGGAATGGGACGCGGCACGGCAGCATCATATCGTCGCGGCCGCGCATGCGCCCGTGCTGCGCGCGGTGCTCTCCGCGTTCCACGCCGCGGGCGGCGACAGCCGCCTGCTGCTCACCAGCCGCTTCCGCTTCGTGCTGGATGGGCTGGAGCAGCACCTGCGCGATTTACCCCTGCCGCCGCTGTCGGAGGCCGCTCAGACCAAGCTGGCCCTGCGCCAATTCTCCGCCGCCGTCAGCGGCAAGACGGAGCAGGAGCGTGAGAGAGGCGCGGCGCTGATCGACGAGCGCGCTGCCTTGCTCGACCGGGTGCCCAGGATCGCTCGCGGCAATCCCGGCCTGCAGGACCTGATCGGCCGCAAGCTGGTGCTGTCTTCAGCGGTGACGATCGATCACGCCATGCAGACGCTCGACCAGATGGAGGCTTGGCTGGCGCAGGGTGGGCTGCCGTCGGACAATGAAGTGCGGCAATGGCTCGAAGATCTCGCGATTGAGACGCTGATCGATCTCGCCGGCGATGCTGGGCGCGAGGCCTTGCGGCGACTGACGCTGTTCGAGCTGCCGGTGCCCGAGACGATCGCAGAGAAGGTGACGACGATGGCAGGGGTTTCGCTCGACGCCCTGCGCGACCTCGGGCTCGTCGATCCGCATGACGACGTGGTGGACAGCAGCGTGCAGGCGCTGGCCGTGAATGCACTGGTAGCGGCGCGGCTGACGCCGCTCGACTACGGCGAGCGTGGAACGGTCGCCCGTGTAGCGGTGCGCGAGGTGTTTGCCGCCTGGGGCGGTACGGCGGCACAGCCGAACTGGCCGCCGGCTTGCGACCTAGAGCTGACAAGGCTTGGGCTGATGGCCGAGGACGGCAACATCGTCAGCGCCTGTGGATTTCGAGCCCTTCGCGGCCTGCAACGGAGTTCAGCCGAGATCGCCGCGGCGTTCGGCCGGACCGCGATCGACCTGCTCGATGTCCAGAGCCGACCCGCGCCCTGGTCGCTGCTCGGCGAAACGGCCGGCGCCTTGTCGATGATCGGCGACGGCGCGGCGGCCGATGCGCTGCTCGAACGCGGGGTCGCTTCGCTCCGGGCGAAGCAAGCCAAGGGAGACCCGATCGACCCGATGGAAGCCGGCCTGCTGGTGTTCCAACATGCACGACGAATGCGGCAGCGCGGCCACCTCGACGAGGCCAAGTCGTCGTTCGAGCAGGCAAGGGATCTGGCGGAAATGACGGGACATGAGCTGAACGCAACCATCGCCCGCGGCGAAATCGCCGATATCGTCGCTGGTCGCGGCGACCTCGACGAGGCCTTACGAATCCGAAGAGAAGAAGAACTGCCCGTCTTTGAGCGCCTCGGCGAAATCCGCTCCCGCGCCGTCACCATGGGCAAAATCGCCGACATCCTCTCGGCCCGCGGCGATCTCGACGAGGCCTTGCGTATCCGAAAAGAGGAGCTGCTGCCCGTCTTTGAGCGCCTCGGCGACATCCGCTCCCGCGCCGTCACCATGGGCAATATCGCCGACATCCTCGCTGGTCGCGGCGACCTCGACGAGGCCTTACGAATCCGAAGAGAAGAAGAACTGCCCGTCTTTGAGCGCCTCGGCGACATCCGCTCCCGCGCCGTCACCATGGGCAAAATCGCCGACATCCTCTCGGCCCGTGGCGATCTCGACGAGGCCTTGCGTATCAGAAGAGAAGACGAACTGCCCGTCTATGAGCGACTCAGCGACATCCGCTCCCGCGCCGTCACCATGGGCCAAATCGCCGACATCCTCTCGGCCCGCGGCGATCTCGACGAGGCCTTGCGTATCCGAAGAGAGGATGAACTGCCCGTCTATAAGCGCCTCGGCGACATCCGCTCCTGCGCCGTCACCATGGGCCAAATCGCCGACATCCTCTCGGCCCGCGGCGACCTCGAGGAGGCCTTGCGTATCAGAAGAGAAGACGAACTGCCCGTCTTTGAGCGCCTCGGCGACATCCGCGAGCGCGCCGTTACTATGGGCAATATCGCCGACATCCTCGCTGGTCGCGGCGACCTCGATGAGGCCTTGCGTATCAGAAGAGAAGACGAACTACCCGTCTTTGAGCGCCTCGGCGACATCCGCTCCCGCGCCGTCACCATGGGCAAAATCGCCGACATCCTCTCGGCCCG
>NZ_JBNPTO010000028.1:0-72560 GCF_051167715.1 Bradyrhizobium sp. HKCCYLS20291 | reverse complement strand
ATTGCGCAGGGAAGGCCGGGTTGTTTCCGGCTGAGCCTGTGGTTCCTGCCCCGTGCACTTCTTTCGCACGGGGGCCACGGGTGCCAGTCGGCACTCGGCCTTCCCTGCGCCCTCTCTTTCCAAGAGGACGCCGACTGCAGCAAAGCTCGGGGCTATCAGCCCGCGGGATCGCGGTGGCTCGGGCGTCGGCAAGGCTGCATCGCGCAGCGGGCTGTTTGACAGGGTTGATCGGTATTAGAGAGCGGGGCTCGCGCCAGGGGCCTCAAACGCCCCGGCGCCAAGGGGCTATGCCGGGCACGCTTCGCCCTTCGGCTATGGCGCGACTGCGCCACGCGTAGCCCGAAGGGCGAAGCGTGGACTTCGGAGGCAGTTCACAGATGTGAGGATGCCGTTCTCGATGATGGCAGTCAGGGCGACGGAGTCGGGCTTGCCATCAAGCCAAGTGAACGTATGTCCCTCGATGATGTTCGGATTGCCGAGCCAAAAATAGACCTCGCCGATCGAGTCGCCCGTTCTAAGGCGGTGGCACCGCAAGTTCGGATGAAGCCAGAAGCCGCAATCTCCGGCTGCGTAACAGGCGCGCGTGAAGCATTCGTTCCGTGCGCTTCCCCACTTTCCGCCCAACCGCTCACAGACTTGGCTGCCTACGCTTCCCCCGAAGATCGTGGCGGCGACGGACGGCGAAAACCAAGACAGCAGGGACGGCGAATACAAAGGCAGCGCGACTGCGCTCACGGATGTCAACAGCACGACGAACGCCATGACAACTTTTGGTCTGACGCTCACGAATGCCACCTTACCAGTTGAAGACCGAGATCATGTGCTGCGCTCGGAGGTGCGCCCGCCAGACGCAAGGCGCACACCCGAACGGGCTGGCTTGCATGGGTCCATTGAAGCATGCGTGAGAAAACGCGCAAGCGCCTCGGGGCTGTCAGTCGGCGGGATTCGCGGTGGCTTGGGGGCGAGCTACGGCTGCTGGTAGCGGCGGGCTGTTTGACAGGGTTGGTCAGATCAGAGAGCGGGGCTCAAGCGAGACTTGGGGGGCTCAAACGCCCGGCTTCGCCAAGGGGCTACGCCGGGCACGCTTCGCCGCTTTGCGGGGCAGGGAGCCGGGCTCGGCCGCGCCACGCGTAGCCGCAAAGCGTGGTGCCCCTGGCCGGAATCGAACCAGCACTCCTTGCGGAACTCGATTTTGAGTCGAGCGCGTCTACCAGTTCCGCCACAGGGGCATTCGCGTCGGCCCCTGTGCAGGAACCCGCGAAGCGGGCGGACTATAGCGGGCGGCGGGGCAGGGTCAACCCGCACGGACGTGATGGCGGCTCATCTCGACAGCTTTCGCTGGCGGGAGTAGGAGCCGGGACGGGCCCGGCATGGGGCCGCAAGACAGCCCGCGTTAAGACAGCCCGCGTTCGGGAGGATCGATGAGCAATACCTCGGTGATGGCACGCCCGGCGGCGGGGGCCCTGAGCCCGGCGGTGACGGCGGCGCTGCTCGCGGCCGGCATCGCGGCGGCGACCCTGGCCGGCGCCTGGTACATGCAGCTGGTGTGGGGCCTGCAGCCCTGCGAGCTCTGCCTGAAGCAGCGCTTCGCCTATTACGCCATCGTGCCGCTCGGGCTCGTGATCGCACTTGCCGCGAAGGGCGGCGCACCGCGCGCCCTGGTGCTCGGCGGGCTCGCGCTGATCGCGCTGGCGGGCCTCGGCAATGCCGGGCTCGGCGTCTACCATTCCGGCGTCGAATGGGGCTTCTGGCCGGGACCGACCGAATGCACCGGGCCGGTCGGCAATCTCGGCAGCGCCGGCACTCTGCTGGAGCGGCTCGACAGCGTGAAGGTCGTGCGCTGCGACGAGGTGCAGTGGCGCTTCCTCGGCCTGTCCTTGGCCGGCTACAGCGTGCTGATCTCGCTGTTGACAGCCGCGATCGCCGGCTGGGGCTTCATGCGCAAACCGGGCGCCGCCTAGTCGTCGACGTCCTCCTGCGGCCGTCCGAACAGATGGACGATGCCGGGGGTGGCGATGGTGACGAACACGAAGCGCGACAGATGATGGGCGCCGACGAAGATCGGGTCGATGTGCAGGGTCAGCGCCAGCGCCAGCATCGCGTCCATGGCGCCGGGCGCGAACGCGACGATGGTGTCGGAGAAGCGCACATGCGTCACCAGCACGATGACGGTGACGAACAGCGCCGATATCGCGACCGCGATCGCGAACGAGCCGAGCGCGGCCCTGAGGTGGCCGACCAGCGTCTTCACCCGCATCCGCGCGAAGCGGCTGCCGATCAGGGCGCCGATGCCGATCAGGGCGGCGCCGCGCATCCACTCCGGCAGGCCGCCCTCGACCAGGCCAGTGCCGTGCAGCACGCCGCTCGCGACCATCGCGCCGAACAGCCAGCTCGCCGGAAACTTGATCAGCTGCATCAGGACGGCCGCCACCAGCGAGGCCACCAGCAGCGCGAGCAGGCCGAGCGGCGAGGCCACCGCCTGCCCGAGCGAAGGCTGCTCGGCCGGCGCGACGCCTGCGATTGCCAGCACCAGCGGCAGCGCCGCGGTGAGGATGATCACGCGCAGCGTCTGCACCACGGCGATCGCCGGCAGGTCGGCGCCGCGCTCGACCGCCAGCATCGTGATCTGCGACAGCGCGCCGGGGCTGCCGGCGAGCAGCGCCGAGGTGCGGTCCCAGCCATGGACGCGCTGCAGATAGAAGCTGGAGCCGAAGGTCGAGCAGAAGGTCGCGAGCGCCAGCAGCGCGATCGTCACCGGATAGGCGCCGACATGGGTGATCAGCTCGCGCGATACGATCGCGCCAATGGAGATGCCGAGCAGCAGCAGGATGGTCTGGGTCAGCATCGGCGGCATCGCCAGCGGGCGGCCGGCAATCGCGGCGATTGCGGTCGCGATCATCGCGCCGGAGATCAGCCCGCCCGGCAGATGCGCGAACAGGAAGACCAGGCCGCCGGCGGTGCCGAGAGCGAGCGTCTCGAGCGCGCTCAGGGTCTTGGCGCGGCTGGGCGGAGCGAACGGGAGGGAGGAGATGATCTGGCGCACCGGCGGCTTATGCCAAAAGCGATCGGCGCGAACAATTCCCGCCGCCGCGCAGGCGCCATGCGCGCGGGCGCCGGACGGCGGTCATTTCGGCTTGTCGGGCGAGGCTGCGGGCGCGGGGGTGGTCGCCGCCGCCGCTGCCGCTGCGGCCGCCTTGTCCTGCTTGCAGGCGGAGCGGAATTTGCCCCGAGCCTTGCCCTTCAGCCCCTGGTCGTCGGCCTCCTTGGAGCAGGCGATGGAAATCGCCCGCCGGGCCGTCTTCTCCATGGTGGCGAACTTGTCGGTGGCGGCGTCGGGCCGCGACGGCAGGGTCAGTCCGGGTTGCGAGACGGCGGGGCCCGCGGCCAGCAGGATGGCAGTTGCGGCGGCCGCCGCGGCCATCCGGGCAGTGAATGTCATGCAGAATTCCTCGAACGATAGGCCCGGCGCGTTGGCAGGCGATGCTGAACCCGGTGTGAATGGAATGTGCCGGATTGCAGTGCGACGCAAATTATATTTTCGTTGCCCGGCCGCCCTGCCTGCCTTGCCGTAAGCAGGTGCACCGCTAGACTCATTGTCCCATTCAACATGCTCCACAGGGAGATCTGGGATGAGTTTTCACGCAAAATCATTGGTTGCTTCGTCGCTCGCCGCGCTGACCGTCATCGGCTTCGCAACACTCGCCGCCGCGCCGGCCCAGGCGCTGACGGCGCAGGAATGCAGTGCCAAATACAAGCAGGCCAAGGACGCCGGCACGCTGAACGGCCAGAAGTGGAACGACTTCCGCAAGGCGCAGTGCGGCAGCGACGCCACCGCAGCCGCTCCGGCGGCCGCTCCTGCGCCCGCCGCCGAGGCCAAGCCGGCCAAGGACACGAAGGCGGCCGCCAAAGAGGCTGCGCCGGCAGCCGCGCCGAGCGGTCCGGCCGTATTTCCGAATGCGGTGAATCCGAAATATGCCAAGGAGCCCGCCGGCAAGGCTCGCATGCACACCTGCGTCGACCAGTACAATGCCAACAAGGCGACCAACGGCAATGGCGGCATGAAGTGGATCCAGGAGGGCGGCGGCTACTACAGCGAGTGCACCAAGAAGCTGAAGGGCGCTGCCTGAGCGTAGCACTCACGAGCCACGTCCGGCGGCCGGCTGCATCTGCATCCGGCCGCGCGTGCGCCTGCATGATGGCGTCTTGCTGTCGATGGCGATCTGACCGACGAGCGCCGCAATGAATTTCAGGCTTGCCTTCGCGGCCGGGAAGTGACCCATGCTGCCGCCATGATTTCTGCGACTCAAGCCATTCTCGGTGTGCTCTGCGGCGGCATGGTCGGGTTCTCGCTCGGCCTGGTCGGCGGCGGCGGATCCGTACTTGCGGTGCCCTTGATGGTCTATGTGGTCGGCGTGCCGGAGCCGCACATCGCCATCGGCTCGAGCGCGATCGCGGTGGCGACCAATGCCGCGATCAACCTCGCCAACCATGCCCGCGGCGGCACCGTGATCTGGCCGATCGCGGCGCTGTTCGCGGCGGCCGGGATCGTCGGCGCCTTCACAGGCTCGCTGCTCGGCAAAATGGTCGACGGCCAGAAGCTGCTGGCCCTGTTCGCGCTGGTGATGATGGTGATCGCCATGCTGATGCTGAAGACCCGCGCCCGCGTCGGCACGCCCGACGTGAAGATGAGCATGGCCAACTTTCCAGCCATCGCCGGCTTCGGCCTCGCCACCGGCACGCTGTCCGGCTTCTTCGGCATCGGTGGTGGATTCCTGATCGTGCCGGCGCTGATGGCGGCGACGGGCATGCCGATCATGAATGCGGTCAGCTCGTCGCTGGTCGCGGTGACCACGTTCGGGCTCACCACGGCGGCGAGCTATGCATGGTCGGGGCTGGTGGCCTGGGACCTTGCCGGGCTGTTCATCGCCGGCGGTATCGCCGGAGGTCTTGCCGGAACGCGGCTGGCGCGCCATCTCTCGGAGCGGCGCGGCGCGTTGAACGTGGTGTTCTCGATCGTGATCGCGGCGGTGGCGCTGTACATGCTGACGCGCAGCCTGCTGCATATCTGGAGCTGATGTCATGAAACGCGGTACGTCCGGCGAGATCGCCCTCGCGACCAGTCGGCGCGAGGTTCTGGCTCTTTTGGGCACCGGCGCCGCGCTGTCCTTGTGGCCGCAGGCCGGTCGCGCTGCGGAGGAGGCCGACGAGCCGGACGAGGCCTCGGTGCTGCGCGACCCCGATGCGCCCGTGCTCGGCAATGCGGCCGGCGACATCGCGATCGTCGAATGGTTCGACTACAATTGTCCGTACTGCCGCAGGCTCGATCCCGAACTGCAGCAGGTGGTGCATGACGACGGCAAGGTCCGCTGGGTGCTGAAGGAGTGGCCGATCCTCGGCCCGGTGTCGGTCACGGCGGCGCGGATGGCGCTGGCCTGCAAGTATCAGGACAAATACGCCAAAGCGCACGACGCGCTGATCGGCACCAGCTCGAAATTGACCGAACCGCGCATCGACGAGCTGCTCGCCGAGGCGGGCATCGACATCGATCGCGCCAGACGCGATCTCGCTGCGAACAGCAAGGCGATCGATGCGATGCTGGCGCGCAACGACAGCCAGGCCCGCGGCCTGCGCTTTCGCGGCACGCCGTCCTTCATCGTCGGCAAGTTCAGGGTGCCGGGCGTGCTGACCATGGCGCAGTTCGAGCAGGTCATTGCGGATGCCCGCAAGGCAAAGGCGGCCAATTAGGAGCCAAGCCAACGCGGAGCAAAGCAAAGGCGCCCCGACGCGAGGTCGAGACGCCCTGCAAACGAGCGGTGCTGCGCGTTACTTCGACGAGATGCGAACCCAGTCGTCATGCGCGCGGGTCTTGAGCGAGTTCCAGCTGTCCGCCGCGACATCCCAGTTGACGATCGTCCGGCGCGACTGCGCGGTCGGCCCGTTGGCGACTTCCGAGGTCTGCATCGAATCGTGGATGTAGACGCCGAATCCCAGAATGAGCGCACCCAGGATCATTCCCACCAATGTCCGCATGATCATGTTCTCCAGTGTGACGGCCGACAACGCCGCCGTCGAAGCTTGGTTCCGCGCGTGCCGCGGAAGGTTCAAGCGGGACCAGACAGACTAAGTGCGTGGTTTTTCAGGACGCGATTCGGGCACTGCGGTGACCAGATTGAGCGATTTGAGTTCGTCGGGCTTGAATGTGAACAGCTGATCATGCGGCGTCTCCATCGCATGCACCCAGACCTTCAGGTCGATGCCCATGTCGGCGAGGTAGCGCTGACAGCGCGCCGAGACGTTCTGCGCGACGCTCATGTCGTCCTCGGAGCGGACGGCGGTGGCGGAGCGGGCTGCGGCGATCTGATGCACGCCGATGATGGCGCGTTCGCCGGCGCGGCGCTCGATGCCGCCGGCGAACAGCAGCGGGCACGACGACGCGCAGGTCTTGCCGGCCTCGACTTCGGTCGCAAACTTCCGCGCACGAACCAGCCGGCCCATCGACAGCGCATCGGCGACCGAGCCGCCCGGCGAGTTCAGCACGATGGTCTTGATGTACTCGCCGTGCCGCTCGATCTCATCGGTGAAAGCTCGCGCGCTGCCCGGCGTAATCGTGCCCGTCGCATAGAGCCGCCCGCCGCCGCGCAGCTCCAGGCTCATGGGCCGCTCCAGCGCGGGATCGCCCTTGGGCAGCGGCATCAGTCGCCTCAGCAACGGGCCGAGCACCGAGGGAGCGTCCGTCGGTGCGTCGGGCTGGCTGCGCTGCATCTCGAGCGGTGGCGAGGCGGCATCGGTTACGACGCCTGCACCGTTCAGCTCAACCAGGTCGGCCGCAAGCACGACGACGGTCACGCCGAGGATCGCGCGGAACGTCCAGCGCAGGATGCTCTCGTCAGGATTGCCGGCGAGCCAGGCATGAACGCGGCGGTTCAAGGCCGACGCCATCGGACTACTTTCCGACCCGCGCTGACGACAGCGAGGTGACGTTCTCGTCCGCGACTGCGGCGGGAGCAGGGGCGGGTTGCGGCTCGAGCGCCGGCGTGGCGGCCGGCACATCAGGTGCAATGGTGGGCCGTGACTCGGCCGCCCGCCTGGCGTCCTCGACCTCGCGGGCAACCTGCATGGCGGCGACGAGGTCTGCGGCGGTGAGGCTGGAGGCACTCACGGCCGGCAGGCCTTCGCGACGGATCGCGGCATGCACGACGCAGAGGATGAGCACCAGCACCGCCGGCATCAGGTCGATCGAGATCGCGCCGGCCCAGCTCGGGATGAAGTCGCCGGCATAGCGCAGCACGGCTTCGGCCGGCGACAGCGTCTGATAGCGCGTCGGCTCGATGCGCGGCAGCGCCAGGATCTTGTCGGCGGCATCGGCGAGCGAGGCGGCCTGCGTCGCGATCGCGCCTTCGACCTTGCCGACGACGGCGGTCTGGCGCTCGGCCAGATCGCCGCTGCGTCCGCTGGCCGCCGGCGCGATGAAGCTCGCGGAGAGCGAGGTTGCAGCGCGCCTCACCGCCGGCGCCACCGAGGTCTGCTGCAGATTGGCGATCACGCCCATCAGGTTGAGCGATTCGGTGGCGAACGCGTCGCTGCGCGTGGCGATCGGGCCGCGGTCGGAGATCAGCTCGCGCATCTTGGCGAGGCTCTTGCTGCCCTGCTCATAGAGCGCGGAGACACGCTTGCCGGACTCCTGCACCTGCTGTCCCAATCCATCGAGCTGCGTCGACATCTGCGCGAGCAGCTGCACGACGGTGCCCGAGCCGGAGGTGCCGGTGAGCGAGCCGGCGCGCTCGGCCTCCGCCAGCTTGGCGAAGCGCGACGAGGCAAGCTGGATGTCGGGCAGCAGGCTCTGCGCGGCGATGGCTTGGCTGTTGGCGCGGTCGAGGTCGCGCGTGTAGTTCTGCACGGTGATCGCAAGATGCTGCTGAATGGCCGCGGCGCCGGCCAGCGCCGAGGCGTTCAGCCAGGACGACATCGCCACGATCATCAGCGAGCCCAGAAGCATGCAGCCGCCCATCAGCAGCCGCCCGACCAGGCTGGTCACGTGCGGCATGAACTGCATCATGAACACCCAGAAGGCATAGATGCCCACGGAGACCGCAACCGAATAGATGACGGCTGCGAAGAACACCGTGGTCGGGCTGCCGTTGAGCAGCTCGCGGACGCCGAGATAGGTGTAGACGCCGGCGGCGAGCGCCAGGATCGCGGTGGTCAGCTTGAGCGTGCCCTCGAGGCGGTTGACGCCATTGCTGAGCAGAACGGAGGGGGTGCGAGCCGAGGCAAGATGTGCGGCGGGCGCGGGCATGAACGGTCCTTCGGCGGCATCAGATCCGCCCTGAGCAGCGCCCCCGCTGGTTGGCCAAGCGGTCACCAATGCGGAGAAAATCCGTCGAGATTATGTCGCGGATCTTACCGATGTTTCATGCCGCATGGAGCCGCGAGGAACGGCGTCAGCTCATCAGCCAGCGCAGCAGCTCCACATTCACCTCGCGCGGATAGCAATGGCTGAGATCGTCGATCTCGCGATAGACGACGTGGGCGCCGGTTCTTGCCAGCGCATCCTGCGTGTGCCGGGCGATCTCGACCGGAAACATCCAGTCCAGCCGACCATGCACGATCTGGATCGGCAGTCCGCGCAGCCGGTCACGGTCGGCAATCTGCGCCATCAGCGGATGGAACGTCGCGGCGACGGGGGCGAGGTGAGTGAAGGGCGAGCCGCCCTCCAGCCCGCTGACATAGCAGAAGGTGCCGCCGTCGCTCATTCCGGTCAGCAGCATCCGCGCGGGATCGACGGCGACGCGGCTGCGGACGAGATCGAGAATGCGCCCGAGGTTCGGCGTATCCGCGTCCTCGCCCATCAGCGCCCAGGTCGGGCCGGTCGCGGTCGGCGCCACCAGGATGGCGCCGAGGCTGCGCGCGGCGCGCAGCCAGCTCCACAGGAAGTCGCGGCCGTTGCCGCTGCCGCCATGCAGCGCCATCACCAGCGGCCAGGCCCGATCGGCGGTGTAGTATTCCGGCACGTACAGCGAAAAGCCGCCGCGGTTGCCGATCTCGTTGTGGTCGTGAAACACGGCATCCTTGCCGGCCGATGCTGCCAGCAGCTGACGCAGCGCCTCGTCGTTGCCGGCGGCCGGATCCAGGAAGAATTCGCTCAGCGGCGGCAAGGTCGCAGCCAACGGAAACAGCGCCTCGAGCGCACGTGGCAGCTGGCGCAGCGCGCGGAACACGTCGACCAGATCGCCCTCGCCGCGATGCACGGCGCGCAGGCCCGCGAACGACGTCAGTGCAGCGTCCGCCGCCGAATCGAAAGCGATCCGGATGTGGGAAAAATCCGCCGGCCACGCCGTGAGATGCGCGCGTGCGGTCTGCAGGGCCTGGTCGGGATCGCCGATGTCGGTCATCACGCGATCGAAATCCGCCGGGTTGAGATAGCGCGCGACGTAGGACAGGGCTTCGAGGGACTGCAGCAGCGGCGGCAGCACGATGAGAATATCGTCCACCACGGCTTCGGTCATGCAGATCTCCTGGTCGAGCGGGCCTGATGGGTCACCCGCTGGCCTGCGAGCACTCCCATGCAACGCAAAATCGGCCGCGCGGGCAATGATCATTTTCCGAACGCGCGTTCGCTCCGCGTAAGTTCGTGGTCCGACGCATATCACGTGGCAACGCTTCGCTCACCATGTTGGGATCGCGCGTCAGGCGCATCACGCGCAAATACACGTGTGGACGAATCGCGATTGACAAACATCCGGCGCGATGTCGCACTTCATGAAAGCCGACGGCGCAGCAATGCAGTTCCCTCGTGAGCGGATTGCTGCGGTCAAAACTGCCGACCGGCTCTCAGGGGGATGCGCACATGACCACTTCGCCGTCGGCCGCGTTGATCAACGCAGTACTCGCCATGGACGTCTACAACAGGGGCGTCAATGCGGCGCTCTCCGTCACCTTCGATCGCATTGGCAGCTATCAGCTGGTGGCCGGCAGCGTCGTGGCCGCCGCGGACAATTTCGAGGCGGCGACCTATCAGTTGATCGGAGACCCGTCGACGCGAATCATCTCCTATCGCGGCACCGACAGCATCGCCGACGTGCCGGCCTGGCTCGGCGGGGCCGGGCTCACCGGCTGGCCGACACAGTTTCCGGACGCCGAGGCGTACTACAAGACGTGGGCGACGACGGCAAACGTATCGCTGACCGGCCATTCGCTGGGCGGCGGTCTGGCCGGCTACATCGCGGCGCTGAACAACAAGATGGCCTACGCCTATGATGCGATGCCGTTCGAGTTCGCGGCGGAGGTGCGCTACGACCAGCTGCACGGCTTCTGGGGCGCGCTGACGTCGCATCCGGTCGACCGTTTCAACGACATCCACATGGTCTCCGTCTCCGGCGAGGTCCTGCAATATGTGCGGGCGGCGGCGCCGCTGCTGGAAGCGCCGCTGGCGCTGCTGCAGCTCGGACCGGTGGCAGGCGCCGTGGCGATCGCCCATGCGGCGATCGGCATCTCGTCGGAGCAGAAGACCGTGCTTGGCGCCGGCACGGATCTGGGGCTCGACCCGGTGAAACTGCATTCGATCGCGCTGCTGACGATGATGCAGTGGGCCAGCGACAACAACGCGCAGGACTGGAAGAAGGCCGCGGCCGTGCTGCTGGCGCCGCTCGAGGACGACGCGATCGCCACGGCGGTCGGCATTCCCGCAGCCGGCGTCGGCGGCGCGGGCGCACCGGCCGACAAGATGAAGGACATGATCGCCTATTCGACGGTGACCGACGCGAGCGGCTACGGCAACAGCGCCGTGCAGGCGCTGTTCAACGGCGGCGGCGTGCTCGGCGACAGCGTCAGTGCTGCGACGACGGCGACCTATCTGAAGGCTGCCGGCGTCGAGAAGGCACTGGCCGAGATCGTGGTCGAGTATTCGGCGCTGCTGGCGCAGAATCACGATGAGGTGACGGCGTCGACGCCTGGCGTGATCGGACACGAGCACGGCGTGCTCTACCAGGACCTCGCCAAGAACCTTCTGGTCGCGGACCTGTCGTCAGCGCTGTGGTCGCATACGGACACCGGATCGACGGTCGACATCCTCGGCACGGTCGCACTGATCGACGCCGTCGCAAGCGTCGACGGCGAGGACGCCACGCTGATCGACATGGCGATCGGCGTGCTCTGGGGCGGCAAGACCGACAATCTGGATTGGCTGAGCGCAGCCCTGAGCGATGCGTCGACCAGCGTTGCGATCGACGCGGTTTCAGGCGTGGTGATCGCGGCGACTGATGGCGCGCTCCTGATCGCAGGCGGCGGCAACGACACGCTGTTCGGAACCGCCAACAACGATCTGCTGATCGGGGGCGGCGGCAGCGACGTGCTCAAGGGCGGCGCCGGCAACAACATCCTGGTCGGTGGCGTCGGCGCGACCTATGTCTATGCGCCCGGTGATGGCAACGACGTCATCATCAATGGCGTCGCCTCGCTGTCAAAGCCGACGGGAACGCTGGATTTCGGTGCGGCCTACACCGCGGACAATTTCTGGTTCGTCAAATCAGGCAATGATCTCGACATCGACATTCTCGGCACTCATCAGCAGGTCACCGTCGCGGACTGGTTCCTCGGTGGCTCCTATCAGCTGCAGGAGATCAAGGCCGGCGGTCTGGAGCTCGATACGCAGGTGTCGCAGCTGGTGCAGGCGATGGCGAACTACGCGCAGGCTCATCCCGGCTTCGATCCGGCGCTGGCTTCGCTGCTGCCGACCGATGCACAGCTGCACGACCAGGTCGCGGCGGCCTGGCACGTCGTTGCGTGAGGCCGCGCCGCGTCAGTGCATTCGCGGCGCCTTCAGCATCTTGGCGCGGTCCGTGGACGCGACCGTGACGTCGAAGTCGACGCCCTCATGGTGCACGGTCAACGGCACGTCGACGCCGGCGTCGCCGAGCGCCCAGAGCTTGCGGTAGAACTCGCTCTGGCTCGTCACCTTGTCGCCGTTGATGCCGAGAATGACGTCGCCGGACTTCAGCTCGGCGCGGGCAGCCGGCCCGTTGGTGGCGACGCCGATCACCACGACGCGATCGTCGACCTCGGTCGCGAACATGCCGAGCCAGGGCCGCGCCGGCTTGTTGACGCGGCCGAAGCGGCGGAGGTCGTCGATGATCGGCTTCAACAGGTCGATCGGCACGACCATGTTGACGTGCTCGGCCTTGCTGTCGCGCTCGCGTTCCAGCTGCAGCGATCCGATGCCGATCAGCTCGCCCTTGGGCGAGAGCAGGCCGGTGCCGCCCCAATTCGGATGCGCGGGATGGGTGAAGATCGCCTCGTCCAGCAGATACTCCCAGTAGCCGGCGAACTCCTGCTTGGCGATGATCTTGCTCGCCACCGATCGCGTGCGGCCGCCGGCGCCGCCGAGCACCACCTGATCGCCGACCTTGGTGGCCGCGGACGAGCCGAGCGGCAAAGCCGGCAGGTCGAGCTGGCCGAGTGCCTGCACCAGGCCGAAGCCGGTGGCGAAATCGAATCCCAGCACATGGCCTTGCACGACCCGTCCATCGTTGAGATGCAGCCAGACGGATTCGGCCTCGGTGATCAGATAGCCGATCGTCAGCAGCAGCCCGTCATCGATGACGACGGCGTTGCCGGCACGCTCGGTGCCCAGCGTTTCCGCGCTGAACGCATCCGACGGGATGATGGCATGCAGGCCCACGATCGAGGACAACGCGTGGTCGAGATCGTATTTGTAGTCTTCGGCGCGAGGCTGGAAGGCAAACGGCACTTTCCATTCCGTCAAAGAGGCCATCTATCTACTCCTGCTCGTCGAGACCCGGGTGGGCTCGACCAAGCTCCTGCTTTCATATCGCGTTAACGCGAGCTTAACATCTTTGGGCGTCGGCGCCAGTTCCGCCGGCCAGCAGACCTGCCGGGAGAAACGACGCTTCCGCGCCGGTCAGCCGCGGCCACAGCCCTTGCCGATGATCGGCCACACCAGCCAGGCACCGGCCGCATAGAGGCCGCCGACCGTCGCTGCGCCCGGTCGCGCCGCGACATGGAAACGCCCCGCGTCGAGCAAGGCTCCATCGGACGCTGTGATCGCCGAGATCATGCGATCCGCCGGCCCAAACACGACGACGGCATCGGGCCTGACGACGACCGCCATGGCGGCCATGCCTGCGAACCAGGCAAAGGCGACGGCCACGAGCCCCCGCCAGGGCAGGGCACGAGATGGGGGCCTCTGATCAGTAGTCGTAGGCATGCTCGAAGGTGTAGCCGGCGACGTCGAAACGGGCGATGTCCTGAACCAGCGACCGCACCGGGACGTCGACGCCGATACGGCGCGAGCCCGGACGGGACTGGATCGGGATACTGAATATAGGCAGCCCATCGAAAGCTGCCAGCCGTCCGTCACCCGGAGGTACGACGATGGTGACGAGGATGCGGTGGTTGCCGGCGACTTCCGCGAGCGCGGCGCCGGAATGGCGTCCGAGCTCCTTCGCGAACGCATCGAATTTGGCGTAGCGCTCGGTCTCCACCAGGGTCCCCGCCGCTCCCTTGGCGCCCGTCACCTCGCGGATCACCGTCACGCCGGGGATGCCCGCGAGTTCGGTGGAGGGCCGGCCGGTCACCACGCTCCGGATGGTCAGAACCGCGGGATCATAGCCGGCCGCATAGCCGATGATGGCGGCATAGGCCGCGCGCCCGGCATATTGCAGGCTGAGCGAGACGCGCCGCTCCACCGCGCGCACCGACGGCACGAACGGGGTCTCGCGCCAGAACTGGCCAAGCTTGGCGGCAAAGGGGTAGCGATACCACGGCGTCTGATAGAGGAACGCCGCGTAGTCCTTCAGCAAAGCCAGGTTGAAGGCGTCCTCGGCGGTCTTGACGCCCTCGGTGGTTTCCTCGGTGAGCGCGCCGATGCTGTTCTCGTAGGCCCCCTGCAGCGCCATCTCGGCGGTGAAGCTGAAGCCGATGATGTAGTTCGTCAGCTTCTGGTCCGAGCTCGCGGGACCGGAGCCGTCGGCTTGCCGGGTGGCGCGGCACAGGCTGCGCCAGAAGCCGGCAATGCTCGACAGATAGCGGAAAGCCGACTCCGATTTCTGCTCGGTGACGCCAGCGAGATCGCTGTAGGCGTGGACGATGTACCACTCCGGAAAGGTCAGGAAGCTGTCGCCCTGCGGCCTGGAATAGCCTTCATCGGTGATGCCGAATTGCGATATCACCACGGGCGTGGGTACATCAGCGGTGCAGACGGTCTCGACGCTGATCACCGTGGTCGTGATGGCGATGGCCGCGGCGGCGGTGCCGACGCCGACCAGAGTGAGGAATTTGCGGCGCAGGCTCATGCTGGCACGGCTTGCATGCGCCACGGCGACCAGCCGACCGCGATGCCGAGCGCGCCGAGCGCCAGATGCGGCACGCTGGAGAGAAACTTCACCAGCCATGACGTGTTTCGGATGCCGTCGATGAAGATCGAGAGGTCGAGGTAGCCCGAGCCGGTGAACACGCCCATCACGCCGTCGAGGAAATACAGCGTGCCGAACACGCGCAGGAAGAACACCGCGCTGCGGCGGGTCAGCATGGCTCCCAGCGCCCACAATCCCGATGCCACGTGCAGCGCGTCCTTGTAGATGTCGAGCTGGAACAGGCCGAACACCCGGCCCTGCGCATCGATGAAGGTGGGGATGTAGTCGGTGGCGGCCGCGAACAGCAGCGCCACGGCAAGCGCCAGCGCAGCGATGCGATAGCGATCCAGGGAGAAGCCGTCTGCGGTCGTCGTCGTCATGCGAAATAGGTGTCCCACATCGCGTTGCGGAACAGGAGATTCGGATCGTAACGCCGTTTGGCGTCGACGAAGCTTGCCATCGCCGGGTAGGCCTTCTCGACCTGGTCGCGGCGGGCGTGCAGACGATAGGGCAGATAGAACGCGCCGCCAATCGCGGTGATGCGGTCGATCAAGGCCTCGGTCGTGCGCATCATGTCGATCTCGCCTTCCGGCGAGGTCGATTGCGAGAACGACATCACGGCGGCGATGCGGCGCACCGGCGCGATGGTCAGCGCCGGCGTCTTGTCCTCGGCGACGTAGCGCAAGGTCACGTTGAGGAATTCGGCACGCGCCTTGGGAATGATCTCGCGGCAGGCGGTGAGGAACTCGCCGAACCGCTCCGGCGCGACGAAATATTCGTGCAGGATGTCGGTGCGGTGCATGTCCTTCTGCGCCAGGTTGGCGACCGGCTCGGCCATCAGCGAGTTGCGGGTGTAGCGGCCGTCGGAGATGGCGGGGCCGAGCCGCGTCTCCATGAACCAGCGCAGCCCCTTGGCGACCTCCCAGCCGGTCTGCGCGCGATAGATCGTGTTGGCGACACCCGTCAGCTTGCCCGAGTTCGTCACCGCAGGCAGCGTCGCCGGTGCGTCGGGGACGGGGCGGAAGGTGACGAGCAGGGCGTCGTCGAAGAACGCCTTGCGTGACACCGACATGCGGCCATAGGCCATCTTCACATTGGCATCGCTGTCGATGCTCTGCGTGAACTTCTCGGCGAACGCCGCCGGCGCCATGCGCTCGAAGCGCGGTTCGAGCAGGACGTTCGGCACCATCTCGACCTCGAGATCGACGATCACGCCGAACAGGCCGTAGCCGCCCATCGCGAGCCCGAACAGCTCGGCATTCTCGGTGCGCGAGCACTGCACCAGCGTGCCGTCGGCGAGCAGCATGCGGATCGACTTCACCGTCGAGCCGAAGGGACCGTAGGGCACCGGCCAGCCATGGGCGTTGACGCTGAACGTGCTGCCGACGCCGAAATCGCTGTTGGACTGCATCACGGCCGGGGAGAAGCCCTTGGTGTCGAGTGCGGCGATGACGTCCCACCAGCGGTTGCCGGCCCCCGTGCGATAGGTCCCCGCCGCGGTGTCGAGCTCGATCGGGCCGCCATCGAGCGTCACGGCGGTGCCGTCGCGGGGCAGGCTCTGGCCGCCCATCGAATGCCGGGCCACCGCCACCGTCATCGGACGCTTCGCAGCCGCAGCCTCCTTCAGCTCGGCGCGCAGGCGTGCGATCAGGTCGTCGGTGGCGGGCTTGGTGATCACGACATGCTTGGCCACCGGTGTCGGATTGAGCCGGCTGGCATCGTTGAGGATGGTGCGCAGCTCGGCCCGCGCCCGCGGCATCCGCGCCAATGGAAGCGATGCAGCCATCGCTGCGGTGCGCAGAAACCGTCGTCTCGAAATCATGGCGCGGACACTCCTACCCCCTCACGGAGTCTATGCCAGCATCGTAAACGTTCGAAAAATTCTCCTGACGGTCAATCCGAGGCCGCTCGCGTCCGGGCCGGCATGATGCGGAAATCGCGGCCGTCCTTGATCCAGCCGGAGCGTTCGTCGCGCAGCAGGGTCCGGCGCACCTTGCCGGAATCGTCGCGCAACATCGTGTCGACCAGCTCATAGCTCTCCGGATGCTTGTAGCGGCTGAGCCGGTCGGCGAGGAACGTGCCCATGCCGTCGATGATCCCCTTGATGTCCTTGGCCCGGTCGATCTCGACGATCGCATGCACGCGCTGGCCAAGCTCCGGATCCGGCAGGCCGACGACGACGCAGGAGCGGATGTCGGGATGCGCCATCAGCGCCGCCTCGACCTCGGCCGGGTAGATGTTGGCGCCGCCGCGCAGGATCATGTCGGCGAGGCGGTCACCGAGATAGAGATAGCCGTCGGCATCGAGCCGGCCGACGTCGCCGAGCGATTCCCAGCCATCGGCACGCCGCTTCGGCTCGGCGCCGAGATAGTGATAGGTGGCGCCGGGACCATCCGCCGGCAGGAAGTAGATCTCGCCGCTCTCGCCGGGCGCGACGTCGTTGCCGTCCGGGCCGAGAATGCGCAAGCCGCAAGTGTCGTCGATCTTGCCGACCGAGCCCTTGTGCTGCAGCCATTCGCTGCCGGAGATGATGGTGCGGCCCTGGCGCTCGGTGCCGCCATAGAGCTCGTAGACGCGTTCCGGCCCGAGCCACTCGATCCACTTTTCCTTCAGCCAGGGCGGCATCGGCGCCGCCATGTGGAACACCATCTTCAGGCTCGACATGTCGTAGCTGTTGCGGATCGCCTCCGGCAGCGCCCAGATCCGGTGCATCATGGTCGGCACGAAGTTGACCCATTGGATGCGCTGCGCCTGGATCAGCCGCAGCGTCTCCTCGGCATCGAACTTCACCATGCCAGTCAGGGTGCCGCCGGCGAACAGCGCATAGTGCGACACGATGAAGGGCGCGTTGTGATAGAGCGGCCCGGGATTGAGCAGCGACGCGCCCTTGGGAATTCCGAGCGGCGGCTCGGCCGCGGTGTCGGTCACCGCCGGCGCATGATCGAGGATCACTTTCGGCCGTCCGGTCGAGCCGCCGGAGGTCATCGCCTTCCAATAGCGCGACACCGGCGCGGTGAGCGGCTCCTCCGAAAATCCCTCGGGCGTGAAGTCCGCCGGCAGCGCGTTGGGCGCGTTCCAGTCGGCCTCGCCGCCGACCACCAGAGACGGTTGGAGAATCTCCAGCACGGCGGCCGCCTCGCCGCGCGGCAGCCGCCACGACAATGAGGTCGGCGTCGCGCCGCATTTCCACACTGCAAAACTGGTCTCGAACAGCGCATTGCCATTGGGCAGGCCGATGGCGACGAAGTCGCCGGGCTTGACGCCCTTGGCGGCGAAGGCGCGGGCGCGCGCATTGGCGCGGCGTTCGAGCTGCTCCCAGGTCAGCGCGTCGGTTCCATGCTGGACGGCGATGCTGTGCTTCGGCTTGCGCTCGGCATACCAGCGCGGCACGTCCGCGAGTGGGATCAGCATCTCATCCTCCGCATCATCGGCCGCGTCGCTTGCGTGCCATTCTTGGTCCGCCGGCTCACGCGGCAGACGTCAGTGATGAGCGGAGTTGTGCCTCAACTGACGAGACGCGTCCATACGCGCCCGCCGCAGGGTTTCGGATGGCAGTTCTGCGAAATGGCGCTTGTAGTCGAGCGAGAACTGGCTGAAGTGCCAGAAGCCGTGACGCACGGCGATGTCGTAAATTCCGTCGCGCGGATCGCGGTCCGACTTCAAGTCGCGTCGTACGCGATTGAGGCGCACCGCGCGCCAATAGGTTACGGGACTGGTGCCGAGCACGTCCTGGAAGCAATAGCTCAGCTTGCGGCGGCTGGCGCCGACCGCCTTGCAGATGTCGAGCATGGACACCGGTTCGTCCGCCGCGGTCAGCATCATCTCGCAGGCCCGATCGACGATGCGCTTGCGCGCCGTACCGCTGCTGATGTCGTCGCAGGGCCGCGCACTCGGCAGCATGTCGGCGATCTCGATCAGCAGGGCGTTCTGCTGTGCCTCGCAGACGGCCGCCGGATCGATGCCGTCGTCGTGTTCGCGCGCCATCGCATCGATGGCCGCCAGCAGACCGCGGAAGCGCCGCAGCGCCTGGGGCGGCACTGCCACCGCTCGCATCCGGTGTTTGAGATCGTGCGGCAGCTCGATGGCGAGCTGGACGATGATGTCGTCGATCTGCTGCGTGGAGATGGTGAGGCCGCGCAACTCGGAGCCGCGCGGCGTGCCGAGGTCGACGTCGCCATCGAAGGACAGGATCAGCGCATCTTGCGGCACGGCCGTGCCGTTGACGTGGATCGGGCCTTCGCCGCGGCAGGGCACGGCGAGGCCGAAGCAGCCATGCCCGAGCTGGCCGGACTGCCGGACCTGCTGGCTGGTCACCTCGTGGAAGATGTCGAGCTGCGGCAGCGAGATCTGGGTGAAGCTGCCGCGGAAGGCGCCCGCGCTGATCTGGTCATAGGTCAGTCGCCAGCCGCCGAGATCGGCGCAATGCTCGTCGACGTCGGCGCTGCGCGTCTGCAGCAGCCACGGCCGGTTGTCCAGGGATCGATGCGATGCGGTCAAGATCATGACGTTACGACGGAAATACAGCCCGAACCTTGCAAGACCCGCGCCTGGGCGCAACGTCTTGCGGGTTGCGGATCCATCGATCTTGCCCGATTTCGATAACCCTGTCCCGCGCCCGATTGGCAGTCTCGCCTCACATCCACGTGCCGAGGGAGGACGACATGCGACCGACGGACATCATGCGCGGCTGCCCTCCGCCGCCGGAGGCGCAGGTCACGAAGGCCAACTGGCGCACCTATCCGGCGATCCGCTGGGGTTTTACCCACGCGCGCGAGCTGCTGCCGACGGCGGCAATCCGCCGTGCCGCGCAGCCCTCCTCGCTGTTCTCGGCGCAGCGCGAACTGACCGGCCTGCCGTTCACCGCGCCCGATGGCCAGGCGACCACGATCGCGGAAACGCTGCAGGCGACCGATGCCGATGCGCTGATCGTCATGCATCGCGGCGTCATCGTGACGGAATGGTATGGCGAGGGCATGAGCGTCACCACGCCACACATGCTGTGCTCGGTGAGCAAGTCGATCTGCGGGACGCTGGGCGGCGTGCTCGCCGCGCGCGGGTTGATCGATCCCGCCGACCAGGTCACGACCCATCTGCCGGAGCTTGCCGACACCGCCTATCGCGACTGCACCGTCCGCCACCTGCTCGACATGCAGGTCGGCATCCGCTTCGAGGAGGACTACGACGACCCGAACGGCGACGTGACGCGCTACCGCTATTCGTCGGGCTGGGACGTCGCGCCGCCCGGCGTGCCCTCCGGTGACCAGCGCGGCTTTCTGACGACCCTGCGTCCGAGCGGCAAGCCGCATGGTGAGGTGTTCCACTACGTGTCACCGAACACCGATGTGTGCGGATGGGTCTATGAGCGCGCCTGCGGCGCGCCCTATGCCAAGCTCCTGTCCGACTATCTCTGGCAGCCGATGGGCGCGGCCGAGGATGCCTCGATCACGCTCGACTCGATGGGAGCAGGGCGGTTCGCGGGCGGCATCTCGGCGACCGCGCGCGACCTCGCCCGTTTCGGCGAGATGATCCGTTGCCGCGGGCTGGTCCAGGGCCGGCAGGTCGTGCCCGGCGCGTGGATCGATGACATTCACGATGCCGGCAACCGGGAGGCCTGGACCAACGGCGATCTCGCCTTCGTGTTTCCCGAGGGCCGCTATCGCAGCAACTGGTACACGGTCGACACTAGGCGCCGCGATCTCGCCGCGGTCGGCATCCACGGCCAGTGGATCTATGTCGATGTCGCCAGCGACACCGTCATCGTCAAGCTCGCCACCCAGGCCAAGGCGCTCGACGTCACCCAGGACCATCGCTGGCTGGCCGCGTTTCGCGAGATCATCGCGCATCTTTCCTGACCCGCATCACCGAGGGAGACGCTCGTGCAGGACATCACCGCTTCGGTTGCCGTTGTTCATCCGCTCGATCCGCTGACATCAAACGAGATTGCGGCCGCCTGCAACCTGGTGCGCGCCGGTGCGGCGTCGCCGGACGATTGCCGCTTTCCCATCGTGCGGCTGGAGGAGCCGACCAAGGCCGAGCTTGCCGCTCATGCGAGCGGGCAAACGCTGCCGCGCAGGGCCTTCGTGGTCTCGCTCGACATTGCCAGCGGCTTGTCGGTCGAGCACGTCGTCGATCTCGACGCGAACGAGATCACGGCCCGCAACGTGGTGGCGAACCGCGACGCACCTTATGGCCAGCCGCCGGTGATGCTGGAGGAGTTCTTCCGCTGCGAGGCGGCGGTCAAGGCCGATCCCGGCTGGCGCAAGGCGATGCACCGGCGCGGCCTGACCGACAAGGACATCGAGCTGGTGCAGGTCGATCCGTTCTCGTCGGGCTTCTTCGACCTGCCGTTCGAGCGCGGCGCCCGCATCGTCCGCGCCGTGAGCTATTTCCGCGAGCATCCGCAGGACAACGGCTATGCGCATCCGATCGAGGGTGTCGTCGCTGTTGTCGACCTGATCGCCGGAAAGGTCATCGACCTCACCGACGAGGACCCGGTGATCCCGATTCCGCGCAAGAAGCGCAACTACGGCGCCCACGAGGTTGCGTCACCGCGCGCCGATATCAAACCGCTCAACATCGAGCAGCCGCAGGGGCCGAGCTTCACGGTCGACGGCTGGAAGGTGGACTGGCAGAAATGGAGCTTTCGTGTCGGCTTCACGCCGCGCGAGGGCCTGGTGCTGCATCGGCTGTCCTATCAGGACGGCGAACGCAGGCGCCCCATCATCCATCGCGCCAGCGTCACCGAGATGGTCGTTCCCTACGCCGATCCGACCGCCAATCATTTCTGGAAGTCGGCTTTCGACGCCGGCGAGTACGGTCTCGGCATGCTCGCCAATGCGCTCGAGCTCGGCTGCGACTGCCTCGGCAACATCCATTATTTCGACGTGCCCGCCGCCGACAGCAAGGGCGAGCCGCTCGTGATGCAGAACGCGATCTGCATGCATGAGGAGGATTACGGCATCCTCTGGAAGCACTACGAGTTTCGCAACGGCCTGTTCGAGGTGCGGCGCTCGCGGCGTCTCGTCATCAGCTTCTTCGCCACCGTCGGCAACTACGATTACGGCTTCTATTGGTACCTGTACCAGGACGGCACCATCCAGCTCGAATGCAAGCTGACCGGCATCATCCAGACCGCGGCGGTGGCGCCCGGCGCGACCTATACGTGGGGCGGCATGGTCGATGACAATATCGGTGGCCCGACTCATCAGCACTTCTTCAACGCGCGCCTGCACATGGATATCGATGGCGGCGGCAACACCGTGACCGAGCACGAGTTTGTGCCGCGTCCGTGGGGCCGCGACAATCCGCATGGCAACGTGTTCGACACCACCAGCCGCGTGCTGGCGCGCGAGCGTGATGCGGCACGGCTCGCCAATGGGGAGACCGGGCGCTACTGGAAGATCTCGAATCCGAACGTCAAGAATTCCGTCGGCGCCGCGCCGGGCTACAAGCTCGTGGTTACTCCGAGCCCGGTAATGCTGGCGCAGGAAGGCAGCTTCGTGCGCCGCCGCGGCGGCTTCGCCACGAAGCATGTCTGGGTTACGGCCTACGAGCCGGCGGAGAAGTATGCGAGCGGCGACTATCCGAACGTGCATGCCGGCGGCGACGGCCTGCCGCGCTACATCGAGCAGAACCGCAACATCGAGAATGCCGACATCGTGGTCTGGCACTCGTTCGGACACACCCACGTCTGCAAGCCGGAGGATTTCCCGGTCATGCCGGTCGAATATGCCGGCTTCATGCTGAAGCCCGTCGGCTTCTTCGCCGCCAATGCCGGCTTCGACGTTCCGGCGGAGCGCAACGCGAAGAGCGTGTTGAGCGCCGACACGTCCGCGGGGCCGAGCGGCGGCTGCTGTCATAGCTAATGAGATGGGGTGGATTCATGCCGGGAACAGGTTAGGCGTCAGCGCGTACCGATACGTTGATGTCGCAGCCAGAAACCGGCAAAATCAGCTGCGTCCGCCGTTCCCCATTATGACCGGTTGTCACCCGGCATGCACGGAGAGAACCAGTTCGAGGGTGGTTCGTTCCGGCGTGACGGGCGGTTAAGAACCCTCTCAGTCGATCGTCATTGACGAAAGACGCCTGCCGCAGTTGCATGAGCGCGTGCGAGGACGCGGGCCGCGGCATGACGCATTGAGCGAGCGCCGCAGGGTGCCTCGAACGACCAAGGGCCGGGCGCGAACGCCCGGCCCGTCCGACCATGGCGACCGGATTGCTCCGGCCCTGAGAACGCCATTGCAGACAATCTGATCGATCAGCCCCCGCCCAACTTCGCCGTGAGCGTCTTGAAGATCCCCTCGATGGTCAGTCCGAGCTGGCCGAGGATGGTGATCAGCGCGAGCGCGATGCCAGCTGCAATCAGTCCGTATTCAATGGCCGTAGCGCCCGATTCATCTTCGTAAAATTTGCCGAGTATTTTTTTCACTGCTCATCTCCGCCGTCCCTCGATTCCGTTGTCGGGCGGCGTCCGCGAAATTACGGAGTGGAACCTAAGGTAGTATGAACGGAGGACGGTCAAGTTTCGCGGCTTTGCAAAATATGGCAGAATTTCCAGTTGTGGCAGTGATTACTACACGCAAGAGCCCTAATCCGGAACACCCGCTGCGCGCAGTGCTTCCGCATAGGTTGTGGCCATCGTGCGAACCGGAAACGGAATCCGTGCCAGGAATTGGGACACCGTGAGGTTGGGTTCCACCTGCAGCAGCTGCCGCGCGACCTCGTTGGCGCGCCCGCCGTTGCCGGTCTTGACCAGCGCCACGATCAAGACGCGTAGCGCGACGGCGAAACGCCGGTTCTGCGACAGCGCCGTTTCGGCCCATTGGATGGCCGCGGCGAGATCGTCCTCCGCGACCGCGCAGATCGCGAGCGCACCGGCGGCGAACCAGCCGCGCGCGTCGCGCGGGTTCAACCGCCGTGCCCGTTCGATCATCGTACGGCCGGCAACCGGATATCCGGCCATGACCTCGATCCAGCCGCTCAACGTCAGCGCCATCGCCGAGTTCGGATTGATGGCCAGCGATCGCTTGAACAGTTCGCGCGCCGGCGCGATCTCGTCGGCCATGTTCCAGATCGCGAACGCCGCCATCCACAGCACCTGCGCGTCGTTGGGAGCGCGTTCGCTTGCCTGCCAGGCCAGCGCCACCGCCGCCGCGCGATGCTCGGCGTCCGGGGCGCTCCAGCCCTGGAAATGGCACAGCGCCCGGCAATAGGCGCTCGCGGCCATGGCCGGCGCCCAGCACGGGTCGATCGCCAGCGCCTGGTCGAGACAGTCCGTCGCCGCCCGCAGACTGTCGGGCGTGAAGGCATCGCGCAGGCTGGCGGCGCGCAGCAGCAGGTCATAGGCGTCCGGATGCAGCGGCGGCATGGCGCGGCGTCGTTCGCCCTCGGCAAGCTCGAGCGTGGGCTCGATGGCGGCGACGATGCTTGCGGTGATGCGGTCCTGCAACGCGAACACATCGTCGAGCAGGCCGTCGAAGCGCTCGGCCCAGAGATGCGCGCCTGACGTCGCGTCGATCAGCTGCCCGCTGATGCGCAGCCGCGCGCCCGCGCGACGGACGCTGCCTTCGAGCACGTAGCCGACGCCGAGCTCGCGTCCGACCTCGCGAATGTCGACGGCCTTGCCCTTGTAGGTGAAGGAGGAGTTGCGCGCGATCACCGCCAGGCCGCTGCAGCGGGACAGCGCGGTGATGATGTCCTCGACGATGCCGTCGGCGAAGTAGTCCTGCTCGGGATCACCGCTCATGTTGGTAAACGGCAGCACGGCGATCGCGGGACCATCGAACGCGGCTGCGGCCGTGGTCGCGGCAGGCGTCGTCGCCGCGTCCGCCGTCTCACGGACGTCGCCGACAAAACGGATGCCCTTGCGTGGAATGGTGCGGATCAGGCGTTGCGTCTCGCCGCTGTCGCCGATCGCGCTGCGCGCGGCGCTGATGCGGCTGGCGAGCGTCGCCTCCGAGACGATGCGGCCGCCCCAGACCTCGGCGAGGATCTCGTCGCGGCTGACGACGTGGTCGCGCGTCCGGATCAGGAACGCCAGCAGGTCGAACACCTGCGGCTCCATTGCGATCAGGCTGTCGCCCCTGCGCAGCTCGCGGCGGCCTGGATCCAGCACGAGATCATCAAAGCAATACACCACATGCGCCGCCATGGCTGTCGCAGGACCCAATCCACCTTCGCGTCACGCGTCCTGCAAAATCAAGCCGGCCTCAAGGAAAAATCCACGCCGCCTGCAAGCGCAGCGACGCGCTACGGCGCACGATGGACGGATCGGAACCCAAGGAGACGTCATCATGTCCGCCCTGCATCAGAGCCGCCGCCGCTTTCTCAGCTTGGTCGGAACCGCAATCGCCGCGCTTCAGCTTGGTTCCACCGCCGCAACGGCGCAGGGCTTCACATCCGCGTCGAAGCTGCCCGCGATCAGGCCGGGCGCGGCGACGGTGCTCGGGCCGATCAAGCAGGTCATCGCAGGGGATGTCAGCATCGGCTATGCCGAGCTCGGCTCTGCCGACGCGCCCGTCGTGATCCTGCTGCACGGCTGGCCCTACGACGTCAATAGCTTCGCCGACGTCGCGCCGGTGCTGGCCGCGTTGGGACATCGCGTCATCATCCCGCATCTGCGCGGCTATGGCACGACGCGTCTGCTGTCGCCGACCGCCCCGCGCAGCGGCCAGCCCGTTGCGGTCGCCGCCGACATCGTGGCGCTGATGGATGCGCTCGCGATCAGGACGGCGACGCTGGCCGGCTACGATTGGGGCGCGCGCACCGCGAACATCATCGCGGCGCTGTGGCCCGAGCGCTGCAACGCCATGGTCTCCGTCAGCGGCTACCTGATCGGCAGCCAACAGGCCGGCCGTATGCCGCTGACGCCCGCGGCCGAACTGCAATGGTGGTATCAGTTCTACTTCGCGACCGAGCGCGGCCGTGAGGGTTACGACAAGAACCGGCGCGCGTTCGCGAAGCTGATCTGGCAGACGGCGTCGCCGAAATGGGCGTTCGACGACGAGACGTTCGCGCGCAGCGCCGCCGCTTTCGACAATCCCGATCACGTCGATATCGTCGTGCACAATTATCGCTGGCGTCTCGGCCTCGCGCAGGGCGAGGCCAAGTACGACGCGCTGGAGGCGAAGCTTGCGACCTTCCCCGACATCGCCGTGCCCACCATCACCATGGAGGGCGATGCCAACGGCGCGCCGCATCCCACGCCGCAGGCCTATGCCAAGAAGTTCACCGGCCGCTACGAGCACCGGCTGATCACCGGCGGCATCGGCCACAATCTGCCGCAGGAGGCGCCGCAGGCGTTTGCGCAGGCCGTGATCGACGTGATCGCCGGCGCGTAAGCGCAACGATCAGGCGGGAGGCTGGGGGGACCTGCGCTGCAGCCACGCCTCTCGCCGCACGATCCATTGCTCGGATCTGGTCTCGCCATTGTGGTGCGCGAGATCGATGAAGCCAGTGAACTCCGCACCGGTCTTCTGCTTGACCCGGCGCGACGCCGCGTTGGTCGCGACGTTGCACACTGTGAACTGATCGAGGCCGAGCGGGCCGAACGCGAAATCGTTGACGGCTGCGATCGCCTCGCTCATCAAGCCGCGATTCCAATAGGGTTCGGCGAGCCAGAAGCCGCGATGGCCCTTCACCGACTCGATGCGCGGCCGGAAGTGGATGTTGCCGATCGCTTCGCCGTCGCCGTCGCGCAGCACCAGCACCCATTGATAGATTTCCTCGCCAGCGGCGATCTTGTCGAGCTGCAGCCTGATGAACGTCTCGGCGCCGTCGCCGGGGTAGGGCCAGGGCACCACCGCCGACAGGTTGCGGATGATGTTCCAATTGTCGAACTGGCGCTGGATCGCCGGCGCATCGGTCAATGCGAGCGGGCGCAGGATCAATCGTGCGGTCTGCAGCTGAGGCGTGAGCATCCCCGTGACCCTTTCCAAGTCCTCCACGCGCACCTCCCACCGCAGCCCGTCCGGTGCGCAAACCCCGTAAAATCCCGTGATATCCGGTAATATTCCGGTGGTGCAATTAAGGTTTCCGGAAGCTTTAAGCCACCGGACGCAGCCCAATACTTCCGCAATGCGGCAACGTCTCGTATTCCACACGTGGCTGCAATGGTGCGGCCCAGATTCAACCGCCGCACGGCCCACCGGGTCGGTTCCACCGCGATGGTGGCCGCGCGATCGGAAAGAAGGGTCCTGGGTCGGCTGGGTTCAGGGTGTTGTTGTGATCAAGCGTCAAACGGCTGGCCAACAGTTGCGTCGTCTGCAGGCTGAGCAGGCGTTCGATTCCCGGACATGGCGCGAGCGGCAGCTTGGCCGCGCCGTTCCGTTCTACGGTTACGCGCTGTTTCAGCTCGGCTGCCCGCCGCTGGCCTCCTTCGTCGGCGCCTTCCTGGGCTGTCTGGTGACGCTGCATCTGAGCGCGGCCGGCGTGTCGCCGCTGATCGCCTCGGCCGCCGCCGCGTTGCTGCTGTGCTCGTCTCTGATCCTGACCCGCACGGTCGAGTTGGTGCCGAGCACGTTCTTCTCCTCGGCCTATGGCGGCAGCTTCGTCGGCATGACCCCGGTCGCGCTGTTGAACGCGAGCATCATCCGCTCCGGGCTGCCGCTCGATGCGGCGTTCGTCCTGCTGTCGCTGTTCTGCGGACTGATGTTCTGCCTCGGCTGCGCGCTCGACATGTGGCTGCGAGGCGGACTCGCCCGCGGCTATGGCGGACGGCTTGGCGCACTGGCCGCAGTGGCCTCCTTCCTGTTCGTCGGTCTGGCGCCGGTGTTCGGCGCGGACGGCGAACTGTTTCCGATCGCCAGCCGCGGCGTGATCGATCGGGGGCTCCTGACGGCCGCGATCACCTTCGTCCTGAGCACGGTGGGCATGCTGGCGACGATGGCCGCGCTGCGCTGGGCTCCGGTCGCAGGCTCGCGGCGCGCGGTGCGCATCTTCGTCGCCGCGACGGTCGCGTTTGCCGGCCTCGTGACGCTGCAGCGGCTCGCGCCGAGCGACGAGTTCTATCTCGACGCCTATTATGCGGGATGCTTCGTCGGCATGTCGTCGGAGCGCCGGCTGCGCAGCCTGTTGCAAGCGGTGGCGGCGGCCGTCGTGCTGACCGCTCTGCTGCTCCTGACCTGTCCGATCCTGCCTGCTGTCGGCGGCAGCCTCGGCTACGTCGCCTTCGTCTCGGTGCTGTTCGTCGATGCCGCCGTCCGGCTGTTCCTCGAAGCAGGGGAGGCGCTGCGACAAAGCATGGTCGCGGGAATGCGGGGCCTTGTCGCTGCGCTCGCCATTCTCGTCGCGCTGCTGTCGACCGAACTGCTCCTCGAGCGTGCCCATGACGACAAGCCCACGGGCACGATCCAGGACGCGAACAATCTGCCTCCCGCACCGCCGGTCCCGCGCATTCCGTTGCCGGACACCGGCGCCGATCCGTCGAGCGGGCCGGCGGCAGTTGAAGGCGTGCCGGATCTGCCATTGGAAATTCTGCGTCCCGAAGACGCCGCGCGCGGCGCGGCGCGTCGCCTGGGCGAGATCGGCTCCGGTGCGCCGCTGCCGGCACCGCCCGAGCCGCCCCGCCGCGTCATCCGCTATGGCCAGACCGGGACCGTGCAGCCGGCGCCGGCCAAGCGCAACCAGGTCCGGGTCGTGCCGCAGTCGAGCCCGCGCCAGCGGCTGATTGCCCGCCATGACGCGCCGCCGGCGCAGGAGTGGCGGCCATTTCCGGCGACGGCGGTAGGGCCCTGATGCGCATGGCGGGCTCAATTGATGTTCTGCCGGTCGCGCCGCGTGCGGCCTCATACCGATCATGGGACATCGACCGATCATGACGGAGCTCGATGCAGGCGGAGCGAACGCGCCCCGGGCCGTTGACATGCGGGCGTGGCGCGCGGAGCTGATCAGAGAGTCCCTCGAGATCCGGACGTTGCCGCTCCAGGTCGTGCCGCTGGCGTCCTTCGCCGGGGCCTTTCTCGGCTGTCTCGCGACGCTGTATCTGAGCTGGCTCGGCCTGCCGCCTGCGCTGGCGTCGGCCTCGGCCACGCTGCTGCTCTGTGCAGCGCTGGTCGCGGCGCCGAGTAGCAATCTCGTCCCGACGACGTTCTCGTCGTCCGCCTATGGCGGCAGCTTCTGCGGCATGACGCCGATCGCGATGCTGACCGAGAGCGTTGCGCGCGCCGGATTGCCGGTGACCACGGCGCCGGTGCTTCTGGCGGCATTCTGCGGCCTGATGTTCCTGGCGGTGTGCGCGCTCGAGGTGCGCCTGCGTGCCGTGCTCCTGCGCGGCTATGGCGGACGGTTCGGCGCGCTCGCCGCCGTCGCATCGTTCCTCTTCCTCAGTCTCGTGCCGATGCTCGGGCCTGACCACGCGCCGGTTCGGCTCGCAGGTCTCGACCGCTTCGACAAGGGCATCGTCGATGCCCTGATCATCTTCCAGCTTTGCCTCACCGGCGCGATTGCGACCATGCTGGCGCTCCGGCTGCCGCGCGTCGCCAGTGCCGGCCGGGCTGCGCGGGTCTTCGTCTCCGCGACGGTGGCGTTTGCAGGTCTGCTCGTTCTGCAGTGGGTCCGTCCCGACGATATGTGCTTTGCGGATTCCTTCTATGCCGGTTGCTTCATCGGCATGTCATCGCCGCATCGGTTGCGAAGCCTGGTTCAGCCGGTCCTGGCCGCGGCGGTGCTGACGATCGTCCTGGTCAAGGGCGCGGCTAGTCTCCCCAGCGTCGGCGGCAGCCTGGGCTTCATCGCATTCGTGTCCGTCATCGGCGTCGACCTCGCCAGCCGCGTCACCGACAGCCTGCCGCTGCTCGGCAGAGGCCTCGCCGTCGCGCTCACCATTGCCGGCATGCTGCTACCGAACGACTTGTTCGACGCGAGACCGGCCGAGGAGACGACGGGTTCGGTCGTCGTTCCCGCAGAGACGGCTGCCGCGGCTCCGGTCGAGACTGCGACGGTGGAACCGCCCCCGGCGGCTACCTCCATCCCGGCTCCGGCCATCCCGGTCTTGTCTGCCGAGCCGAAGCCGGACGCGGCCGTGGTCGTGGTCCAGCCGTTGCGCAGCAAGCAGCCGCGCCCGCGGCGCGCATTGGCTCTGCCACAGACGTCGTTCGCTTCAGGGCCGTGGAGCATGATCGGCCCCGGACCAACGGAGGCGCTGGCCGCCGCACCTCCGGCTGTTCGGCGACCGGCCGCGAAGCGCAGCCAGGTCCGGCGCGCGCCGGATGCGCCGCCGGCGCCTGCCACAGCGGCCACGCCGCCGCGCTGACACGCTCAGCCAAACTTTCGCCGCGCGTCGAGCGCGAGTCCCGGGCCGATGCTGCCGAGCCGGTCGGGTCTCGGCGTATCGGCGGCCCCGTGACGGCAGACGGTAAGCCTTTCCGAGGCGATAACCCGCCGTCGCCATACCTTCGCACGCGTTTGGCCATGTTTTGACTTCATCGTGCACCACGCGGTGCTTAGCGGGTCTTGTCCTGCGTCAGGACGAGATGAGGGGGCCCCGCTCGATCCACAGGGGGGTGGTTCGCAGATGCAGCAGGCCTCAGATTGCGCGCCATGGCGAACAGGCCTGCCGGTCCTGTACGTGCCGCGTCCTCAGCCGTGGCGTTTCGGTGTCACGGTCGCGCTTCTCGCGTCCTTTGCGGGCGCCTGTCTCGGCTGCCTCGCGACGCTGCATCTGAGCGCGTTGGGCCTGCCGCCCGCGCTCGCCTCTGCGGCGGTGACGGTCGTGCTGTGCGCGGGTCTGGTCCTTGCGTCTCCCGATAATCTCGCAGCGACCACATTCGCCGCCTCGGTCTATGGCGGCAGCTTCAGCGGCATGACGCCGATCGGACAGCTGAGCGACAGCGTCGCTCGCACGGGACTGCCTCAGGAGGCGTCACTTTATCTGCTGTCGATCTTCTGCGGCCTGCTGTTCTGCGGCTTCACTGCGATCGAAATCCGGCGGCGCATCGTGCTGTTCGAGGGCTATGGCGGACGATTGGGTGCGCTGGCTGCGCTCGGCTCGCTGCTGTTCGTCACGCTCGGGCCATGGCTCGCCGGGCAAGGCGAAACGCTCCGTCTGGCGCATCTCAATCAGTTCGACCAGGAGCTCGACGGCTCGCTGGCGATCCTTGCGGCCTGTCTGCTCGCGACGTTCCTGACGCTCTCCATCCAACGGCTTCCGCAGGTTGCAGACGCGGGGCGGGTCGCCCGCACCTTCCTTTCGGCTACCCTGGCGTTTGCCGGAATGGCGATCATCCAGACGCTTTGGCCCGACCAGCGCTGTCTCGTCGACGCCTATTATGCAGGATGTTTTCTCGGCATGTCTTCGCCGCAGCGGCTGTCCGGACGGCTGCAGCCGACCGTGGCGGCGCTGACCCTCACCGTCGTTCTGGTCCAGGCTTCGACGGTTCTGCCGATGGTCGGCGGCAGTCTTGGTCTTGCGGCGTTCATTGCGGTGGCCGCTGTCGACCTGGCCAGGCGGGCGGGGGACGCGCTGCCCGCTCCGGCTCACGCCATGACGGTCGGGCTCGGCCGGAGCGTGGCCGTCGTCTTGACGGTGGCGGGGTGTCTGCTGCCGAGCCAGATGTTTCACAGGCTGGTCGACGACACGACCGGCGCCCTGCGCGAAGCTGCTCCGACGATCGCTCCCGCGGTTGCGGCCTTGCCTGAAGCGCATATCGTTGACGCAGCTCCGCCGGACGCCGCGCCGCCGGTGGCGGTCGTTCCTGCCGCCGAACCCGAGCCGGTGCCCGCCGTCGCTACGCAGGCCGAGCCCGCCGTGACGGACGCCATTTTCCTGGCCGCGCCTCCTGACGCCGCCACCGCGCCGGCGCCGCGTGCCGAGCCGCCGCGGACGCAGCGCGCGCGGCGAACCGGCGCTCCGCCGTCTCCGACCAATGCGGGGCCATGGGGCATCATCCGGGCCGCAGAGACGGGGCGGACCGGGCCGGCTGTTGCCCGACCCGCTCGCGCGAAGCCCGCCATGGTCGTCGACGCGGCGTCGGCCGCGCCGCATCCGGTGACGCGATCCCAGCCGCAGGGCGCGCCGAAGCGGCCCGCGCGGTCGGCCGCGACAGCCTCGCCGGAGTGAGTGGCTGCTTCAGCCGAACTTGCGGCGCGCGTCGAGCGCAAGTCCGAGGCCGACGCTGCCGAGCAGGTCGGTCTCGGCAACGCGCGCGTCCGGGAACAGCGCCAGCACCGCCTGGCGCAGCGCCGGCACCATGCTCGAGCCGCCGGTGAGGAAGATCGTGTTGATGGCAGCGGCCTCGACTCCGGCATCGTCGAGCAGGGTCGTCACCGTCCGTACCACGCGCTCGACGGAATCGGCGATGGCGCGGTCGAAATCCTTGCGCGTGAACTTGATGCGCGCCCAGTCGTCCTTCTCGGACAGCACCGAGGTCAGCGATTTCGCCGCCGTCAGCGCGATCTTCGCCTGCTCGACGCCGATCGCCAGCGTATGGCCGCGATGCTCCTCCACCACCTTGATGAAGCGCTCGACGAGGTCGCGCCGCTCGGCCTCGTAGCGGATCTGGCGCAGCTCGTGGATGACGCCCTTCTTGTAGAGCTGGTTGATGCGATGCCAGGTGGCGAGCTCGTGATAGTAGGCCGTCGGCAGATTGCGCTTGCCGTCCACCGTCAGGCTGCCATAGCCGAGATGCGGCATCACGCTTTTCAGGCTGAGCAGCCGGTCGAAATCGGTGCCGCCGATATGGATGCCGCCATTGGCGAGAATGTCGTCCTCGCGGTGCGCCTTGCCGCGCCGTTCGGGTGAGACGCGCACGATCGAGAAGTCCGAGGTGCCGCCGCCGATGTCGACGATCAGCACCAGCTCCTCGCCATTCACCTGCTGCTCGTAGTCGAGCGCGGCAGCGATCGGCTCGTATTGGAACGCGATGTGCTTGAAGCCCTGCTCGCGCGCGATCTGCTCGAGCGCGGCCTGCGCCTCGGCATCGGCGGCATCGTCCTTGTCGACGAAGCGCACGGGACGGCCGAGCACGACCTGATCGACGGCGTGACCGAGTTGCGTCTCGATCTGCGCCTTCAGATGCGCGAAGAAAAAGCCGAGGATGCCGGAGAACGGCACCGCCTTCTGCCTGATGTAGGTCTTCTCGTGGATCAGCGCGGTGCCGAGAATGCTCTTCAGCGCGCGCATGAAGCGGCCGTCATGGCCGGTCAGATAGCGCTCGATCGCGGCGCGCCCGAACTGCACGCCGTGATCCTCGAAATCGAAGAACATCGCGCTCGGCAGGGTGCGCTGCTCGCCCTCCAGCGGGATGAGCTGCGCGGAGGCGTGATCGCTGAGGCCGACCGTGGTGTTCGAAGTGCCGAAGTCGATGCCGCAATAGGCCGCTGCCGCCATGCTCGTCTCGTTTTCGTCCGGGGGGCGGTCCGCTTAGCCGTTTCGCACCGCAATGTCATGTGCGAATGTGAGGCATGATGGGCATGACAAATCTGCACATGGCGCTGCTGGCGCTTCACATTGTCATCATTCTCGCCGTCGCAGGCATAGGCCGCCCTGCCGCCGCCGTCGGTGCATCCCCTGAAGGCCCTGGCGCGTGGTTCGATTGCGGTGAGCCAGGAGTAACCGGCAGCCGTTGCGCAAGCCGCGATGGCAACGGCCAGATGCTTCTGCAGCGCTCCTACCGCGCGCGTCTGCGTTACGACCGGCATGGTCTGGCTGTTGTCCGTCTGGAGGATCCGTCGGGCAGTGGACGAGGTGGATGGTTCTACGCGCGCCGTGACGGATCGATGGCGGAAGTCATGACTTTCGACAACGGGCCGGATGCGTTCGTGAATGGCCGTGCGCGCGCACCCGTCGGTGCGAAAATCGGATATGTCGACCGCGCATTGAAGCGCGTGATCCCCGCGAAATATGACGGCGCCTATCCGTTCGAAAACGGCATCGCCGTGGTTTGCATCGGGTGCTCGCTCGCATCCAAAGGTGAGCATAGCTGGTTCGAAGGCGGAACCTGGGGATGCATCGATCCTGACGGAAAGACGGTTGCTCCGTTCAAGGTCCGCGAGCGGCCGGCGTTTGCCGATATCTGTCGGCCTTGATGGCTCCTGTGGTTTCGGCGCGGCACGGAAAGTAGCACCGTCCTCGCTTGCGAGAGCAGGGCCGTTGCATCCGCAGCAGCTATTGCGACGAACGATCCTGCCAATTAGTTGCTCCGTCATGCCCGGGCTTGACCCGGGCATCCACGTCGATCCCAGGGTGCCGAACGGCGTGGATGGCCGGGACAAGCCCGGCCATGACGGCGTGGAGACAGGCGGGTGCAAAGTCCGATCGTCGATGTGGCGGCCAGGGAGGTTCACTCCCCAGCCTTTCGTCGATCACCCAGCCGGCTTGAACGCTGGACCCTCGAAACGCAATCCAGCCGATCCACGTTCGACTCGATCATGCGCGGCCTGGATCAGGCGTGCCTCTCCGGCCTCGGCGACGCGTGCGCGACCGTCGAGCAGGGCGGCGAGGCGCGCGAGCGCCAGGGCCTTGTTGCGATGCTGCGAGCGGCCGTCGCGGGCGATCGCCGCAAGCCCGCTCGGCAGATGCACGGCGCGCACCGCGCTCTCGGTCTTGTTCTGGTGCTGGCCGCCGGGGCCGCCGGCGCGGAAGCTCTCGAACCGGACGTCGGCAGCGGCCAGGGCCGGCAGTTCTTGCGGCAGCGGCAGATCGACGACGCCGACGAACCAGTTCTTGCGGCCGTGATGCGGCCGCAGCGGGCTGCGGCACACCCAGAGCAGCGAGCCCCGGGTCCAGCGCTGCACGATCGCGTCGGCGCCCGGTCCGTCCAGCACGATGATCGCGCTGGCCGGTCCGTGACGATCCGTCTCGCCTTGCGCGATCGCGCCATCGCAATCGGCCGCCTCGGCTTCGTCGGCGAGCCGTTGCAGCGCATGCGCGACGGCGATCCGGCATTCCGCCGGCCCGCGTCCCGAGGTGAGGAGCAGCCGTCTCATCGGCGGTCCTCCTTCTGCCGCCGCTCCGTGGCGATCTTCTTCACCGTGACCAGCGGGCGGAAGCTGGCGACGACGCGCGCAAGTCCAAAGGACTCCAGATCGGCAATCACGCCTGATATCGGCTTGTAGCCCTCCGGCGCCTCCTCGGCGAGCAGTGCGCGGTCCTCGCAGATCACGCGGCCACCGAACGGATTGCGCGCCAGCCGCTCGCGATCGGACTTGGTCGCGCCGACGCGGCCGATCATCGACGACCGGTCGAACTTGCGTCCGGCGCCATGCGCGATCGACCACAGCGCCTCCTTCGGCGCCGACGCGAGCGGCGCGACCAGATAGGACAGCGCGCCGCGCGAGCCCGGCACGACGACGAGCCCCTGGTCGGACGGCGCCGCGCCCTTCCGGTGCAGCACGCCCTCGCTGCGATGGACGACGCAATTGTGCGAGCATTCGCAGAACGGCTCGGCCTCGCAGCGCAACGCCGACGCCGCACGTCGCGCGATCAATTTGCGGTTCAGCTTTGCCCAGCGCAGCGCATGGTCATGCGCCGCCAGATAGGCGTGGCCGTCCTCGCTGTCCGGCGCAAGCGGCTTCAATCCGTCCGCAACATGCCGTTCGAGCAAAGCATGGCCGAGGCCGCGCGAGCCCGAATGCACAAGCAGGAATGCGCGGTCGCGATCGATGCCGCAAGCTTCATCGAATACTTCCGCAACGGCCTGCAGCTCGCAGAAATGATTGCCGCCGCCGATCGTGCCGAGCGACGCGTCGAAGTCCGACGGCGTCAGCTCATGGGCCGCAAGCTCGCTCGCGATGTCGCCGTCATAGGGCGTGGCGATGTCGCGCAGCCGGTCCGCGGCCTTGTCGATGCGGATGCGGCGCGCGGCGAGATCGAGCTGATACAGCGCCATGCCGCAGCCGGCATCGGAGCCGACGAAGGCCGGATGGATGTGGTTGGCGAGAATGGCGCAGCCGACGGGTCCGAACTTGCCGGGATGCAGATCCGGCAGCCCGGCGACAGCGCGCACGCCAGGGATGTCAGCTACTGTTTCGAGCTGGCGCACGGCGGCGCCCTCGATCCAGGAGCTGGACGAGTAATAGCCGTGGACCGGCGCACGGCCGTCCACGCGATGGGAATTGCCCATGTGGGTACCTTGGAGAAAGACAGGGAGAGAAAGACAGGGAGATCTGGTCTGGGACTAACAGCGCGCGCGAGCGCACGCAGGCCGACCCACACCCCGCCTCACGCGAGGATCAGGCCCGGCGGCTCCTGGCGGAGCAACGGATGATCGCAGTCATCGTCTTTCTCCTGTGCGGCGGAGCGAAATGCTCGACGCCGGCGGTTACTAATCACATGGGCAGTGGTTTGGCAATGTGCGGGAATGATCAGTTGTGCGCTGTGGCCGATGCGACACGGTGTCCATGTCAGCGAACCTGCTGATTGCGTCGTCCATCCACACGCATGAGTGCGTGGAAGCGCGTCTGCCGCATCGAGCGACCTTCATCGGAGCGATGCTGACACTTAGTCGTGCTTGCTGGACCCGAGGCTTTCACCTGATCGAGACGAGGCGACCTGGCGAGCCGCTGGGAAGAAGCAGCGATGGTGGAGTTACTCCCCCACCGCCCAACTTCTCGGAAACGTGCAGCCGTAGCCCCAAGGGACGTGCGCCGTGCGAGGACAGGCCGGCGCTCATGCGAGAGCGATCTCCGCCGCGTCAGCGACCTCTCCAGCTTCTTCCATTTCCTCCGTCTCAAATGCAGGAGCTTCCGCTCGCCTGTCACGTCTGCTTTGCGAATTCGAGGCCCGCGGGGAAAAGCGGCTATCGGTTCCCGCCAAAGCGGTATCTGTCGGGCGTGCGTCACTGAGAGGCCTTGGCGACATGCCAAGGGCACGCGATATTGGTCGGGTCAACTGATTGTCCACGGACAAACGAGCCGCGGGCAGACGCGCGGTTTGAGGTAGGGCGGTCAAGGAGGGGCCGAAGGCTGGCGAGCGTTCAGCCCGAAAGAACCTTCTAGCTACCTCGCTGCGCCGCGAAGTTCCGGATCTGTTACGTCGAATCGACTGCCCGGTATCCGAAAACTGGGCGCCGAGTTGATGATATCCGCAAACGACGGCTTCCGTGAATCCGGCCTTGATCAGTTCATCTAAAAAGATCTGAGCCGTGGCTGGAGGTTTCGCGGACCCGTCCGATGTGGACATGCCGGATTCTTCAAAATCAGAACATTCTTCACCGTCCGCCGAATAACATGCCAGCAGCCGAAAGTCGGAAAAGTCGTCACTCAAGTCGAGTTCTCTCAGCTTTTTAGCAACTTCGCCAACAGAGAAGTCAACAGAGAATGATTTACTCAGTTTGGTTGACAATTCGGGGTCTCCGGCGCTGCCGTGGCCGAGGATATAGAGCTTGTCGAGCCCGCCTTTTAGGCGAAGAAGCCGTCCGGGGCCGAAAATCTTTGTCTCCTCAATCGACTCCAAAAAGGCAAGGAGTCTTGCCCTCTGTATTTCCAGTTTGTGGAAGCGCTGGAGAAACGATTCCTTCATCTGACGTTCGTACGTCTCATGCTCTATCTTCGTCACTTCGTCCGATAGCGGATTGTGTCGTGCCGGAAGACGCACGAGTTCTTCAATAAATTGCCGCTCAAGTTCACGGATTTTCTCTTCGGTCTCTCTGAACTCCTTTTGATACGCCCTGCGCATAGCTCCCACGGTTTCCTGCGCAGCCCGCAGTTGTTCTGACCTCCCGACGATTAAGTCATAGAGAGGCTTTTTCGTTTTTGAGCGCAGATTGGTCAGTGCTCGCTGTGCATTGTGATAGATGGCCATATCGACGATATCGCCCTCACCGTAGTGCGCATACATAGATCCTATCTTTTGCGGTTTCGGAGATTCGCCCGCATAGTCGACCGCTTGCAGATGTTCGGCGTCGTTCGGTAGTCGTAGTTCAGTCGATTCATCATCTCTCGGCATTGTGGATCTCCACGTGCGACCGGATCTCGACGTCGATGTAACCTTAAGCAACCCGACTCTGGCCGCTCAGATCGACAGCGCGATCGCTCTCAGCGCGTATTGCGCTGCCGTGCTGCCGTCCGCGGGTGAGATCTGGATGACAACCGTGTTGCAGCCGAGAATCAGGCAATCGCGATATTCGACGGAGCCGTAGCTCTTGTTGCGTAGCGTGATCTCGAGCACGTTGTCGTTGCCGCCTTCCGCTTCCTTCGCGGTGACGTAGTGCGTCTCGGTGAACGCGCCGTTGTAGCTGATGGTCAGCTTGCACGGCCCGTCGGACTTGACCCAATGCTTCAGATGGAGGGACAGCGGCGCGTCGGGATCAACGATCTTGAAGTTCAGCGTCAGCGAGGCGCCCGCGGCCGACGTGACGCTGGCCAGCATCGGAGCCGCCTGCGTCGTCGGCACGGTGAAGCCGGTCCCGACCACCTGCAGATTGTTCGATCCGGAAATGAACTTGTCGGAATTCGCGAGCGCAATGGCGGTTCCCGGCAGGAAGCCCAGGACCGCGCCATTGTCGAGGCCGTGGTCGAGGATGGGATCGAGCCCGAGCAGCGTGAGGTCGATGAGAGGCGAGCTGACCTGCAAGGACGCAGGTGCAGAGCTCATTGCGTGTATTCGGTTCGTGTCGCTCAGGTAGTGGCTGCCTTGCACGTAGTCGAAGCCATGTGAAAACTGGACCTGCTGGCTCGCTGGGGCGCTGGCCAGCGGAATGATCCAGGCGGCCTTCATGACGAGATCGAGTCCGAACAGCGAGAGTTCCGACGGGGGAAACACGGTCGTGTTCGTGTTGAACATCCGATCCGCGACCGCCGCAGGGAGATGGATCTGGGTCATGCCGGCGCTCGGATCCGATGCGTTTCCCGAGGAGGTGTGGTACTGGACTGCGCTCCACGGATATTCCTGCGCCCAGAGCCATGCGACGGACAGATCGGACGGATCGACCGCGGCATAGGCGCCCCAATCCTTGATGCTCATCGCGTCGCTCTCTGAAAAGGCCGAGTTGGAGGCGCTCTGAGAGCCGCTGGTTGTCGCGCCGTAGGAGCCCGTCGTGCTGGCGTGATTGTAGCCACCGCTGATCGACCCGGTTGCACTCTTACCGAAGAATCCGAGCGAGGCGTCAAATCCGTAACTGTTCGTGGTGGCCGTCGAGGATCCGCTGGTGTGCTCGGACGATGTCGAGGAGGAATTGTTCTGCTCGCTGGATTTCGATGTCTGGATCGCCGCATTGATGGTTCGCGGAGAATAGTTCAGCAGGCGCACGCCGGCCGGAAGTGGCGCCGCCGGTTGGCTGAACGCGGCGGTCCCGCGCAGCATCAGGGGGTAGTTCTGGAAGCCCACGATCGACGTCGTGCCTGGCGTCGGCAGCGGGGTCATGACTTGCTGCAGGATGTCGCTGCTTTCGTTGCTCACCACGACCCGCGCCGTGCACTCCACGCGATAGGCGCGTCCCGACCCGAGGTTCCGCGCATCCGCCACTTCGTGGACGACATAGCGCAGATAGCAGTGGGCATTCGAGGTACTCGAAGACCCGAAGGGAAGTTCCTGTTGGGACGAGACCGTTCGAAGATCGTTGACGTTGATCATGGCTGCAAATCCTTTTCATGGATGGAACGGTGACGACTCGCCCTGAGGTCGGCGACACAGGCGCGAAGCGTCACCTTCATGACGACGGTGAAATGCGCGGACGAACGAGCGGAGCGAGGAATACGCGTGCAGCGCCCAAAACGAGCGCCGGTTGCGGGTTCCTACGACCCGAGCGAGCCCATCGCGACGAATGAAAACGTGCGCGCGGTCCACGCGCCCGTGCTGTTGCCGGTCACCACGGTCGCGTTGCTCGCCGTCACCTGCGGGCAGGCCACGCCGTCGCTCGGGCTTTCGTTGATCGGAGTGCCGGGCGCACTATCGAACTGACACTGGGTTGCCACGATCGCCGGCGGGTTCACGAAGGGCGGATTGAAAGTGATCGTGTAGACGCCGGTCTGCGTGCTTGCGACGGTGAAGTTCGCCGACGAGCCCTGCTGGATCGTGCCGTTCGGATTGATGACTCCCCAAACCGTGTAACCAGGTGCGCTTGCCATGTGATGTCTCCTCGGGCTGAGTTGTGAGTGTGCTGAGATGTTCACGATCCAGATCTGGATCGTCGGAACAGGCTACTAGGCTCCTCGGACGGCGTTTGCGCGTCCGTCTCAGATTGCTGTTCAATCCGTGCCAAATGGGATCGGCGCATGGGCGGATGGATTGCGATGGGGCCGGATAGGCCTGCACAGCACGCGACGATCACGGCCGCGGGATGCAACTGACAAGCCGCAGGTGACGCCGCGGGCTATTTGAGGCCGGGCGACGGGGCTGTCGGACTTCAGATGTGGAAGGGGCGCGTTCGGGTCGACCGATCAGCGTGTGCCCGGGGAGCGTCGTGAGGATCGATACGTCGCCATCACGTCCGAGTCGCAGCCGCCTCGGATGTGGTCGATCGCTGGTCGTCCGTCGTCATGCGCCGTGGTGCAACTGCCGGGTCAGGGACGTCGCCCATCGCGCCATCAGTTCGGCTGTGCTGAGCGCGTTCGACCCCACCGGCGGCAGCGGTGCGCCAAGGCCGGCCTTCGCGGCGAAGCCCGCCTCGCGGGCCTGACTCGGTGTCATGCCGAAATGCTCGTGGAACAAGCGGCTGAACTGACTGGCGGATTCGAAGCCGAATTCGACGGCGATGTCGAAGATGCGGCGATGACGCATCTTCGGGTGCGTGATCGTCAGCATGCATCGGATCAGCCGCCGGCGTTGGATATGATGCCACAGCCCTCCCTGAGGCTTGAAGAGCCGGTAGACCGTCGACCGCGAGCAGCGAAAGCGCTTGCAGACCTGCTCCGTTCCCAGGTTGAAATCGCCCAAATGCTCCTCGATGTAGCGACAGATCGCTGCGAAGGACGCATCTTTCGCAGCGGACGATACGATGTCGCCGGACATCGCCAGCGAATCCATCAGTCCCATCGTCGTGCGAATGAGGCTGTCCGCCTCGGCGGCCTTTGCCGCCGCCAGATTGCGGTAGAGCGAAACGAGATAGTCGACGAAGATACGGGCAGCGGTGGATCCATCGGGCAGAAAGGCGCCGCTTGCATCGCTCAGATAAGGGAGATGCTCGCGAAGCAGGGCGCGCGGCAGCACCAGCGTAATAGCGCGGCCGTCGACGGATTGCGCATCGAGCTGATGGGCCAGGTTGACGGCATAGACGTTGCCTGGCTGTTCTGTGAACTCGGCGTTGCCGTTCACCACCCTGTTGTGGCCCTGAAGCATGAGCTGAAACAGGACATGGTCGCAATCCTCGTACCGAGCCATCCACCGGCGGTCGCGCTTGAAGCGCTGTGCCGGAAAGTTCGAATCGGCCAGGACTGCAAGGCCCAGATGGTACTGCTGGATGTCGGGCAGCTTGCGGCCTGGGAGGGGCCTTTCGACCGGCTCCGCATCGAAGTAGGGCGCGATGCTTCGACGCCATAGCAGGCGATACTCGTCGTCGGGCAGCTCACCCGGCACCAGATTTGCCTTGGTAATTCCCTCTCCCATGATCCGTTGCTCGTCTGTTTGAGACGCGCGTCAGTCATCGCAGGCCTGCACGCGCGCATGGCTATCCTGTCGGCCGTCTGTCCCTGAAGTGCGGCTTCAGCGCAACGAATGACGGCCGATGCGATGGTCTCGGCCGCGCCCCGAGTTGGACGTCGAGATACCCTGTATGATGAGAGCCTGGTCAGACCGCGTGCCTGAAAAACCCAATTGCAGCTGCGCTGAAGGCGCAGCAGCATGAGAGTGAGGGCCTGCACCCTAACGGAGCGTTAGAGTGAAATTGCTACCTTTAATGGACGTCACCGTAATGCGATTCTGGCGATCCATCAATCCGTGTGCTGATCAAAAAGGCCGACCTCGGACGCCGCTGTGGATAGCGCTCATGCGCGAAACGGTCGGCCGCGAGACCGGGTGCTTCAAGCCTTGGCCATCCGCCCGTCGGCATTCTTCATGTGTGGAAATGCAGTGGTTCGTCGCCGCGCTCAGAACAACGATAGGAAATCGCCGACGACATAGATGATCGCCACCACGATCAGGACACCCATCAGCACGAAGGAGAGTTGGACAGCGATCGCGCAGCCGCCCAACGTCGTGGCCATCGCCGCGACGTGGCGCTCTTCGCGGTAGAGCTGCGCGACCACGCCGAGGATGATCGCGAGCAGGCCGAGCGACACCGCGGCCACAGGCAGTTGCTGGTGCAGCCGGTCGGTCCACGAGGTTTCCCTCGTTGGCGCCTGATAGTCGACGCCCTTCAGGTGCGCCACCAGTCGCTCCTTGACGCGGTGTCCGACGTCGACGATGACCTTGTCGATCGGCGGCGGCGGATCGATCACCGGCAGCACCCAGTGCGGCAGGACCGCCGCGACGAGGGCAAGAAGTCCGACCACGCAGCCGATCGCGCCGAGCCGGCGTGAGCGAGTTACTGTGTCCGTCACTGCCAAAATCTCCGATGCCGTCGTACAGTCACTCTGCCCGGTCGCTGCGGGAGGTCGCCGAGCTCGCCGGCACCACCACGCAACGATCGGCGCATGCCGTTCGTTAGATTCGTTGCCGTCTGACCAGCTCACCGTCGAGCTGATTGGATCCGCCGGTATATATGGATTCGCCCTTTCCCTTGTGGGAGAGGGCATGTAGGAAAGCCCTGCAAACTCGGTCGGGTGAGGGGTATCTCTCCACGCATGTCGCTCGCGGAGAGATACCCCTCACCCGACCGCGTGCGCGGATGGGCCGGAGATGCCCTCTCCCATAAGGGGAGAGGGCGCTGCATCGCACAGCACGTTCGGTTGCCCGCACGTGGCGTTGAGCGCCGGATCATGCGTCGGCCGTCGCAGCCATCTGGTTCAATCCATCCCCCCTTCGCGATCACAACAGTCGTCCGCTCAGCCGCTCCGCCTCCCAGGATTCCAGATATTCACGCTCGCGCGTGATCCAGCGCACCGGCTCGCTGCCCCACTCGCGCGCGCGGCTGGCGTGCTCGCCCATCACCCAGAAATGGCGCACGATGACGAAGGCATGCGCGGCCTCGAAATCCGCAGCGGAGATCGGGCGGATCGAGCGGTAGCCTTCGACGAAAGCTCTCCACGTCTGAGGCAGCCGGCGGCCGAACGCGTGCATTGCCCACAGGAAGACGGCGAGGTCGTAGGCGAGATAGCCAGGGCCGCCATCGTCGAAGTCAAAGAACACGGCGCAGCCATCGTCGATGCGTCCGTTGCGGCCATGGCAATCGCCGTGACAATGCGTCCAGGTCAGGCCGTCGGACGCCTCGATTCGTGCCGCCGTTCGCGCCGCGATCTCCTGGTATATCGCGCCGTCGCCGACGCCGAGAAGGCGACATAGGTCCTGGACGCGCTGCAACGGTCGACGCAACAGATGGTCGAGATCCAAACGGTAGAGCGGCGATTCTGCGCGATAGGTGGACGCCGCATCGTGCAGCCTGGCGAGAGTGACTCCTGTGGCGCGTGCATCGATCGGGCAGGCCGGGTCGGGCGTCCGGCCGTCGAGCGCGTGAAACAACACGCCTTCGCGCGCACCTTCCGCCGCCTGGCCGCGGACGAAGAGCGAGCCGTCACGTGTCGGGACCGCAGCGGCCACCGGCACGCCGCAACGGACGAGATGCGCGAGAAAATCGGTTTCAGTACGGACGTCGGCGGGTCCCCGCGCGCGGTGATGCGACAGCCGGAAGACGTAGCGTTCGCCGGTTGCGGCCGTGACCAGATAGACGTCGTTGAAGCCGCGATTCATCATGCGGCATGCGAGCGGCTCCGGCAGCGCGTAGTGTGTCGCCACGAGGCGGCCGATGCTCTCGGCGCTGGTCGTCGTGTAGAGCGGCTCGAGATCGGACACGGCGCCTGTTCCGGATCGTTGGTGGGCGTCGGCATCATAGGTCGCCGCGGAGAATCGTGGAAGGTGGCGGTCGCGCGTGCAATCTCGTGCTCGCGCATGCAGGTTGTGCCGGACTGCCCGTCGGCCAAATCAGTCGGCGCTGCGCGCGCGATCGGCTGAGCTTGTCCAGTGCCTCCGTCAAAAATAAATCTGTTTCGATTTTTCGTAATTCGTGCTTATCTCCCGGCCATCCCGTCCTCATGCAGAGGGACGTACGCGTCGTCACGATACGGAGAGGCGGGGAGTGGTGGCCGCGGGCCTGTCAGGCGCTGATGCGCAGGACGAATGGCAGCTCGCGGACGGTCAAGCCGTGTGGTCCTGGCGCCCCGAAGCTGGCGTCAAGTTCGTGACGTTCGTGCGGTGACAATCGTGCGTCGTTGCCGATGACGGGGGCAAACAAGCCGGTCCCCGGGGAGAGCGCGGAGCAGCCGTTCCAACCATCACGCAGGGGAGGCCGGGTCGTTTCCGGCTGGTCCTGTGGTTCCTGCCCCGTGCATTTTCTCCGCACGGGGGCCACGGGCCTCAGCCGAGGCTCGGTCTTCCCTGCACCCTCTCGCTTCGAGAGGGGGATCGTTCAGCAAAACTCGGACATGCGATGTCGCGAGATCATCAGGCGCGTCCTGATCAGACGCGCTGCGTACAACTGCAGACTACGCGCTGCGCGGCAGCGGCGCGATCGCGGCGGCCGTCGCGTTGCGATGCTGGACCAGCCAGGCGATCGCGTCGTCCTCCTTCATCGGCTTGCCGTACAGCCAGCCCTGGCCGTAGGAGCAGCCGAGCATGCGCAGGCACTCCGCGTCGGCCTCGTGCTCGACGCCTTCGGCGATGATGCGATGGCCGAGCGGCAGCGCCACGGCGGTGATGGCGGCGACGAGCTGCTGACCCATGCGGTTGCTGGCGATGCCGTCGATGAAGGAGCGGTCGATCTTGATGGTGTCGATCTCGACCGCCATCAGGTTGGTGATCGAGGAATGACCGACGCCGAAATCGTCGATCGCGAGCGCGAAGCCGTATTGATCGATCAGCTTGAGCTCGTCGGCGCAGCGCTTCGGATCGAACATCGCCTCCTCGGTGACCTCGATCTCGATCCGCCTGGGGTCAACGCCGTAGCGCTCGGTGACCAGCTTGAGCGTCTGCGCCGGCGAGTGGATCGGGAATTCGCGCGGCGAGACGTTGATCGAGACGCGGATGGCGTGCGCCTTCTTGCGGTCGAGCGCGCGCAGGAAGGCGCAGACGCGCTCGCCGACGAACTCGGTGAGCTGGCCGGCCACGCGCAGCCGGATCGCGGCGGAGACGATGTCCGGCGGCGGAATAAGGCCGGCGGTCGGATGCTTCCAGCGCAGCAGCGCCTCGAAGCCGATGACCTCCTGGGTCGCCATCGCGACCTGCGGCTGAAACTCGACATGCAGCTCGCGGCGCGCCAGCGCGGCCGGCAGCTCGGCATCGAGACGACGCTGCAGCGTGAGCGCGCACTGCATCTGCGCATCGAAGACACGCATGCAGGCGCGGCCGTCGTCCTTGGCGCGGTAGAGCGCCGCGTCGGCGCGCGCCGACAGCTCCTCGATGTCGATCGGACTGCCGACATGCGCCGCGATGCCGATCGAGCAGCTCACGCCCAGCGGCTGGCCGGCGATCATCATCGGGCGCAGCAGCGCCTGCATCAGGCGCTCGCCGAGCGCCACCGACCGATCGGCGGCATCCTCGCCCTGCAGCACCACGATGAACTCGTCGCCGCCGAGGCGAACCGGCAGATCGCCCTCGCTGCACGCCGTGCGCAGCAGCATCGCCACGGCCTGCAGCACGCGGTCGCCGGCGTCGTGGCCGCGGGTGTCGTTGATGATCTTGAAGTTGTCGACGTCGAACAACAAGAACGCCACCCCGCGCCCCTCGGCGCAGGCGGTGCTGGCGACGGTGCGGAAATGGCCGCGGTTGGCGAGCCCGGTCAGCGAATCCGTCCGCACCAGCCGCTCGAGCTTCTGGTTGGCGATGGCGAGCGAATCCGCAAGCCCGGTCGCCTCGATCGTGGTGCTCTGGCCGGCGATGAAGTTACGTTCGCCAAGCCGGGCGGCGCGGAACAGCATGACGGTCAGGAACGCGATGTCGGCGGCAACGACGTAGCCGACGTCGCCGCCGGACAGCAGCATGCGCAAGATCGTCGCGCCCATCAGCGGCGCCCCGAAGGCGATCGCCATCTGCGAGTAGGCGAGGCTCTGGATGATCGAGCCGGTCGTGGCGCCGGCCATGATGAAGACGATGTCGTTGACGTTGTGCGCGTGGGTGAATGCCGGCAGGCCAAGCGGCACCACCGACCACAGCACTCCGCTGGCGAGCGCCATGGTGGTCAGCGTGCGCAGCACGCGTTGCGGATCCCGGTCGATGCTGCCGGAGGATTTCAGGCGCGAGACCCATGCGGCGCGCAGCGTGGCGAAGGCCACGGCCGCAGCCAGCCACCACAGGATCAGCGTGCTGCCCTCGCGCAGATAGATCAGCAGCGCCAGCGATATCGCGATGGCGACGTTCGCGAACAGCGTCAGGAAGATGTTCTGCAGCGAGCTCGCCACCTGGGCTTTCGCGAGCGCCGCCGCCTTGGGGTCGGTCAGAGCGGTCTGCATACGCGGAACGAAGGGCCCTGCTGGATCAATGACGAAAACGGGCTGTGCTGGAGGCGGCCCGCGCGGCAACGCCACAGCATGCTGAAGGGGGACCTAAGGTGGGGTTAATCCGTCAGATAATACCGCTCACCGACTACACCCGCATGCCGCGCGGGAGGAGAGGTGGGCAACCCGGCGTATGGGGTCGTCGTGAGGGCCCCGGTCTCCGCACAGCCACGACGCGCAGCTGCAACGAGTTCCGCGTCAGCCCGTCACGGCACGTCGTGGCCGAGTGCGGCAGTGTAAAGCTCGAACCAGGCCTGGCGGTCGAGATCGACCCGCAGCGCCGCGCAGGCCTTCTCGATCCGCGCCGGATCGTTGGTTCCGAGAATCGGCACGAGCCGGGCCGGATGCCGCAGCAGCCAGGCGATCGCGATTGCGCTGACGTCGACGTCGTGGTCGGCCGCGAGACGCGCGAGCAACGTGCGCAGCCTCTCGGGTGCAGCTGCAACCAGGTTGCCGCCGCCGAGCGGCGACCAGGCCATCACCGGCAGCCTGCGCTCCTGCAGGAAGGCGAGATCGCCGTTCGTGAAGCATCCCGTGCACGTCAGGCTGATCTCGATCTGGTTCGTCACCAGGGGCTGGCGCATCGCAGACTGGAGCAGCGTGAAGTCCCAGGGCCTGAAGTTGGATACGCCGACCGACCTGACCTTGCCGGAAGCGACGAGATCGTCGAGCGCGCGCCCGGTCTCCTCAGGATCGATCATCGGGTCGGGACGGTGGATCAGCAGCAGGTCGATGCGGTCGGTCGCCATCGCGCGCAGCGAGGCATGCACGCTCTCGGCGATGTGGGCGGCCGTGGTGTCGTAGTGCTTGATCCGCGCCGCCGCGTGACGTCCGACCGGCGCGACGATGCCGCATTTGGTGACGATCTCGACGCGGTCGCGCAGCTGAGGCGCGGCGCGCAAGGCGGCGCCCAGCACGGATTCGGCGGTGTAGCCGCCATAGATGTCGGCCTGGTCGATGGTGGTGATCCCGCAGGCGAGCGCGGTCTCGATCTTGCGCTGGACCCGCGCCGGCGAGGTGTCCGCATCATCGCAGACGCGCCACATGCCGTACACGATCCGGCTGATGTCGAGATCGTCGGCGAGCCTCAAGCGGGTCATCATCGGCGTTGTCCGTTGCCGAGCGGTGTCGGCGGTGTCTGGGCGGGCACCCGGCCATATTCGTGCGGCAGCGAACAGGTCTTCATCTGCGGCAGCACCTTGCGGCCGAAATGCTCGGCCTCGTCAAGATGCGGATAGCCGGACAGGATGAAGGCGCGAATGCCCATGCGGCGGTAATCCTCGAGCGTCGACAGGACCTGGTCGGTCGAGCCGACCAGCGCCGCGCCGCAGCCGGAACGCGCCCGCCCGATGCCGGTCCACAGATGGCGCTCGGCATAGCCGAACTTGTCGGCGAGTTCGCGCGTCCGCTGCTGGTAGGAGACCCCGAGCGATTGGCTGTCATGCGCGCGCTCGCGGATCAGGCGGCCATATTCGTCGTCGAGGCGGGAGACGAGATGCTCGGCATAGTCGCGGGCCTCGGCCTCGGTGTCGCGCACGATCACGTGCACGCGCAGGCCGTAGTCCAGCGTCCGCCCGTGCGCCTGCGCCCGCGCGTGCACCGCGCGCATCCGCTCCGCGAGCTGCTCCCTGGTCTCCGGCCACATCAGGTAGACGTCGCACTGCGCGCCGCAGAGTTCGAGCGCGTCCGGCGAATAGCCACCGAAATAGAGCAGCGGGCCGCCGTTCTGCTGATAGGGCTTGGCCGGCGCGGTGCTGACATTGCCGAAACGGTAGATCTTGCCGTCGAAATCGATCGTGTCGCGGGTCCAGGCCTGGCGGAGAATGGCGACCACCTCGTGGCTGCGCCGGTAGCGAAAGGCGCTATCGGCGACCTCGCCCGGGAAGTCGGAACTGATTACGTTCAGCGTCAGGCGGCCCTTCAGCATGTGGTCGAGCGTGGCGACGGTTCGCGCCAGCATGATCGGCTGCATCTCGCCGCAGCGGATCGCGGCGAGGAAGTTGATGTTTTGCGTCAGGGAGGCACAGCCGGCGACGAAGCTCAGCGTGTCCTGCCCGACCTGGTAGGATGAGGGGCAGAGAATGTTGCGAAATCCGAGCGCCTCGGCCCGGCCGACGATCGCCGAGCAGTGCTCCCAGCTTGACCGCAGGCTGCCGTCGGGTATCCCTAGCAGTGCATAATCGTCGGAGCACAGCGCCGAGAACCACGACACCTCGACCGAGTCGAGCCCGTCGGACGTTATCGGAACTACGCTCATTTCCTGCACTTCTCGCTGGATGCCGCCGGGTCGCATAGCATCGATCTCCAAGTAGATCAATCATGCATCAATTCCAGCGCCAACGGACGCAACGCCGATGAAGGCCCTCAGATGAAGGCTCCCTTGGGAAGCCTGCCGCTCCACATGCAGGTCACCGAATTCCTGGTCCGCGAGCTGGCGGCCGGGCGCCTGGTCGAGGGTGAGAAGCTGGCGCCCGAGCGGGAGATGGCCGACGCGCTCGGGATCGCCGTCGGCACGCTGCGCAAGGCGCTGGCCGAGCTGCAGGCGCGCGGGCACCTGGAGCGCATCCAGGGATCGGGCAACTATATCCGCGCCGGTTCGCCGCAGAACAGCATCTATTCGATGTTCAGGCTCGAACTGGCGAGCGGCGGCGGCGGGCTTCCCACCGCGCGAGTGCTCGAGCTGAAGAGACTGCGCAAGCCTCGCCATCTGCCCCCGTTCGGCAGTGCCGACCACGCCCACCGCATCCGCCGCCTGCGCGCGATCTCCGGCCGGCCCGCTGCGCTCGAGGAGATCTGGCTCGACGGCTCCTGTGCCGAACGCCTTTCCAAGGGTGATCTTCTGGAATCCCTGTACCTTTTCTATCGCACGCGCCTCAACCTCTTCATCGAAACCGCGGAGGACCGCATCGGCCTTGGCGAGGTGCCGGACTGGGCGCCGAAGGATTTCGCGCTGCGGCCGGGCAGCCCGGTCCCCCATGTCATGCGGCTCAGCCGGGCGGCAGACCGGAGCATCCCCGAGGTCTCGCAGACCTGGTTCGACCCCGCGGTCGCCGTCTACGTTTCGCGCCTCAGGTGACAAATTCTTCCAAACTTGCCGCATCGGACGAAATTGCTGCATCATTGATTTCTCTTGGTCGGATGGTAAGAATCCTGCGCGCAAGGCTGCAGATGCAAGACTGCAAATGACGGCAGCAAATGGCGGCGGCGAGCCGCCCGATCGGGGGGAAGCGTGGCATCCGTGAGCCTGCGGAAGCTGGAGAAGAGCTTTGGCTCGCAGACCGTCGTCCACGGCATCGACCTCGAGATCGCAGATGGCGAGTTCATCGTGCTCGTCGGCCCGTCCGGCTGCGGCAAATCGACCACGCTGCGGATGATCGCAGGCCTGGAACCGATTTCGGCCGGCGAGGTCCGGATCGACGACCAGGTGATGAACCGCCTGCCTCCGCGTGCGCGCGACGTCGCGATGGTGTTCCAGGACTACGCGCTCTATCCGCACAAGACGGTTCGCGAGAACCTCGCCTTCACGCTGCGGGTGCGCGGCGTGGCCGCCGAGGAGGCCCGCAACCGGATCACGGGTGTCGCAGAGCTGCTCGGCCTCTCCGAGGTGCTCGAGCGCCGGCCGGCGCAGCTGTCGGGGGGCCAGCGCCAGCGCGTCGCGATGGGCCGCGCGATGGTCCGTCGCCCGCGCGTCTTCCTGTTCGACGAGCCGCTCTCCAACTTAGATGCGCAGCTGCGGGCCGAGGTGCGCACCGAAATCAAGCGGCTGCACCAGCAGATCCGCACCACCATCGTCTATGTGACGCACGACCAGGTGGAGGCGATGACGCTCGCCGACCGCATCGTCATCATGCGGGGCGGCGTGATCGAGCAGATCGGCACGCCGGACGAGATCTACAACCGGCCGCGCAATGCCTTCGTCGCCGGCTTCATCGGTTCGCCGCCGATGAACTTCGTGACCGTGCGGATCGAGAACGGCAGCCTGACGTTCGGCAACGGCGCCGCGCTGCCGCTCGCCGCCCTGCCGCTGGCCTCCGCGCAGACGCTGGAGGGACGGACGCTGCTGTTCGGCGTCCGTCCGGAACATTTGGGGCTGCCGGGAGCGCCGTTCGCGTTGCCGGTCGACGTGCAGGTCGTCGAGCCGCTCGGATCGGACACGCTGGTGCACTGTGACATCGGCGGACAGCGGCTGACGGCCCGGCTCGCGCCGGACATGCGGCCAAGCAGCGGAGAACGCTTCAACATCGGCATCGATCCTTTGAAGGTCTACCTGTTCGATGCGGATAGCGGGCAGATCATCAACTGATCGGCAAGGCGGCCTCGGGCCGCCGACGGTCTCGGAAGAGGACAGGGAGGTCCCCATGAAACTGAAACTACTGGCCGCCGCCCTAATGGCAACCGCCCTGCAGGGCGCTTCACCGCCGGCGTCGGCCGATACGCCGCTCCGGATCTTCATCTCGACCCAGCAGCAGCCGCAGGTCTGGCGCAAGGTGTTCGACCAGTACGAGGCGAAGAACCCGGGCGTCACCATCGCCATCGAATCCGGCGGCGCGACCTCCGAACTCCAGGCGCAGTACCTGAACACGGTGATGTCGGCCAAGGACCCGAGCCTCGACATCCTGGCGCTCGACGTGATCCGGCCGGCGCAATATGCCGCCGCGAACTGGACCGTGCCGCTCGACAATGTCGACATGACGAAATATCTCGCCGCCTATGTCGACGCCAACACGGTGGACGGCAAGGTGGTGGCGCTGCCGGCCTTCGCCGACGCCATGTTCCTGTATTACCGCAAGGACCTGCTCGACAAATACGCTATCGCGCCGCCGAAGACGTGGGACGAACTCGCGGCCGCGGCGAAGAAGATCACCGAGGGCGAGAAGAATCCGAACCTGCAGGGCCTGTCGTTCCAGGGCAAGGCGATCGAGGGCGCGGTCTGCACCTTCCTGCTGCCCTACTGGAGCCAGGGCAAGACGCTGGTCAGCAACGGCCGGCTGACCTTCGACCGCGACGCGGCGGTCAAGTCGCTGAAGCTGTGGAAGGACCTCGTCGACCAGGGCGTCGCCAAGAAGAACATCTCCGAGGTCGCGACCGACGACACGCGCAAGGAGTTCCAGGCCGGCAACGTCGCCTTCGCGGTCAACTGGGCCTATGCCTGGGCGCTGTTCCAGGGCGCCGAATCCGCCGTGGCCGGCAAGGTCGGCGTCGCCCGCCTGCCGGCGCTCGGCGGCGGCGAACAGACGAGCTGCCTCGGCGGCTGGGAGTTCGGCGTCTCCGCCTACTCGACCCACAAGGACGAGGCGCGCAAGCTCGTCAGCTATCTCGCCAGCCAGGACGTGTCGTCCTTCATGGCGATCAACGGCTCGCTGCTGCCGACCGTCGCGGCCTCCTACCGCGATCCGGAGGTGCTGAAGGCGGTGCCGTGGTTCGGCGAGGCCCTGAACGTCGTGCAGACCGCCAAGGCGCGGCCGGTGACTGCGCGCTACAACGAGGTCAGCGATGCGATCCGCACCACGGTCAACTCGGTGCTGTCAGGCGTGATCACGCCGGAGGACGGCGCCGGCCAGATCGAGGGCCGGCTCAAGCGCATCCTGCGCTGATGCCGCAGGGCCCCGCTCCCGACGGGCTGCGCGACCGCGCCTGGTCGCGCTGGCTCGATCCCGACGACCGGACGCTGGCGGTGCTGCTGCTGACCCCGGCGGCGCTGCTGCTCGCCGTCATCATCGCCTATCCGGTCGCGAGGCTGTTCTACACCAGCCTCTTCAGCCTCTCCCTGACCTCGGGGCTTCCGGCAAGGTTCGTCGGCCTGGAGAACTACACGCTGGTGATGGAGGATCCGGTGTTCTGGGAGACCACCTGGAACACGCTGCTGATCACGCTGATCACCGTTCCCGGCGCGCTGCTGACGGGCCTTGCGCTGGCGCTGCTCGCCAATTTGCCTTTCCGCATGAAGTGGCCGGTCCGCCTCGCGCTGCTCGTGCCCTGGGCGCTGCCGCTCGCCTTCGCCGGGCTGATCTTCGCGTGGTTCTTTCATTCCGAATACGGCATCGTCAACGACGTGCTGCGGCGCCTCGGCATCCAGGGCGTCATCTGGTTCAATTCGCCGAATTGGGCGTTCGCGGCGATCTGCCTGACCATCATCTGGAAGACCTCCTCGTTCATGGCGCTCCTAATCCTCGCGGGGCTGCAGACCATTCCGCGCTCGCTCTACGAGGCGGCCGACGTCGACGGCGCCGGCCGGCTGCGCCAGTTCTTCGAGATCACGCTGCCGCTGCTCAAGCCCTCGATCGTGGTCGCGCTGATCTTCCGCACCATCACCTCGCTGCAGACCTTCGACATCCCCTACACCATGACCGGCGGCGGGCCCGGCACCTCGACCTCGACGCTGGCGATGTACATCCACCAGAACACGGTCTCCTTTCTCGATCTCGGCTACGGATCGGCGCTCGCGGTGGTGATGTTCGCGATCTCGATGGCCGTTTCTGTGGTCTATCTGCGCGTGATCCGGAGCTAGCCATGGCGACCACCGACCCCGCCCCGCCGCCGTCCATCCCGGGCCGTGTGCTGCGGCTGATCGCCGCCTCGACGCTGCTGATCAATGGCCTGTTTCCTGCGCTGTGGATCCTCTTCACCTCGCTGAAGACGGAGTCCGAGCTGACCGCCAAGCCCATCACCTGGGCACCGCATGCGCCGACCCTCGTCAACTATGTCAGGGCGTTCACCGACCAGCAGCTGCTCGTCTTTTTGTTCAACAGCCTGATGGTCGCGCTGCTGTCGACGCTCCTCACCCTGTTCATCTGCGTGTTGGCCGCCTATGCGCTGGCGCGGCTGAACCTGCGCTTCCGCCAGGCGATCCTGTTCGTGATCATCGGCGTCTCCACCTTTCCGCTGGTGACCCTGCTGGTGCCGCTGTTCGAGACGCTGCGCGGGCTCGGGTTGCTCAATACCTGGATCGCGCTTGTGCTGCCGAACACCGTGCTGTCGCTGCCGGTCTGCACGTTGATGCTGGTCGCGTTCTTCGAGGCCATTCCCCGCGACCTCGAGAACGCCGCGATGATCGACGGCTGCACCCGGATCGGGGCGCTGCTCCACGTCGTGCTGCCCCTGAGCGGTCCGGGCGTGTTCACCGCGGGGATCCTCGCCTTCGTCAACTCCTGGGACGAGTTCCTGATGGCGCTGTCGTTCAATTCGAGCCCGGCGCTTCGCACCCTGCCGGTCGGCATTCAGCTCTACCAGGGCGAGTTCTCCTTCCCATGGCCGGTGATCTCGGCCGCCCTCGTGGTCGGCATCGTGCCGGTCGCGCTCCTGATCGTCGCGTTCCAGGAGCGGGTGGTCTCGGGCCTCGTCGTCGGAGGCATCAAGGGATGAGCCCGGAGCAACCGATCGCGGCGCCCACGCCGCTGCGGATCGAGCCGGTCGCGGACGGGTTCCGCATCGTCGCCGACGGCCGCGTCATCCTGCAGCACGACCGCGCGCGGCCGGCCTTCTTCGTCGGCCGCGGCGAGGAAACCATCGCGATGCTGCGCGGCAATTTCGACATCACCGACTACGTGACCGAGCGGATCGCGCTGCGCGCCGCCGAGATCGACGGCGACACCGTGCGCCTGGCGGCCGTAGCCGGCCTGCCCGCCGCGCTGATCCTGACCCTGGACGGCCACCGGCTGGTTCCCCGCGTCACCGATCCCGCGATCAACCGGCTGTGGTTTCGCATCGTTGCGGAGGATGGCGAGCATGTCTGGGGCGGCGGCGAGCAGATGTCCTATTTCGACATGCGCGGCCGTCGCTTTCCGCTGTGGACGTCCGAGCCCGGGGTCGGTCGCGACAAGACCACCGAGATCACCTTTCGCGCCGACGGTACTGGCGGCGCCGGCGGCGATTACTACACCACCAACTACCCGCAGCCGACCTTCATCTCCTCGCGCCGCTATGCCCTGCACGTCGAGACCTCGGCGTGGTCGGCGTTCGACTTCCGCCATGACGGCTTCCACGAGATCGAGGTCTGGGAGGTGCCGCAGCAGATCGAGATCTTCACTGCGCCGAGCTTTGCCGCGCTCGTCGGCGCGCTGTCGCTGCGCTTCGGCCGCCAGCCGCAGCTGCCGGAGTGGATCTACGGCGGCGCGATCATCGGGCTGAAGGACGGTGAGCGCTCGTTCGCGCGCCTGCAGGCGATCCGCGACGCCGGCGTCGCGGTGTCCGGCCTCTGGTGCGAGGACTGGGTCGGCCTGCGCCAGACCTCGTTCGGGTCACGGCTGTTCTGGGACTGGCGCGCCAATGAGCGTCGCTATCCGGCGCTGCGCGAACGGATCGCCGCACTCGGCGCCGAGGGCATCCGCTTCCTCGGCTATGTCAACCCGTATCTGTGCGTCGACGGCACGCTGTTTGCCGAGGCTGACGCCGCCGGCCATCTCGCGCGCGACGCCGCGGGCGGGACCGCCCGGGTCGATTTCGGCGAGTTCGAATGCGGCGTGGTCGACTTCACCCGCGCCGAGGCCGCGGCCTGGTTCGCCGAGCGCGTGATCGGCGAAGAGATGATCGACCTCGGCATGTCCGGCTGGATGGCCGATTTCGGCGAGTACCTGCCGACCGACGTACACCTTCATGCCGGCATCGATGCGCGCCTTCTGCACAACCGCTGGCCGACGCTGTGGGCCGAGGTCAATGCGCGCGCGGTGGCGGCGCGCGGCCGCACCGGCGAGATCGTGTTCTTCATGCGCGCCGGCTTCACCGGCGTGCAGGCTCACTGCCCGCTGCTATGGGCCGGCGACCAGAGCGTCGACTTCTCCCGCCATGACGGCCTCGTCAGCGTCATCTGCGGGGCGCTGTCGAGCGGCCTGCTCGGCAACGCCTACCACCACTCCGACATCGGCGGCTATACTAGCCTGTTCGGCAATGTGCGCACCGCCGAGCTCCTGATGCGCTGGGCGGAGATGGCGGCGTTCACGCCGGTCATGCGCACACATGAGGGCAACCGGCCGCGCGACAATCTGCAGATCGATCAGGATCCGGCGGTGCTGGCGCACTTCGCCCGCATGACGCGGATCTACGTGCATCTTGCGCCCTATCTGCGGCACCTCTCGGCGGAGGCTGCCGCGACCGGCCTGCCGGTGCAGCGGCCGCTTTTCCTGCATTTCGAGGACGACGCTGCGACCTACAAGGTGCAGGACGCCTATCTCTTCGGACCCGACCTCCTGGTCGCCCCGGTGTGGAAGCCTTCGGCCACGGAGTGGGAGACTTATCTGCCGCGTGGCGCCGACTGGGTGCATCTGTGGACGGCCACCCGCCATTCTGGCGGGCAGACCGTGACGGTGCCGGCGCCGCTGGGCCAGCCGCCGGTGTTCTGCCGCGAAGGATCGCCGTGGTCGGCGCTGTTCGCGGCGCTGCGCAGGCTGTAACGGCGCGAGGGGCAGCCCCTGCGATGGCGCATGATGTCGCTGATCGTCTCAACGCCGAGGAGCATCACCGCGACGAGGACAAATGGTCGGCATGAGCACTGCGCTCGCGCCGGTCATCGGCGTCGCGCGAAATTTGCCGGTCTGCTACGGGCGTCGCGGAGGAGGCGGGAACTCCTCGCACAGCCACGCATGTGCGGCCCGCCGCTACGGATCGAGCTCGGTGTCCCAATAGAGATAGTCCAACCAGCTGTCGTGCAGGTAGTTCGGCGGGAACAGGCGGCCGTTGCGGTGGAGCTGGTGGACGGTCGGCGCGTAGGGCGCCTGCTTGGGAAACATCTTGGCCTGCTGCGGCGTGAGGTTGCCCTTCTTCAGATTGCAGGGCGAGCAGGCGGCGACGACATTTTCCCAGGTGGTCTGGCCACCCTTGCTGCGCGGAATGACGTGGTCGAAGGTCAGATCGTCGCCGGAGTGGCAGTACTGGCAGGCGAAGCGGTCGCGCAGGAAGACGTTGAAGCGGGTGAAGGCGGGGTGCGTGGTCGGCTTGACGAAGGATTTCAGCGACACCACGCTGGGCAGCTGGATTTCGAAGGACGGACTTCGGATCGCGCGGTCGTAATATTCCACGATGTTGACGCGATCGAGGAACACCGCCTTGATCGCGTCCTGCCAGGACCAAAGCGATAGCGGGTAATAACTCAGCGGCCGGAAGTCCGCGTTCAGCACCAACACCGGCCAACCGCCTTGTGAGACATGTGCGTTCAAGTAACGCTCCTGGCCTCCATGTACGGCTGCGAAGCAGCATGCCCTGACATACTACATGCAGCGTGACGGGATTGTGAAGCCCCAAGAATGGCTTGACACGGCTTCTCCCGCCCCGCGACGGACGCCGGAACCCGCCCGCCGCAGCGGGCTGCCGCACTGCAAATCAGTTGCAGATCCGCGTCCCGAGAAGCGGGCGGACGGCCGTCAGGCTGGGACCCGCTCCAGCTTCTGCAGGCAGCGGTGGATCCGGACCTCGGCCGGCATGGCGCGGTCGGGGAAGCTCGTGCTCCAATTGGTGACACCGACTTCGCCGACATAGATGTCGCCGTGGCTGTCGATGGCCAGGCCGTGGGGGGCCAGGAAACGGCCGGTTTCCAAGCCCGGGCCGTGCTCGCCGCCGAGCCGCGCCAGCCGCTTGCCGCCGGCGTCGGTGATGGTCAGGCGCGGGCCGAGATTGGGCACGTTGAGGTTCACCGGCATGCCCGGGCCGAGCTCGCCGATGATGAAGGTCTTACGCCCAGCCCCGCAGGCGCACAGCGCACAGGGACGGTGCAGGTTATTCCACTGCGTCTCGTAGCGGCCGTCACGATCGAAGATCTGGATGCGGTGGTTCTCGCGGTCGGCGACATAGACGAAGCCGTCGGCATCGGTCGCGATGTTGTGAACGATGTTGAACTGGCCGGGGTCCGAACCCGGCTCGCCCCAGCTCCTGATCAGCTTGCCGTCCGGCGTATATTTGTGGACCCGCGCATTGCCATAGCCGTCTGATACGTAGATCTCACCCGATGGCGACAGCGCGGTATGGGTGCAGCGGTTGAACGGCTCGCCGCTCATGAACGGCGTCGGGCGCTCCGGCAGGCCGATGGTCAGCAGCACCTTGCCCTCGGGGGTGCACTTGCGCACCGTGTGGTCGCCGTCATCGGTGCAGTAGAGATTGTCGTCGGCATCGATCGATAGCCCGTGAGCCCGGCTGAACAGGCCCTCGCCCCAGCTCTTCAGGAAATTGCCGTCGCGGTCGAACACGATCATCGGATGGGCGCCGCGGTTGAAGGCGTAGACGCGGTCCTTGCTGTCGACCGCGACCGAGGCGACGTCGGTCAGCTCCCAGCCGTCGGGGAGCTTCGCCCAGTCCTTGACGACGCGATAGGTAAAGTCGCCAGAGCCGAGGGTGGGGGACATGCGAGGGCCTCCATGATCGAATGGCGTCATTCAGCCCGATCCGCTCGCCGGCAGCAAGCCTTGCTCGATGGCCTTGATCTGCAGCGCCAGGAATTTCGAGTTGATGCGGCACTGCGCCAGGCTGCCGGCGATGAAATACAGGCCGGGCTGCGGCGTGCGCGTGTACATGTTGCGCAGCTCCTGACCGTCGCCGAAGCCCCAGATCGGTCCGACGCGATCGGCCGTCGTGTCGCCGAACAGCCGGCGCACCAGCACCTCCTGCGGCTTGTAGCCGGTGGCGAGCACGATCAGATCGGCATCGATCCCAGTGCCGTCCGTCAGTTCGGCGCCATGGACGCCGAAGCGCGCGATGCGATCGAACTGGATCAACTTGACCGCGCCGCTGACCAGCAGATCGGAGCAGCCGACGTTGAAGTAGTAGCCGCCACCGCGGGTGAGGTACTTGAACTGCCAGCCGGTGCCGTCCTCGCCGAAGTCGAGCCTGAAGCCGATCCGGGTCAGGCCATCAAGCAGCTCCTGATCGAGCTGCTTCGACTGCGCGGTCAGCATCTGGTGGCTGCGACGGCCGAGCGCGAGCGGCATCGATGCCGCGATCAGGTCGTTGTCCTCCACCGTCCCGTCATTGTAGGCGGCGTAGGCGAGCTGAGCAGAGGGCTCGATGTTGGTGACGAGCGTCGGCGCCCGCTGCACCATCGTCACGTCGGCGCCACTGGCATGCAGATCCTGCGCGATGTCATGCCCCGAATTGCCGGTGCCGATCACCAGCGCGCGCTTGCCCGCCCAGGCCTCGCCGTCGCCATACTGGCTCGAATGCAGCACCGTGCCGTTGTAGTCGGCCAGGCCGGGCAGCTCCGGCCGGTTGGGAATGCCGCTGACACCAGTCGCCATGACGATATGAACAGGCCGCATCACGCGCCGGCTGCCGTCTGCGCGACGCAGCGTCACCTCCCAGCGCGCCGCCGCCTCGTCATAGCTGCCGCCTTCGAGCTCCGTCTCGGTCCAGACGTTCAGCTCCATCGCCTCGGCATAGGCCTCGAACCAGTTGGCGAGCTTGTCCTTGGGGATGTAGACCGGCCAGTTCGGCGGGAACGGCATGTAGGGCATGTGATTGACCTGCACCTGGTTGTGCAGGGTCAGCGCATGATAGCGCTTGCGCCAGTTGTCGCCGATCCTGGTTTCGCGATCGACCACCAGCGTGTCGATCTGCATCATCGTGAGGCGCGCCGCGATCGCGAGCCCGGCCTGGCCGGCACCGATCACCAGCACGGTCGGATCGCGATCGGCATAGGCGCGCGCGGCCTCGCGTTGATCCAGCCAGTTCGGCCCGCGGAAGTCGCGCGAATACGACTGGCCGCGCGGCCGGTGGGCGCCGAGCGGCTCCTCGAACCCCTTGAGCTCGTCGAGCGCAGTCAGCAGCGTCCACGCTTTCAGGCGCCGGCTGTCGGCTGCATCCGGGATCAGCCGGACGATGCCGAAGCCGCGGCCTTGGACAGTCTCGAACTGGAAGATCGCTTCGATGCTGTCGGTGCCGGCGCGCGTCACGTGGCGCGGGGCGGCGCGGCCAGGCGCGATGGCAAAGGCGAATGGCGCCGCCGCGCGCGCATCGGCCGGCAGCTCGCGCAGGATCGCGTCGCGTCCATTCAGCGTCTTGATGCGCCAGCTCAGCGCCAACACGTCGCGCCAATAGCTGTCGGCATGAAACAATCCGGACAGCGCGGCCGGGTCGCAGGCCGCGATCGCCCGGGCAAAATCCGCGAGCCAGCCGTCGACGCCCGCGGCGAGATCCTGCGTCCTGTCGAGCATCGCTGTCCTCCCCGCCGCGGTGGCCGTACGGCATCGTTGTTGGCGGAGCGTAACCCGGGAGCGAGGCGGACGGAAAGTGGGCTAGCCGACGACCCCCTCGCGCTTCTTGAGCACGCGATAATAGCTCCACCACAGGTGCGCCGCCGCCCCGCGCAGCGGCCGCCAGGCTTCGGCGAGCGGCATCATCTGCTTGGACGTGGGACGCGCGCCAAGGCCGAGCCCGACCTTGACCGCCTCCTGCACGGCGAGGTCGCCGGCCGGCCAAGCGTCGCCATGGCCGAGACAGAACAGCAGATAGACGTCGGCCGTCCATGGCCCGATGCCGGGCAAAGCGGTAAGCGTGGCATGCGCGGCATCGGCGTCCTCATTGGCGAGCACGTCGAGGTTCAGCCGGCCCGCCCCGAGCTCGCGCGCGATGTGCTTCAGCGTCTTGATCTTGGCGGCGGACAGCCCGAGCCGGCCCAGCCGGTCGGCGCGGGCTCGGCGGATCGCGTCGGCCTCGAACGGCGCGAACGCTGTCTGCAGCCGGCCCCAGATCGCCGCTGCGCTCGCGGTCGACAGCTGCTGGCCGCAGACGATGTGTGCGAGCCCCGCAAACCCCGGCTCCCGCCGCCGCAGCGCCGGCATGCCGGTCGCATCGAGGATCGGCGCGAGCCGCTTATCCTGCTTGACGAGGTCACGGACCGCATCCTCGAGAATGGCCTGGCTGTCGAGATGGAGGGTCATCGTATTGCGCTTTCTGCATCGTCATGCGCGGGCTTGACCCGCGCATCCATCTCGGATCGAACGTCCCCGCGAATGAGCATGTGTGTCGGATCATGCGAGCTCAAGTCCTGCAAGGACGATATGACATGCCACCCGTTTTCCGATTTGCCCCCAGCCCCAACGGCTATCTCCATCTTGGCCACGCCTATTCCGCGTTGCTGAACTTTGAGCGTGCGCGGGAGAGCGGCGGCCGCTTCCTGTTGCGGATCGAGGACATCGATCCGACCCGCTGCCGGCCCGACTACGAGCAGGCGATCTACGAGGACCTCGCCTGGCTCGGCATCGCCTGGGAGCAGCCGGTGCGGCGGCAGTCGCAGCATATCGCCGAGTACCAGGCTGCGCTGCAGCGGCTGCAGGCGATGGGGCTGGTCTATCCGAGCTTCGAGAGCCGGGCCGAGATCGCCCGGCTGGTCGCGCAGCGCGATGCTGACGGAGCCTGGCCGCGCGATCCGGATGGCGCGCCGTTGTATCCGGGCGCCGCGACGACGCTGTCTGTAGTCCGGCGTGCAGAGTTGATGGCCGCCGGCGCGCCCTATGCCCTGCGGCTCGACATGGCCTCGGCGACCGCGCGCGCCGGCCGTTTGACCTGGGACGAGTCCGGTGCTGGACCGTCCGGCGTCACCGGCACCGTCGAGGCGCGGCCGGAGGCCTGGGGCGACGTCATCCTTGCCCGCAAGGAGACCCCGACGAGCTACCACCTCTCGGTGGTCGTCGACGACGCGCTGCAGGGCGTGACCGAGGTGGTTCGTGGGCAGGACCTGTTTCATGCGACCAGCGTGCACAGGCTGCTGCAGGCGCTGCTCGACCTGCCGGCGCCGGCCTATCGGCATCACCAACTGATTCGCGACGCTGAAGGCCACAAGCTGTCCAAATCCACGCAGGCGACGGGATTGCGCACATTGCGCGCCACAGGCGTCTCGCCGGCGGAAATCCGACACAGGATCGGCTTGGTCTAGCCGCGTCCTGCCGCAAGTCCCGGTGTCTCCGAATGTTTCCGGCGGGGACAACCTCTGGGGCATCGTGACACCCGGAAACGACCGTGCCATGCTGTTCGTTGGCGCGGGTTATCGGGAGCTTCAATCGAAAGCGGCACGGCGAGACATGACAGGAGAGGTGCCCCTTCGTTTGTCGGAGTTCATGTCACAGGGGCCATGATGAAGCGCGTTCGGAATACGAGTAAGGGGCGTCGGGCCCGCCCGGCCAAGGCGGTTGCGCCCAGGCCTGCTGTGCCCAAGCCTGCTGTGCCCAAGCCTGCTGTGCCCAAGCCTGCTGTGTCCAAGTCTGCTGCGTCCAAGCCCGCCGGCGCGTCCAGGACGACTGGTGGATCACGACCTGCTCAAAAGACGTCCTCCGGCACGGCGTCCGCGGGACGGTCATCCAAGGCCCAGCGGCCGAAGACGCCGGCGACCAAGGCTGTGCCCGCCAAGGAGCGCGCAAAGGCGCGTCCCCTCAAGAAGCATGTCCCTCAGGTGACCGCGCCGGCGGGGGGCCGGCGGAGCTTAGCCAAGCCTATCGCAAGTAAGCCTGTCGCAACGAAGGCTATCACGAAGTCTGGTGCAGGAGGGCCGGGCGCGGGCGTCGTCGAAGCGGCACTGGCCGTGTTCGCGCATGAGGTCCGCACGCCCCTGACGGGCATTCTCGCCATCAGCGACCTGCTCGCCACCTCTGACCTCGGCGAGCGCGAGCGGCGCTGGGTCGACACCATCAAGGCCGGGGCGGAGCACCTGTCGAGCCTGGCGACGCTGTTCGTCGCTGCCGCCAAGGACGAAAGCACGGGCGCGCTGCTGCGCGAGGACCTGTTCGATCTGCGCGTGCTGGCACGCGCCGCGGGCGACTCGCTGGCCGGTCGCGCGGCCGCCAAAGGGCTGGAGGCGCTGGTCGAGGTGTCCGATGCGCTGCCGGGGCTCGTGATCGGCGATCCCGTGCGGCTGCGCGCCGCGCTCGAAAATCTCATCGACAATGCGGTGAAGTTCACCGAGCAGGGCGGCGTGGCGCTCGAGGTCGGCTTGGCCGGTCGGAGCGGCCGCGGCCGATCAGCTTCCGGCAAGGGCAAGGTTGCGGTCGTCTTCGCTGTCTCCGACTCCGGCATCGGCCTGACGCTGCAGGAGATCAGGAGGCTGTTCCGCCCGTTCAGCCAGGCCAATGTCTCGATCGCCTCGCGGTTCGGCGGCGCCGGCCTCGGCCTGTCCTCGGTGCGGCAACTGGCGCGGGCGATGGGCGGCGACGTCGCCGTGTCCCCGCACGAGGGCGGCGGCACGACGTTCACACTGACCGTCGCGCTGACGATCGCAGCGGCGCCGCACACCAGCGCGGAAGGCGAGGATGGCGTCACCCTGGCGCCGACCCGGCCGCTGCGCATCCTCGGCGTCGAGGACAATCCGTTCGGCCGTGTGGTGCTGAACACCATTCTCAACGAGCTCGGCCACCAGGCCGAGTTCATCGGCCGCGGCGAGGCGGCGCCGGACCGGATCGCCGCGGGCAGCTACGATGCCGTGCTGATGGACATGGTGCTGCCCGGCATCAACGGCGTCGAGGCGATTGCCCGGGTGCGCAAGCTCGAAGGGCCGCACGGAGCGATCCCGATCATCGGCGTGTCCGGGCGCGGCGAGGACGAGGCGGCCTCGCGCGCCGCCGGCGCGGATGCGTTCCTGCTCAAACCCGTTTCGCCGCGGGCTCTAGCGACTGCGCTTCTTGAAGCGACACGCCGCGCGGCAGACGCGACTTGATGATCGATGCGTTCAATTCGCCGCCATACACGAAGATCGCGGCGATGAAATACAGGAACACCAGGGCGATGATCACCGAGGCGAGCCCGGCATACATCGTGACGTAGTTGTAGGCGAAGCGCGCCAGATACTGGCCGAACACGATGCCGGACACCAGCGAGGCGACGAAGGTGAAGACGATGCCGGGCATGATCTGCATGAAGCTGCGCCGTCCCGCCGGCAGCCAGGCGTGCAGGAGGAACAGCGCTACGATGAGCGTGCTGACGGTGATGCCGTAGCGCGTCAGGTTGACGAAATGCGCGTTGGCCTCGACTGCCAGTGGCAGGAAGCGGCGCGCGGTTTCCAGCGCCAGCGGGCCGAGCACGATCAGGAACGACATCGCCAGCGCCGTAAAGGCGGCGACCAGCGTGTAGCCGATCGATTCCAGCCGCAGCCAGTACCAGCGGCGCTGCTCGATCACGCCATAGGCGCGGTTGAGCGCGACCCGCAGCGCCTCGACGCCGTTGGAGGCGAAGTACACCGCGAGCACGGCGCCGATCGTCAGCGCGTCGGTCCGGGTCGTCGTCAGCACGTCGTGAATCTCGCCCGCCAGGGCATCGGCGACCTGCGCCGGCCAGGTCTGCAGCATCAGCGTGGCGGCCTGATCGGCGAGATCCTTGGAGCCGAGAAAGCCGGCCAGCGAGGTCAGGACGATCAGGAAGGGAAACAGCGCCATCAGGGTGGACAGCGCAATGTGGCTCGCGATCGCCCAGCCGTCATCGGCGAGGAAGGTGTAGAACGCATCCATGACGACGTGGACGATGTAGCGAAGCGCCTTCACCTGTTCCTGCACTCCGCGAAACAAATTTGATTCCACAATCCGATATTACGGGCCCAAAAGCCAGAAGTTGCAGCCCCGGAAGTTGCAGGTCCAGGTGCCCCGATCCGGCATGGCGCTTCCGCTTTCGCGATGTTATCTAGCCCCAATGGCTTCACTCCTCGGTAAATTGATCCTTCCCATCGCCGTCGGCGCGGTCGCCCTGGTGCTGTTTCTCGGCCTCTTCAACATGATGCGCGGCGGCTCGCCGAATTTGTCGCAGAAGCTGATGCGCTGGCGGGTGATCCTGCAGTTCGTCGCGATCGTCATCGCGATGGCCGCGATCTGGGCCATGGGTCGTTAAGAACGGGACGTTGAGAACGGGACGCTGAAAACGATATGGTCATCCTCAATCGCATCTACACGCGGACGGGCGACGACGGCACGACGGCGCTGGGCAATGGCGAGCGCCGGCCCAAATATGATCTGCGCGTCTCCGCCTATGGAACCGTCGACGAGACCAACGCCGTGATCGGCGTCGTCCGGCTGCACCTTGCCGATGCGCTCGAAATCGATGCGATGCTCGGCCTCATTCAGAACGATCTGTTCGACCTGGGCGCCGATCTGGCGGTGCCGCAGCGGGAGGGCAAGGCCGAGCGGCTGCGCGTCGTCGCCAGCCAGGTCGACCGCCTCGAGCGTGACATCGACACGCTCAACGAGCGGCTGTCGCCGCTGACCTCGTTCGTGCTGCCCGGCGGAACTCCGGCGGCGGCCCATCTGCACGTGGCCCGTACCATTTGCCGCAGGGCGGAACGGATCATGGCGGAACTCGCTGGTAAGCCGGACGAGCCGGTCAGCGAGGCTGCCATTCGTTACATGAACCGGCTGTCGGATTTCCTGTTCGTGGCCAGCCGGGCGGCCAACCGCAATGGCGCCGGCGACGTGCTATGGGTGCCCGGGCAAAACCGTTAACCCGGGGGCGTGCGGGCCTGCTTTTTTCCCCCTTCGCGCGTTGACCGGGGGGTACGGGCGCTTTAGGTTCCGCGCCGAAAAGGTCAACCCCGGACATATTAAGAGCGAAAGAGGATCGATGAAGGTTCTGGTGCCGGTCAAGCGGGTGGTCGATTACAACGTCAAGGTCCGCGTCAAGAGCGACGGATCGGGCGTTGAGCTCGCCAACGTCAAGATGTCGATGAATCCGTTCGACGAGATCGCCGTCGAGGAAGCCCTGCGCCTGAAGGAAGCGGGCAAGGCCACCGAGGTGGTCGTGGTGTCGATCGGGCCTGCCCAGGCCTCCGAGACCATCCGCACCGCGCTCGCGATGGGCGCCGACCGCGGCGTCCTGGTCAAGGCCGAGGGCAATGTGGAGCCGCTCGCGGTCGCCAAAATCCTCAAGGCGGTCGCCCAGGAGGAGCAGCCGGGCCTGATCATCCTCGGCAAGCAGGCGATCGACGACGACTCGAACCAGACCGGCCAGATGCTGGCGGCGCTGCTCGGCTGGGCGCAGGCGACCTTCGCCTCCAAGCTCGAGGTCGAAGGCTCCGACTTCAAGGTTACCCGCGAGGTCGATGGCGGCCTGCAGACCGTGAAGCTCAAGGGCCCGGCGATCGTCACCACCGATCTCCGCCTCAACGAGCCGCGCTATGCGTCGCTGCCGAACATCATGAAGGCGAAGAAGAAGCCGATCGCCGAGAAGACCGCCGCCGACACCGGCGTCGATCTCACGCCGCGGCTCGAGGTCATCAAGACCGCTGAGCCCGCGGGCCGCAAGGCCGGCGTCAAGGTCAAGGACGTCGCCGAACTCGTCAACAAACTCAAGACCGAGGCGGGGGTGCTCTGATGGCCACGCTGCTGATTGCCGAACACGACAACGCTGGGATCAAGGACTCGACCAACAAGGCCCTGACGGCGGCTACAGCCCTCGGCGCCGATGTCGACGTGCTGGTTGCGGGCCAGGGCGCCAAGGGCGCGGCCGATGCGGCTGCCAAGCTCGCCGGCGTCAAGAAGGTGCTGCTCGCCGACGACGCGGCCTATGCGCATGATCTCGCCGAGCCGCTCGCCGACCTCGTCGTCAAGCTCGCCGCGAACTACGACGCGGTCGTCGCGCCGGCGACCTCGCGCTTCAAGAACGTGATGCCGCGCATCGCAGCCCTGCTCGACGTGATGCAGGTGTCGGAGATCATCAAGGTCGTGGCGCCCGACACGTTCGAGCGGCCGATCTATGCCGGCAACGCTATCCAGACTGTGAAGTCGAAGGACGCCAAGAAGGTCATCACCGTTCGCACCTCCACGTTCGCAGCCGCGGGCGAGGGTGGCAGCGCGGCGGTGGAGAGCGTGGCGGCGGCCGGCGATCCGGCGCTGTCGAGCTTCGTCGGCGAGGAGGTCGCCAAGAGCGATCGCCCCGAGCTGACCTCGGCCAAGATCATCGTCTCCGGCGGCCGCGCGATGCAGAGCCGCGAGAACTTCGCCAAGTACATCGAGCCGCTGGCCGACAAGCTCGGCGCCGGTGTCGGCGCCTCGCGCGCCGCGGTCGATGCCGGCTACGCGCCGAACGACTGGCAGGTCGGGCAGACCGGCAAGGTCGTCGCGCCGGAGCTGTATGTCGCAGTCGGCATTTCAGGCGCCATTCAGCATCTGGCTGGTATGAAGGACTCCAAGGTGATCGTCGCGATCAACAAGGACGAGGACGCGCCGATCTTCCAGGTGGCTGACTATGGCCTGGTGGCGGACCTCTACCAGGCGGTTCCCGAACTGACCGACGCGCTCGGCAAGCTCGGCAAGTGACACTCCACACCGGCCGCGCATGGGACTGTCGCGGCCGGTGTTTCATCTGTTAAGGCATGGACGGGCGCAAACGTCGCGCCGTTCCGGTGGATGACGACATGGCTCAGATCAACAAGCTCGGTGTGATCGGCGCGGGACAGATGGGCAACGGCATCGCGCATGTCGCTGCGCTGGCCGGGCTCGACGTGGTGCTCAACGACGTCACCTCCGACCGGTTGAAATCGGGCATGGCGACCATCAACGGCAACCTGACCCGTCAGGTCGCCAAGAAGGTGATCTCCGAGGAGGCACGCAGCCAGGCGCTCGGCCGCATCTCGATCAGCGAAACGCTCGACGGCCTCGCCGATTGCGATCTCGTGATCGAGACCGCGATCGAGAAGGAAGATATCAAGCGCAAGATCTTCCACGACCTCTGCGCCGTCCTGAAGCCGGAGGCGATCGTCGCCTCCAACACCTCGTCGATTTCGATCACCCGGCTCGCCGCCAGCACCGATCGTCCCGAGCGCTTCATCGGCATCCACTTCATGAACCCGGTTCCGCTGATGGAGCTGGTGGAGCTGATCCGCGGCATCGCCACCGACGACACCACGTTCGAGGCGGCCAAGGAGTTCGTCGGGCGTCTCGGCAAGCTGGTCGCTGTGTCCGAGGATTTCCCGGCCTTCATCGTCAACCGCATCCTGCTGCCGATGATCAACGAGGCGATCTACACGCTGTACGAAGGCGTCGGCAACGTCGAGGCGATCGATGCGGCGATGAAGCTCGGCGCGCATCACCCGATGGGCCCGCTCGAGCTCGCGGACTTCATCGGCCTCGATACCTGCCTGTCGATCATGCAGGTGCTGCACGAGGGGCTGGCCGATTCCAAGTACCGGCCGTGTCCGCTGCTGGTCAAATATGTCGAAGCCGGCTGGCTCGGCCGCAAGACGCAGCGCGGCTTCTACGACTATCGCGGGCCCAAGCCGGTCCCGACCCGGTAGTTCAACCGCCCATTGATCCGCTCGATCGATACGCTTCGTTAAGGCTGCCCGGTTACCTTGGCCTTGCGAGGTACATGCGTATGGATATGAGCTTGGTGGCTGCGGCCCTGGCGCAGCAGGCGAATGCGACACAGCAGCAGGTCGCCACGACCGTCATGAAGCAGAACCTGGATGCGCAGAAGGAAGCGGTGCTGACGCTGCTCGGCGGCGCGCAGCAGACGCTGTCGCTCGCCAATGTCGGCCCCGGCGTCGGCGGCAACCTCAACATCGCTGCGTGAGGGCTGCGGACCACCGATCAAATCGGCAGGTTCGAATTAACGGATGCTTCCGTCACATCACCCGGATTTAATGGTTTCATAATACCTCTCGGCGCCCGGCTGAGAGAGGGATGGCTGGCGCTGTCCAGATCGGCGTTCACGATCGAAGACACGGAATTCCGCGGAACTCCGGGGGGTGTTTTTTACGCTCGGGAAATCCCGCACCCGCTAGCGTTGCGCGCGCACGCGGAGCCCTTGAATGTTGCGGGTATTGAGTTGCCTTGAGACGGAGCACGACAAATGGCTGGTCCTGCTGGCCGGCTGCGTGTGCCTGCTGACGAGTCTCGTCGCGGTCAACCTGCTCCAGCGCGCCCGTGTCACCGACCGTTCCGTCCGGCTGGCCTGGCTTGCGACCACCGGAATCGTGACGGGGGGCGGCGTATGGTCGACGCACTTCATCGCCATGCTCGCCTACACGCCGGGTTTCCCGATCCGATACGATCTGCCGATGACGGTCATGTCGCTGGTTGCAGCCACGGTCATGACCACCGCCGGCTTCGCGACGGCTCTTTTCAGCCCGCACCGCATGCGCGCCATGGCCGGAGGTGCGATGGTCGGCCTCGGTATCGCAGCCATGCACTACATGGGCATGGCGTCGCTGCGGATCCCGGCCGTGATCGTCTGGATGCCGGACCTCGTCACAGCGTCCGTGCTGCTCGGCATGGTGTTCGGGGCACTGTCCCTCGTCGTCGCCACGCGCAGCGAGAGCTTCCCGTCATCCGCCGGCGCTGCGGGCCTGCTGACGCTCGCGATCACCTCGCATCATTTCGTCGCCATGGGTGCGATCGATCTGCTCGAGAGACCGGATGCGAGCCCGACCGGCCTGATGTTGTCGACGGTGACCCTGGCCCTGTCGATTTCCGCCGTGACGGCCACGCTGCTGATCGGCGGCCTGATTGTCGCGGTGTTCGACCGCCGCTCCGGACATCAAATGAGCATGCGCAATATGCAGCTCGATGCGGCGCTCAACAACATGGATCATGGGCTTTGCATGTTCGGGCCGGACGGCCGCCTGCAACTGTGCAACCAGAGCTATCTGCGCATTTTCCGGTTATTGCCCGAGCAGGTGCGTCCTGGGATGCTCGCCGAGCACTTGATCGCGGCGCGCAAGCTGGCCGGCACCGCGGTCCAGGATACTGAGCAGTACCTGGCCGGGCTCCATGCCGCTCACCGGGCAGGTGTCCCGGAAAACCGGATCGACAACCTCGTCGATGGCCGAGTCATCAGGCTGACTTACCGACCGATGCCGAATGGCGGCTGGGTCACGACTCATCAGGACATCACCGAGAGCGTACGCGCCACCGAGGCGCTCGCGGCCGCCAAGGAGGCCGCGGAGGCGGCGAGCCGCGCCAAGTCCGACTTCCTTGCGATGATGAGCCACGAGATCCGCACGCCGATGGCCGGCATGATGGGCATGATTGACCTGCTCGCCGGCACCCGTCTCGACCAGGAGCAGCGCGGCTTGGCCGAGATCGCCAGGGAATCGAGCCGCAACCTGCTCGCCGTCGTCAACAACATCCTCGACTTCTCGAAGCTGGAGGCGGGGCGTCTGACGCCCGAGGCGATTGGCTTCAGCCTCGGCCACACGCTGAAGGGCGTGACCACTCTGCTCGGTCAGCAGGCGCGCGACCAGGGCGTGACCCTCGAGATCTCGCAGGCCGGCGACATTCCGGCCTGGCTGATCGGCGATCCGGTCCGGATCGGTCAGGTCCTGTTCAACCTCGTCGGCAATGCGATCAAGTTCACCCGTCAGGGGGGAGTTCGCGTCGATGCGTCGCATCGGCTCATCGCCGACCAGCGCGTCGAGCTTCGCATCGAGGTGGTCGACACCGGCGTCGGGATTCCTGCCGATATCCAGGCGATGCTGTTCGACCCGTTCACCCAGGCCGACACCTCGGTATCACGCAAATTCGGCGGCACCGGGCTTGGGCTGGCGATCTGCCGGCAGCTCTGCCGCGCGATGGGCGGCGAGATCGGGGTCGACAGCGAGCCGGGACGCGGCAGCCGGTTCTGGTTCACCGTGCAATGCGGCGTCGGCGAACGGCCGGAGGTCGCATCGCCGCCGCTGCAGCCTGCGATCCCCGCAAAGCCCGATCGGCTGACCATCCTGGTGGTCGACGACACGCCGATCATCCGCACCCTGATCACCAAGCTGCTGGCGCGGCTCGGATGCCAGTTCGACGTCGCCTGCAACGGCTTGGAGGCGATCGCGGCGGTCCAGCACAAGCGTTACGATCTCGTCCTGATGGACATGCAGATGCCGGAGATGGACGGCATGTCGGCGACCGCTGCGATCCGCAGTCTCGACATCCCGGCCCGCGACGTGCCGATCATCGCGCTGACGGCCAACGCCCTGGTCGGCCAGCGCGAGATCTGCATCGGCGCCGGCATGAATGATTTCCTGACCAAGCCGATCGATCCGGCCGCGCTAGAGGCCACGCTCGCCCGCTGGGGCGCCATCGAACGCCGCCGTCACGAGGCGGCTTAGCCAGGGCGCGCGTGGCTGCCGGGCTATAGGCCCGCGGCGGCCTTCGATGTTGCCGCCTCGATCAGCTTGACGGCATCGGCGCTGTCCCATTCGGCAGGTCCCGCGATGGTCGCGATCTCGCAGCCATTGCCGTCGACCAGCACCGAGGTCGGCATGCCCAAAGCGCGGCCGACCGCCTTCAGGTCCTGGAACACCTTGGCCTTGGCGTCGCTGAAATAGGCGAGCTTCGTCAGCTTGGCGTCGTTCAGGAAGGCCTTCGGCTTCTCCGGATCGCGGGTGTCGATGTTGACCGCGACCACCTGGAAGGCGTCGCTGCCGAGCTTGGCCTGCAGGCCGTCGAGCGCCGGCATCTCCTTGCGGCAGGGCACGCACCACGTCGCCCAGAGGTTCAATAGCACCGTCTTGCCGCGGAAATCCGACAGCTTGGCCGGCTTGCCCGCGGCGTCCTCGAAGGCGAGGTCCGGCAGCCGCAGCGGCACGGTGGCCGCCGTCAGCGCGGCCACCTCGCCCTTGATCTGCGGCGCGAGCCGCGCGGCGGTGGCGACCGCCGCCTGGCAGGCCTGGTCGCCGGCCGGCTTGCCCTTCAGCAGTCCGCCGAACGACGCCGCGGCGACGCCGGCCACGGCGACCACCGCCACGGCGCCGGCGACGAGCAGGGTCCGGCCACGGGAGGCGGGGCGGGCAGGGGACGACTCAGGCTTATCGTTTGTCATCTCGGGTCGGTTGCGGCTATCAGAGGCGCGAATTTGGGATACCGGACGGTGTGTCCCATCCGATGGCGATCAGCAAGGTTTTGAGAAGCGGTTCAGGCATGAGCAACACGATGTGGGGCGGGCGGTTCTCGGAGCGTCCCGACGAGATCATGGAGGACATCAACGTCTCGATCGACGTCGATCGTCACCTTTACGCGCAGGATATCGCCGCTTCCAAGGCGCACGCCGCCATGCTCGCCGCCCAGGGCATCATCACCGCCGGTGATGCGAAAAATATCGGCAAGGGTCTAGACACGATTTTGTCAGAGATCACCAAGGGTTCGTTCGACTTCAAGCGGTCGCTCGAAGACATCCATATGAACGTCGAGAGCAGGCTCTCCGAGCTGATCGGCCCCGCCGCCGGCCGGCTGCACACCGCGCGCTCGCGCAACGACCAGGTCGCGACCGATTTCCGCCTGTTCGTCCGCGACACGATCGACGACATCGACGCGTCGCTCGCGGCCTACCAGCACGCGCTGGCGACCCGCGCGCTGGAGTTCGCCGGCACCGTGATGCCGGGCTTCACCCATCTGCAGACCGCCCAGCCCGTGACCTTCGGCCACCATCTGCTGGCCTATGTCGAGATGGCCGCCCGCGACCGTGGCCGCTTCGCCGATGCCCGCAAGCGGCTCAACGAGTCCCCGCTCGGCGCCGCGGCGCTGGCCGGCACCTCGTTCCCGATCGATCGCCATGCGACGGCCGAGGCGCTCGGCTTCGAGCGCCCGATGGCCAATTCGCTCGACGCCGTCTCCGACCGCGATTTCGTGCTGGAGACGCTGTCGGCCGCATCGATCTGCGCCGTGCATTTGTCGCGCTTCGCCGAGGAGATCGTGATCTGGACCTCGCCTCTGGTCGGCCTGATCAAGCTGTCGGACAAGTTCACCACCGGCTCCTCGATCATGCCGCAGAAGCGCAATCCGGACGCCGCCGAGCTCGTCCGCGCCAAGACCGGCCGCGTCATCGGCGCGCTCAACGGGCTCCTGATCGTGATGAAGGGCCTGCCGCTCGCCTACCAGAAGGACATGCAGGAGGACAAGCAGGGCGCGATGGAGGCGTTCGCCGCGCTGTCGCTCGCCGTGCGCGCCATGACCGGCATGGCGCTCGACCTGGTGCCGGATGCCGAGCGCATGAAGGTGGCCGCCGGCGAGGGCTACGCCACCGCCACGGATCTCGCCGACTGGCTGGTCCGCACCCTGAAGATGCCGTTCCGCGACGCCCACCACGTCACCGGACGCATCGTCGCGCTGGCCTCGAAGCAGGGCGTGGCGCTGCACGAGCTGCCGCTGAAGGCGATGCAGGAGGTCGAGCCCAAGATCACGGCCGAAGTGTTCGGCGTGCTCTCGGTGGAATCCTCGGTCAAGAGCCGCACCAGCTTCGGCGGCACCGCGCCGAAGAACGTCGCCTCGCAGGCCAAGGCCTGGCTGAAGCGGCTGGAAAAGCAGCGAAAGTAGGGCTGCTGGCCGAAATTGACCGCCGAAATTTGACCGGACTGGCGTGGCACTCCCGCACTCGTCAGCCCGGCTCAATCTCTGTATGGTGCCGCCCGCATGGGGATCTCACACGTGAATCGCAGTCGCCGTCCGATGTCCGCCGCCCGGGTCCTGCTCGTCCTCGGCGCCTCAGCCCTGCTGCTGGCCGCCTGCGGCCGCAAGGGCCCGCTGGAACTGCCGGCCAACTCCCCGCCGGCGCCGCAGATGTCCGCCGCCCCGACCGACACCACGATGGACAACGCCGCAAAACCCGGCGTCTTCAACTCCGGCTACGGCACCGACGGCGCCCCCGCCGCCCCGCGCGGCCAGAAGAAACCCTTCATCCTGGACCCGCTGCTCGACAGCAAATAGCGGCGAGCTCCGCCCACGGTGCGTCACCCTCCCCTGGAGGGCAGGGCTATCGCACGTGAGCGAGGAGTTCGAAAAAGAAGTCATCGCTCCAACCGGCGCG
>NZ_JBNPTO010000027.1:0-79640 GCF_051167715.1 Bradyrhizobium sp. HKCCYLS20291 | reverse complement strand
GGTCATCCTGCGGCTGTCACAATCTTCGCCATCAATGAGCCCAAAAACTCAATTGGCTCACGGGCTCTACGGACTGTCAGCCAGTCAGCCTGACGACTAATCGTTCATCACCGCTGTTGCGGACGATGCGAGTGCCGGCTGGCAGCCGGCATGGATGCGTTCGCTGCGCGAAAGGCTTGCGCCATGCCCATGCGCGCCGCAGGCGTCAGCTCGCCGCCGTTCAACACATCGCGATCCGGATGCATTGCCTGATACGCCCCCGGCTCCGACTCGAAGAAGAAGCCGTCCTGCGCCAACGCCGGCACAGCAGTGAACGTCGACAGCAGCAGCACTACAGCCGCTGCGCTTGATCTCCAGGATGTCATGATCGTTCTCCAGATGATGATTTGCGGAGTACGCGCACTCGAAACAGCGAAGCCTGCTCATGGCCTTGCTGTCGAGGCGCGAACGCCTCTGGAGTGATCGTCGGGCGGAGCAGATATTCGCGGACATCTGCCGTGTCGTGATCACGACGCCGCTAGTGAATGAGCCTGCCATCCAGGACAGCGCATCCCGCGTCACGGCGCATCGGAGGGCTTCCGGCGCGAGATCAGGACGACTTCGTTGTTGCCCGTCGCGTTACTTTGTCGCAACCCGACGGGCGTTGTGTCGTCGGGCAAATCACTGGCATCTTCTCGCGCATCCCGGCCCGCCAGGAGGGGCGTCTCGCGAACGTCACGAACGTGGGGCCGGTGATGCGATGGACGCGACGTGTTGCAGCGGGTCTTCGACCTGCGGACGAACGGCACGGCGCGGACGGCGAAAGCGTGTGGTCCTGGTCTCCCGACGCTGAGGCCAAGCCGGTGGTGACGATGATCCGCCGGTCACGGGGGCAAGACAGCCGGTCCCCGGGGAGAGCACGTATAAGCGTTAACACCATCGCGCAGGGAAGGTCGGGCCTGTCCGGCTGAACCTGTGGTACCTGCCGCCTGCATTTTTTTCGCAGGCGGGCCACGGGCCTCAGCCGAGGTCCGGCCTTCCCTGCGCCCTCCGTTAGTTCAGGGGGCTATTGAGTGGGTATCACTCGGGCCTTGAAGGTCGCGAGAATGATTAGTCATGTCCGAGATCGCATCACAACAAACGGTGTCGTCCCGGCGAACGCCGGGACCCATAACCACCGGCCGTCATTTGGCAAGCAAATGTCAACCAGATCGCTCTCACCACTCCGGCTGCGGAGTATGGGTCCCGGGTCAAGCCCGGGACGACGGCGGAGGATGGCGCGGACATCACGCATCTCATTCGGAGTTGATGCAATGCGCAGCAACTACGGAACTCTCACTTCGCCGCCACGAAGAAGAAATCCTCCCGTCCCGGCGGCGAGCCGTAGGTGAAGGGCTGCTGACGTTGCTTGGTCATCGCCCAGACGTCGTCGCGGACGATATCGAACAGCTTGCGCACCTCGATGCGCGGCTCCTTGATGGTGCGGGCGAGCGAGGTGGCGAATGGGCTGTTGCCGCCGTCGCCGTCGAGCGCAGTGGCGCCATGCTTGGCGGCGTAGACCACCATCATCCCCGCGCCCGGCTCGATATTCGAGAAGCCCTTGTCGACGAGCTTCAGCGCCAGCGTCTGCTTCATGCCTGGCGCGAACGGGTTGTCGCGGCAGGCGTCGAGAATGACCAGTCGCAGCTTGCGCGCGGCGCCGACGGCGGCCAGCACCTGCTCAAGCGCAACGGCTTCCGTCTCGGCATCTTTGTCGGCGGCGAGCCGGGCATCGATCGGCACCAGGTAGTTGACGCCGCCGATCTCGAAGCCGTGCCCGGCATAGTACACGACGGCCCAGTCAGCCTTTTCGGCCTCGGCCTCGAAGCTGCGCAATGCGTCGAAGAACTTGTCGCGGGAAAGATCGTTCACGAGCGTGACCGACTGGAAGCCCGCCGCACGCAGCGTGTCCGCGATCAGCCTGGCGTCACGCGGCGGATTGGGCAGCGCGTGGACGGATGTGTAGGCACCGTTGCCGATCACGAGCGCGACCCGGCGCGTCGATGGCGCAGCGGTCGCCTGCGGCGCGAGCGCCGCGAGCCGGTCCTGCGCCAGCTTGCGCGCGACGGCGACGTCGTACGGATCGTAGGACGTGAGCGCGAATGCGGCCGCACGATAATCGGCGCGCGCCTGCGGGAGGTTGCCGCGCTTCTCGAACAGTCGGCCGCGGCTGGCATGGGCGTGAACGTTGTTCGGGTTCATCGCCAGGACCGCATTGAGATCCTTCAGCGCCGCATCGAGATCGCCTTTGCGCAGATAGGCGTCAGCACGGCCGACGATGGCGAACTGGTTCTTCGGCGAGCGTTCGATGACGCCGCTCCAGCCCGCGATCGCATCATCGCTGCGGCCCATCAGCGACAGCGTCTCGCTGCGATAGATCGCCGTCAGCGGCGCGGCCGCATCGATCCGCTCTGCCTCGTCGAGGTCCCCCAGCGCGCCGTCATAGTCGCCCATCAGCGCGCGCACCCGGCCGCGATTGACGTAGCCGAGGTAGAGCGTCGGCACGGCACGGATGGCCGCGTTGAAATCGTCGAGCGCGCTTTGCAGCGCGCCGCGGCGCAGGTGGATGGTGCCGCGATTGTTGTAGACGAGGCCGAATGCCGGGCGCTTTTGCAGCGCCGCGTCGTAGTCCGCCAGGGCCAGATCGTCCTTGCCCTTGCGCTCGTAGACATAGCCGCGCCGGTTCAGGACCGCGACGTTGTCGGGATCCGCGGCGATCGCGCCCGTCAGCGCCTCGAGGGCCTTGTCGTCCTCGCGCTTGTTCAGCGCAGCGAGGGCGCGGACGTCGAGCGCGCCGGCGAGGTCCCTGCCGGTCAGGTTGCCACCGTCGAGCAGCCGCTCGCAGGCGACCGCCCGCGTCGGCAGGTCGGCCTGACGGCTGCGGCAGACGGCAAGATCGTCGCCCAGGACAGGACCGGCGGCGGCGGGAACGGCGGGAGCAATCAGCAGCAGGAGCAGCAGCAGGAGGCGCGGCATGGCCGGAAGGGATCTCGCGTGGCGAAAGGGTCGATGGTTTGTCGAACGAATATCGTTACGGTTCGGCCGAGGCCAGCGTGGAAGGGGGACGGCGAGGGCGTTCAGGCGTTCACGCAGTCGTGTGACCGCCCCCGTAACGTCGCCGGGGAGGCAACGTATCTTGCGGTGAAGGCCGCTCCGGGCCAGTGTTCCCGGTCCGGCGAAACGAGACAACCACCCAACGAGGATCCGAACATGCGCCTCACACGCTCCCTTTTCGTCAAGACGGCCGTCATCGGCGTCGTCGCAGCAGCCGGTTTCTTGGCCTGGCAGCCGCTGCATGCCGCCGAGGAGGCCGTCGTGATCCCGCCTCCGGCCCAGGATCAGCCTGCCGGCGATGGATTGGAAACCGCGGTCGTCGCAGGCGGCTGCTTCTGGGGTGTCCAGGGCGTCTACCAGCACACGGCGGGCGTGGTCAGCGCGGTGTCCGGCTATGCCGGCGGCACCAAGGCGACGGCCGACTACCGCACGGTCTCCAGCGGGAGCACCGGCCACGCGGAATCGGTCCAGATCAAGTTCGATCCGAAGAAGGTCTCCTACGGCAAGATCCTGCAGATCTTCTTCTCGGTCGTGCACGATCCGACCCAGCTGAACCGCCAGGGCCCGGACTCCGGACCGCAATATCGCTCGGCGATCTTCACGACATCGGAGGCGCAGAAGAAGCTGGCGGAGGCCTACATCGCCCAGCTCGACAAGGCCAAGGTCTACGGCAAGCCGATCGTCACCAAGATCGGCAAGCTCGAGGCGTTCTACCCGGCCGAGGACTATCATCAGGACTACCTGACGCTGCACCCGAACCAGCCCTATATTGCCTATAACGACCTGCCGAAGATCGACAATCTGAAGAAGATCTTCGCCGAGAACTACATCGACAAGCCGACGCTGGTCCGGGACGCCAAGGCGACCAATTGAGGCGCCCCATTGAGGCGCGCCGGGCCAGAAACGACAATGACAGGGGCGGATCAATCGGGTCCGCCGGAGGAGCTGACATGAGCGACACCAAGACGAGCGACAAGGTCGTCAAGACCGAGGCCGAGTGGCGCAAGGAGCTCACGCCGATGCAGTACGCCGTGCTGCGCGAGAAGGCGACCGAGCGTCCGTTCTCGGGCGAATACGAGCATGAGCACCGCGCCGGGACCTACGTCTGCGCCGGCTGCGGCCAGACGCTGTTTGAATCCGACGCCAAATTCGACTCCGGCTGCGGCTGGCCGAGCTTCACCCAGCCGGCGACGGAGAGCCATGTCGACGAGGAGACCGACAGGACCCATGGCATGGTCCGGACCGAGGTGCTGTGCTCGAAATGCTCGGGCCATCTCGGCCACGTGTTTCCTGACGGGCCCGGGCCGACCGGACTGCGCTACTGCATCAACTCCGCGGCGCTCAAGCTGAAGCCGCGCTGACCCGCGTGCCCCCGGGGCGTCATTGACGGTACCGGGTGGCCGGCGGTCCTCAACCGGGACGCCTGCGGCAGGCAAAATCAGCCCTAACGAGCGAGATTTTCGCAGCGCGAACCGGCTTCCCCTGCATTCACAAGTTGCAGATCCGCCAAGTCATTGAAAATGTGAGATATTTGATTTGCGCTGGAACCAGCGGAGATTTACGATGTGACTGGGCAGGATTCGCATTTCTGTCAAATCGGCCTATATTAGGCACTGTAACTGACATGCAGGGCCGGGCCGCCTGGAGCGGCAAACTAGCGCCCTCCACACCCGCAATCGCTGGCGTCATTGCCAAGCTTGATCGTTCGAAAGCTCGCGTCAGCGCTTTTTTGCCGACAAGAAGAGGTCTCAGACCATGCGTCCACTGCGTCCGTTCAACTTCAACACCTCCGCCGAATTGTTTCCCGCTGCGATTCGCAAGAAGAAGCGGGCGGGCTTTGCCTATCGGCGGTTCGGCACCGCGGCGGAAGCCGTGCAATTCGCCATGGAGGAGTTGCCGGCGGACTCGCTGAATGGCGCCTATCTGCAGGTCGAGGAGGCCCGGTTCGACCAGAACGGCATCCGCACCCTGTATGAGAGCGAGGCGTTTCCGCTGCCGCGTCGCGCGGCCGACAAGGCGCAAGACGCCGATGCGGCCTGACGGCAGCCAGACGATCAGACGACACCCTGCCCCGCCCAGTGCGGGGCAGTTTTTTTATGGGGGTCCGTTTATCGGCTTTTGCCGCCCGTCAGCGCGGCTGCGTATCCAGCCACCGCCGCAGGATCTTGGCGTTGCGCATGTTGGCACGGAACAGCACGTCGAAGGCATCGCCGGCCACCGGCACCATGCCGATCACGCCCTCGACCGCGACGTTGCCGAGCATGCGGGTGATGACGTGCCAGGGCGCGCCGAGCGCGCGGGCCTCGCGCACCAGCCACAGCGACAGCGCGGTCGCGATGAGGTCGCCGACCACCGGGATCAGGCCGATGATGCCGTCGATGCCGTAGCGGATGTTGGTGCCCGGCAGCACGAAGGCGACGTCGAGCAGCTTCGCCACCGCCTCGAGCCTGATGATGCGCTGCTCGCGGGTGAGATTGCCGAACGGGTTTGCGGTGCTGAAGTCGAAGCGGACGCCGCCGGGGCCTGTGAAGGCGCCGTTGAACGACGACTGGAACGGTCCCTGCGGGATCTCCCGCCCGTCCTGGTCGATGATCGGCCCGCGCGCCTCATGAGCGTCGAAATGCGCCTGCGAGGCGCGTCCGGAGGCACGGCGGGGCGAGGTGGACATTTGGTCTTGCATACCCATGACATGGCAACGCGCAGGCCCGGCCACAAGTTGCGTCGAACCGCCGCCGGGCCTTGTTCTCGTCTATCGTCCTCTCGCGCCGGTTGGCGTCAGCCCGAAGCGGCGCCGGAAGCAGCGGTTGAAATAGGACAGGTCGTTGAAGCCGCAGGCAAAAGCGATATCGCTGACGCGCCGTGCGTCCCTCGACAGCAGGTCCATCGCCTTGCGCAGGCGCAATTCGGTGACGCGGGCGGAGAAGCCGGCGCCAGCCTCGTGGAGCAGGTCGTTGACGTAGCGCTCGGATAGGCCGGCCTCCAGTGCGAGCTTTTGCGCCGAGAAATCCGGTTCGCTGAAACGCCGGTTCAGGATCGCCAGCACCCCGCTCAGCCGCACGCTGCGCAGGCCGCCGCGGCGGGCCTTCAGCATCAATTCGCCGCGCACGCCGAGACCGAGCGCCACCAGATCGAGCAGGTGCTGCGCGACGGCCGTGCCGGCCTCTTCGGCAGCCACGGGACGTGCGAGCAGCAGTTCGCTGTAGTCCATTGCAAGCGTGAGCGCCCCGCCCGGCTCCAGTTCACGTCCGACCAGATCATCGACGTCGGGCACCATCGAGCGCAGCGTCATCATCGGCAGATGCACATTGACGAAGCGCTTGTGGTTCGCGCCATCGGCGCTGAAGAACGGCTCATCGAGCTTGAGCAGCACCATCGCGCCGGGCCGCAACGAGAACTCGCGTCCGCGATGGACGACCATGGCCTCGCGGCTGCCGGTGTTGCGCGCCAGGCAATAGCGGTCGTCGTTGGTCGCGAGCACCTGGCGGCGTTCGCGCCGCACCGTGGTGAAGGTGCCGTCGCAGCGGCCGAGCAACGTCGTGCCGATGTGGATCGCATTCATTGCAGCGCGAAACGGCACGTCTTCAGCGGGATCGAGCTCACCGGTGTTGGAGAAATGCTCGAACAATTCCGCAAAGCACAAGAAGCGTTGCCGGTCGTCGAGCCCGCTCGGCAGCATGTCGGTCGAAAGCATCTTCCTGACGATGGTCATCGAAATCGGACCCCGAGGCAGCGGATATCAGAAGCAACGCGATCAATGTGTCAGTCGAAGGATGACCGGCGATCCAAATGAGCAAAGAGCATCATTACGTGAGCGAGAGCGCCGTCCAGTCCAGATCGTGCGCCCGTCAATGCCGATTAGTCCAAGACAGCGGCCAGGGGTTCAACTAGCGATGCGGACGGACGCACGCTGCCGTGCGGACCGCGACCTTCAAGTCGACAGCCATGAGTGCAAGGAGGGAATGAAATGAGATTGTCTTCCGCTGCCCGAAAGCTCGGCCTCGGCGCCGCCCTCACGGTCGGCATCGGGATCGGCTACGCCGTCGGCGCGCAGCCGCACATGACTCAAACGATCACGCTGCTGCAATCGGCGCGTGCAGAGCTGGCCCAGGCCACACCCAACAAGGGCGGGCATCGCGAGCGCGCCATGGGGCTGATCGATCAGGCGATCGCTGAAGTGCGCGCCGGCATCGCCTTCGCGGCGGGCGGCTAGTCCGAATCACGGCGACGACCTCACTCACACGACGGAGACCATCGATGCGAACCATCATCGCCAGCGCCCTGCTCTTGGGAGCTCTGACCGCCGGCGCGTCAGCTATGCCGCTGGCGCCAATCATCGCCGGATCGCAGCCCGCGGTGATCAAAATTGCCGGCGGATGCGGCCCGGGCTGGCATCGCGGCCCCTATGGCGGATGCCTGCGCAACTACGCCAATCCGGCGGCTCACGCCTGCCCGCGCGGCTTCCACATCGGACCCGGCGGCCGCTGCCGCGGCAACGGACGATAGGGTGGGCTGCTACGCAGCTGGCGGATCGGTGACGACCGCCGGCTGCGACTCGTCGACGAATCTGTGCACTAGCCAGGATGACACCGTCGCCGGAATGAAGCCGACCAGACCGTACAGGATCCACTGCACGGCGCCATATTCGGAGCCGTGCGAGGCATAGTTGACGCCGGCGAGCAGGAAGGCGATGCCGCCGACGATCAGCATGCGCAGGAACGGCGGAATGCGGCGGACATGAAACAGGATGTCGTCGATCGCGCAGATCATCAGCGCCGGCAGGAAGCCGAACAGATAGCTGTATTGCAGCGAGGTGACGAACACCTTGAACAGCTTGGCCACCTCAGCCGGATTGGTGTCGGTCCAGTAGCCCGACATGTAGGTGGTGACCAGGAGCAGCGCGAAGCCGCCCAGCGCCGGGCCGACGGCGACGAAGATCAGATAACGCTTCATGCCAAACCTCCTGCCTCGCCGATCCGCCGAACCAACGAAGCCCTGTCGCGCGGTCAGTCGCCCCACACGGCGAAGGCGTCGTTGAAGGCGCGCTCGCCCGGCGCCCCCTTCTCGATCGCAATGATCGCGCGGCGCTGGTTGGAATAGACCAGCGGAACGTCGAACCAGGAGCGCTCCTTCAGCAGCTGCACGTTGCGGCTCCGGTCGGCGTCGACGTTGGACAGGCCGACCAGGAAGAAGCCGTCGGTCACCTTGACCGCGAGGCCGGCCAGCGGCGTGCCGCGCGACTGCTCGTTGGACTTCATCAGGATGCCCGGCACGTTGCCGACACCGCCGCCCGCGAAGTCCTGCGGCAGGATGAAGGTCAACTCGGCGGTATGGCTCGCCGGCAGCGACGTGTCGGTGTTGCGGCGGAACGACATCGTCATCTTGAATTTGCGATCCGGAATCTCGATGTCCGCACGCACCGCGATGTCGGCCTTCTGCGTACCCGTCGCCTTGATCTGCTCGGTGCGCCAGACCACCGAGCCGAGATACTGCTTGCCCTTCGGATCGGCCGGATCCTCGTCGTAGAGCACGACCTTCTGGGCCACCGGAGCGATCTGATCCGCGGACGGCGCCTGGCCGACGCGGTCGGTGATCTTCGGCTTGGTGAGCGGCGCGCCGGTGTCCTTGGGCGTCTCGACCGTGGAGGTCGACTTGAACAGGCCCGAAACCGTACCGATCAGCGGCCGGCCCCACAGAAGACCGGCGCCGATCAGGATCAGCACGATGCCGACCGCGATCGCCATCTTGAACGGAAAGGCCGCACCGCTGCGCTCCGGCTTCTTCTTGACCTCGCGCTCGGCACTCGCGCGCTGACGGGTCGATGTCGCCGGCACCGCGTACCGTTCGGCCTCCTGGACCGATTCGTCATACGAATAGGCCGGCTCGGTGGGCAGTGGCGGCCTGTCGTCGTCATCCTCGAGCCGGTCGAGGTCGGTCGCCGGAACGTTGGCGTAGGTCTTGCGGGCGGCGCGGTTGGCCTGCGCGGTGGCCTTGCCGAGATCATCGACATCGGCGGTGATGTCGCGGAAGCCGCGCATCGACGGCGGCGGGACAGCAGCACCGTTGTTGTCCTGACCGCGGCGCGGGGCAGCCGGGCGATCGCGCCCCGGCAACGGCGCATCCGCCGGAGCGGGCGGCGGCGGTTGGGGTCGCGGCGGCGCCGCCGGCGCAACGGCGGCGGGAGCAGCCTCCGGCCGGGCCGGACGAGCCGGTCGGTCGGTCGGCTCGGGAGTGGGCGGCGGACGATCGGCGCGGGCCGCAACGGGTGCTGCTGCGGCTGGACGCGGCGGCCGCGGGGTGGCCAGTGCCGTCTGGTCTGGCGCCGCGTTCGGCGGCGGGGCAGGCGCGGCGGGCGCATCCGGATTGCGCGCGCCAGCTCGCCGAAGCGCGTCGCCTGGTCGGGCCGTGCCGGTGATGGAGGCGCGCTGCGCTTCGCGGGCACGCTGGGCGGCTTCCGCCTCGACCTTGCGAACGGCCTCCTCGAGCGACAGCCGTTCGCGCGTGATCTCGGACTCGCTGAGCGGCGGCTGAACGCTGCGCAATTGCGCGATCAGGGCCGCGCGCGCCCGCTCGTAGAGCGCGCGCCGGCTTTCCCCGGGAGCGTTGGGGTCCAATCCGGCAATGGCACGGGCTATCAGCGGGTAGTAGTCGGCCATATCAACTCAATTCGCGCGCTTCGCTGTCGGATCCCGTCACGCCTCGAAGGGATTCTGGACCAGAATAGTATCCTCGCGTTCGGGGCTGGTGGAAAGCAGCGCAATCGGACAACCCACCAGTTCCTCGATGCGCCGGACGTATTTGATGGCCTGCGCCGGCAGATCGGCCCAGGAGCGGGCGTTCGCCGTCGGCTGCTTCCAACCTTCGATCGTCTCGTAGATCGGTTCAACCCGAGCCTGTGCGCCCTCGCCTGCCGGGAAATGATCGATCTCCTTGCCGTCCAGCCTGTAGCCGGTGCAGACCTCGATGGTGTCGAAACCATCGAGAATGTCCAGCTTCGTCAGGGCAAGACCGTTAATGCCGCAGGTCCGCACCGCCTGGCGAACCAGGACCGCATCGAACCAGCCGCAACGACGCGGCCGGCCGGTATTCGTTCCGAACTCACGACCACGCTCGCCGATCCTGCGGCCGGTCTCGTTGTCCTGCTCGGTGGGAAAAGGTCCCTGGCCGACCCGGGTCGTGTAGGCCTTGCACAGACCGAGTACGTAGCCGATCGCGCCCGGGCCGAGGCCGGCACCGGTCGCGGCCTGCGCCGCCACCGTGTTGGACGAGGTCACGTAGGGATAGGTGCCATGGTCGACGTCGAGCAGCGCGCCTTGCGCGCCTTCGAACAACAGGCGCTTGCCCTCGCGGCGCTTGATGTCGAGCAGCCGCCAGACCGTCTCGGTATAAGGCAGCAGCTTCGGCGCCAGCGCGGTCAGCTCGTTCAGAATGACGTTGCCGTCGATCGGCTCCAGGCCGAGCCCGCGACGCAAAGCGTTGTGATGGGCAAGCAGGCGATCGATCTTGTGCGGCAGCGTATCGAGATCGGCGAGATCCATCAGGCGAATGGCACGACGGCCGACCTTGTCCTCATAGGCAGGGCCGATGCCGCGACGGGTGGTGCCGATGGCGGTCGCAGCGCTGGCAGATTCGCGCAGCGCATCGAGCTCGCGATGCAGCGGCAGGATCAGGGTGACGTTCTCGGCGACCCGCAGATTATCGGGGCTGATGGTCAGGCCCTGCGCCTGGAGCTTGCCAACCTCTTCCAGAAAGGCCTGCGGATCGAATACGACGCCATTGCCGATCACCGACAGCTTGCCCGCGCGCAGCACGCCCGACGGCAGCAGCGCCAGCTTGTAGGTCGCGCCATTGATGACCAGCGTATGGCCGGCGTTATGACCGCCCTGGAAGCGCACGACGATGTCGGCCTGCTCCGACAGCCAATCGACGATCTTGCCCTTCCCCTCGTCACCCCATTGGGCGCCGACGACGACCACGTTAGCCATTCGCAGCTCTTTCCTCTGCCAAAATCCAAAACAGCACGATCGACTCGGATGAGATCGGTTCCGAAGAGGGGCCGGCCAGGCCAACCATGCGCCCAGCCGAAAAGGCGGCCGGAACCGCTCGCTTGCGAGGCGCCCCACCGGATAAAGGAAGCGGCCGGGCTAGGCAAGCAAGAACGGGCCCTCGGAGCACACAACAGCGCCACCAAGCCTTTGATAAGCCCCAAAATTTCATGCCGCCCCGGCTGCGGATCGGACTACCCGGCTCCGCGCTTCAGACGACGCGTTAATCCAGGCCATTGCATTGAGGACGCGAACGGCGGCGAATCTACGGTCGAAGCCACGGTCTCGCGGCCCGACGCGCCATCAGCAGCGGCTCAGGTCTGGATCCGACCATCGACAACCTCAATGATGCGGTCACAGCGTCGTGCCAGGTCGAGGTTGTGGGTGACGAGCAGGAAGCTGGTGCCGACGGTTCGATTGACCTCGCGCATCAGCTCGAACACGGCCTCGGCCGACTTTGTATCGAGATTACCGGTCGGCTCGTCCGCCAGCACCAGATCCGGATTCATAGCCAAGGCCCGGGCCACCGCAACACGCTGCTGCTGGCCACCCGACATGTTGCTCGCGAGATGACCGGCGAACTTCGACAGGCCGACCTGGTCGAGCAGCTTGCCGGCCTGTGCCTCGATCTCCGGGCTCGGGAAGCCGCGTTCGACCAGGAGCGGCATCATCACGTTCTCCTTGGCCGTGAAGGCGGAGATCAGGAGGTGCGACTGGAAGATGAAGCCGATGGTGTGGCCGCGCAGATGGGTCAACTCGGTGTCGGACAACGACGCCGTATCATGGCCCTTGATCGTCAGCCGGCCGGAGGTCGGACGGTCGAGCAGGCCGACGATGTTGAGCAGCGTGCTCTTGCCCGAGCCCGACGGGCCGATCAGCGCGACGAACTCGCCGCGATCGACCTCCAGATCGATGTCGTGCAGCACCTCCGTCTCGGTCGGCAGGCCGACATTGTAGGCCTTGCACACCTTCTCCAGCCGCAGGATTTCCTCAGCCACGGATCGCCACCACCGGATCGAGCTTGGCCGCGCGCAACGCCGGCGCGGTCGCGGCGAGGAGTCCCGTCACGGTCGCGAGCAAGGCCGTGATGACGAACAGGCGACGCTCGAGAATCAGCGGAAACAACTCCGAGCCATCGGCCTGGCGCTGCACCGCGTGCCAATAGATCAGCGCACCCGCGCCCAGCGCGGCGCCGAACAGCGAGCCGATGAAACCGAGCAGCCCGCCCTGCAGCAGGAACACGCGCAGGATCTGGCCACGCGAGGTGCCCATCGCCCTGAGGATGCCGATCTCCTTGGAGCGCTGGATCACCGACACGATCAGCACGGCCGCGATGCCGAACGCGACCGACATCGCGACGAACACGCGGATCAGCGTGTTGGAGGTCTCCTGCGCCCGCACTGCGGTGAAAAACTGCGCATTGGTCTTGATCCAGCTGTCTGCCTTGACGAGATTGGCGGCCTGGATCCGCTGCGCGATGTCCTCGGCCGCGTAGATATCCTGCACGGTGATGTCGATGGTGGTGACGCCGCCGATCATGCCGAGCAGCGACTGCGCGGTGCGCAGCGCGACATAGGCGGCACGCAGGTTGACGCCCTTATTGCCGAGGTCGACCAGCCCGGTGATGGTCAGCACGCGGTTGGCGCCGGAGGCGGCCTGGACGTTGAGCTTGTCACCCGCCACGGCGCCGAGGTCCTTCGCCAGCTCGATGCCGATGATGATGTCCTCGCTGGTCAACCGCGGCTCCCCTGCGACGGTGTAGTCCGGCACCCGCACGATCGTGAAATAGCTCTCCGGCTCGATGCCGGACAGCGTCACGGCGCGGCTGGCGTCGCCGCGAATAGCGAGCGCCGAGCCCGAGATGGTCGGCGACACTGCGGTGATCTCCGGCATCGCCAGCATCTGGGCGCGGATCTTCGGCCATTGGTCGATCGAGATCACGCGCTGGCTCGGCCGCTGCACGGTGGCGTCCTCGATCACGCCGTTGCCGTTGCGCAGCGGGCGCGCGACCTGATCCGGTGTCAGCAGCTGGATCTGCGGCTGCGAGGTCAGCACGCGCTTGATGAAGTTGGCCTCGAGACCCGCCAGCATGGCCGACATGAACACGATGACAGCGACGCCGATCGCGATGCCGCCGATGATGAACAGGGTCTGCAGCCGCCCTTCGCGCAGGAAGCGCACGGCCGCGATCCACTCGAACGGCAGCCAACGGTTCACAGCAGCACCGGACGGAAGCGCTGCCCGGTCACCAAGCCGGAGCTTGCGGGGATCGCGATGTCGCCGACGCTCAGTCCATCGACGATCTCGACATGGCTGTTGCCCCGGATGCCGGCGCGGACAGGCCGCTTGACCGCGCGGCCGTCCTTCTCGCCGAGCACCCAGGGCTGGCCGGAGGTGAGATCATGAACCGAGCGCACCGGCAGCTCCAGCGTGTCCTTGCGGGAGGCGACCTCGATGTCGACCGACACGGTCATGTCCTGGCGCAGATAGTCGGGCGGGTCCTTGATCGTCAGCTTGACCTGCACCGAGGCGCGCGAGAGATCGACACCCGGATTGATGTAGCTGAGAACGGCAGGGAAGCGCTTGTCGGGATAGGCGTCAGCCGAGGCCAACGCCGTCTGGCCCAACGACAGCTTGCCGAGGTTGCGCTCGTCGATCTGCAGCACGAGTTGGACGTCGCCCGATGGAGCCAGCACCAGCAGCGCCTTGCCGGGCTGCGCGACAGTGCCCTTCTCGACGTTGCGCGTGATCAGCACGCCGTCACGCGGCGCCGAAATCGTCGCGTAGCCGAGCCGCGACTGCGCGGTGTCGAGCGTGGCGCGCGCCTGGTTCAACTGCGTCTCGGCCATGACGTAGTCGCTGCCGCCGGGACTCGCGGTGAACACCTGGAATTCGGCGGCGCGCTTCTGCGCCAGGGCGATGTCGAGGGTCTTCTGGGCTTCATCGAGCGACGCTCGCGTCGCATAGCCGTTGCTGGTCAGTTGCGAGGTGCGGTCATAGGTCTGCTGCGCGTTGAGCAGGGTTGCCTGCGCCTGGCGCAGCGCCTCCTGGGCCGACGGCAAGGTCAGCTCGGCGAGTTGGCGCATCCGCGCCTCGGCCTGCGCCACCTGCCCTTGCGCCTGGACCACCGCGGCCTTCAGCTCCCGCGATTCCAGGGAGATCAGCGGTTGGCCCTTGGTCACGCGCTGGCCTTCCAGCACGAGGACCTCATCGACCGTGCCTGTGATCTGGCTGCCGATCTCGACGCGAAACGGCGTCTCGACATGACCGCTGGCGACCACGGTCTCGACCAGGTCGCCGCGCCGGACCTGATCGACGACGACCGCGGGACCGAGCAGGACGCGCGCGCTCTGCCAGCTACCGAGGCCGAGCAGCAGGATGACCGCGAGAATGAACCAGCGATGCGCCAGAAGCGCGGACCACACCTTCGGCAAGGATTTGCTGCTCTGACGCGGGAGGGCTGCGGCTTGATCGACCATGTCCGTCTTACAGATGGCGCCCGGCAGGCCGGGCGGGATGTCGTCCTCGTGACGTGCGACCGTCAGCCCCACGGCGCATTTTCCGCAACCTAGGCCGTCACCCCCTCAGGATGTTGCGCTAGGTCAACCGCGGCGCGATCGTTCATGCAAATCAGGCATGATGGCCATGAAACCTTGTCCACGAACATGAACGGGCGCACGTGACCGCTGACACCACCTCCGTCCTGCACAAGTTCTGGCGCCTCTCTCCCGCGCAATCCTGTGAAGCGCTGGGCTGCGACCTCAACGGCCTGGGCGAAACCGAGGCTACGCAACGGCTGCTGCGCTACGGCCGCAATGCCGATACGCCGTCTCACGTCGTTGGTCCCCTGCGCGCCGTGCTTCGCCGCTTGCTCGAGCCGCTGTCGCTCATCCTGTTGGTCGCGGGCATCATCTCGATGGCGACAGGAGACGCGATCGGCGGCGCGATCATCGTTCTCATTCTCACGCTGTCGATTGGACTCGACACCGTTCAGGAGGGACATGCCGTCAAGGCCGCCGAGGAGCTGCGGCGCTCCGTCGCCTTGAAGGCCGAGGTCAAACGCGATGGCGCCTATCGCGAGATCGACGTCGACATGGTCGTCCCTGGCGATGTCCTGCGCGTGCGCGCCGGCGACATCGTTCCGGCCGATGCGCTGATCCTCGAATCCAAGGCTTTCACCGCCGGCGAGGCCGCGCTCACGGGCGAGCCCTATCCAGTGACCAAGCAGGCCGGCGTCGCGAGCGATGACAACGACACCTCGAACGCGCTGTTCCGCGGCTCGGTCGCGCAGACCGGCGAGGCGGTCGCCCTCGTCGTCAACACCGGACCTAACACGATGTTCGGTGCGGCCGCCGCGGCGCTGGCGGAAGCACAGGCGCGCACGCCGTTCGAGCGCGACCTGCACGAATTCGGCCTCGTCATTGCGCGGCTCACACTCGCGCTGGTGCTGATCGTGCTCGCAGTCCGCGTCGTGTTCGGCCGCGACGTGCTCGACTCGCTGTTGTTCTCGGTGGCGCTCGCGGTCGGACTGACGCCCGAGCTGCTGCCGATGATCACGACGGTGACGCTGTCCCGCGGCGCGCTGCGCATGGCCAAGCGCAAGGTGATCGTGAAGCGGCTGGCGGCGATTCACGATCTCGGCGCGATGTCGGTGCTGTGCACCGACAAGACGGGGACGCTGACCTCGGCGGAGATCACACTCGCGCGCAGCATCGCACCCGACGGCAGCGACCATTCGCGCGCGGCGGAGCTCGGCGCCATTGCGGCCGCACTCGGCGGCGACCGCGGCTCGCTCGATACGGCGCTGATCGCGGGCGCCGATCATGCGGCGGCGGGTTGGACGCTAGGCGGCCAGCAGACCTTCGACTTCTCGCGCCGCCTCGGCTCTGTGCTGGCGGTGCGAGGAACGGATCAGATCCTGATCGTGAAGGGGGCGCCGGAGGCCGTCATCGAACTCTGCACTCGGCAACGTCATGCCGGCGGCGTCATCGCGCTCGACGATAGCGGCCGCGATGAGATGCGCGCGCGCGTTCACGCGCTGGCGCGCGAGGGGCTGCGCACCGTCGCGATCGCCTCAAAACCCTGGACCGGCGCTCCGCGCGAGATCGAGACTGACGACGAGCAGGAGCTGATCTTCGAGGGCCTGTGCGCGTTCGCCGATCCGCCCAAGCCAACCGCGGCCGCAGCGATCGCCCAGCTCGCGCGCGCCGGCATCGCGTTGAAGATCCTCTCCGGCGATGATCCAGTCGTCGTGAAACGCCTCGCCGGCCTGGTCGGGCTGAAGGCGGATCGCGTGCTGTCCGGCAGCGACATCGCCGAGCTCAGCGACGATGCACTGGCCGTGCAGGTGCGCTCGGCCGATGCGTTCGGCCGGCTCGCGCCGGATCAGAAGTCGCGCATCGTCAAGGCGCTGCAGGCCTCGGGCGAGGTCGTCGGCTTTCTCGGCGACGGCATCAATGATGCGCCGGCGCTCAAAGTGGCGGACATCGGCCTGTCCGTCGATGGCGCGACCGGCGTCGCGCAGGCGGCTGCCGACATGATCCTGCTCGCCTCCGACCTCGAAGTCGTCGCCGACGGTGTCGAGGAAGGGCGGCGCACCTTCGCCAATATCCTGAAATACGTGCGCATGGGCGCGAGCTCGAATTTCGGCAACATGCTGTCGATGGCGGTCGCCTCGATCATGCTGCCGTTCTTGCCGATGCTGCCGACGCAGATCCTGCTCAACAACCTGCTCTATGATCTGTCCGAGCTCGGCATCCCGTTCGATCGCGTGAGCCCACAGGCGACCGCGCGTCCGCAGCGCTGGGACATGAAGCGGCTGCTGCGCTTCGCGGCCATCATGGGTCCGTTGTCGTCGCTGTTCGATTTCCTCACCTTCGGCGTCCTGCTCTATCTGTTCCAGGCCAGCCCTGACGAGTTCCGCACAGCCTGGTTTCTGGAATCGATGGCGACACAGATTCTCGTGATCTTCATCATCCGCACCAATGGCCGGCCCTGGAGCAACCGGGCCGATCCGATGCTGACGGCGTCGTCGCTGACCGCGCTGTTCGTCGCGCTCGTCGTTCCCTTCACGCCGGCAGGCGCATGGTTCGGCTTCGTCGCGCCGCCGGTCACTCTGCTGGCCGCCATCGCCGCCCTTGTGGCCGCCTATCTGATCAGCGCGGAAGCGATGAAATCGCTCGCGCTGCGCTCCAGCCCTACGCGACGTCATCGGCGCCATCTTCATCACCCACGTTGATGACCGCCGCCGCTGCATGGTCGCGATGCATCTGCCCTCTTGATGGGCAGCTGCAATTGGTGTCTCTCGACGAGGCCGGGGAGGACCAGCGGCCGGGATTGACCGGGCCGGATGCCGCGGCGCACGAACCGGGGCCAACGCCGTCGCATGTCTGCCGCCGATCCCACAGCGTCCCCAGCGCCAACACGCGCCTGGATCGCCAACCAGCCCTATGTGCTGCTCAGCATCACGGCGCTGTGCTGGGCCGGCAATGCCGTCGTCGGCCGTCTCGCCGCCGGTCACATCCCGCCGGTGACCTTGTCGTTCCTGCGCTGGTCAATGGCCTTCCTGATCATCCTGCCGCTGGCCTGGAAGCAGCTTCGCCAGGACTGGCCGGCGATCCGCTCCAAGCTCGGCATCATGATCGCACTGTCGGTGACCGGCATCGGCGCGTTCAATACGCTGCAATACTGGTCGCTCGAATACACCCAGGCCCTCAATACGCTGCTGCTGCAATCCGGCGGGCCGCTGATCGTGGCGCTCTGGTCGATGGTGCTGCTGCGCGTGCACCTGACGCTGGCGCAAGCGATCGGCATCGTGCTGTCGCTCGCAGGCGTACTGCTGATCCTGACCCGCGGCCATCCGGCTGCGCTCGCCGAGATCAGCTTCAACAAGGGCGACCTGATCTTCCTGGTCGCCTTGGCGGTGTTCGGCTTCTACTCGGTGCTGTCCATCAAGCGGCCGCAGATCCATGGCCTGTCGATGGTCGCCTTCACTTTCGGCTGCGGCGCGGCGAGCCTGATTCCGCTGTTGATCTGGGAGCTCAACGCGCGCCCGGTGATGGCGTTCGACACCCAGAACCTGCTGTCGCTGCTCTACGTCGCGATCTTCCCGTCGACGATCGCCTATCTCTGCTTCAATCGCGGCGTGCTGCTGATCGGCGCCAACCGCGCCGCGCCGTTCTTCCACGTCGTGCCGGTGTTCGGCTCGATCATGGCCTTCGTCTTCCTCGGCGAGCAACCGCAGATCTTTCACGTCATCGGCTTCGCCCTGGTGCTGAGCGGCGTCTACGCCGCCTCGCGCAAGCAGGCGACGTGAGGCCAACAGCTCATCCAAGCGCCTTGAGCGTCATGCAGACGGCCATCAGCGACACGAAGCCGACCAGCAGGACGCGCAACCGTTCCGGCGGAACGCGGTTGGCCAGGCGTGCGCCGATGTCGGTACCGACCACGAGGCCTGCGATGACAGCGACGAGAACGGGCCAGGCCGGCATGGCGCCGTGCCGCCAGTAGACCCAGGCTGATGGAAGTGTCGTGGGCACCATCGTCAGCGCAAGGCTGATCATCTGGGCCCGGTGCTGCGCCATGCCGAGCACCGCGCTCAAGCCCACCACCGTGGCCAGCCCGCCGCCGATCCCGAGAAAGCCCGAGGACACGCCCGCCGCGCAGCCCACCGCCAGCAGCGCCGCTCGACCCGGCTCCGGCGCAGCTCCGCCTGCTTCGGCGGACTCCTTCGCCTGTCGCCGGCGCAGCAGCAACGCATCGAGCATCAAGAGGTACACCACGTAGGACCATTGCAGCACCGCTGCCGTCGCCCAGTTCGCCATCAGCGCGCCGGCGACGCCGCCGACCAGGAATCCCACGCCGAGCCAGAGCAGCGCCGCCGCGGTCACCCGGCTGCCGCTGTCCCAATAGCGCCTGATGCCGGCCGCGCTTGTCGGTGGGATCTGCGCGACCAGCGAGAGGCCTTGCGCGGCGTGCTGCTCGGCTCCGAGCAGCATGACCGCGAACACCACGAGCCCACCACCGGGCGTGACGCCGAGCAGCCCCGAGGTGAAGCCGCCGACCAATCCGGTGCCGAGACCGCCGATGAGTTCAATGACATCCATCGCGCCGACCCGCCCTGCGCTGTTGGAGACGATCGATGCACCTCATCGCCGCGGCGCCAGGCTCGACAGCAGCAGTTCGAAGCTCGCCATCGCCTCGGACGGCGAGAACGGCTCACCCCAGAGCCGCTGCAGCACGAAGCCCTGAAACATCGCGACCATCGTGCGGGCCATGCTGCGCGCATTGACGGCCCGGTCGATGAGACCGAGCCGCTGGCCGCGCTGCAGCAACTCGGCAATCAGCGCGACGGGCTTGCGAACGCCGTCGATCACCTGGCCGCGGATGGCGTCGTCCCGCAGCGCCTCGGCCCAGAGCTGCAGCGCGATGCGACGGCTGCGCAGGCCCTCGTCCTTCTGCATGTCAGCAAGCGACGCGCGCGCGATGGCGCGCAATGCGTCCAGCGGATCGGAGCTGTCGCGCGCTGCGGCGAGCAACGCCGCGTCGCGGGCATGGCGATGCTCGCCGATCGCCTGGATGAGCTGCTCCTTGCCGGCGAAATGACCGTAGATGCAGCCCGCGCTCAAACCGGATTGCGCGATCACGTCGGCGATCGTGGTCTGATGGAAACCCTGGCGCGCGAAGCAGATTTCAGCGGCCTGCAGGATCTCGTCACGGCGCGCCGCCATCGATTCAGGCTTGAGTTTCGGCATGCGCGGCTCCTGTCCGACGCCACAAACCGCGACCGTCGGTTCGATTGGCTAGCATCACCCCGTCACCATAAAAACGAATATTCGTTTTGTAAAGGCCCGTTCGCTTTTCGGCATAGCGCCATTCCGCCGGGCGCTCTTGTCGCGCCGGCGGTTTCCGGCACAAGGTTGGTCAACAAGAGAAGCCGATTCCTTGCCCACCCAACCACGTTCGACCTCGCCGCTGGCCTGGCTCAACAATCAGCCCTATCTGCTGCTCACCCTGGCGTCGCTGTTCTGGGCGGGCAACATCGTGTTGGCGCGCTATGTCGCAGGCCACGTTCCGCCGCTGACGCTGTCCTGCATTCGCTGGGTCGGGACCTTCCTGATGCTGTGGCCGTTCGCCCGCGCGCATCTGGCGCGTGACTGGCGGACGCTGCTGGCCAACTGGCCGCTGCTGCTGGTGCTCGCGCTGACCGGCTTTGCCATCAACAATGCGCTGTCCTATTGGGCGATGCAGTACACCCAGGCCCTCAATGGGCTGCTGATCCAATCCTCCGCCCCGCTGTTCGTGGCGCTCTGGTCGCTCGTCCTGTTCGGAGTGCGGCTCACCGCGGCGCAGTTCGCCGGCATTGCGATGTCGCTGATCGGCGTTCTGGTGATCCTGCTGCGCGGCGATCTCGGAGCTCTCGCCGCCATCCAGTTCAACCGCGGCGACCTGATGTTTGCCGGCGCGCTCATGGTGTTCGGGATCTACTCGGCCGTCATGACGCGGCGGCCTGCCGTTCACCAGCTGTCGCTGATCTCGTGCTGTACGGCGCTGGGCGCAGTGCTGCTGTTCCCGCTGGCGGTCTGGGAGTACGCGTCCGGCTTCGTGCTGCAGCCCGACCTGCTGTCGATCCTGACGCTCGGCTATGTCGTGGTGTTCGCATCCACGCTCGCCTACCTGTTCTTCAACCGCGGCATCGGGCTGATCGGACCGAACCGGGCCGCGCCGTTCCTGCATCTCGTGCCGTTGTTCGGCTCGGTGCTGGCGATCCTGCTGCTCGGTGAACAGCTGAAGCCGTTTCACCTGGCGGGCTACGCACTGGTCATCGCTGGCGTGGTCATCGCATCACGCACCGGCCGTACCAAGGTCGCCTGACCGCGACGGTCTCTGGCTGTCGCTTCGGCCTCGAGAGCAGATCCGATGTCGTCGCCTTGGCTACGCGGTTCGCACCTTGGCCATGAAGCCGTCGACCGCCTGCTGCAGCAGGCCGGACTGGCTATCGAGTTCGCGCGCGCTGGCCAGCACTTCCGAAGCCGCCATGCCGGTCGCTTCCGCCGCCTTGGTGACGCCGCCGATATGGGCGCTGATCTCATTGGAGCCGGCCGCCACCGACTGGATGTTGCGGGCGATCTCGCGCGTCGCGTCGCCCTGCTGCGTGATCGAGGTGGAGATCGAGTTCGTGATCTCGCTCATCTGCGCGATCGTCTGGGTGATGCCGCTGATCGCCGCAACCGCATCCTGGGTCGAGGTCTGCATCGCTGCGACCTGGGCCGAGATCTCCTCGGTCGCCTTCGCCGTCTGGTTGGCAAGCGCCTTGACCTCGGAGGCGACCACGGCAAACCCCTTGCCGGACTCGCCCGCCCGTGCGGCTTCGATGGTGGCGTTCAGCGCCAGCAGATTGGTCTGCGCCGCGATCGAGTGGATCAGCTTGACCACCTCGCCGATCTTTTCGGCCCCGGTCGAGAGCACCTGGACGGTGGCATTGGTGCGCTCGGCGTCGCCGACTGCCTTGCTCGCGATCTCGCTGGAGCGGGCGACCTGGCGGGAGATCTCGGTGACCGAGCTGGAGAGCTCCTCCGCAGCGGCCGCGACCGTGCCGACATTGTCGTTGGCGCTCTGGGTGGCGGCGCTGACGGTGGAGGCCCGCGAACTCGCATCGCTCGCCGTCGACGTCATCGATTCAGCGGTGTGCTGCATACCCTCGGCGGCCGACGCAACCGAGCGAACGATGCCGTTGACGCTGCGCTCGAAGTCGGCGGCGAGGTTCTGCATGGCCGCGCGGCGCTCCGCCTCGGCGCGCTGGTGAGTCGCGGCCTCCGCCTGCTCCAGCTGGCGCACACGCATCGCATTGTCCTTGAAGATCTGCACCGAAGCGGCCATCGCGCCAACCTCGTCACCGCGGCCAACGCCGGGAATCTCGCCATCGAGCTGGCCTTCGGCGAGCTCGCGCATACGGCTGCCGAGACGGTTGAGCGGCACGCTGATGCTGCGGCTGATCAGCCAGGCAATGCCGCCGGCGACGACCGCGATTCCCGCGCAGGCCAGCCACATCAACAGCTTCAACGGCTTCATCTTGGCATCGAGATCGTCGACATAGACGCCTGTGCCGACGAACGTATTCCAGCCGGGGATGGCTACCGCATAAGAGATCTTGCGGATCGGCTGCTCCTGGCCCGGCCGCAGATATTCATAGTGCAGGGTCACCTCGCCGTCCTTGGCGACGCCGTCGCGTAGCTCGACGACGAGCTTGCGGCCGTTGAGCTCGAAATCGATGACGTTCGAGCCGCGCAGCTTCGGGTCCTGGGACAACACGACGTTGCCCTCCATCGTGTAGGCGAACAGATAGCCCGAGCCCTTGTCGAAGGTCATCGTGCTGCCGCGCTTGACGAACTCGTCCAGCGCCGCCTCCTTCGTCAACTTGCCAGCCTCGACCTCCTTGATGAGGCCCATCGCCATGTTGCGCGCCGTCTCGACGATCGCCCGGCACTGCTCGATGCGGGCGTTGACCATCTCTCGATGCATCAGGTTGGCGGCGAACGTTCCGGCCGCAGCAAGACCCAGGAGCGCGACGCCGACCACGATCGCCAGCTTGGGAGCGATCTTCATGTTATTCAACAGCACGCGACGAACTCCTCGGCAAATGTCATCAATCGCCAGCGAAAAATCGTCGAACAATTCAACACGTGTTGGTTAGGGTTCCGTTGCGGAACTTGCCCGTAGAACCACGGGTCAGCCCGTCATCGCCGCCTCGCGGGAGGCGGCCGGCCGCAGCGGGGCAAACTCCTCGGCCGTCAGCGTCTCCTTGGCGATCAGCAGCGCAGCCCCGCGCTCGAGATCCGGGCGGTGGCGTTCGAGAATCGCGCGTGCCTGCTCATCGCCGTCGGCGATCAGCTGCCGCACGGCCAGGTCGATCTCGCGCCCGGTCTCCTCGGCCGCCGAGACGATCTGATCCTGCGGCTGCAGGAACGAAGCCTGCGGACGCGGCGCGTAGGTCCTCTGACCGACCGTCCCATCCATTCCGTATTTGGTGACCATCTCGATCGCGATCTCGGTCGCACGCTGCAGGTCGTCGGCTGCGCCGGTCGACACGTCGCCGTCGAAGATCAGTTGCTCCGACGCCCGCCCGCCCATCAGGACCGCGATGCGGTTCTTGAGCTCGCTGACGGCGAGCAGGAAGCGATCCTCGGTCGGACGCTGCATGGTGTAGCCGAGCGCGCCGACACCGCGGGGAATGATCGAGACCTTCTGCACCGGATCGACGCCGGTGAGATTGGCCGCGACCAGCGCGTGGCCCATCTCGTGATAGGCGACCCGGCGCCGCTCGGCGGCACTGAGCACACGGCTCTTCTTCTCGATACCGGCGACGATGCGCTCGATGGCCAAGGTGAAATCATCGAAAGTCACGTCGCTGCCGTTGCGGCGCGTCGCCGCGATCGCGGCCTCGTTGATGAGATTGGCGAGGTCGGCGCCGGTGAAGCCGGCCGTCAGCGCCGCGACCTTGTCGAGATCGACGCTCCCGGCCATCGTGATCCTGCGAACATGGACCTTCAGGATCGCGAGCCGGCCGCCCTTGTCGGGCCGGTCGACCAGCACCTGGCGATCGAAGCGGCCGGCGCGCAGCAGCGCCGGATCCAGGATCTCGGGCCGGTTGGTAGCGGCAAGCAGGATCACGCCGGCGCTCGGATCGAAGCCGTCGAGCTCGGCGAGCAGCTGATTGAGCGTCTGCTCCTTCTCGTCATAGCCGCCGAGCTGACCGCCGGCGGTACGGCTGCGGCCGAGCGCATCGAGCTCGTCGATGAAGATGATGCAGGGCGCGGCCTTGCGCGCCTGCTCGAACAGGTCGCGAACGCGGGCAGCGCCGACACCGACGAACATCTCGACGAACTCGGATCCCGAGATCGAGAAGAACGCAACCCCCGCTTCGCCGGCCACGGCCCGCGCCAGCAAGGTCTTGCCGGTGCCGGGCGGGCCGACCAGCAGGATGCCCTTCGGCACGTGCGCGCCGAGCCGGCCATAGCTCTTCGGATCCTTCAGGAACTGCACGACCTCCTGCAGCTCGAACTTCGCCTCGTCGACACCCGCGACGTCGGCAAAGGTCACCTTGGTGTCGGTCTCGACATAGACCTTGGCGCGCGACTTGCCGATCGACATCAGGCCGCCGAAGCCCTGCCGGTCCATGACCTTGCGGCCGAGAAACACCCAGATCAGGTAGAACATCAGCGCCGGCACGATCCAGGACAGCAAAGTCTGAATCGCGCCGCCGGAGGGGACGCCGGTCACGGTGACGCCCTTGGCCGCGAGCTTCTCGGCGAGCGGCGGATCGACCCGCGCCGTGATGAACGAGGTCTTGCCGTCGGCCTGCTTGTCCTTGAATTTGCCCTGGATCGTATCCTGGCTGACCGACACCTCGGCGATCTTCCCCTGCTCCACCAGTTGCTCGAACTGGCTATAGGGGATGGTCTCGACGGTGTTGTACGTGGTCAGCAGCCATTGCAGCAGCAGCATGCCGACGCCGGCAAGAAAGATGTAGCCGACGGCAATGGCCTGCTTGCGGACATTCGGATCGGATTCCATGTCGGCACACTCGGGTTGGCGTCCAGAGCTTGATTGCAGCCCCGGAACTGCACCAGCCTTAACAACCGGGCCTGTCCCCGCGCTTGTTCTGGATCAAGTCCGCCTCCCCGTCGCGGATGATCGATGCTTTGCTTTCGCCGTCATTTGCGTCACAACGGCCAACGTCTCCTCATTTCTTCGCAGGACGTTCTCATGACCGAGGTGCAGCCGCCGCCATCTGCCTCCGCCCAGCTGGAGGCGGTGTTCCGCCACATCGATGCGGAGAAAGAGCGCTTCCTGACCCGCGTGATGGACTACGTCCGGCATCCGTCCATCAGCGCGCACAATATTGGGATCGCCGAGGTCGCCGCACTTCTGGTCGACATGCTCAAGGGAATCGAGCTCGACGCGGAGACGCTGCCGACTGCCGGCCATCCGATGGTGCTCGGACGCTGGCAGAAGAAGCCGGGTGCGCCGACCGTGCTGCTCTACGGCCACTATGACGTTCAGCCGCCGGATCCGCTGGAGCTGTGGCTGAGCCCGCCGTTCGAGCCGACCATCCGCGACGGCCGCATCTATGCGCGCGGCATCGGCGACAACAAGGGCCAGCACTTCGCGCAGCTGATGGCGATCGAGTCCCACCTGAAGGTGCATGGCGAGCTGCCGTGCAACGTGATCTTCCTGCTCGAGGGCGAGGAGGAGATCGGCAGCCCGCGGATTGCCGATTTCGTCGCCGCCCACAAGGAGCGGCTCAAGGCCGATTTCGTCGTCACGGCCGACGGCCCGATGCATCCCTCGGGGCGGCCGACCATGACCTATGGCGTGCGCGGCATGTGCTCGTTCGAGCTGCGCGCCAGGCACGCCAGCCGTGACGTGCATTCGGGCAATCTCGGCGGCATCGTGCCGAACCCGATCTGGACGCTGGTGCATCTGCTGGCGACGATGAAGAATGCCGCCGGCGAGATCACGATCGACGGATTGCATGATGCGATCGTGCCGCCGAGCGAGCTGGACGTCGCCGCGGTGAAGCGCCTGCCGCTCGACCTCGACGCCGCCAAGACGAGCCTCGGTCTCAGCCGGCTCGATCAGCCGGCGGACCGTGGCTACTACGAACGGCTGATGTTTCACCCGACGCTGACCATCAACGGCCTGCATGGCGGCTATGGCGGCCCGGGCACCAAGACCGTGCTGCCGTGCGAGGCCGTCGCGAAATGCGACATCCGCCTGGTCGAGGCGATGACGCCCGCCGACGTGCTGGCCAAGGTCGAGGCCCATGTCAGGAAGCACGCGCCGGAGGTGGAGTTCATTCCCCACGGAGGCATGCTGCCGTCACGCGTGCCGATGGACTCGCCCTATGGCGCGATCATCCGCAGCGCCCTCGAGCTGGCGCAAGGCGTCTCGCCGTTCGAGATTCCCTGCACTGGCGGCAGCCTGCCGGACTACGTGTTCACCAAGATCCTGGGCGTGCCCGCCTTCGTCGTGCCCTATGCCAACGCCGACGAAGCCAACCATGCGCCGAACGAGAACATGACGATCGACTGCTTCTACAACGGCATCCGCACCGGAGCGGCCCTGCTCGACCGCGTCGGCGCCGGCCGTCGATGAACTCATGCGGAGGCGGGAACGAGCCCCGCCCCCGTAATCAGCAAGGTCCGGCACCTAGCCGGACGGCTGCATCACGATGGACTTGTCCTTGGGCCAGCGGACGCGCCACGCGAACGAGACCTCCTTGGTCTCGTTCGGCTTGGCGTCGAGCAGCCATTCGGTGACGCCGCGCCGGTCGCGCACATTGGTCGCGGTCGGCGGCGTGGTCGACGGCAGCATCTCGACGGTGATGTCCTCGTTCTCGCTGACCGGCAGCTGATCCTGGATCGCCACCTTGACCGGGAAGTCATGGGCGTTACGCACCGTCGTCTTGAAGGCACGCTCGTCGATCTTCGCCGTCGTCACGATCAGTCCCGCCGAGCCCTCGTTGCGCTTGACCACGCTGCGCTCGACCTTGACCTTGTCGTCGGCTCCGAAGCCGAGGCGAACGGTCTCGACCTTGCCGGAGGAAGCCAGCTTCGACGTGCCGACGAACATGCCATCGCGATAGATCGCGACCTTGCCGGGCAGCAGCGGCGCGTCCTCGCTCTGCGTGAAGCTCGCCTCGAGATAGGCGGTGGGGTCTGCCACCGGCGCCGAACGAATGATGAGCTCCGGCATGATCATTGCCGTCGAGATGCGCAGGCTCTTGGCGCCATCATGGGTGCCGAGGCTGACACGGCCGGGAAGGCGGAACGCGGTCTGGAAGGCGCTGATCTCGACAGCGGTCTCGCGTTCTTCTGCTCGCTTCGCCATCTCGGGAGCTGCGGCGCTCGGGGCGAGCGCTTCCACGCTGCGCTGCCTCGGTGCCTTGTCGGCCAGCGTCCCGAGCTGGGCCATGGGCGGAGCCGGCGGCGATGGATATTGCGCAATCACCGTCCTCAACTCCGGGGCGCTGCCGCCGCGCCCGGTCCTGACAGTTGAGACCGAGAGCGCCACATCCGACCAGTCCTCGCCGGTGCTCTGCTGAACCTCGGCACGGCGCACCAGTTCCAGCGCGGGCTTGCGGTCCTTCGCCGACGTATCGAGGCGCGCGTCGTAGAGCGGCACCCAGCGCGCGTTGCGCACGGCGTAGGTCACGCGGAGGGTCGCCTTCGTCGCAGCCGCAGCCGACAGCTCGATCTGGACCTCTAGCTTGCTCGGAGGCTTCGCGGCGCGATCGGCCTGCAGCCGCGCGATCTCGCGATCGATGTCGCGCTGCTTGCGCTCGGCGTCGCGAATGGCCCCGTCGGCCTGACCGACCTCCTCCGCAACGGCCGCGAAGGCAGTGCGCCATTCCGCGATCGGACGCGCTTCGCCCTTCTCGCCGAGACCGGCGGGAGAGGCCTCGGCAAAACGCTCGGCGAATTTCTTGCGCGCGAGCGCGGCGGCGATGGCGCCGTCGAGATTGGCGCGCTCGTCCTTCAACGCCTCGATGCGCTTGTCGATATCGGGCAGATTGACGGGCGGCGCCGCACGGGGAGGCTTGACATCCACGGTGCCGATCACGAGCTTCGTCCCGGCCTCGCCCTCGACACGCAGCGAAGCAATATCGAGGCCGAGCGGAAAGTCCTTGGCAAAGGCGGTGCTGTCACCGGCGGGAACATCGAGCGTGATCGCCCGCGTCACCGTCGCGCCATCCGGATAGACCGTCACGGCGTCGACCGTGGACGTTGCATCGAGGTTTGCAGCATGGCCGGGCGACGCCGTCAGCGCAGCACCCAGCACGAGACCCGTGGCAAGCAGGCCCTTGTTTCGCATGGTCATCACTTTCTCCGCAGCCCAACGCCCGCGGGACCGGGGCAGCCGGTCCTTCATCGGGCGTTAGACGCAGCGAAAGAAAGCCGGGTTCAATCGAGAGAAGTCTCCCCGTACCCGTTCAGAATCAAAAACGGCGGCAGGCCAGAGGCCGTGCCGCCGTTTCAAGTCATCCAATCAGGCGATCAGAACGCCAGCGCCTTGGCCTGCTTGACCTGCGGCAGCGCCTGGATCTTCGCCAGCAGCTCCGCCGGCACCGCGCCGTCGATTTCGACCAGCGCGATGGCGTCGCCGCCGGCGGCGACGCGGCCGAGGTGGAAGGTCGCGATGTTGATCTTTGCGTCGCCGAGCAGGCTCGCGAACTTGCCGATGAAGCCCGGCTTGTCCTCGTTGGTGACGTAGATCATCGCCGAGCCGAACTCGGCGTCGACACGAATGCCCTTGATGTCGACGAGGCGCGGCTTGCCGTCGGCATAGACCGTGCCCGACACCGCGCGCTCCTGGTGCTCGGTGGTGACCGACACCGTGATCAGGCTCTCATAGTCGCTCTCGCCGGCACGCAGCACCTCGTCGACGATCATGCCGCGCTCCTTGGCAATGACCGGCGCCGACACGACGTTGACCTCGCCCAGCATCGGCCTGAGCAGGCCGGCCAGCACCGCCGACGTGAGCGCCCGCGTCTTCATCTCCGCGACGTGGCCTTCGTAGGTGATCTGGATTTTGGTGATGCTGCTCTCGGTGAGCTGGCCCGCGAACGAGCCGAGCTTCTCGGCGAGCGCGATGAACGGCTTCAGCTTCGGCGCTTCCTCGGCGGTGATCGACGGGAAGTTGATCGCGTTGGAGATCGCGCCGGTCAGGAGATAGTCCGACATCTGCTCGGCGATCTGCAGCGCGACGTTTTCCTGCGCCTCGGTGGTGGACGCGCCGAGATGCGGCGTGCAGATCACGTTGGGGTGGCCGAACAGCGCATTGCTGGTCGCCGGCTCCTCGGCGAACACGTCGAGCGCCGCACCTGCGACATGCTTGCTGTCGAGCGCCGCGAGCAGCGCCTGCTCGTCGACGAGGCCGCCGCGCGCGCAGTTGATGAGACGCACGCCCTTCTTCATCTTGGCGAACGCCGCGGCGTCGATGATGTTGCGGGTCTTGTCGGTCAGCGGCGTATGCAGCGTGATGAAATCGGCGCGCTTCAGCAGCTCGTCGAGCTCGACCTTCTCGACGCCGAGATCGAGCGCGCGCTCCTCGGTGAGGAACGGGTCGAAGCCGATCACCTTCATGCGCAGGCCCTGCGCACGGTCGCAGACGATCGAGCCGATGTTGCCGCAGCCGATCACGCCCAGCGTCTTGCCGGTGATCTCGACGCCCATGAAGCGGTTCTTCTCCCACTTGCCGGCCTGGGTCGAGGCATCGGCCTGCGGGATCTCGCGCGCCAGCGACAGCATCAGCGTGATGGCATGCTCGGCGGTGGTGATCGAGTTGCCGAACGGCGTGTTCATGACGATGACGCCCTTGGCGGTCGCCGCGGGGATCTCGACATTGTCGACGCCGATGCCGGCGCGGCCGATCACCTTGAGCCGCTTGGCGCGCTCGATGATCTTGGCCGTGGCCTTGGTCGCGGAGCGGATCGCGAGGCCGTCATAGTCGCCGATGATGTCGGCGAGCTTGTCCTTGTCCTTGCCCAGATTGGGCTGGAAGTCGACCTCGACGCCGCGATCCTTGAAGATCTGCACGGCAGCCGGCGACAGTGCATCGGAGATGAGAACTCTGGGTTTGGTCATGGCGATGTTTCCTTCACGGCCTCCTCGACAGAGGCGCGGCGCACGGCGCCGAAATAAGGTGAAAGCTCGTAGGGTGGGCAAAGCGAAGCGTGCCCACCGCTCTCTCGCGTCAGGTCAGGTAGATGGTGGGCACGGCGCTGCGCGCCTTTGCCCACCCTACGCTGCTCATTTTCGTCATTGCGAGGAGCGAAGCGACGAAGCAATCCAGACTTTCTTCGTGGCCCTGGATTGCTTCCGCCTTCGCCCGTTGGGCTTCGGCGGACACGTCGCTGCGCTCGCAATGACGCAAGTGCCTCAGGCCACCTTCGGCAGCGCGGCCTTGGCCTCGGTGAACGCCCAGTCGATCCACTGCGTCAGCAGCGCAACGTCGCTGGCCTCCACGGTCGCGCCGCACCAGATCCGCAGGCCCGCCGGCGCATCGCGATAATGCGCGAAGTCGAAGCCGGCGTTCTCCTTCTCGACCAGCGACACCAGCTTCTTGGCAAACTCCGCCTGCGCATCGGCCGACAGCGCGGTGATCGCGGGATCGACCACTTTCAGGCACACCGACGTGTTGGAGCGGATCGCGGGATCCTGCGCGAGGAAGTCGATCCAGGGCGTACGCGCCTTCCAGTCCGCCAGCACCTTGGTGTTGGCGTCGGCACGAGCGATCAGCGCCTTCAGGCCGCCGATCGACTTGCCCCAGTTGAGCGCGTCCAGATAGTCCTCGACGCACAGCATCGACGGCGTGTTGATGGTCTCGCCTTCGAAGATGCCGGCATTGAGCTTGCCGCCCTTGGTGAGGCGGAAGATCTTCGGCAGCGGCCACGCCGGCTTGTAGGTTTCGAGGCGCTCTACCGCACGCGGCGACAGGATCAGCATGCCATGCGCGGCCTCGCCGCCGAGCGCCTTCTGCCAGGAGAAGGTGACGACGTCGAGCTTCGGCCAGTCGAGCGGTTGCGCGAACGCGGCCGAGGTCGCGTCGCAGATCGTGAGGCCTTCACGGCTCGCGCTGATCCAGTCGGCATTCGGCACGCGCACGCCCGAGGTGGTGCCGTTCCAGGTGAAGACGATGTCGCTGGCCGGATCGACCTTCGAGAGATCCGGGATCTCGCCATAGCCGGCATGCAGCTTGGTGACGTCCTTGAGCTTGAGTTCCTTGACGATGTCGCTGACCCAGCCCTCGCCGAACGATTCCCAGGCGATCGTGGTGACGGGTCGCGCACCGAGCAGCGACCACAGCGCCATCTCGACGGCACCGGTGTCCGACGCCGGCACGATGCCGATCTTGTAGTCGGCGGGCACTTCGAGCACGTCGCGCGTCAGCTCGATCGCCTGCTTGAGCTTGGCTTTGCCGACCTTCGCGCGATGCGAGCGGCCGAGGGGAGCGTCCTTGAGATTTTCGGAGGTCCATCCGGGGCGCTTGGCGCAGGGGCCGGAGGAGAAATGCGGCACGGCAGGCCGCTGCGAGGGCTTCGCTGCAGTCATCGTCTATCCTTCCAGATAGTAAGCCTCCCGTTGGGGGGAGGTGTCCCGCCGGCGTGATTAAGGGAACGGTCGTTCCTCGTCAAGGAACTTCGCGCGCGCTGATATCCCCGCTCACGCAGACGTGCTGGCATACAAGCAGCACTATTCCGGCGGCGATCCCACCGGCGCTTGGCCGGCGGGCGGACGGTGCAGGAACGTCATCGACGCGTAGGCGCCGATCCATGAGCCCACCGCCGCGAATGCGACGTAGATCCAGTTCTCGGTATAGCTGATGACGGCGAAGGACGAGAGCATGTACCAGATCGAGCTCCACGTCGCGGCCGACAACCGGCGCCGCGCGACCACCGCCGAGGTGAACATCACATAGACGGCGTCCGTCGCCGCAGTCGCCACCACGACGCCCAGCGCCGTCAGCGGATTGATCTCAGACATCGCCCCTCCAATTCCGTTCTCGTTGTGGCGCACCATGCGAGGTCATTGTCTGGCCGCATGCATCCATGCACAATGAGGTCATCCAAACGCGCCGAACAACAAGGATCAGAACAATGGAACGCGTCCGTCTGGGGAGGACCTCGCTCGACGTCACCCGGCTTGGCCTGGGCACAGCGCCGCTCGGCGGCCTGTTCGAGCCGGTGAGCGATCAAGATGCCGAGGCCACGATCGCGGCCGCTTGGTCAAACGGGGTGCGATTTTTCGACACCGCCCCCTTCTATGGCTTCGGCCTGGCCGAGCAGCGGCTCGGCGCATTTCTGCGCCAGCAGCCGCGCGACAGCTATGTGCTCTCGACCAAGGTCGGACGCCTACTGCGGCCTGAACCGAATCCAGCGGAAGACCCGCAATTCAAGGGCGTCCCACCGGTGCGGGCGTATTTCGACTATTCCTACGACGGCGTCATGCGTTCGGTCGAGGAGAGCCTGACCCGCCTCGGCTTCGATCGCATCGACATCCTGCTGGTGCACGATCCCGACGACCACTACGACGACGCCGTCGCCGGCGCGTTCCGCGCGCTGCAGCGGCTGCGGGACGACGGCAGCATCAAGGCGATCGGGGCCGGCATGAACCAGTCGGAGATGCTGGCGCGCTTCGCGGAAGCCGTTTCAGTCGATTGCTTCCTTCTGGCCGGCCGCTACACGCTGCTCGACCAGGGATCGCTGAACACGCTGCTTTCGTTGTGCCAGAGGCAGAGCATCGCCATCCTGCTCGGCGGCATCTACAACAGCGGCATTCTGGCGGATCCATTCGGGCAGGCGAAGTTCAACTACGAGGACGCCAATGCCGACCTCGTCGCCCGCGCACGCCAGCTCGATGCATTGTGCAAACAGCACGGCACCGAGCTCAAGGCCGCCGCGATCCAGTTCTGCCTCGCTCATCCCGCCATCACCGTCGGCCTGCAGGGCGCGCGAACCGCGCAGGAGGCGGCCGACAACATCGCGATGGCGCAGGCGCCGGTTCCGGCAGCGTTCTGGCGCGCGCTGCGCGACAGCAACCTGGTCGATGCGCGGGCGCCGCTGCCCGGAGGCGCCTGATGAGCCGCCGCATCGATGCGCATCAGCATTTCTGGGACCCCGCTCGCGCAGACTATCCGTGGATGGCCGGCGACGCGCTGGCGCCGATCCGGCGGCCGTTCGGCCCCGCCGATCTCGCGCCGCTGCTCGCGGACCACGCGCTCGATGTCAGCATCCTGGTGCAGACCAGATCGTCGCTCGACGAGACCGAGGAGTTCCTGCGCATCGCGCATGAGACGCCGTTCGTCGCGGGCGTCGTCGGCTGGGTCGACCTGACCGATCCATCGCTGGGAGCAACGATTGACCGGCTGCGCAGCCTGCCCGGCGGCGACAGGCTGATCGGAATCCGCCATCAGGTTCACGACGAGGCCGATCCTGATTGGCTGTCGCGCAGCGACGTGCGGCGTGGCCTCGAAGCCGTGTTCGCGCACGATCTGACCTACGATCTCCTGGTGCGCACACGCGAGCTGCCGTCGTCGATCGCCACCGTGCGCGCGTTCCCGACAGCGCGCTTCGTGCTCGACCACGCCGCCAAGCCCCCGATCGCAACCGGCTTCGATCAGGCCTGGGCCGATCGCATCGCTGAACTGGCAACCGCCGGCAAGGTCTGGTGCAAGGTCTCGGGGCTCGCCACGGAAGCTGACTGGACCGCCTGGGATGCCGAGCGGCTGCAACCCTATGTGATGCATGTCGCGCGCTGCTTTGGCCCGGACCGGCTGATCTTCGGCTCGGACTGGCCGGTCTGCCTGCTCGCCGGCAGCTATCACGAGATCAAACAGGCGCTCGACTCGTGCCTGACGCAACTCGGCCCCGACATCCGCAACAAGGCCTTCGGCCCGAATGCCATGGCGGCCTACCGGCTGCCGACGTAGCCAACGTCAGAACCGCATCACCATGCCGAAATGGCTCTTGGCAAAGCCGAGCCGCTCGTAGAAGCGTTGCGCGTCGGTGCGGCTCTGGTGCGTCATCAGCTCGATCAGATTGCAGCGCCGGCTTCGTGCCTCACCGATCGCCCATTGCAGCAGTAGCTCGCCGATGCCGCGGCTGCGGCGGTCGGTGGCGACACGGACATCCTCGACCAGCGCCCGTGATGCGCCTTGCGAACTGAGGCCGGGCAGGATGCACAATTGCAGGCAGCCGACCACCCTGCCCGCCTCCTCGGCCACCACCACGGTGATGTTCAAATCGCGCGAGATCGCTTCGAAGGCCGCGAAGTAGGATTCCGGCAGCGGATCCTCGAGGCGCTCGCGGGCTCGCCCGAGATGATCATCGGCGAGCATCGCGACGATGGCGCCGACATCCTCACGCCGCGCTGGCCGGATGGTGATCGACATTTTGTCCGACCCGTTCGGGACAGCCGGATCAGAACTTGTAGCCGACGCCGGCGCGCACCGTGTTGATATTGGTTTCGACGGTCGAGGTGAAGCGGACGTATTCGTATTCCGCACGCGCAAACAGGCCGCCGACCAGATTGACGTCGACGCCGAGGCCGGCACTGTAGCCGTAGATCAGGCGATTGTGGTTCAGATTGTTGGCGTTGAACGTACTGACGACCGTAAAGGGGCCGGCAGCCGCCGCCCCCGTCGAATCCTGAACGGTCGCAGTCTGACCGATGTTGGCATTCCCGATGGCCACGCCGAAGTGGGCATATGGCAGGAACGCGCCCATCACATAACCGGCGCGACCGCGTATCGTCGCCATGTCAGTGATGGACATCTGCGTCGTCTGCGTCACCGTGACACGATGAAACAAGGTGTCCGACAACGCAGCAGCTGAAACGAACGCCCTGGCCGCCGAAGGCTGGATCCCGAAGGGTCCGTGCATGTAGTTCGCTTCAACGCCCAGAACGACGTCGTCCCATTGCGAGTTGTAGCCGGCAAAGGCGCCCCAGCTCGAGGATCGGGAAGTTTGACTGCCGAAACCAGGCGACCAGTTCCAGGTGGACGAGGGCATCTCGGCCCCGATCACCGTCCCCTGAACCGCGCCGCTGGCAAGGCCCGCATTGGTGTTGCTGAAATGCTGGTCGGTCGAGCCGTAGCCGCCCTGGATACCCGCGTAGTAGCCGTCCCAGTTGACCCGTGAGTTGTTGAGACCTTCGGTCAGGCCGCCCCTCAGGATCGGCAGATCGGGCAAGTCGGCAGCCTGAGCAGCCGAGACCATGCCGAATACCGAAATCCCCACCATCAGGCTACGCATCGCAACGCTCCAAATTCCACTTGAACTCTCAGGCGTGATCATCGCGCGTTAACCTTAATCATCCGTTGCCGGAACACTGTCCGCGGTAATTCTTTCATCGCCGTACGGCTCGACTCGCGGCTCAAAAAGCAAACGGCGCGGGAGGCCCGCGCCGTCGCAACTCAGGATCAGGATCGTTCGGCTCAGCCCTTGCGGATGAGCGGCGGCATCGGAGGCGGCGGAGGATTGTCGAAGTTCCAGCGCACGCCGAGCTTCAGGTCGTGAGACGTGATGTCCCTGAACTTGAAGATGTTGCCGGTGGTGGTGCCGGTGTAGGTCGAGAGCACGCCGGTCTGTCCCTGCCCCAGGTCGACATAGCTGTAGGCCAGTTCGAGCACGAGGTTCGGATTGACGTTGTAGGCGAGACCCGCGTGCGCCGCCCAGGCGAGATTCCACTTCGAGGAGGTCGGAGCCGTCGCAAAGCTCGTCGTCGCGCCCGGGCTGTTGTTGATGCCCGTATCGGTGAAGTTCGAGATGGTCACCCGCGAGCCGCCGACACCGGCGCCAACGAACGGCGTGATGCACCACCAGGTGCCGAGGTCGACATAGACGTTGGCGAGCACCAGCCACTCCGACTTGCTGGCGCTGTAATTGTCGATGCCTTGATAGGTCGTGCCGGCCGAGGTGAAGTTGAAGCGGTCGGTGGCCTTGAAGTTCGAATTGCCGCGATACTGGCCAGTCACATCGGCGCGGAACCAGCTGTTGAAGCGGTAGCCGGCACCGATGCCGTAGATCCCGGCGGTGTCGAACGCCGACGTCTGCTGGAACGAGGTCATCGGCGCATAGAGCGCTGCGTTGGTATAACGGATGTCCTTGACCTTCTGGTTGCTGAAACCGATGTCGCCGCGCAGATACCAGCCGCCGAAATCAGCCGCGGGGGGCGGCGCGTAGACCGGGGGAGGCATGATGGGCATATCGGCCGCAAAGGCCAGGGTTGAAAACAGAGAGGCCGCTCCGGCGGCGATCAAAGACTTAACGCTACGCATTGGCTTCGTCCCTTTGGCCGGTGAGGCGTTCGGAATGGGCCCCACATCACAACTGACGGCTGTACAATCGCACCAAATGCTTAAGCAGCGCTTAACCCTAATAATTAAGGTTGATATTTCCTGATCACGACGGAACCGTTAACGCACGCGCAACGCATCCTAATGATTGGTTAGCGAGGGCATCTCTGTCGGACTGACAACCCACCAAGCTAAATCGTGCATAGACTAATTAGTTCGGACAGAGCATTCGCTTTGGATCCCACCCCGCTCTTCGGGAGATCGCGACACGAATTTTCACCGCACGCGAGTTGCGCTCCCTCTCCCCGTTCTTCACGGGGAGAGGGTCGGGGTGAGGGGCAGCCGCTCGGGCGGTGCCGCTTCAGTGAAACGAACTGATCCTCTGTTAGTTTAGCAAACGGACTCTCGCGATACTTTCCAGCAATGCGAAGGACGGCGCCCCGTCCGACAGACCTCGTTCCAGGCCTCTTATGTGCCATGCCCCTCACCCGGATTGCTGCGCAATCCGACCTCTCCCCGCGAAGAGCGGGGAGAGGTTTCACCGGCAATGACGACAGAGGGTGCCTCGATCGGAGGCCAAGAGCCTTGTTGTGATCGAGGCGACTGACGAACCCGCAAGAAAAAAGGCCTGCCATCGGATGACGGCAAGCCTCTGCAGCAAGCGGAAAGCAGATGATCAGGCGGCGGCGGCAGCGTTGCCCACTGCGGCGACGATCTCGTCGACGACCTCCTCGACCAGATCGCGGTCGTCGCCCTCGCCCATCACGCGGATGACCGGCTCGGTGCCGGAGGAGCGGACGAGCAGACGGCCGTGGCCGTTGAGGCGCTTCTGGCCGGTGTCGATCGCCGACTTCACCTCGTCGGCATCGAGCGGCTTGCCGCTGCGATAGCGCACGTTCTTGAGGATCTGCGGCAGCGGGTCGAACTTGTGACAGACCTCGGAGACCGGGCGGCGCAAGCGCTGCACCGTCGCAAGCACCTGCAGCGCCGCGACGAAGCCGTCGCCGGTCGTAGCATAGTCCGACAGGATGATGTGGCCGGACTGCTCGCCGCCGAGATTGTAGCCGTCGGCCAGCATGCGCTCGAGCACGTAGCGGTCGCCGACCGGCGTGCGCACCAGCTCCATCCCCTGCCCCTCGAGGAAGCGCTCGAGGCCGAGATTGGACATCACGGTGGCGACGATGCCGGGACGCGCCAGGCGGCCGTCTTCCTTCCAGCTCTGCGCGATCACGGCGAGCAGCTGATCGCCATCGACGATGTGGCCGCGCTCGTCGACCAGGATGACGCGGTCGGCGTCACCGTCCAGCGCGATGCCGATGTCGGCACGCATCTCGCGAACTTTCCGGCACAGCGCCTCCGGCGAGGTCGAACCGCATTCCTTGTTGATGTTGAAGCCGTCCGGCTCCACGCCGATCGAGATCACGTCGGCCCCGAGTTCCCACAGCGCTTCCGGCACCACCTTGTAGGCGGCGCCATTGGCGCAATCGACGACCACGCGCAGGCCGTCGAGCGATAGGTCACGCGGCAGCGTGCGCTTGGCAAATTCGATGTAGCGGTCGTGCACGCCGTCGATGCGGCGGGCGCGGCCAAGGCTCGCGCTCTGCGCCAGCTTCTTGTCGAGCGATTCATCGAGGAGCTGCTCGATCTGCTTTTCGACATCGTCGGACAGCTTGAAGCCCTGCGGGCCGAACAGCTTGATGCCGTTGTCCTCGAACAGGTTGTGCGACGCCGAGATCATGACGCCGAGATCGGCGCGCATCGACTTGGTCAGCATCGCGACCGCCGGCGTCGGCATCGGGCCGACCAGCAGCACGTCCATGCCCACCGAGGTGAAGCCCGCAACCATGGCGTATTCGATCATGTAGCCGGAGAGGCGTGTGTCCTTGCCGATCACGACGCGGTGGCGGTGCTCGCCGCGCTGAAACAGAAGGCCTGCGGCCTGCCCGACCTTGAGCGCGAGTTCCGGCGTGATCAGGCCGTTGGCGCGGCCACGAATCCCATCGGTCCCGAAATAGTTACGGCTCATACGACCCCCAGCAACAGCCCCTGGTTTCCCTGCACCGGTCGCGCTCGAATCACGGGATCGACGGTCCGGTCAGCCCGCGGGTTATAGTCGCCTTGAAGCTAAGATGGCTTCAAAAAATGTGATGAATCATTACCTCGAAACCGCCACCATAGACGTAAGGTACTGTTAAGACTAATTTTTCGCTTTCCGACGGTCCGCCGGGCAGGCTCGTCCCGCACCGCGGTGCGGCCTGCCACAGCAAAGCATCTCGCCCCCGCCGAGTTCCTGGACCGGCAAACAACCACACGTACGGCGGCCCCGATCGGGGGTTGCAGGTAATGGCCTCGCCCTGGATGCGGTTGCAGGCCCCAAGCCGGATTTGGCAGGCGCCGCAAAGATGCTAGATCACAGCCAGCTCGAGAAACGACACTCGGTGGGGAGCCGACGACCGCAATGAAGCACATCACCTGCATCGAAGATCTGCGCCTGCTGCACAAGCGGCGCGTCCCGAAGGCGTTCTTCGACTACGCCGATCGCGGCTCCTATGCCGAGGAAACGCTGCGCGCCAATCGCGACGACCTGCAGAAGATCAAGTTCCGGCAGCGCATCCTGGTCGATGTCTCGAAGCGCGATCTGTCGACCACGATCCTCGGCGAGCCCTCCTCGATGCCGCTGGTCCTGGCCCCGGTCGGCCTCTTGGGCATGCAGCATGGCGATGGCGAGATCCACGCCTGCCGGGCCGCGCAGGCCGCCGGCATTCCGTTCACCCAGAGCACGATGTCGATCTGCTCGATCGAGGACATCGCCGGCAGCGTCGAGAAACCGTTCTGGTTCCAGCTCTACGTCATGAAGGACCGCGGCTTCATCAAGGCGCTGGTCGAGCGCGCCATCGCCGCCAAGTGCACCGCGCTGTGCCTGACCGTCGACCTGCAGGTGATCGGCCAGCGCCACCAGGACATCAAGAACGGCATGAGCGTGCCGCCGGAATGGACGCTGTCGAAGCTGTTCGATTTCGCCACCAAGCCGGCCTGGGTGCAGGGCGTGCTGCAGGGCAAGCGCCGCACCTTCGGCAATATCGCGGGCCACGTGAAGAACACCGAGGATCTCACCAAGCTCTCGGCCTGGACGGCCGCGCAGTTCGACACCTCGCTGAACTGGAAGGACGTCGACTGGATCCGCTCGATCTGGCCGGGCAAGCTGATCATCAAGGGCATCCATGACATCGAGGACGCCAAGCTCGCGGTCGAGACCGGCGCGCAGGCGCTGGTCGTTTCCAACCATGGCGGCCGCCAGCTCGACGGCGCGCCGTCGTCGATCCACGTGCTGCCCGGCATTGCCGAGGCGGTCGGCGACAGGATCGAGATCATGTTCGACGGCGGCATCCGCTCCGGCCAGGACGTGATGCGCGCGCTCGCGCTCGGCGCCAAGTCCTGCATGCTCGGCCGCGCCTACGCCTACGGCCTCGGCGCCGGCGGCCAGGCCGGCGTCGCCAAGGCCATCGACATCATCCGCAACGAGCTACTGACCACGATGGGCCTGTGCGGCGTCAACACGGTGGCCGAGATCGACCGCAAGGTGCTGGCGGATTAGTTCGAGCCAGGTCGCAAGTCTGGTTATGCCGTGAGGCAATCGTCATTTAGCCGAGCTAACAGCTAATCAGTTGCACCATCCGTGCCGCTGCCCCTCACCCCAACCCTCTCCCCGTGAAGAACGGGGAGAGGGAGCGCACCACCGGTTCACCTCGGCGGCGTCAATCCGTCGCGGAGGCCGTCATGACAACGGATCATCGTCCTTGCGCACGATACGCCTGCATAAGATCGCCGACCTCCCTGACACGGCCGGAGGATGGACGCTCAGGGCGAGCTCCGTCGCGAATGACGGATCGCTGCTGTTCCTCTCCGTCGCTGACGCACGCAGGGAAACCAGCGAGGGCGCGCCATGCGGCGTTGGAACGTCCGATCCCCAGACTCCCACCGGCAAGGCCTTTCGGCTGTCGATCGTACCTGTCCAGGGAACGCCTCAAAGCGTGGCGCTGCCGCCGCTTGATATCGCGGCTCACTATGTCGACCTTTTTCCGGATGGACGGATCCTGCTCGTCTATCCTCGCTCATACCCTGAAGGCGTCGGAAACGCCGTCATCTACGACCCGGCTTCGGGACAGCACACGCGCATCGATCTCGACGATGGCATCAGCCACGTGTACGTCGATTCCCTCGCCCGCATCTGGGTCGGCTATTTCGACGAAGGGGTGTTCGGCGGCGGAGTTGGATCTGCGGGGCTGGTCTGTTTCTCGGCAGCAGGCGATATCATCTGGAGCTATCCGCCGGACGACGGGATGGCGGACTGTTACGCGCTGAACGTCAGCGGCGCGGAAGCCGCGATGTTCTTCTACACCGACTTTCCGCTGTGCAAGATTTCCTCGGATTTTCAGCTGTCCTATTGGACGACCGAGCTGGGTGGCTGTCATCGTTTTGCGTTGTCCGGATCAGACGTCCTTTTCTCACGTCAATACAAAGATCCCCCGGATGCGGCGTATTGGGGACAGCTGACGGCGGACGGGACGTTGCGCACGGAACGAGTGCAACTCCAGCTTCCGGACGGCTCCCCGCTCCCGAAGGGACAATTGCTCGGCCGGGGCCGAGATCTCACCTTTTTCGGCGCCGAAGCAGTGTACCGCATCAGCCTGACTTGAGATTCCACCCGACAAATTAGGTGCGTCCCCGAACACCATCGCCGCGCATCCGGGGACCATGAGCTCAGCCTCACATCGGCGGTGTCAACCCGTCGCGGCCGACGCTGACGCGGCTGGTTTCGAGGGAGCCGTCGGGCAGTTGCTTGACGGTCGCGATCACCTTGGCGCCCGGCTTCAGCTCGGACTTGTCGCCGGGGACGAAGGTGACGATCGGGGTGTCCGGCGTGATGTCGACGCGCTTCTCGCCGCCCTTGTACTTCACCAGCAGCGTGTGGCCATCCGTCGAGACCGAGCTTTCCGCCACGGTCGCGTTGGTCATGCTGGAGTTCGGCTTGAGATCCCAGGGCCGCGAGCCCTCGCCGGTGCCGCGCATGGCCTCCGGGAAGATGTGGATCTCGACGGCCTTGGGCGCGCCGTCCGGGCCCGGCACCGTGGTGGCGCCGATGAAAGATCCCGGCTTGATGTCGGAGAGCTCCGCCTTCACGACACCGCTCACGCTCATGTCGCCGGCGACGTGCAGCTTGAACAGCTCGCCGCTGCGGGCCTTCACCGTCATCGTGTCGGCATCGATGCTCTCGATGGCGCCGCGGATTCGCGTCGGCACCGGGGCCTGCTGGCAGATCGCAAGAGCGGACGTCGCCGCAACCATCGCGAGCGCGATGGCCGGACGGATCAGAAGGGTACGGACAAACATGCAGGGGGGCTCCGGGACTGAGGCGAACGCTCCGCGCTTCATAGTCTGGGCGCGGACGCATGAGGAGTGAAACGCCAGTGTGGGGAGCTTATTCCGCGCTCAAGCCTTTGTGAGATCGGCCTCGATCAGCGCGCGAAGCTCGGCCGTGACCTGCGGACGCTCGCCGAACCACAGCTGAAAGCCGCGCACGGCCTGATGCAGCAGCATACCGAGGCCATCAGCGGTGCGCAGTCCCCGCGCTTGCGCGGCGGCGAGCAATGGCGTCTGCAGCGGCACATAAACGAGATCGGCGACGACGGCCTCTCGCGGCAGCTGAGCGAGATCGATCTGCAGCGGCGGCTGACCATGCATGCCGAGCGACGTCGTGTTCACCAGCAGGCCCGCATGCGGCAGCAGCGCGGCGACGCGCTCCCAGCCCTCGGCGACGACGCGGTCGCCGAACTGATCCGCCAGCGCCTGCGCGCGCGCGGCGGTGCGGTTGACGACATGAATGCGGCCGATGCCGCGCTCCAGCAGGCCGAACACGACGGCACGAGCCGAGCCGCCGGAGCCGAGCACGACGGCCGTGTCGGTACGATCCCAGCCCGGCGCCACCGCATCGAGATTGCCGATGAAGCCCTCGACATCGGTATTGGTCGCGCGCAGGTGTCCGTGCTCGTACCACAGCGTGTTCGCGGCACCGACGGCGCGGGCCCGCGCGTCGGGCTCGGTCAGCTCCAGCACGCGCTCCTTGTGCGGGATCGTGACGTTGGCGCCGACGAAGCCGCGCCGGTCGAGATGCAGGACGAATTCAGCCAACTCTTCCGGCGGCACCGCCTCGATCGAGTAGCCGCCGGCAAGGCCGAGCTTGTGCAGCCAATGATGATGGATCAGCGGCGAGCGCGAATGGGCGGCGGGCCATCCGATCAGGCAGGCGGCACGGGGTTTGGCGGCGGCGGTCATGGCGGTGACATCGGACAAGCTCCGGCCGGAGTCAATGGTCCCGGGCGGAGGCGCGGCCTCGGCTCTGCCGCCTGTCGGCAGCACCTCGGTCCCGGCCAGCGTGCAGTCAGGCGCTCAGCTCGCGGCCAGCCCGTCGGCGGAAATGTCCTCCTGCGGCGTCTCCTTGCCCTTGATGTCGGCCACTGCGCGCTCGATGGTCTCGCGGTAGCGCACCAGCGGCGGCCGCACGCCGTGGGTCAGCAGCGCGCGGCGCACCGTCGGCGACGCGCCGGTGATGAACAGCCGGATGCCCTGCTGCTTGGCCTTGGCGGCGACTCGGCTCATCGCATTGGCCGCTGTCGAATCCAGGAACGGCACGGCGGCGAAATCGACCACGAAGGCCTTGCGGCGGTCGGCGATGGAGTCGAGCACGGTGCCCACGGTCGAGGCCGCACCGAAGAAGAACGCGCCGGTGATGCGATAGACCAGCACGTCCTTGTCGGCGCTGAGCTTCGGATTGTACGGCACGCGCACGCCGTCCTCGAAGTCTGCTCGGTCCTCGGCGACCAGGGGCGATCCGTCCTCGACGCCGGTCATCTGCGCCATCCGGTTGATGAAGAGCACGGCGCCGAGCGCGAAGCCGACCAGGATGCCCTCGGTGAGATCGCGGAAGATCGTCAGCCCGAAGGTCGCGAGCAGCACCGTGGCATCGCCCCAGGAGGAGCGGATCAGGGTCGCGAACTCATGCTTCTCGGCCATGTTCCAGGCGACCACGACCAGCACGGCGGCCAGCGCCGCCAGCGGGATGTAGCTCGCGAGCGGCGCCGCGATCAGCATGAACACCAGCAGGAACAGCGAGTGCAGCATGCCCGAAACCGGGCCGCGCGCGCCGGCGCGGACATTGGTCGCGGTGCGCGCGATCGTCCCGGTGACGCAGATGCCGCCGAACAGCGCCGAGCCGACATTGGCGAAACCCTGAGCGACCAGCTCGCAATTCGAGCGGTGACGGCGCCCGGTCATGCCGTCGGCCACGACGGCCGACAGCAGCGACTCGATCGCGCCGAGCAGCGCGAAGGCAATCGCGTCGGGAAACACCGCCTGGATCTTGGCGAGCGAGAACGCGGGCAGCGCCGGCGCTGGCAGCTCACGCGGGATGCCGCCGAATTTGGTACCGATGGTTTCGACCGGCAGCTGCAGCGCATAGGTGAAGATCGCCGCGACCACGACGGCGATCAGGATGCCGGGCCAGGTCGGCCGCAGCTGCTTGAGGCCGACGATGATCGTGATCGACATCGTGGCCAGCGCGACTGCGGCGAGGCTCGCCGTCGGTGCGCCATGCGCCAGCGCGATCAGCTTCGGGATCAGCTCGCCGGGCTCCTTGGCCGTCAGCGTGATGCCGAACAGGTCCTTCAACTGACTGGCGAAGATGATCACGGCGATACCGGCGGTGAAGCCGACCGTGACCGGATAGGGGATGAACTTGATGTAGGTGCCGAGCCGCAAGTACCCGGCGATCACCAGTATCACGCCGGACATCATGGTCGCGAGCAGCAGGCCGTCGAGGCCCTGGCGATCGACGGTGGCGGCGACGAGGACGATGAAGGCGCCGGCGGGACCGCCGATCTGGAAGCGGCTGCCGCCGAGCAGCGAGATCAGGAAGCCGCCGATCACGGCGGTGTACAGGCCGCGCCCCGGCGAGACGCCGGAGGCGATCGCGATCGCCATCGACAGCGGCAGCGCGACGATGGCCACCGTCAGACCCGCGAGCGCATCGGCGCGGAAATCCGCGACGCCATAGCCCTCGCGCAGGACGGTCAGAAGTTTCGGAGAATACAGCTCGGCAAAGGTCGGCTCATGATGTCCGACCCGCCCCCGCGCGCCGTGCCCGTCTGCGATGCTCATGCCCATCACGCTCCCACCGCAGGCCGCAATGCGGCTCACGGCGCGTCTCACACGACGGGCTCAGCAGCCGTCGTGCCGCGCGATGAAGCTAGCTCGCGCCATCGCGCGCAGTGTCAGTTTGACGGCCCACGGTTGGGCGGTCCCGGGTCCTTCAGGCGAACGCCACGCCCGCCATCCTCGCTGCGGGCACGCTCGCCGATCAGATCCACGCCCGCACGATTGAGCGCATCGACGACCTTGGTCAGCGAGTCCACCACGCCGCGGACGTTGCCCGTGGAGGCTTCCATCCGCTGGATCGTCGGCAGCGACACGCCGGCCAGCTCGGCCAAGGTTTTCTGATCAATCCCGAGCAGCGCACGCGCTGCCCGCATCTGGAACGACGTGATCACGATGGCCTCACGTAACACACACCATAATTGATGCGTAAAACAAAGACAATGATGTAAAATACATCATCTCCAGCGAGGAAGGCAAGGCTTGGTTGCGCCGGCGCTGCGCGGAAAGTCTGCCATCGGCATCTGACCGCGGCGACGACGCTGGCCTCGCGGCCCGGGACTGAGGTCAGGCCGCGTGTCGGATCGGACCGGTCGGCCTCATCATCGATTCGACATCTGCCAACCGCAGGTCGAGCGGGTCGGCCCTCCGCCGAAGTCCGAGGTGGTGCAGACCCACGTGGCGGATCCGCCACGCAGGCTCGGCGCCAGGTTCGGCATGTCCGGCACGGTCACGCGCCACACGGCGGACGACGTCGCAGCGACGACGTAGTTCGGGTTCGTCTGAGTCCCCGCAACCGTGAGCGCATAGCTGCCGAGCGGCGTCCATGGCGTGATACCGTAGCTGCTCGACAGGCCCGTGAGCACGCTCACGCTTTCGCCGTTCTGCAGGCCGGTCGCCGCAAGCCCGGGATCGGAGGATGGCACGCCGATCACCGATGTGCCGCCGAGCGGCCGCACCATCACTTGCGCGGGCGTCACGCTCAACGCGCCGCTGCCGAAGCCGAATGCATAGCCCGCAGCCGACGCGAGCGAGCCCTGTGCGACGTTGATCGCATAGGGGCTGCCGGCGACACCTGCGGTCGCCGCCGCCCCGCCGGAGGTCAACGAGGGCACCCCGGTGAAGGCCGTTGCGGCGGCATCGCCGAGGAAGGCATTGGCGGCGCCGGACTGATAGCCGGACACGCCATAGCTGGTCGCCAGCGTGGCCGTCGCATCGGCGCCGTAGGTCTTGCTGAAGCTGATCGGGCTGAAGGTCAGCGTCGGCTGCATCGCGAACAGATAGCGGTTGCCCGAGGCCGTGACGCTGGCGGGCGGCAGGCTGGCATAGGTCGCATTCCAGATCGCGGTGTTGCCGCTGTTGAGGCTCCCAAAGCTGTCGGAGCCCGGCGCGCTGGAATAGATCAGCCAGCGGCCCGAGGTTGCCGTCACGGCGTTAGCGCCGGCATTGTTGATGAAGGCCAGCGCAGTGGACAGGACCGGGCTCGTGGCGGAGACGATCGCTCCGCTGGCAAGGGTCAGGTTGCCTGTGGTGAGGACGGTAGCGGCGCCACTCGCGCTGATCCCGGTCGTCCCCTGCACGGTGCCGATCGTCAGAGCTTGCGCGTTGGAGAAGCCGAGCGAGCCGATTCCGCTGGCCGCCAGCGTGCCGACCAGATTGTTGGCGTTCAGCGCATAGCTTGCCGAGCCCGAAAGCTTCAGCCCGGTGGTAGTGACGGCGCCGCCGGTCTGCGTCACCGTCCCGGTCCCGGTGAGCACCACGGGTGCAGCATTGGACGTGATCGTGGCTCCGAGCTTGCCGCCACCGCTGCCGGCCAGCGTGAGCACGCCCGCGCCGTTGTTGGTGATCGTCGTTCCGCTGGCCGACATGTCATAGCCGAACGCCGCTCCGGATGACGTGGCTCCCGACAGCGTCAATGCGCCTGATGTCATCGTGATCGCATTGCTGCCGCCGGCGACGAGACCCGATCCGCTGCTGCTGGAGCCCGAGAACTGGACGCCGCCTCCGATGGTGGTCAGTGAGGCTCCGTTTCCGATCGTGAGCCCCGAGCCGCTGGTGCTGTTGCCAGCGAGCGTCACGGCGCTACCGGTCTGATTGTCGACGGTCATGCTCGCGAGGGAGATGCCTGCACCGGTCGTCGAGGTCCCCGCGATCGTCGGCGCGCCGCCGGCAATGGTAAGCGCATTGCTGCCGAGCCAATACAGGCCGGCGTCGCTTGCCGATGAGCCGGACATGTTGACGCCGCCGGACAACGACAAGCTGGTCGCGCCATTGAAGGCGATGCCGCTGAAGCTGCTGCTCGAACCGCTGAGGCCGAGCGTCCCGGCACCGGAATTGACCAGGCTCGAACTGCCGCTGTTGAACCAGACGCCATGATTGCTCTGCGAGGTTCCGGACCAGGTCGCATTGCCGGCACTGCTGGAAATTGCGTTCGCGCCCAGGAAGTAGATCGCAACCCCACTGTTCGACGTTCCCGAGATGCCGATGTTGCCGGAGGTGGTCACGGTCGCGCCGGAGACGACGAAGCCCTGGCTGCTGGTGCTGGTTCCGGTCAGCGAGAACGTCCCGGCGCCGGCATTGGTCAGGGCGGAGGTTCCCGCGAGGAAGGCGCCATGCCCTGAGGTCGACAATCCGGCCAAGGTCAGATTGCCGGCGCTATCGGTGATCGTGTTCACACCATTCAGCACCAGCCCCGTGCCGCTGGTCGAGGTGCCGGTCATCGACACGGCGCCCGAGGTGCCGATCGATCCGCCCGACGTGAGATTGATGCCGTCGGTCGAGCTGCTGGTTCCCGACAGGCTCAGCGCCCCCGAAGCCGCTGTGAGCGTGTCGCCACCCACGGCGACCAGGCCCAATCCGCTCGCGCTCGTTCCGGAGAGCTGCACGGCGCCGTGGCTCGTGAGATTCGCTCCGTTCTCGATCTTCAATCCATACCCGCTCGAGCTCGTCCCCGCGAAGGTGATCGCCGCGCCGGTCTGATTGTCGATCGTCGCGGAGCCCTGGAAGTAGACGCCATTTCCAGAGGTCGAAGTCCCGCTGAGGGTCGGCGTGCCGCTCGCAATGGTGATGGTGTTGCTGCCCTTGAACGACAGGCCATCGCTGCCGCTGGATGTGCCATGCACCGTCACGGTGCCCGACGTCGTCAGGTTGGCGCCGGTGTTGAAACGGACGCCGCGACCGGTTGCGCTCGGCGTAGTTCCGGTGAGTTGCAGCGTGCCGGCACTATTATTGACGAGATCCAAAGTATTGCCCTGGATCCAGACCGCATTGTTATTGGAGGCTGTTCCGTTGAGCGTCAGGTTGCCGGCATTGTCGGTGATCGTCGTGCCATTGAGATAGAGGCCATAGGCTGCATTTGTGTTGTTGCCGGTGACCGTGATGTTGCCCGAGGTGGTCAGGTTGGAAGCGATCGCAATACCGTACTGGGCGGAAGCGGCGGAGGTACCGGCCAGCGACATAGCTCCTGCGCCAGCGTTGACCAGCGTCACAGTCCCGGACGCAAGATTCAAGCTGGTACCTGACGTTGAAGTCGCCGTGACGGTCAGATCTCCGGATTGATCGGTGATCGAGGTCGTTGAGCCCACGTTCACACCATCCCCTGCGCCGGACTGTCCAGCGATGGCGATCGCCCCCGAAGTTGTGATGCTCGCGCCACTCTTGATCTGGGTTCCGTAGCCGGAGGTGTTGAGTCCGGTAACGGTGAAGCTGCCCGCGCCCGTGTTGGAGAGCGCGGTGGCTCCGGTCATCAATGCACCAACGCTGCCACTGTTCGTAGTTGCGCCGCTGTCATTGGACGTTCCTGTCAGAGACAGCGTGCCGCTCCCGGAATTTCTGACGGTTGCGCTGGCGAGTCGAAGGCCGATCGTGGCCCCCGTTCCGGTCGTTGCTGTGGAGGTGCCGTTCACACTCACGTTCCCACCGGTCACATCGAAGCTCGATCCGAAGAAAGCTCCCGTTCCAGTGCTGGAAATGCCAGCGAGTGCAGCATTGCCGGACACGGTGACGGTCGAGCCGCTGAAGAAATCAAGCCCCCGATAGCTGCTTGTCGTGCCGTTCAACCCAAGCGCGCCGACGCCAGAGTTGACGATGGACACCGTGCCTCGCAGTTGAAGCCCTGCATCACTCGTCGCATGACCGCTGAAGGTCAAATTGCCGCTGGACGCCGTGACCGTATTGTTGCCCTCAAACTCCATTCCGATGTAGGACGATGAGGTACTGTTCAGGCTGACGGATCCGGCGGTGGTCAGGTTTGCACCAGGCGCGAAATCCGTCGCCGCCGTCGTGGTGCTTCCCGTGTTCGTGCCTCCGACGACCAGCGTTCCGCCGCCGGTCGTTGTCAGGCTGGTGTTGCCCGCAAGAAGAGCTCCATAACCTGTGCTGGAGGTGCCGCTCACCGTACTTGAGCCGGCTCCGACGGCTATGCTACCACCATTGAAGCTGAGGGCCGTATTGGCTCCGCTCGCCGTCGAAGTCGCGGTCAGCGTGCCGCCGAGATTGACCGAGCTGTTGAAGGAAATCTGCGATCCGGTCAGCTGCAGGCTGCCATTGCTCGCGGTGATACCGGCGTTGAGCAGGATCGCGCCAGCGGCATTGAGCGACAGCGAATTGCCGCTGCTCCAGGTCAGCGCGTTGGCCAGCGTGATGTTGCCGCTCTGCGCGCCGGAGCTGCCGGTGTCGACGGTGACATTGGCGCTTGCGAGCGCGGTCTGCAGCGTCGCGACCGAAAGGATCGACGAGTTGGCGGTCGGCGAGTAGGTGCCGCCGGCGTTCGACACCGTGGTGTCGCTGCCGGTCGAGATGGTGATGTCGTAGGGATCGAGCAGCAGCGTCCCGGTGCGGCCGTTCTGCGCGGTGACGTCGACCGTGCCCCGATAGTTCAGCACGCCGTGGCTCGAGGTTTCGACCGCGCCGCCATTGCCCGTGCCAGCGCCCGTTGCGCTGATCGTGCCGCGAAACTCGGTAAACTCGTCGGACCACAGCACGACCTTGCCGCCATCGCCGCCACTGCCGTTGGCCGAGATCACAGCGCCCTGCGCGACGGTCGTGGTCTGCGCGTTCTGGACATCGGCACCGACCAGCTTGGCCGCGGCATCGCTGCCGCCGCGCTGGTCGCCGCCGATCAGGATCTTGCCGCCGCTCCTGCCGTTGGCGCTGATCCGCGCCGTCTCGGTCAGCGCCACCCTGCTGCCGGTCACCACGATCGTGCCGCCGGCATGCCGGCGGCCGCCATTGGCTGCGAGCCGGCCGGAGACCGTCACGGCGCCACCGCCGCCGCCGAGCACGATGTTGCCGGAGCGGCCGGACACCGAGCGGGCCGAGACCGTACCCGACACATTGACGACGTCGCGGGCGGCCTGCTGCGCGGCCGCGGCCCTGATCTCGACCCGTCCGCCGGCGGCCCTGATCCGGCCGGAGACGTCGAGCAGCGCCTTGCCGCCCGCCGCCGTGGCGCTGGTCGGCAGCGCGACCTGCAGGAAGCCGTCACCGCTCGGATCGAGCGTGACCTGCTCGCCGGCGCCGAGGCCGACCTTGCCGAGCGGCACGCTGATGGTGCCGCTATTGCTGACCGAGCCGCCGATCAGGCCGACATAGGATCCGGCCGCACCGCTGATCGTGCCGGCATTGCTGACCGCGGCCGATGATCCGCGGCCGCTGAAACTGAGCCGGCCGGCGTTGAAGTCCGCATCGCTGATATCGAGGGTCGAGGCGACGAAGCCGCCGCCGACCCGCACGTTGCCGGTCGGCGTGATCGCGATGCCGTTCGGGTTGACCAGATAGACCTGGCCGTTGCCGGTGATCTGTCCGGCGATCGTCGACGAGATGCTGCCGGTGACGCGGTTGAGGATCGCCGCATTGGCATTCGGCTGCGCGAAGTTGACGCTGGCATTGCTGCCGACCGAGAAGCTGTTCCAGTTGACGATCGCCTTCGCCGAGCTCTGGGTGATCGTCAGCGCGTTACTGGCGGGATTGGAGAAGCTCACCTGGCCCGAGGCGACCGAGGCGCCCTGCGGCAGCGCGCTCTGAGCGCCGGCAGGCGACGACAGCACCAGAACCGACGCGGTCCCGAGCAGGACGGCTGCGCTGAGACGCCGGCGGGTGCCGGCCTGAGATCGCTGCGTCCGAGCTTTGCACATCAACATGATACTCGATACTCGACACCGATATGCGGGCCCTGGGCCGCGCCCCAGAACCCCGAACTCCATGTTGCGGCCGCAACAAACCGGATTCGACCCGGTTCGAACTGATATTCGATTAAAGCTTTCTCGATCGAGGCAGCTCCCGCGTTAGCGCCTTGGTCACCACGACGAGGCGCGGCGCGGAAGCGGGCCGTTCAGAACGCCACGTTGAGCAGCATCGTCCCCCTCCATCCAGCCTTGACGCCAGCGAGATCGGTAAAGCCGCGCGCCACCTCCAGCGTGAGGTTCGCGGCCGTCCAGCCGGTCGCCGCGCCGAGGCCGCTGCGAACGCCGGCGCCGACGGATTCGGCGTTGAAGCTCGGCTGCTCGAGCGCGGTCGCGTTCACGATCCAGCCGTGGCCGTAGGCGCCGAACAGATAGGGCGACAGGTTCATGCTGCTGGTGTTGAAGGGAAGCGCGAAGGCACGCGACAGCTCGCCGCGCAACGTGACGCCCTGGTCGGCGGTGAATGTTCCCGAGGCGAAGGCGGTCAGCGCGTCGCTGCCATCGAGCGCAATCTGTTCGGGCCGCAGCAGCGGGCGGCCGTGCGAATATTGGCCGGCGGAGAGCACATCGAGTTGCAGCCCGCCGGGCAACGGTTGCGACAGCCGGGCGTTGGCGGACCATTTGACGAATTGCGGGCTCGCGCTTTGCCGCGACAGCGGGATGCCGGACGCGTCGGCGTCGAGCGTCCCGCGGCCGCCGAGACCGAACGAGCCTTGCGCGCCCAGTTGCACTCCGGCTCCCCAAGGCAGCATGGTCGCGTATTCGGAGCCCAGGCGCAGCGCGCCGTAATGATCGTGATTGAGCGCGACGCCGAAATCGGAGGCCTGCGACTGCTGATCGATCAGCTCGAGCGCCGCGTTGGCGTACAGCGAGCCGGTCCGCGTCAGCCTGATCGGATCGCGCAGACGCAGCGAATAGCGCTCGAACGTCCCGAGCGTCGCCGGCACGTTCGCAGCCGCCGCGGTGCGCGTGATCGACTTCGTATACTCGGGATTGACGGTCAGGCCGTCGCTGCCGAACGGCAGCACCGCGCCGACGCCATAGAGCAGCAGCGGCGGACGGCCGGCAACGAAATCGTTGGGATTTGCGCCGCTGCCGGCCGATGCGTAGACCTGCTCGCCCCACCCGAGCGCGCTGTTCACCGTGACCGACCCGCGCGCCTGCCAGATCCCAAGCGACTTGGACAGGCGGTTGTCGGTGCCAGCAGAGACCGACACGAGATGATGCTCGCCATCCAGGATCAGCCGGGTGCCGCCCTCGGCCACGCCGCGCGCCAGCGAGCTCTTCAATTTGACGCCAGGCACCTCGGCCGCGATCAGCAGCGCATGCTCGATCTGCGCCTGGGTGACATGACGGCGTCCGACCAGCGCGGCGGTGCGTCGCTGGATCACGCCACGCACCTGCGCCGGCAGCGCCGAGACGTCGACCTGCTCGATGAAGCCGTCGATCACGGCCACCCGCAGCGGCCCGCGATCCACCAGATGCTGCGCAGGCAGCACCACGCGCACCAGCGAAAAGCCGGCCTGCACATAGGCCTGCTCGAGCCGGGCCGCGGCCGCATAGATCGCCTCGACGCTGACGCGCTTGCCCGTCAGTTGGGCCGTGAAGGTTTCGGAAGCCCCGGCGAGCTCGGGAAAGGAGCCCTCGACGAGCACCGTGCCAATCAGCACGGTCAGGTCACGCGCGCCGGGCGGTGCGGTCAGAGGGGATGTCCGCGGACTCACGATGACGGCGCCGGCGGGCGGCTGCGCCGGGCGCAGGCTCGGCGGTGTCACCTGGCTCGGCGCGATCGCCTGCGCCCGTGCGTCCGAGCTCGCCGCGGTCAAGGCGGCGAGTCCGGCACCGACACAGATGACAGCATCGCGCCACCGCGACCACATCCTACGCGCCCCGAGGCAAATTGAGCGAACGGCCCCGCGCCTTCAGCGCAGCGCCGGGAACATCCTCGGAACCTTGAATTTTCGTAGTTACCCAGTGCTTAACGCGCGGCCGCCGGAAAGCCGCTGGTAACCAAAGCAAGGCCGCGTGACGCGGCCGGCGCGTGTTCCAAGTCTCTAGGATTGCTCATCATTCGAGACTGTGCGGGGACGCCGCCAATGCCGTTCCCGTATGACTACGGCGTCGTATCCGGCCAGGCGAGCGCTGCCGCTCGCTCCGCTGCTGCACAGAGCGACAACGGCCCGCCAAGCTTCGAGGCGAGAAGCTTGACGGGCCGGCTTTCAGGCGCGCTGGCGCAGGGCCCTACGCCGCGTCGCGGTGCGAGGCGATGATGTGGTCGGCGGCGCGGCCCGTCACTTCGGCCATGTGGTCGAACTGGCGGGTGAAGCTGCCGGCGCCGGCGGTGGCCGAGCGCAGCTCGACGATCAGTTCGCCGATCTCCGCTTCCGGCATCATCGCGCGGACGCAATCCCAGCCGGGCCAGCCGTCACGGGTGTCGAACGACAGGATCTGGCCGCGCCGGGCCGACAGGATCGCGTTGATCCTGGCGGTGGCCTCGCTCGGGCAGACGATCTCCACGGTGTGGATCGGCTCCAGCAGCACCGGCGCGCATTGCGGCAGGCCCTCGCTGACGCCGGCCCGCGCCGCTGTCCGGAACGCGAGGTCGGAGGAATCGACGCTGTGATAGGAGCCATCCGTCAGCGTCACCGCCACGTCGATCACGGGGAAGCCGAGCGGGCCGCGCACCAACGCATCGACGACACCCTCCTCCACCGCCGGGATGTAGTTGCGCGGCACTGCGCCGCCGACCACCTTCTCGGTGAACTGGAAGCCTTCGCCGCGCGGCAGCGGCTTGATGTCGAGCACGACGTCGCCGAACTGGCCGTGGCCGCCGGACTGCTTCTTGTGCCGGCCGCGCTGCGTGATCGCCTTGCGGATGGTCTCCTGATAGCCGATCGCCGGCGTGTGCGATTTGACGTTGACGCCGAAGCGATCGCGCAGCCGCTCGAGCGCGACGCGCAGATGCATCTCGCCCTGCCCCCACAGTACCGTGTCGTGGGTCCGCGGGTTCTGTACCATGGTCAGCGACGGATCCTCCTCGTGGAGCCGCTGCAACGCCTGGCCGAGCTTGACGTCATCCTTGCGGTCGACGGCGGCGATCGAGATCGCCAGCACCGGAGGACACGGATCGATCTTGGCCAGCGCCGCCGGCGCGAGCTTGCCGGTCGCAACCGTATCACCGGTCTTGACCGCATCGAGCTTGCCGAGCGCGACCGTATCGCCGGCCGCGGCCGCCGCGCGCTTGCTGTCATAGGCGCCGGTCGCGGCCAGGATGCCGGAGACACGCCCCGCCTCGCCCGCGGCGGCGTGCACCGTCGCGCCGTCGTCGAGATGGCCGCACAGCACGCGCGTCAGCGACAGCTTGCCGCCGTGTTGCAGATGCAGCGTCTTGAAGACGTAGCCGAGCGCCTCCTTGGTCTCCTTCACCCCGAGCCGCTTGGCGGTGTCGGCAATGCCGGGCGCCTCGTGGCGCAGCGCCTTCATCAGCCGGAGCACGCCGTTCTCGCGCAGCGCCGAGCCGAGCAGCACCGGGCAGATCAGCCCCTCGCGCAATTCGCGGGCGAGATCGTCGAACACGGCGTCGCGCGGTGGCGGGATGTCCTCCAGCAACTGCTCCATCAGCGCGTCGTCGTGATCGGCGAGCTTCTCCAGCATCGAGAACCGCGCTTCCTTCTCGCGATCGAGATCACCGCCTTCGAGCGCGATCACCTCACTCGCCTTGTGCTCGCGATAGATGAAGGCGCGCTCCAGCGCGAGATCGACGAAGCCCTCGATCAATTCGCCATGCCAGATCGGAATCTGGCGCAGCACCAGCGGCACGCGCGAGGCCGGCTGCAAGGTTGCGAGCGTCTCGCGGATCCGCGCGTTGGCGCGATCGATCTTGTTGAGGAACAGGAAGCGCGGGATACGCAACTCTTCGAGTTCACGGAGAATGATCTGCAGTTGCGGCAGCTTCTTCTCGTCGGCCTCGCACACCACGATGGCGGCATCGACCGCCGGCAGCGCAGCGCGCATGTCGTGCGCGAATTCGATCGAGCCGGGACAATCCAGGAATGTGTAGCTGTCGCCCATGAAGGTCGTGCTCGCCGCGGTCATCGCGACGCTCATCTTGTGTTGACGCGCCTCGGGACTGGCATCGCCGACGCATGTGCCGGCATCGACGCTGCCGGCGCGCGCGATGGCGCCCGTCCGCGCCAGGATTGCCTCCAACAGAGTGGTTTTACCGCTTTGGAAAGGGCCCACCAGTGCGATGCACCGTGGACCTCGGGGACTTCTCAGGTCTTGTCCCATTTCGCCGCCTCCTGTTTCTGGAGCTCGGCCCGTGATTGGGTCGGCAAAGCCGAATGCTCTGCCTCGCCGGCTGCTTTGGCAAGCAGGTGGCTCGCGAAAAACAATGCTGCAGCGCAAAGAGTCCGTCACTCTTCCCGCACAATTGCGGGAAGAGCGAGTGTTCACGGCAAAGGGAAGATCAGCGCCCCGGACGCAATTCGAGGCTCTCGAGTCCGGCCGAGACGGCGAGGCCGACCTGCCCCTGCACGCTCAGCGGCTGCAACGCGATCGAGTTGGCCGAGCCGCCGACCAGGACATTGCCGCCGAGGCCGACGCCGACCGACGCCGAGCCCTGCGCGCCGGCATAGTCGCCGGAGAGATCGCCCGTCCCGAGCCGCGCGACCGGCGCATAGACCACCCAGGCCAGCAGCGATTCCTGGGTGATGCCGATATCGAGCCCAACCTTGCGAATGGTCGCGACGTAGCGGTCCTCGGGAATGCCATCGGCGCGCAGCACGCAGCCGAGATGCGTGACCGAGCCGACGATGAAGCCGACACTGGCGCCGCCGCGGCATTCGAGGACACCGACCCGCACGCGATTCTGCGCCTCGGCAGCGCCGGCGATGCAGAGGACCGCAGCAGTGAGCCCGGCGAGGATGATCGAGCGCATGACTAAACTCCGGCTGAAATGAAGGTGTGATGCATCCCCGTCGATCGAACTGACGATCACGGGCGATCACATCTATGCCACAAGGCTTACAGCCGCACCAGAAGCGACACGCCGTTCATCAGGCTGAACGAACCACCTCTGATCCAGCGTCGCCGCTGCGAGGCGTTGGCGTGGTGCTCAGCGATAGTAGCGGGAGAAGTAGGACGAGGGCTGGCTCGGGCTTGGATGGATCGGCAGCATCGGCACCAGCTCGACTTCGGTGATGCCAGCGGCGATGTTCATGCCGGTCTGCCCCTGCAGGCTGATCGGCTGCAGCTGGGTGGCACGATCGCTGTCGCGCACCAGGAAGCTGCCGCCGAAGCCGATCAGCGCGGCGGCGCTGGCGGACAATCCGCCGTAGCGTCCGCGCAGCTCGCTGCGGCCGAAATCATTCACGGGCGCGTAGACCGCCCACGCCATCCTGGTCTGATCCGTCAGTCCGAGATCGAGCCCGTAGCGGCGAACACGGGCGACATAACGCTCGGGCGCGCGACCCTGGCTGCGGAAGACGCAACGCAGACGGGCCTGCGACATCACGAGCCTGCCGGTCGTCCGGTGCCCCTCGCACTCCAGAACCCCCGCTCGCATCGGCCGGCCCTGGTGGGCCTGCGCGAGCGGCACGATCATCACCATCGCCACGATCGACAGCACAAGCAGCCGCATCGAACTCCAACCTTACGCAACGCAACTTCGTCCGGACAAAAGGAAAGCGCCATGTTCAAAACATGGCGCTTTCCCGAGTGGAAATTGACCGACCGAAATTCGGGCGGGTTGTTGCCCAATTACCTCAGATTACCGCAGAAGCGCTGGATGCGCTTGCAGGCATCCTCGAGATCCGAGGTCTTGGTCGCATAGGAGATGCGGAACGCCGGGCCGAGGCCGAACGCCGAACCGTGCACGACGGCAACGCCCTCGGTCTCCAGCAGCTCGGTGACGAAGGCCTCGTCATTGTCGATCACCTTGCCCGACGGCGCGGTCTTCCCGATCGTGCCGGCGCAGGACGGATAGACGTAGAACGCACCCTCCGGCCGCGGGCATTCGATGCCATTGGCCTGGTTCAGCATCGAGACCACGAGGTCACGGCGCTCCTTGAACACCTTGTTGTTCGCCGGGATGAAGTTCTGCGGACCGTTGAGAGCTTCCACCGCTGCCCACTGCGCGATCGAGCACGGGTTCGAGGTCGACTGCGACTGGATCGTCGCCATCGCCTTGATCAGCTGCGCCGGACCACCGGCATAGCCGATGCGCCAGCCGGTCATGCAATAGGCCTTGGAGACGCCGTTCACGGTCAGCGTCCGATCGTACAGTGACGGCTCGACCTGCGCGGGCGTGGTGAAGACGAAGTCGTCATAGACCAGGTGCTCGTACATGTCGTCGGTCATGATCCAGACATGCGGATGCTTGACCAGCACCTCGGTGAGCGCCTTGAGCTCCGCCTTGGTGTAGGCCGCGCCGGTCGGGTTCGACGGCGAGCACAGGATCAGCCATTTGGTCTTCGGCGTGATCGCCTTCTCGAGCGCAGCCGGCTGCAGCTTGAAGCCATCAGCGGCAGTGCAGACCACCGGCACCGGCTCGCCGCCGGCAAGCGCCACCATCTCGGGATAGCTGACCCAGTACGGCGCCGGGATGATCACCTGGTCGCCGGGATTGATGGTCGCCATCAGCGCGTTGTACAGCACCTGCTTGCCGCCGACGCCGACGATCACCTGGTTCGGCTTGTAGGTCAGGCCGTTCTCGCGCTGGAACTTGCCGATGATGGCTTCCTTCAGCTCGGGGATGCCGTCGACCGCGGTATACTTGGTCTTGCCGTCCTGGATCGCCTTGATCGCGGCCTGCTTGATGTTGTCGGGCGTGTCGAAATCCGGCTCGCCAGCGCCGAGACCGATGACGTTGCGGCCCGCCGCTTTGAGGACGCGCGCTTTATCCGTGACCGCGATGGTCGCGGACGGCTTCACACGGTCGAGCGCAGCGGCGAGAAAGGACATCATCAGCTCCTATGCAGGCGTCGTGGATCACCCGGTTTCGGGCCACGACGGTTCATGTCAGGGAAACGCCCATTTGTAAGGCCCCGCGCGCTGCATCGCAAGAAGCTTGGGCACATGGCTCCCAAGACTTTAGGGAACGTTAAAGCCACCCCGCTAGCGTGGGCCCACGATTGTCCCGATTTTCAGGCCGAAATGACCACTCTCGCGTGCGCCCTGCGATCCGGCGACTGGCTCACGGTCGCACGGATCAAGTCCTACAGCTGGATCCTGCTCGCCGTCACGGTCGCCGCGATCGCCGGCTGGATCGCGCTGTCCGATGGCCTGATCGACCGCAACGGCAAGCCGCTCGGCACCGATTTCTCAAACGTGTATGCGGCAGGCGTATTGACCCTTCAGGGCCAGGCGGCCGACGCCTACGACCCGCCGCTGCAGCACGCGATGGAGAAGGCCGTGTTCGACGGCCGCGACGTGCCATTTTTCGGCTGGCACTATCCCCCATTCTTCTTCGCCATCGCCGCGATCACCGCCCTGCTGCCCTATGCGGGCGGGCTGGCGCTGTGGGTGGTGTCGAGCCTGATCGCCTATCTCGCCGTGATGCGCGCAATCCTGCCGCGTCCCCAGACGCTGCTCGTCGCCGCAGCGTTTCCAGCCGTGTTCGTCAACATCGGCCACGGCCAGAACGCGTTCTTCACCGCGGCGCTGCTCGGCGGCGCATTGCTGCTGATCGATCGCAGACCGTGGCTGGCCGGCATCCTGATCGGGCTCCTTGCCTACAAGCCGCAATTCGGTGTGCTCATCCCGGTGGCGCTGGTCGCGGGCACACGATGGCCGACGATCGCAGCCGCGGCCGCCACGGTCGCGGCCCTGGTCGCGATCAGCTTCGCCGTGCTCGGCAGCGATGTCTGGCATGCCTTCTTCCAGTCGATGAGCTTCACACAGAACGTCGTTCTCGAACAAGGCGGCACCGGCTGGGAAAAGATCCAGTCGGCGTTTTCAGCCGCGCGTCACTGGGGAGCTGATATCCGCACCGCCTACACCGTGCAGGGCTTGCTCGCGCTATCGCTCGCCGCCGGCCTCGCCTGGCTGTGGCAGAGCGACGCTGCAATCGATCTCAAGGCGTCGGCGCTGGCGAGCGCGAGCCTGCTGGCGACGCCCTACGTGCTCGACTACGACCTCATGGTCATCTCGGTCGCGATCGTGTTCTTCGTCCGGCATGGCCTGGCCCATGGCTTCCGCGACTATGAGATCAGCCTGCTGGCAGCGGCGTGGATCGTGCCGCTGCTGTCGCGCAGCATCGCGGGGCTCACCACGATTCCACTCGGATTGATCGTGCTGATCGGGCTGTTTGCGCTGACGCTACGCCGCGCGTCCACCGATCGGACCACCGAGATCAGCGGAGAACACGTGCGTATCGCACAAGCGTGATCTCGATTGCTCGAAGTTGATGGAAAGTTGTTGCGCGCGCGTGCACTGCAGTAGTGCTTTTCGACTTTTTCCATCCATCGGCTCTTGCAGCCCGCGTCCATCGGCATCATTGTCTGGCCGCATTGCGGGACGATCTGGCGTCCCGTCGCGTGATTCTGCGCCGCGAATGATTCCTCGAACTCGACATTGGCCGGATGTACAAGCTCTATTCGATGCAGCGATCAGGCAACAGCTACAAGGTCCGCCTTGCGCTGGCGCTCCTGAACGCGCCTTATCAAGCGATCGAGATCGACATCCTGCGCGGTGAGAGCCGCACGCCGGACTTCCTCGCCAAGAATCCGAGCGGCCAGGTGCCGCTGCTGGAGGTCGGTGAGGATCGCTTCATCGCCGAATCCAACGCGATCCTGTGGTATGTCGCCGGCGGCACGCCGCTGGTGCCGGAGTCGCGCATCGAGCGCGCCGAAGCGCTGCAATGGATGTTCTTCGAACAGCATGCGCTGGAGCCCAACATCGGCGCCGCCTATTTCTGGCTGCTGCTGGTGAAAGGCGGACGCGACCTGCAGACCCATGCGCTGGAAGACTGGATGGAGCGCGGCTACGCGGCGCTGCAGGTGATGGAAAATCATCTCAAGAGCAACGACTACTTCGCCGCGCGGCAGCTCACGGTCGCCGACATTGCGCTCTACGGCTACACGCATGTCGCTGACCGCTGCGACTTCGACCTCTCGACCTTCCCCAGGATCCGCAGCTGGCTGCGCCGGGTCGAACAGACACCGGGATTCGTCGCGATGGACTGGCACCCGGCCCTGATCGATTCGGCCGGAATCGCTGCAGATTACGGTTAGGACGCGGCCCGTAAGACTACCGGCCGCCCGTAGAAGCGCGGAGAAAATACACGTCCAGGCGGGAACAGATACCTTCAACGCCATCCTTTCGCCGTTTTCAGCCCGCCACCGCCGCAATCCTGCCTGTCATTACTGCAGAATTTACCTCTGCTAGTGATTCGCTCGCCGATGTACAGGTAAGGGATTCGACTAATGTACGGGTGGCGTCGTGCTTCCGTTCCGAACGTCTCTTGCGTCCGAGACCGCGCCTGGTCACTCCGGCCGGGACGCCCCGACGAGCCGTCGCGTGCCAGCGAAGGCTTTCACGATACCGCGACACTCACGCTCCCGCCGCGCCTGACCAGCGTCGTTGCCGCGAGCATTGCCGCCGGCACGCTGTCGCTCGGCGTCAGCGTCAGCCTGGCCATGATTTCGATCCGCACGCTCATGTCGATCCCCGCTTAGCAGGAAGCCATTTTGACAACCCTTCGCGGTTTTCGCGACAACAGGCGATGATTGTCTCGCGCTCCAAATGGCGATGAAATCAACGGTCGTAATCGTTGCCGTGACTCTGGCACTCGCGATCCTGCTGGCAGCGTCACTGCTTGTCATCATCGAGCGGCGCGGCGAGCTTTCGCTGTCGCCGCTCACCGCGGAAGATCGGACGATCCTCGCCGAGCGGGTGAGGCCTCCGGCGCCGGATCCGGCGTCGCCGGTCACGGATTGATCGCCAGCCGTTCTCCGCGTATCGACAACCCGTTGACGGCCAACAGCGGGTGAAGCCCTCATGCATGAAGCACTCACGGTGCGTCCCATCGCGCGCGCGGATTATCAGCGCTGGCTGCCGTTGTGGGACGGCTACAATGCCTTCTACGGCCGCTCGGGTCCGACCGCTCTGCCGGCCGAGATCACCGCCGTCACCTGGGAGCGCTTCTTCGATCCCGGTGAGCCGGTGCACGCGCTCGTCGCCGAGAGCCGCGGCGAGCTGATCGGCCTTGCGCATTATCTGTATCACCGCGCGACCACCACGATCGCGCCGCTGTGCTATCTCAACGACCTGTTCACGAGCGAAGCCGCCCGCGGCAAGGGCGTCGGGCGCGCGTTGATCGAGGCGGTCTATGCAGAAGCCCGGCAGGCCGGCGCGCCGCGGGTCTACTGGCAGACCCACGAGACCAACACGACGGCGCGGGCGCTCTACGACAAGCTCGCCGAACGCTCCGGCTTCATCGTCTACCGGAAAGCGTTGTAGCGCGAGCAGCTGTCACGCAGCCGTCACGCCGCGAGCCTAGTCTCCCCTCCAGCGCCTGATCACCCCCGTCACCGATCACGCGCTTTCAGCGGTCCCCGTCAGACGCCGTCTCTGACCGGGGCCGTTTTTTTTTATGGGAAAGCGGTTGCTGAATATGTCTACGCTAGCTGCCGCCCCAATCGACGCTGCGCCCCCTCTCCCCGCTCTTCACGGGGAGAGGGTCGGGGTGAGGGGCAGCCGCACGGGCGGTGTCGCCTCCGCTCGACGAACTAATCATCGCTCGAGAGTTCTTGCTGGATAACCGTGAGCACGCCTTCGATGTTCCCCAATACATCGTTGTTCCAGAAGCGAACCACCCGATAACCTTCCTCTGCCAAACGGCGATCACGAACGACATCCTGCTTGGACTCGTTGTGCTGTCCACCGTCGACCTCGACGACCGAACTCTTATCCCGACAAACGAAATCGCAGATGTATCCAGCGACTGGAAGCTGCCGAACAAACTTATGACCATCCAGCTGACGGTTGCGAATTCTGTTCCACAGCAGCGTCTCCGCATCCGTCTGATCGACGCGGAGCCGTCGTGCCCGTCCGATGGATTTGAGATCCGGGCCCCGCATGTGCCATGCCCCTCACCCGGATTGCTACGCAATCCGACCTCTCCCCGCAGAAGGGCGGGGAGAGGTTGAACCGTCCGTGTCGAGATAGATTGCCTTAGTGACATGCCGGAGGCAACATCAACCACTCAATCACGCGTACTGATATTATCCAGTCGCGGCTCTTTTCGTTGAGCGTGTCATCCGAGCGGCTGCAGCACGGCCGGTGCGCTCCCTCTCCCCGTTCTTCACGGGGAGAGGGTTGGGGTGAGGGGCAGCGGCACGGGAGGTGCCGACATCTGCAAGGACTAATTCCATCGCTGAAGATGAAGTCGGCGGCGCCGATGCGAGTCCGATGGATCTGTGACCTGCGCTCCGCATGTGCCATGCCCCTCACCCGGATTGCTGCGCAATCCGACCTCTCCCCGCAGAAGGGCGGGGAGAGGTTAGTACCATCGGTGTCGAAACAGAATGCCCTTGTCCGAGCGTGGCGAGCTACTTCTTCCCACCCACCGTCTGCCTCACTTCAAATCCTTCGAATTGCGGGGGGCCGAGATAGAGCGGCTTGTTGTCGCCGGCGCCCTTGTGGGCCATGCGGAAGGCTTCGGATTTGGTCCAGTCCTCGAAGGCGGTCTTCGAGGCCCAGATGGTGTGCGAGGCGTAGAGCGTGTGGTCTTCGGCCTCCGGTCCCTTCAAGAGGTGAAACTCGACGAAGCCGGGCACCTTGTCGAGATGGCTGTCGCGCGACAGCCAGACCTGCTCGAAGGCGGCTTCCGAGCCCTTGGCGACGCGAAAACGATTCATGGCGATGAACATGGTGGTCTCCTGGATGATGTGCCGCGGGTCCAGGAATAGCAGACTTCACGCCGCAATGCGCCTCAGGACAGCGCGGCCGGTGCGGCGCTGTCATGCGCGATCGATGTCTTGCATGATCGACGTCTGACACGATCGAAGGCGGCCATGAGCGATGCGCCGCAGGCGGGGACTTACGCCACCAGCCCCTTGATCGGCTTCACGGTCGCGCTCTCGGGAAACACGCTGTCGCCGAGCGCACGCTCGCTGACGCCGAGATGATCGGTGAGCACGCCCTTGAACACCGCGCGCAGATCCGTGGTCGGCGCGAGATCGCGGCCTTGATAGAGGCTCGCCATCTTCAGGGTAGGCCAATCGGCGACGACACGGCCGCCCTTCACGGCGCCGCCGGCGAGCAGCGCGATCGTGCCGGTGCCGTGATCGGTGCCCTGCGTGCCGTTGATCCGCGCGGTGCGGCCGAACTCGGTTGCGACCACCACCACCGTGTCGCGCCAGCGCGGACCGAGCCCGCTCTCGAATTCGGCGAGCGCGCCGTCCAGGCCCGACAGCAGTTGTGCGAGCCGCCCGATTGCGCCGCCTTCATTGGCATGCGTATCCCAGCCGTCGAACGCCAGCGCCGCGATGCGCGGACCATCATCGGCCGCCATCAGCTTCGCGGCCCCGCGCGCGACCTGGCGCATCGCCGCGATCTGGTTGCCGCCGGGCTTCGGCTTCATGTCGTCGCCGAACGCGACCTTCTCCAGCTTCAGCCCTTGCGACAAGGCTGACGCGAGCGCGGGATCACGATGCGCATAGAGATCGACCAGCCGCATCGCGGTGTCGTCGTCGGCCTGCGGCAGGGTCACGGGCGCCCAGCCGACGGTGGGCGCTGAGCCGCGCAGCACCAGCGGCGCGGTCGGTCCAACGGCGAGCGCACTGGAGACGCGCGGGCCGCGCGGCAGGGCTTCCAGCGCGCGATTGAGCCAGCCGGACTGCACGCGACCCGGTCCGGCGAAGCCGCTTTCGAGCACGTCCTGGCCGTCGAAATGCGAGCGCTCGCGATACGGCGTCGCGACAGCATGGATCACCGCCGCCTGCTTGTCGCGATACATGCGCGCGAATTCCGGCATCGACGGATGCAGCGCAAAGAACGAGTCGAGCGGCAACGCCGGATGCGCGCCGTCGGATGCCAGCGCGATCGCGCCATGCAGTCCGGCATAATCGGGATCGCCGATCGGCGCGACGGTGGCGAGCCCGTCGAGCGCACCGCGCAGGATCACGACGATCAGCCGCGGATCGCGCTGGTCGGCGGCGCGGGCGAATTTCGGCACATGGGCCCAGGCGGCGAAGGACGCGCCTGCCAGCAGCAGCTGACGCCGCGAGGTCATGATCCGCTGCATCATCATCTCCTCTGGAATTCCGGCGACATCAGCAGCAGCGCCAGCGCCTGCTGGCGCGACTCTGCACGTTCGATGGTCCGTCGCGTCTCGGTCGAGGCCGCGTCGCCCGCGACGAGATCGAGCAGCTCGCGCGGATCGAGGTTGTTGCCGAGGCGCGAGGCGAGCTGCGCGGAGATGTCGAGCCGCAGCTTCATGCCTTCCGCCGCGGCCCACATCGCATTGCTGTCGGCAAATCCGTTCGGCCCCGCCGGCGCCCATAGCGGCTGACCGAGCGTGTTGAGCGAATTGAGATAGAAGCCGGGGTCCTCGGGTACGCGCGCCAACAGACGGCCGCCGGCAATCAGGAACTCATAGGGCGAGCGGATCTTTGTCTGCGGCGCGGACCAGGCTTCATCGGCATCGACCAGCGCCAGCGTAACCGCCTTGAGATCGCCGTCGGTCTTCTTGAAGACGGCCTCGAGCCTGGCCACGAGCCCAGGGGGCGGATCGTCGGCGACGAAATGGCGGACCAGCTTGGTGGCGATGAATTTCGCCGTCGAAGGGTGGCGCGCGATGTCGGCGAGCGCGGCCTCGCCCTGTGCGAGGCCGTCGTCCTGATAGATCTTGCCGAGCAGCGTCTGCGGTCCCGGCTGATGCGCATTGGCGTTGAACACGAAGCTGCCGGGGGCGCCGTTGCGGGCATTGCGGCCGGCAAAGCTCCAGCCGGTGATGATGCGCGCCAGCGACGTCACGTCGTCCTGCGTATAGCCGCCGCCGACGCCGAGCGTATGCAGCTCCATGATCTCGCGCGCGAGGTTCTCGTTGAGGCCGCGCTTGCGGTTCTGGCCGGCACGCGAGTCCGGACCGAGCGATTCCTGGTTGTCGAGAAAGAACAGCATCGCCGGATGCTGCTCGACCGCCTTGAGCATGTCGGCGAAGCGGCCGAGCAGATGCGGCCGGATCGCCTCGCGCTCGAACGCGCCGGCCCACATCCGCGCCAGCTCGCCCTTGCCCGCGGAGACGCAGAAATGGTTCGACCAGAACGCCACCAGCCGTTCGGTGACGCCGCAATCGGCGAGCACGGTACGCTGGAAGCGCGCCAGCGCTTCGGCGCGGAACGTCTTCTGCACCACGTTGAGCGGCTGCTGCGGAGGCTTGGCCGGCATTGGCATTGGCTGCATCGCAGGCGCCGCCTCACCTGGCGCCGATGTCATGCTGGGGGTCGGGGTTGCCGACGGTGCTGATGTCGGCGCGTCGGCGGTCGTCATCGACAGGCCACGCGTCTGGCCGGGTTGCTCCAGCGGCGGCTCCGACTTTGCCGCCGCTTCGCGCGCCCGCTTCACCTCGTCTTGATAGGCAAACACCGCCTCCGCAAGTGCCGGGGTGCCTTGCAGGCCCGGCACCTCGAGCAGCGCGCCGGTGGGACGGCTGAGCTCGGCCTTGACGAAGCCGCGCGGATCCGACGCCGCATTGACGAGATCGCCGGACGCGCCGCCGCGCGCGCCGAAGCCGAAGCGGTTCAGCGCCACCAGGGCTGCCTGCGGATCACGCGCCATGCCACGTCCTCGTCGTCTGCACCAGCATGAGTGCGTTACCATCATCGAAGGGTTCGACGGCGACGCGCTGGCATCCGGTATTGCTGCGCATTATAGTTGGCCCAGCAGATGAACCGGACATGAAAAGGACGGGCCGGACGTGGTTCCGAAGGTGACAAATCGTTTAGCAAACGTTACCGCGCGACAGCTCGTTTGCGAATCTTGTGGTACCTCGTTCAGCTGTGATCCCGGCGGTTCCTGCTGGTGCTTCACGGAACAGGCGCGGCTGCCGCTGCCAAAGGCGGGTCAGAGTGGCTTCAAGGATTGCCTGTGCGTGAACTGCCTTAAACGGCTGGCCGCCGAGGCGGAGCCGGCACGATGACGCGCTGGCATGTCGAGGCCGTCCTGATCGACATGGACGGCACGCTGCTCGACACCGAAAAGGTCTATCTGGAAGCCTCGATCGCAGCGCTGAACGCGCTCGGCTACACCGACGGCGTCACCGAGCTGTGCCATGCCATGATCGGCATTCCCGGGCCTGACAACGAGAAGACGCTGCGCGATCGTTTCGGCGACGATTTTCCGATGTTCGAAGTCAATCGCTTGTTCGCCGCCAAGACGGTCGAGATCCTGCAGGCCGGCATGCCGCTGAAGCGCGGCGTCATCGCGCTGCTCGATGCGATCGAGGCGGCCGGGCTGCCGAAGGCCGTCGTCACCGCGTCGTCGCGCAGCACGGCGGCGGAGCATCTTCGCCTCGCGCGCATCGATCACCGCTTCGACGCTATCCTGACACGCGACGATGTCAGCCGCGCCAAGCCGCATCCCGATCTCTATCTGCTCGCCGCGGAACGGCTGGGGACCCGCGCGCCGGCCTGTGTCGCGATCGAGGATTCCAATCCCGGCGTCGCCGCGGCCCATGCGGCCGGCGCGATCACGCTGATGGTGCCGGACATCGTGCCGCCGACGGCCCAGTCGCGCGACAAATGCGTGGCCGTGCTGCCGCATCTCGATGCCGTGCGCGAGATGCTCGGACTGCGCCTGCAACCGGTGCCTTCGCCGTGACGGACGCCTAGCCGGACCGCCGCGCGGGAGCGGTCCGCGCGCGGCGCGGCTGGGCCGCTGCGACCAGCGCGCGCGCCGCCTCGCCCGCCGTTTCCATGTAGCTCGCATCCCGGTGTAGCAGCACGACGGCGAAGGCGCCGTCGAGCAGCAGCAGCATCTGCCGCGCCAGCTCGCCTGAGCCTGCGATCCCCTCCGCCTCGAAGGTCGCCTGCAGCCAGGCCTCGAACTTCTTCTTGTGCGCGGCGCCGATCTTGATCGCGGGGTGGCCGGGCAGATTGGCGAGCTCGGCGGTGGTGCGCAGGAAGCCGCAGCCGCGCCATTTCGGATGGCGGGCCGACTCCGCGAGGTGGCGGAAGATCGCGGCGACCTTGTCGGGCAGCGCTCCCGCGGCCTCCTCGAACCAGCGCTTGAACAGCGCGAGGTTCGGCTGGTCGCGCGCCGCGAGATAGGCCGCGACCAGATCGTCCTTGCTGCGGAAGTGATAGTACAGCGTCTTCTTGGTGATCCCGGCCTTGTCGGCGACGGCATCGACGCTGACGGCGCGAATGCCGTCGGCATAGAACAACCGGTTGGCCGCGGCGAGAATGCGGGCGCGGGTCGGATCGGAGGAACGGGCCATGGTTTCGCTCGCGGCAAGGTATACTGACTAGTGAATATACCTTGCCGCGCGCGGCGCCTAGTCTCGACCTGATTCAACCGCCAGCCCGCGAGGCGCCGTCATGACCGCTCCCGTTCTGCTCGACATCTCCGACCGCATCGCTTTGCTCACGCTCAACCGGCCGGAACGGCTGAATGCGCTGAGCTATGGCCTGATCGATGCGCTGATGGCCGCGCTCGACCGCATCGAGACCGATCCCGACGTCAGGGCCGTGATCCTGACCGGCGCCGGCGACCGCGCCTTCTCGGCCGGCGCCGACATCAGCGAATTTTCCGACAGCGTCCGTCACGGCCGCGCCACTGCGCTGCGCGACTTCGTGCGCCGCGGCCAGGCGATGACGGCGCGGCTGGAGGCGTTCAGGAAGCCGGTGATCGCCGCGATCAACGGGCTCGCTTTCGGCGGCGGCTGCGAGATCACCGAGGCCGTGCATCTGGCCTTAGCCAGCGACCGCGCCAGCTTCGCCAAGCCGGAGATCCGGCTCGGCATGCCGCCGACCTTCGGCGGCACGCAGCGGCTGCCGCGGCTGGTCGGGCGCAAGCGCGGGCTCGAGCTGCTGCTGACGGGCGATCCGTTTCCGGCTCATCGCGCGCTGGACATCGGCCTCGTCAACGCCGTCGTGCCGCACGACGAGCTGCTGCCGGCCGCGCAAGCAATCGCCGGCCGCATCATCCGTCACGGCGCCGATGCCGTGGCGAGCGTCATCACCGCCGCGACGCGCGGGCTGAACATGGCGATCAGCGAGGGCCTGCAGCTCGAGGCCGAGCAGTTCGCGAGTCTCGTCGGCAGCCGCGACCTGGAGGACGGGCTGAGGGCCTGGCGCGACCGTCGTGATCAGACTGGATGGCCCGGCGACTTGCGCGCCAAGCCGTCGAACGCGTCGAGCAGCCGCTCGCGCCAGGCGTAGACGCTGTCGCTCTCTTCCAGCAGCCTGAACGGGCTGACCACGCGCGCCCATTGGAAGCCGCCGAACACGATGTAGTCGGCATAGTCGGGCGCGTCGCCGCCGATGAAGGGTTGCGTCTTCAAGGTCTGGCGCAGCGGCTCCAGCGACTTGCGGAAGCCAAGAACCGCCTGGTCGCGCGAGGCCATGATCTCCTCGAGGCTCTTGCCGAACCGCGCCTCGCGCGAGGCGCGGAAATAGGCGGCGTCCTCAGCGGCGAGGTTGGTCGGGATGTCGGCGATGATCAGCGGAAAGATGCCGCCGACGATTGCGATGTCGCCCCAGGCATTCATGAAGCGGGCCATCGCGCGGCCGCCGGCGCCGCCGAACAGCGACGGCCGGTCCGGATAGCTGTCTTCGAGATAGTTCGCGATGGTCCAGGAATCGGCCACGGCCCGATCGCCGTCGAGCATCACCGGCACCTTTTCCGATCCGTGCGCCGCGATCGCGCTCTTCTCGGTGAAGCGCCAGGGCACGGACTCGACGCTCAGGCCCTTGTGCGCCAGCGCCATGCGCGTGCGCCAGCAGAATGGGCTGAACGGGCGCCCTGCATCGGTCCCGACGAGTTCGAACAGCTTCAGTGCCATGCCCGGTCGATCCTCCAGTTGAGGGAGCCGTTCTACCTCACGGCACGGCCATTGTCGCGCAGCAGCTGCGCGCCGGCATCGGTGACGACGATGCAGAGGCCCGCCCCCGCGATCGCCTCTCGCGCGACGTAGCCGAGATCGGCGGCATCCTCCCACACCGTCAGGCGCGGACAGCTGGTCCGCCAGCTGTCGATCACCTCGGCATGGCTGCGCGGCGCGCGCGCCACCCATTCGACGAAATCCAGCACCAGGGGATCTGCGCTCATGTCAGCCTCGCTCCGCCGCCACCGGGCTCTGCATCAGCCTGCCGGCCATGCCGTACGGGAGCGCCGTTGCGACCATCAGCAATCCAAGCGCTGCAATCAGAACGGGCGTCACAGCCGGCTCGTTCGCGCAGCAGGATGACGTACTAGCCGCGCCGGCACAAACCGGGTTATCTTGCCCTCCATCAGTTTTCCTGAGGGCTGGCATGCGGCGGCTTCTGTTCCTGAACGGCATCAAGGCATTCGAGGCGGCGGCGCGCACCGGCAGCTTCGCCGCGGCAGGCACCGAGCTCAACGTCTCCGCGGCCGCGATCAGCCGGATGGTCAACCTGCTCGAGCAGCGCCTCGGCGTGGTGCTGTTCGAGCGCAAGGCCAACCGGCTGGCGCTGACGGCCGCCGGCCGCGCCTATCAGAGCGGGCTGACGCCGATCTTCGATGCGCTGTCGAGCCTGACCGCGCAGATCATGGCGCCGTCGTCGATGCGCGTGCTGACGCTCGGCGTCGGTCCGACCTTCGCGATGAAATGGCTGATCCCCCGGCTCGCCGCTTTCAGCAAGGAGGAGCCCGACATCGAGGTCCGCATCACCACCGGCGGCGCGGCCGTGCCGTTCGGCGACGATTGGAGTTGCGGCATCAGGCTCGGCGACGGCGCCTGGCCGGGCCTCGTCGCTGAGCCGCTGTTCGCCGCCGACCTCGTGCCGGTGTGCACGCCGCGGCTCGCGGCCACGCTGAAGCGCCCGAGCGACCTGAAGGGACCGAGCCTGCTGCGCGTGTCGCATGCCGCCGAGGACTGGTCGCTCTGGTTGAAGGCGGCCGGGATCACCCGCGTCACCGCGCGCGGCACCGAGTTCGAATATTATGGACATGCCCTGCAGGCGGCGATCGACGGGCTCGGCGTCGCGATGGGCATCCGCCCCTATATCGACGACGACCTCGCGGCCGGACGATTGGTTGCACCGTTTGCGCTGACGGTCCCCAAAGGCGAGCGATGGTATTTGGTCTACCGCAGCTTTCAGGCGGGCCAGCGCGATTTCGCGGCATTCCGTCGCTGGGTCATGCGCGCGGCGGCACGGTCCGCGACCGGGAACTCACAGCGACGCGATACAACAAAAAAAGATCCCGCGCTGTGAACCTGTTCACATTTCCGCAGACGTAATTGATGCTGTCATTGCGATCCGGAACATCCTGGATCTGCCATGACGCATGTTTACGACGATTTCGCCATCGAGCCCTTCGAAGCAGGTCGAGGCTTGTGGCACGCGCGGATTCGCCGCGCGGACAGGACTCCGGTGGTGATCAATGGTGTTTCGTTTCCTTCAGTTGAAGTCGGCTTTGCATGGTGTGATGCAGAGAAAGCCATCGCCGATGCCAAGAACCACATCGATCGGTTCCGCGAGCGATGGTCATAGTGCGGCTAATTTGCAGCCATTGCAGGATATCGATCAAACCCCGGGAAACGACGGATAGCGCAGTCCGGAACAATTTCGGAGAGTGAAAATATCGAGCGATGATCTCTCCGATACGAGCATTCATCCATCATTCGAACTGCCAAATGTATTCGTAATGCGGACTGCAATTCATGGCTGAGCCTGCAATCAGACACCTCACTTTTTCGGTCCGTACGCGATGCCCGGATTGCGACGCGGAACTCAGCATTCTGAGTGTCATCAACGGGCGTGCTGGCTCTGAATACTGGGCTCTGCAGTGCGTCGCGTGCGAGGGCGTTCATCTCGACATCGTCGAGCCCCCGACCCGACACTGATCATTCGCCGCGGGAACCTGTTTCCGCCCCGCGGATTGACCTGCAATCGATTGTTCAAGTCCTTGCTGCTGCCAGCATGCTGTCAGCAAGCTGCCCGGCGATGAGCAATCAGTCTTTCATGTCGGCGCGTTCGGTCCCATATTCGGGCCATGGCGAAGACCCCCGAGACCCCCAAGAAGCCCGGCCGAACACCGAAATCCAAAGCGCATCGGCCTGATGTTCAGCCGATCGCGCCGGCGCTGGCCGAGTTGCTCAATCCAGCGATCAACCGGGGCGAGAGCGGAATCGGTTCCTCAACTGGACTGCAGCCGCCGCCTGACAATTCGTGGGACCGCCGCAGCGGCGGCGAAGCGGCCGCCCATCGCGCGCGCGCGTCGACGCGCGGCAAGAGCGCTGATGTCGCGACGGGTGACGCGTCGGCACGGCCCATTCCGCTGCGGCCGAATCCACAGCCGGTCGGCGGGCGCGCGCCCGCGACGGATGAAGGCGAATCGCGCGACCTGCCCGCACAGGGCGAGGGTGCAACCGGCTTCGCCGAAGCGCCGCAAGCCAACTACGGCACGGCGGCCACCATTCCGACGCTCGATCCCGAACTGGCGCGGCAGCTCGGCCTGCCCACGGCCGAGGACGACGACGAAGCGCTGGCGCGGCCGCCGCGCAGCAAGATGGAGGCGCTCGGCGTCAAGGCGACGGCCGAGGCGCTGGAGGCGCTGATTCGCGAAGGCCGGCCCGAATTTCGCACCAACGACGGCGCGCTGAAGGTCTGGACCCCGCACCGGCCGCCGCGTCCGGAGAAGTCCGAAGGCGGCGTTCGCTTCGAGATCAAGTCGGCCTATGAGCCGAAGGGCGATCAGCCGCAGGCGATCAAGGAACTGGTCGAGGGCATCGACCGTAACGACCGCACCCAGGTGCTGCTCGGCGTCACCGGTTCGGGCAAGACCTACACCATGGCCAAGGTGATCGAGGCGACGCAGCGCCCTGCCCTGATCCTGGCGCCGAACAAGACCTTGGCGGCCCAGCTCTACGGCGAGTTCAAGAGCTTCTTCCCGGACAACGCGGTCGAGTACTTCGTCTCCTATTACGACTACTACCAGCCCGAAGCCTACGTCCCGCGCACTGACACCTATATCGAGAAGGATTCCTCGATCAACGAGCAGATCGACCGGATGCGCCATTCGGCAACGCGCGCGCTCTTGGAGCGCGACGACGTCATCATCGTCGCCTCGGTGTCCTGCATCTACGGTATCGGCTCGGTCGAGACCTACACCGCGATGACCTTCGCGCTCAAGAAGGGCGAGCGCATCGACCAGCGCCAGCTGATCGCGGACCTCGTTGCCCTGCAATACAAGCGCACGCAACACGACTTTACCCGCGGGACCTTCCGCGTCAGGGGCGACGTCATCGACATCTTCCCGGCGCACTATGAGGACCGCGCCTGGCGCGTGAACCTGTTCGGCGACACGGTCGAGAACATCGAGGAGTTCGATCCGCTCACCGGCCACAAGCAGGACGAGCTGGAGTTCATCAAGGTCTACGCCAATTCGCACTACGTGACGCCGCGCCCGACCCTGGTGCAGGCGATGAAGTCGATCAAATCAGAGCTGAAGATCCGGCTCGACCAGCTGCACGCCCAGGGCCGCCTGCTCGAAGCGCAGCGGCTGGAGCAGCGCACGACGTTCGACATCGAGATGATGGAAGCGACCGGCAGTTGCGCCGGCATCGAGAACTACTCGCGCTATTTGACCGGACGCCGCCCCGGCGAGCCGCCGCCGACCTTGTTCGAATACGTGCCCGACAACGCGCTGGTGTTCGCCGACGAGAGCCACGTCACCATCCCGCAGATCGGCGGCATGTTCCGCGGCGACTTCCGCCGCAAGGCGACCTTGGCCGAATACGGCTTCCGCCTGCCGTCCTGCATGGACAACCGCCCGCTGCGGTTCGAGGAATGGGACATGATGCGGCCGCAGACGGTCGCGGTGTCGGCGACCCCGAGCGGCTGGGAGCTCAACGAGGCTGGCGGCGTGTTCGTCGAGCAGGTCATCCGTCCGACCGGCCTCATTGATCCTCCCGTCGACATTCGCCCTGCCCGCACCCAGGTCGACGACCTCCTGGGCGAGGTCCGCGCGACCGCGCAGAAAGGCTATCGCTCGCTGATCACGGTGCTGACCAAACGCATGGCCGAGGACCTCACCGAATATCTGCACGAGCAGGGCATCCGCGTCCGCTACATGCACAGTGACATCGACACCATCGAGCGCATCGAGATCATCCGCGACCTCAGGCTCGGCGCGTTCGACGCGCTGGTCGGCATCAACCTGCTGCGCGAGGGCCTCGACATTCCCGAATGCGCGCTGGTCGCGATCCTCGACGCCGACAAGGAAGGTTTTCTGCGCAGCGAGACGTCGCTGATCCAGACCATCGGCCGCGCCGCCCGCAACGTCGACGGCAAGGTGATCCTCTATGCCGACCAGGTCACCGGCTCGATGGAGCGCGCGATGGCCGAGACCACGCGCCGCCGCGAGAAGCAGGTCGAGTACAACACCGCCCATGGCATCACGCCGGAGAGCGTGAAGAAGTCGATCGGCGACATTCTCAACTCGGTCTACGAGCGCGACCACGTGCTGATCGAAACCGGCGGCGGTACCACCACCGACGACATCATCTCGATCGGGCACAATTTCGAGGCCGTGCTGGCCGATCTCGAAACCCGCATGCGCGAGGCCGCCGCCGACCTGAACTTCGAGGAGGCCGCCCGCCTCCGCGACGAGGTCAAGCGCCTGCGCGCCACCGAGCTCGCCGTCGTCGACGACCCCACCGCCAAGCAGCGCGCCGTCCAGGACAAGGCCGGCGCCTACGCCGGCACCAAGCAATACGGCGCCGCCGCCAACCTGCCGACCACGGCGATGAAGGGCCGCGGCGGCGCGGCCGCGCGAGGCGGTTCGAAGTCGCGCGAGCGAGACCCGCTGCTGCCCTCTCTTGATGACATCACGGGTGGTGCCTCTTCCCCCTCTCCCCGTCCTTCACGGGGGCGGGACGAGCGAAGCTCGCCCTTGGAGGGTCGGGGTGAGGGGCGCCCCACGGGGACTCCCTCCAAAGTCCACAAACCCCACCTCGACGAAATGCACGGCCCGGAATCCCTGCCCTACCGCCCCAACGCCAAGCTCCCACCAAAACCCTTCGGCGGCAGCAGCAAGATCATCCAGCCAACCAACTCGCGCGAGTCCGGCCCCGAATTCGGCCCCGCCCCACGCTCGACCGGCGGCGCGCCGGGGAAGCGGGGCGGGTGGAAGAAGCGGTGAGCTGATTGCGTGGTAGGGAGCGAAAGGCGTGAACACGAAGCGGTTCGACAAACTGGTTCAGCGGCTGGCCACGACGGACACCCAATTCGCCGAAGCGCTTCTTCGCGAAGGCGTCGACGCGATGCTCAGCGGCGACATGGAAACGGGAAAGACCATTCTTCGCGACTACATCAAGGCGACCATCGGATTCGAAAAGCTCGGAGAAGCGATCGACACACCGCCCAAGAGCTTGATCCGCATGTTCGGACCGCAGAGTAATCCTCTGGCCAAAAACCTCTTCAGCGTGATCGGCTATCTGCAGAAGCGGGCTGGATTGCAGTTCCACGTCACCGGTTAGATGACCGATCGAGCATAGACCAGCCCGCCAGCGCGATCTCGGCGCAGTCTTCCTGCTCTTCCGCCCCAACCTCAAGCCTGGTAGCCGCAGACACGCTAGTCGTACGCGGCAAACCAAACAGGTCGGTCTTACGCAAGGCAAAGCCGGAACGTAGCGATCAGGAACGATTTTCGCGCGATCCAGCCTTATCCGCTTCAATAGAGGAAGTTCGATCTCGCGGTTCCCTGGAGTGCACAGAATCAACAGCTGCCTTGTAAGAAGCCTGAATTGCATTACTCCAGCTCTTGGCCGTCGCGTCGATCGAATCCAACTCGATCGAAAGCCACCGCGGATTGAGCGAGCCCATGGCTTCACCTTATAGTCATTGATCGATTCTCGATACAACGTATCATTGTCTAAACTCGGCACCAAAAAGAAAAAGCCCCAAAGGGAGAAAAGTTCATGCTTCCTGCCCTTCCGGACCCAGAGTTGTTTTTTGGATTTTGCTCACCCATTGGGGTCGAAAACAAAAAGGCATATGAAATCCTCAGTAACGCTCTACGAAAATACCAGTACAGCACGGAGTATTTCAAGGTAACGAGCCTTATGAAGTCCCTGCGACCATCTGGGTTTTCTGTAACTGAAAGCCCCCTCGAAGATCGTTACGACACCTACATCAAATACGCGAACAAGATTCGCGACACCCTAGAAATGCCACACGCGCTCGCAGCGCTCTGCTGCACCGCAGTTCGGAGCCTTCGCAGACAAGAAACAGGAGAGGCCGACACCTACCTACCAAAGCGTGCATACGTGTTTGATCAATTCAAGCGCAAGGAGGAGATCGATCTCCTCAGGCAGGTCTACGGCAGACTTTTCATCGTAGTCTCCCTTTATTCCGAAAAGAAGAATAGACTCGACTTACTAGCCAGCCGAATTGCGCAAGATCATTCAGACGCTCGGTTAGCCGATACTCACTCGTCTATTGCAGGAGCCTTGATCAAGCGAGACCAGTCGGAAGAAAATGAACCCAATGGGCAGCGTCTTGAGCAAGCATTTCCGAGCGCAGATCTATTCCTAAATATTGATGACCTTGACGGAGCCGCTAGGCTACTCACCCGTTTTCTCGACGCCTTGTTTGGCTCAAATTCCGTTAGCCCTACACATGACGAATATGGAATGTACCTTGCACGCAACGCAGCACTTAGATCGGTTGACTTATCTCGCCAAGTCGGGGCAGCAATCTTTTCGCAAGAAGGAGAAGTTGTCACTCTCGGATGCAACGAGGTCCCAAAGGCTCTCGGAGGCACATACTGGCCGGGCGACACTCCCGATGCTCGCGACTTTCAGAAAAACTACGATTCAAACGAGCGCATAAAAAAATCGCTGCTCGTCGACTTCACAAAGCGCCTAAAAGAGGCAGGCTTCCTCAAAGAACAAGAAAAAGAGCTCGATGTAGCAAGATTTATTCTGAAGGAGACTGCGCGCGGAGGAGCACTACGAGACGCGCAGCTAATGGATCTTCTCGAATTTGGAAGAATGATCCACGCTGAAATGTCTGCGATCTGCGATGCAGCCCGCCTAGGAAAAAGTGTAAGGCAATCCACATTATATTGCACGACCTTCCCATGCCATTTATGCGCCAAGCATATTGTCGCCGCGGGAATTAAGAGGGTCGTCTACATCGAGCCTTTTCCCAAAAGCTACGCCGAGCAACTGCACGGCGACGCGATAGTCGTGGGCAGGTCTGACGACGTTAAGAAAGTTGTATTTGAGCCATTTATCGGCATCTCGCCCTATCGATATAGGGACCTCTTTGCTCGCGATAGACGCAAGACTGATGAAGGCGAATTTAGACCCTGGATTGATAACGACCCTCGCCCGACCATACGACTAACAGTCGCGACCTATGTCGAGAATGAAGCCGCGGTCATCAAAATGCTAAACGACAAAGTAAGGACAAAGGTCGAGAAGAAAGTGATCGAGATTGTCCCGGCCGAGCAAGAGCCCCCGATCTAAGTCACGCCATGAAACTCGGCTTCGAAGAACCTCAGACCGCCTATACCAGCGGCACACAGAAGGCGCGGGCCTGGACCGAAGCCTGGGTCGGCGCGCAAGCGTACTGTCCGAACTGCGGCCAACCAAACATGACGCAGTTTCCCAACAACAGCCCGCTGGCGGATTTCTTCTGCACGGCCTGTAGCGAAGAGTTCGAGCTGAAGAGCCAGAAGAAGGCATTCGGCGCCAGGGTTGCCGACGGCGCCTATGGAACGAAATGCGAGCGGCTCGCCGCCAGCAACAATCCCAATCTCCTGTTGATGAACTACGACCATGACACCCGGTCTGTCATCAACCTGTTCGTCGTGCCGAAGCACTTCTTCGTCTATGACATCATCGAGCAGCGCAAGCCGCTCGCGGCGACAGCGCGTCGCGCGGGATGGATCGGCTCGAACATCCTCCTGGATCGCGTTCCCGAGTCGGGCAAGATACACATCGTGCAAAACCGCGTCGTCCGGGCCAAGGAGGTGGTGCTGCAGGAATGGAGCAGGATGCTCTTCCTCCGCAACGAATCATTGGATGCACGGGGCTGGCTCATCGAGGTTCTGAAATGCGTCGAGGCGATCGGCAAGCCGGAATTCACGCTGGACGAAGTCTATTCATTCGATCGTCATCTCAGCCTGCTCTATCCTGGCAATCAGAACGTCCGGCCCAAAATTCGCCAGCAGCTCCAGGTTCTGCGTGACCAGGGTTTCCTGGAGTTCGTATCGCGCGGCCGCTATCGCCTGAAGACATGAGGTCGGGCAATGGCCTGGTTTCTTAACTTCTATCACTGCGAACGCTGCGGGCGTGCCTGGACCGACGAATGGTCGTGCATGTGTGACGACGAGTGTCCAGAATGCGGTGCTCGCGACATGTCTCCGTCGCGCAGCGAGGATCTGACAGAGCTGATTGTGAGACGAGAGGATCGGTTCGTCGTCCTACGATCGCCGGATGACGCAGAAGACGAGCCGGGCTACGAAGAGCTTGGGCGTTTTCCCAGCAGGGGCAAGGCTGAAGAATTTCTCGCAGCTTACGGCCCTGATTAGTCAGGATCATCGCACACGGTGATCATAGGCCTTTCGGCGCAGGAAACTCGTCATGCCCGGGCTTGTCCCGGGCATGACGATGTGGGAGCGGTCGGGCTCCTCAGCAGCAGTCGGCCTATGCGCTTTGACTTCGCAGTCGGCAGCGAGGTTCGCTCTTCAGCATCTCTGCAATCACTCGACAAGTAACGCTCGATCTCAGCTCGACACCGCGGTCCGGTGATCGCGAACCTCGTCGTCGGCCGGCTGCAGCCCCGGCGCATCACTCAGCCCGCGGCTTCGCCTGACAAGCTCCACCAGACCCGCCGCCAGCCGCGGCTCGACGCGGTTGCGGCCGGATTGCTTGGCCCGGTACATCGCTTCGTCCGCCTCGGCCAGCAGCGCCTCGATCGAATAGGCTGACGGGCCGTTGGTCGCCCAGCCGATGCTGGCCGTCACGCTCAGCACGTGACCCGCGACCACCGGACGCGCAGCTTCGACCGTTCCGCGCAAATGTTCGGCCATGGCGAAGGCATCGGCCGCGTCGGTGTCCGGCAGCAGCACGACGATCTCCTCGCCGCCGATCCGGGCCACCACGTCGTCGGCGCGAACGGCGCTCGCGATCGCCGATGCGACCGCGACCAGGGTGTCGTCTCCGCCCTTGTGGCCATGACGGTCGTTGATGGTCTTGAAGCGGTCGACGTCGATGAACAGCAAGGACACCGGCTGCATCGCGCTCTCCGCCGCGGACAGCACTTCGCAACCACGGTCCATGAAGGCCGGACGGTTGAGCAGGCCGGTCAGGCCATCATGCGAGGCGGCATATTCCAGCTGGTTGCGGCCGAGCTCGATCCGTCGCAGGAAAGCGGCTGTGCGAACATTGTAGCACTGGTACAGGGCTCCGATGGCGACGAGACCGAAGCAGAACGTCGGCAGCGCGTTGTCCGACAGCACGACGAGGCCTGCGATGCGGGACGCCACGACGATGGTCGCGGTGACGGCGAGCGTCGCCCAGCCGGCCCGTGATCCCAGCAGCAGGAAGGTGCTGCCGGCATGGGTGAAGAACCAGACATAGCGCAGCTCGTCGCCGGGCATGGTGTACAGCGCGATCAGGAACAGCAGATAGGCGTTGCCCGCGGCGACCCAGGCGAGCGCCTTCGACCATTGCGGTCGGACGTGCAGCAGCGTCGCCGTGGCGATGCTGACCGACATGCTGACGAGATTGGCCGTGAAGATGACAGGCGACAGCCAGAACAGGCCGAACACCGCCGAAAGGTCAAACAGCGCGGTGAACGCGGCCGTGACCAGCGCGACGAGGAGAGAAAACATCCTCTTGAACTCGTCGTGCTCCGCCGATGCGACCGAGGCCTGGGGTATCATCCGTCCCTTCATGTCCAGGTCCTTTGCCCCCAACGCGGACGGGCTGCGCTTCGGCGATCTCGTCATCGACGGGTTCTCGAGGAAAGTAGCGGCGAAGCGCGCAAAGGAGCGTGCGCCGCCGCGCTACAAATAGAACGAAAGTGTAAGCTTGCTGTTTACATCAGCGGCATGGCGGGCTTCGATGGCGGTGTGAGAACACCTATTGTCACGCCATGCCCCGGGTCGCACCAGGATCTCACCAGCACGGACAACAACGGCAGTTGCAGCTGGAGATGCGCCCCACCCCACCGCCGTCATCCCGGACAAGCCATGACGCGCGCAGCGCGGCATGGCGCAGATCCGGGATCCATACGCCGCAGCGGACCTGATGAGCAAAAGGCCCATCGCCAGCGTGCCTCAAACCTCTCCCTGGGGGTATGGGTCCCGGCGTTCGCCGGGACGACAGCGGAGGGAGATGCTACCATCTTCTGATAAAAATAAATGCCTTGCGTAATTTCGGAAATCATGATTATCTCCGCGCATCCCGCCTCACCGCAGAGGGGCGCAGCGCGCGATCGTCACGACACGCGAGGTGGGGAAGCGATGGCCGCGATGGAGCCGCAGCATGCTGATCCAGCATGCCGACGAACGGCTCGGCGCGGACGTGAAGTCGCAGGGTCCTGATACCCCGACGCTGGTATCAAGCCGCATGGCGCTGATGCGCCGCGTGGTGATGGTGGCCAACAAGCCCGGCGCACCAGGGAGACTGCGTATAAGCGTGAAACCCATCGCGCAGGGAATGCCGGCGTGTTCGGCTTTGCCTGTGGTACTGCCGCCTGCATTGCTTTCTGCAGGCGGGCCATGGGTGAGGCCCTCACCCGGCATTCCCTGCGCCCTCTGCACTGTTTGCGAGGGACGAACTAAGAGCAGACCTCGGGCGCGTCGCGCCGCGGGATGCGTCCTCCTGTCGATCGCTGTTTGAGATGTAAATCGGACACGAGCAACGCTGCCGTAGGGTGGGCAAAGCAGACGCCCGCAGGGCGGCCGCGTGCCCACCATGCGGCCGAGTCTGCGGTGGCAATGGTGGGCACGGCGCGCGCCAGAGCGCGTGACAAGGTGTGCAGCATCGCAGGCGCGCCTTTGCCCACCCTACGAGGCTGTGAATCTTTTGATGCCAGCCGTGGTGCGAATATGATTCTCTGAGCGGAGC
>NZ_JBNPTO010000026.1:0-83488 GCF_051167715.1 Bradyrhizobium sp. HKCCYLS20291 | reverse complement strand
ATCGCTCCGCTCAGAGAATCATATTCGCACCACGGCTGGCATCAAAAGATTCACAGCCTCGTAGGGTGGGCAAAGCGACGCCGTCAGGCGGCGCGTGCCCACCGGCGGTGGAGATGAGGGACCGCGGTGGGCACGGCGCGCGAGAGACTGTGTTCGCTGAGATGGCGGTGGAGCGCGCCTTTGCCCACCCTACAAGACGACTACCCGCCCTGCCCGATCTTGTCCTGCGTCTTGGTGTCGAAATCGCCGGCGTCGTGGCGTTCGTGGAGCTGGCTCTTGGGATCTCCGGAGACGCGGTTGACCATGCGGCCGCGCTTTACCGGGATGCGCTGCGCGATCTGGTCGGTCCAGCGCTGGACGTTCTTGTAGTCCTGCACTGAGAGGAATTCGCCGCCTTCGTACAGCAGGCCCTTGGCCAGCGAGCCATACCACGGCCACACCGCGATGTCGGCGATGGTGTAGTCCGGGCCGGCGAGATATTCGCTTTCGGAAAGACGACGGTCGAGCACGTCGAGCTGGCGCTTCACCTCCATCGCGAAGCGGTCGATGGCATATTCGATCTTGGTCGGCGCGTACGCATAGAAGTGGCCGAAGCCGCCGCCGAGATAGGGCGCGGCGCCCATCTGCCAGAATAGCCAGGACAGGCATTCGGCGCGCCTGGCCGGCTCGGTCGGCAGCAAGGCGCCGAACTTCTCGGCGAGATAGACCAGGATGGCGCCGGACTCGAACACGCGGATCGGCTCGGGGCCGCTGCGGTCGAGCAGCGCCGGGATCTTGGAATTCGGATTGATGCTGACGAAGCCGGAGCCGAACTGATCGCCCTCGCCGATGCGGATCAGCCAGGCGTCATATTCCGCGCCGGCATGGCCGAGCGCCAAGAGCTCCTCCAGCATAACCGTGACCTTCACGCCGTTCGGCGTGCCCAGCGAATAGAGCTGCAAGGGATGACGGCCGACAGGCAATTCCTTGTCGTGGGTCGGCCCCGCGATCGGCCGGTTGATGTTGGCGAAGCGGCCGCCGCTCGCCTTGTTCCAGGTCCAGACCTTCGGCGGGACGTAGCTGTTCTGTTCGGACACGAAAAAACTCCGGCGTGAGCGACGAATGATGCAGGGGTTTTAAGCGCATATGCCGTGAAGCGGAAGCCATGCCGCGCGCGGGCACCATCCACATTTTCTGCATTGCGCGGTCGAACCGGCGATGACAGAACGGAGACAAGATAACAAGGACGACCCCTGATGGGCCGGCCGCCGGAAACGCCGATGACTGCAAATCCCCTGCCCCCGGACCTCATTCCCGTCATCGTCGGCGTGGGCGAGATCGTCGATCGCCCCAAGGAGATCGGCGACGGCCTCGAGCCGCTGGCGCTGCTCGAACAGGCCATCCGCCGGGCGGAAAACGACGCCGGCGCCAAGCTGGTTCAGGACACCGGCTCACTCGACGTCGTCAACTTCCTGAGCTGGCGCTATCGCGATCCCGAGCGATTGCTGGCGCAGCGGCTGGGCATCAGCCCGTCGCATTGTCACTACGGGCCGGTCGGCGGCGAGAGCCCGATCCGTTTCCTGCACGAGGCCGCGTTGCGGATCGCGCGCGGTGAATGCGAGGTTGCCGTGGTCTGCGGCGCGGAAGCCCAGTCGACCGCGACCAAGGCGGAGCGCGCCGGCGTGCAGCTGCCATGGACGCCGTTCGCCCACGATGTCGAGGAGCCGAAGCGCGGCGCCGCGTTCCAGAAGCCGCTCGCGGTCAAGCTCGGCGTGTTTCGCCCCGTGTCCGTCTATCCGTTCTACGAGGTCGCGAGCGCGGCGAAGTGGGGCCAGACGCCGCGGCAGGCGCTCGCCGAATCCGGCGAACTGTGGTCGCGCTTCTCGGCTGTCGCTGCGTACAATCCGAATGCCTGGCTCAAGCGGCATTTTGCGCCCGAAGAAATCACGACGCCGTCGCCCGACAACCGGCCGATCGCCTGGCCGTACACCAAGCTGATGGTCGCCAATCCCATGGTCAACATGGGCGCGGCGCTGATCCTGACCAGCCTTGCGAAGGCGCGGGCTGCCGGCATCGCCGAGACCAGGATGATCTATCCGCTCGGCGGCGCATCGGCCGAGGATCCGCGCGACTATCTCACGCGCGATCAGTTCGCCGAGAGCCATCCGCAGAATGCGGTGCTACACGCCGCGATGAATCTGGTCGGCGGCAAGGGCACGGCGTTCGACGTCATCGAGCTCTACAGCTGCTTTCCCTGCGTGCCGAAGATGGCGCGGCGAACGCTCGGGCTCGGCGCCGACGTCGAGCCCACCGTGACGGGCGGACTGACGTTCTTCGGCGCGCCGCTCAACACCTACATGACGCATGCCGCCTGCGCGATGGTGCGGCGGCTGCGCGGCGGCGGCGCCAAGCGCGGCTTGCTGTATGGCCAGGGCGGCTTCGTCACCAAGCATCATGCGCTGGTGATCTCGCGCGAGCCGCCAGCGTCGCTGTCGCAGGACGTCAGCGTCCAGGCCGAGGCCGATCGGCATCGCGCAACGGCGCCGGACTTCGTCAGCGACGCTAGCGGCAGCGGCAAAGTCGAAAGCTTCACCGCGCTGTATGACCGCAACGGCGAGGTCGAGCATGGCGTGGTCATGCTGCGCACCGAGCAGGACACCCGCACGCTCGCGCGCGTCCCTGCGCAGGATACGGCTACGCTGGCGCGCCTGATGAACCTGGACAGGACGCCGGTCGGCGCGCTCGGCACCATCACCATGGCCGCCGACGGCGTGCCGGAGTGGACGGTGAATTAGTCCGCTCGACGTCGTCACCACCGCGATGCGTCGAACCTGACGGCTCACACCTCCCTTGCCTCTCGCTGCCATCGCGCATAGGCCGCATCCCAGCCGGGATCGGCGTCCGCCGCGAAGCCGAGCGTCCTGCCGCCGCCGAGGTCACGGAAGCCGATCATCGCGCGGCGGTGCGCGCCGCTTCTGACATAGGCGCGCATGCTGGCCTCGTCGGTCCAGACCGTCAGCGTGTGATAGATCCCGTCCACTGGGCGGAGCTCGACGCGGAGATTGCCAGGCGCGTTGCGCGCCTGACGCACCGCGCGCAGCGTGTGCCACCAGAAGCGGAAGCGGCGCACGAGGCCGCGATGCGGACGGAAGCCGGTGACGGAGACGTAGACGCTCATGGCGTGATCATGGGATGACGAACCTGGATCTCACACCGCTCCGACCCGATGGGCAGGCAAACGGCCGTCAGCAGAACGCTGCGCGCCGTGGCGTGGATTTCGGCACGTCCATCACGCAACCGGCATCATTTCAGCGCCCGCTGGCGCCCGGCGCCGCATTGACCGGCAGCGTGCCGGTGGTCTCCGGCGCTGACGGACGCGCGCGCTCGTCACCCGCCAGCTGCTGCTCGCGCTTGCGCTCGAGCGCCTCGTCGCGGCGGGCGGCGGCGATCGCCAGGCCCGGGCTGAGCTTGAGCGCCTGGTTGAAGTCGGCGAGCGCCCGGTCGTAGCGGCCTTTCGCCAGCCACACCGCGCCACGGTCGCTGTACAGCTCGGCATCTCTGAAGCTCATGCGCACGGCGCGATCGAGATCGACCAGGGCCTCGTCGAGTTCGCCCTTCTGCTGAAGCGCGAGGCCGCGGTCGCGAAACAGCGCCGGGTTGGACGGATCCAGCCGAATGGCGCTGTCGTAGTCGGCCAGCGCCAGGTCCCATCGGCCGAGACGGCCGAGGTCCTTGGCGCGATAGCGATAGATGTCGGCATTGCGCGGCGCGAGCTGGATCGCTTCGTCGAAATCAGCGACCGCGCGATCGAGATCGCCCTGCCGGCTGCGTTCCAGCGCCCGCTTCAGGAACGACGCGGCGGTGGTCGGAGCCGTCGCCGCGACCTCCTCGACCGGCTTGGGCTCTACGATGGCGGGCGGCAGAGGGGTCTCAGGCGCCGTTGGTTTGGCAATTGGACTCGCGACACTGGCAGCGTCTGGAATAGCAGGCGCCGCGGCAACGTCGCGCGACGGCGCGGGTGGCGGTGCAGAGGGTGGCTGCTGCGTGACCGAGCGCGTCGTCTGCGGTCGGCCGATCCAGTCCCCCATTGACGGCAGCAGCAGGATCTCCAGCCCGATCAGGATGGCGCTGAGCACGGCAGTGGCGGCAGTGAACTGCAGGATCGCGTCCCAGCGCTCGCGCCGGGCGCGTTGACGCTTGTCTGCCAGATCAGCGTCGTACTCGGCGCGCAGATCGCGATCGCGCAGCACTTTGTAGGCGACGATGATCATCTTGAGCTCGTGCTCCGACGCCGCGTCGCCTCCGCCCTTCAGGTCGGGATGATGCGCCTTGGCGGCCTGGCGGAACGCTCGCTTGATCGTGTCGAGATCGGCGCGCGGCGACACGCCGAGCACTTCGTAATGCGTCCTCATGGCTCGGCCCCGCGCCCTGCCGGCGGGACCGGCGCGTGGTCAAGCCGGGAGCAGATCGAGCGCATAATGGGCGCCATCACGGTTGAGCCGGCCGAACGCGGCCCATGGAAAATGAGATCCACACAGCAACATCTTTTCTGCAACGACACGATCGAGCAATTTGCGCCGGCTGGCTTCGGCTGCCGGCCCGTCCTGGTCATAGGCCCCGTGCCATTCGGGATGCCGCAGGCAGAACGTCGGCACATAGGCCGTATCCCCCGAGATCATCAGCTGCTCCGCGCCGGAGCTGAGATGAAACGCGGTGTGTCCCGGGGTGTGCCCGGGAACGCTGACGAAATGAATGCCGGGCACCACCTCGTCCTCGCCCTCGACGGGCAGCACATTCTTCCAGCTGGGGATCACGCCCTGGATGCGCCGCGCCAGCGACTGCCGCCATGGCGGAAGCCGGCTGGTCTGCGACGGGTCGGTCCAGAACTTGTACTCGGCCGCGGCGACGATGATCTCGGCGTTGGGAAACACCGGCGTGTCGGTATCCTCGCGGATCAGGCCGAAGATGTGATCAGGATGGAAATGGGAAATGAGAATGGTGTCGATGTCCTGCGGACGAAGACCGACCGCCTTCAGATTGTCCAGCATCCGTCCGGAGATGAAGACCGAGTCGGAGTTATAGCCCTGGACCTGACCACCGCCGCCGGCGTCGCACAGCACGGTCTTGCCTTTCAGCCGCACCACGAAGGTGGAGATCGGCACCGTGACGAAAGCGGTGCTGAGGCCCGCCGCGCGCTGCACCTCCTTGACGTCGCTGACGCTGGCATTGCTGAAGAAGCCGGCCTCGTGCGGCTTCTCCCAGACGCCGTCATAGAGCGCGATCACCTCGGCCTCGCCGATCATGATCCGGCGATAGCCACGCTCGGGATCCTCTGTGCGGCGACGCGGCTTGGCGGCGACCACGGCGAGACCGGCATCGAGGCCAAAGGCTGCGGCAGCCGACGCGGCCGTCAGCACCAAGCCCCTGCGCGAAACTCCGCCTGCCATCGAATCGCCTGCCACGCACAAATACCGCCGGTTGAAGGTGATCAGGATGCAAGTAACCTGTGCACCTTAGCGGGATTATGGCGTGATCACGACCTTTCTAGCCGGAGACTGGGAGTCAGCCCGCAAGGTAAACGCTGCTGCGGCGATGTGACCTTGCTGCTCGGCGCAACCGGGCGTCTCGTTCGTGCATCGCACGCGACAACGGCCATGGTTGGCCGTCGCCGGTATGGAGAGGTAGCCTGATCAGGCGGCGCGGACCGACTGCAGGAAGCGGCTTACCTCCTGCTTGAGCTTGTTGCTGTCACCAGACAGCTGCCGCGCTGCCGTGAGCACCGTGCTCGAAGTGTCGCCGGTTTCGGCGGCGCCGCGCTGCACGTCGGTGACGTTGGCGGAGACTTGCTGCGTCCCCATCGCGGCCTGCTGAATGTTGCGCGAGATCTCGGCGGTGGCGGCCCCCTGCTCCTCGACGGCGGCCGCAACGGCCGCGGCGATCTCGGACAGGCGCTCGATCGTCGTCGAGATCTCCCGGATGGCGCCGACCGATTCCTGCGTCGCGCCCTGAATGCCGGAAATCTGTTGGCCGATCTCGCCGGTGGCCTTGGCGGTCTGCTCGGCCAGCGCCTTGACCTCCGACGCCACGACGGCGAAGCCGCGGCCCGCTTCACCGGCGCGCGCTGCCTCGATGGTGGCATTGAGCGCCAGTAGGTTGGTCTGGCCGGCGATCGTGTTGATCAGCTCGACCACGTCGCCGATCCGGGTTGCCGCCTTGGAGAGTTCGCCGACGCGATCATTGGTGCGGCGGGCCTGATCGACGGCCTCCGACGCGATGCGCGCCGACTCCTGGACCTGGCGGCTGATCTCCCTCACGGAGGACGTCAACTCCTCGGTCGCGGAGGCGACGGCCTGGACGTTGGCTGAGGCCTCTTCCGAAGCCGCGGCGACGGTCGTCGAAAGCTCCTGTCCGCGCATTGCGGTGCCCGACAGCGAATTCGCCGAGGTTTCGAGATTGCTAGACGCCGACGAGACGGTCTCGACGATGTTGCCGATCGCCCCTTCGAAGCTGTCGGCAAGCGCCGACATCTCCTGCTTACGCGTGCGCGCCGCGCGTTGCTCCTGCTCCTGGAGCTCCCTGGCGTTGAAGCGCACCATCGTCTGCACCGTCTGCAGGTTGCGCAAGGCACGGCCGATCTCGTCGTCGCGCGCGATGTGCATGCGGGTGTCGAGCTTGCCCTGGGTGATGTTCTCCATCGTCTCGTTGACATGATCGAGCGGCCCGACGATGACGCTGATGGTGCGCAAGCCGACGAGGCCGCACAGCACGACGCCGGCCGCCGCGATCGCCGCGCCGGCCATGCCGCCAAGCCCGCCTTCGCCGAACGAGATGATGCCGAGCACGATCAGAAACACTGTCTGCAATCCGACCAGCGTCCGCAGCCGCGATGCGATCGTGCCGGTGAACATCGCGAGGTGATCGAACAGCGAGCGACGCCGAACGATGCCGTCCTCGATCTTGTAGCCGTGCGACTTCTTTTCGCGGATCGCGGCATAGACCTGCTCGGCCTCAGCGCGCTGATCGGATGGCAGCTTGGTGCGCACCGACGTGTAGCCGACGACCTGGCCGTCCTTGCGGATCGGCGAGGCGGTTGCCAACACCCAGTAATAGTCGCCGTTCTTGCGACGGTTCTTCACCGCGCCGACCCACGGCCGCCCCGCCTTCAGCGTGGTCCAGAGATTGTCGAACGCCTCCGGCGGCATGTCGGGATGACGGACGATGTTGTGCGGCTGCCCCATCAGCTCGGCTTCGGTGAAGCCGGCAGCTTTGACGAAGTCCTCATTGAAGAAGGTGAGCTTGCCCTTCGCGTCGGTCTTCGACACGATCAGGGTGTCATCCGTGATCGGATATTCGACTTTGGTAACAGGCAGGTTCGTGCGCATGGCGAGACTCCCAGCTGATGACCCAAAGGTCATGCCTGACGGCTGTGGCGGTCACGCGCGCATTGGCATGACTGTTTTTGTTAGGTGCGATGCTCCACTTTTGCAGTGACCGATTAATCCAACATAAAGCTTTGCAACCGTGAAAATACGGGCCGCCCCATGAATGCATTCAAGGTTGCATAGTTGCGAGCAGTTCGCCGATGCGTCAGCGGGCTTGCGCCCGCGGCCCTGCCGGATATGGCCCGTTGTTGTGGCAGCCGTAGCTGCTCCGCCAACTACGCGGCGCGGACCGTGTTCAGGAAGCGGCCGACCTCCAGCTTGAGTCGATTGCTGTCGTTCGACAGCATCTGGGCGGCGGACAGCACCTGGGACGAGGCCGAGCCGGTCTCGTTGGCGCCGCGCTGCACCTCGGCGATGTTGGACGACACCTGCTCGGTGCCGATCGCCGCCTGCTGGATATTGCGCGAGATTTCCTGGGTTGCGGCGCCCTGCTCCTCGACGGCCGCGGCGATGGCCGAGGAGATCTCCGACAGCTTCTCGATGGTGCCGGAGATCTCGCGGATGGCGCCGACCGATTCCTGCGTCGCCGCCTGGATGCTGCCGATCTGCTGACCAATTTCGCCGGTGGCCTTTGCGGTCTGCTCGGCCAGCGCCTTGACCTCGGAGGCGACGACCGCGAAGCCACGGCCCGCTTCGCCCGCGCGCGCCGCCTCGATGGTGGCGTTGAGCGCCAGCAGGTTGGTCTGGCCGGCGATGGTGTTGATCAGCTCGACGACGTCGCCGATCCTCGTGGCGGCCTTCGACAGCTCGCCGACCCGCTCATTGGTGCGTCGCGCCTGCTCGACGGCATCGCTGGCCATGCGCGCGGATTCCTGCACCTGCCGGCCGATCTCGGTCACCGACGACGACATCTCTTCGGTCGCCGACGCCACCGACTGCACATTGGTGGAGGCCTCTTCGGAGGCAGCGGCCACCGTGGTGGCGAGCGTCTGCGAGCGGGTCGCGGTGGTCGTCAGCGTCGTCGCCGAGGCTTCCAGCTCGGTGGAGGCCGAGGAGACCGTGTGGACGATCTCGCCGACGGCAGATTCGAAACCATCGGCCATCTTGTGCATCTCGGCCCGGCGCTGCTCGGCCGCCAGCTTGTCCATGGCGATCTTGGCTTCAGCCTCCTGCTTGGCCTTCTCGGCCAGCATCAGCTTGATCTCGTTGACCGCCTGCGCAGTGTCGCCGATCTCGTCACCGCGGCCTTCGCCTGAGATCGCAACCTCCTCGCCCTTGGCCATGCGCTGCAACACCGCGACGAGCGCGCGCATCGGCTTGGCGATGCCGTATTGGCCGATCACGAAGCCGAGTACGAGCCCGAGCACGATGCCTGCTACGGCGATGATGATCATCATCCGCGAGGTCTTCTCGTACTGCTCCTCGGATTCCTGCGCGAGACCCTCTACCCGATGGTTCAGCCGATCGGCAATATCCTTGATCTTGGCTTGGAGCCTTTCAGCATTGGCGCGGCTCTTCATCGCGACGTCGCGCATGCGCTCCGTCTGCTCGCTTAGCTGCACGTCCTTGGCGGCCGCAATGACGCGGAAGGTCTCCTCCATGCCCTTGATGTAGTCGTCGTAGGCGGCGCGAGCCTCGGGAATCATCGCGCGCGCCTGGTCGTCCGCGGTCTTTGCGGCTTCGGCCAGGTGCTCGGTGAACAGCTTGCGCTGCTCCTCGACGACCTTTAGCGCGGCCTCGCGGTTGTCAACGCGCGGGTCGAGCGCGGCGCGGAATTCGGCGCGGTTCAACGCGATGACGTTCTGGTTGGCGCGTGCGGCCTGCAGGGCGCGGTTCGCAGCCATGGCCATCTTGCTCGCATCTTCGGCCACGACGTGCAGCGCGCCGATGGCGAACCAACTGATCGTGCCAGCCACGACGGCCATCAGCACCACGATGGCGAGAATCTTGGTGAGCACGCGAAAGCGAGACAAAAACGACATCAATGACCTCTTTGCAGGCAGGTGGTGGGCCGACCAGGCCATGGCAGCTCCGCGCATGGCGGAGCGTTTGGTCCCGGCGGCAATCTGCAGAAACTAACGTCTGTAATTTTGGAACCCGTTGCCTCGGCGAAATCTTAACGGCCGAAACCGGACAAGTACGGGATCATGCGTCGCCGGGCGCGGCACATTGACGCGAGTCACGTAGAACTACGTAGAAGCGGCGCTGACCGGACAGCGCACGCTTCGAAACGTCGAAGGCCCGGGCGTCGCCGCCCAGGCCTTCATTAAACGTTGAGATCGACGCTGGCCGATCGCTGCGACGTCAGCTCACGCCGCCCTCACCGAGCCGAGGAAGCTCGCGACCTCTTCCTTCAGGCGGCTGCTGTCGCCTGACAGCGCCTGTGCTGCCCCGAGCACTTGCGCCGAGGCGGCGCCGGTCTCGCTGGCGCCGCGTTGAACCTCGGTGATGTTGACTGAGACCTGCTGCGTCCCGTGAGCCGCCTGCTGGACGTTGCGCGAGATCTCCTGCGTCGCTGCGCCCTGCTCCTCGACGGCGGCCGCGATGGCGGAGGAGATCTCCGACAGCTTCTCGATCGTCGTCGAGATGTCCTTGATCGCCGAGACCGACTCCTGGGTCGCAACCTGGATGCTCGAGATCTGCTGGCCGATCTCGCCGGTCGCCTTCGCGGTCTGCTCCGCCAGTGCCTTGACCTCCGAGGCCACCACGGCAAATCCGCGGCCGGCGTCGCCGGCACGTGCCGCCTCGATCGTGGCGTTGAGCGCGAGCAAATTGGTCTGGCCTGCGATCGTATTGATGAGCTCGACAACGTCGCCGATGCGGGTCGCCGCCTTCGACAGCTCGCTGACGCGGCCGGTCGTGCTGCGGGCCTGCCCGACGGCATCGATGGCAATGCGCGCTGATTCCTGCACCTGACGGCTGATCTCGGTGACGGAGGACGCCATCTGCTCGGTCGCCGACGCCACCGATTGCACGTTGGTGGTGGCCTCCTCCGACGCCGCGGCGACGGCCGTCGTCAACCCCTGCGAGCGCGTCGCCGCCTGGGTCAGCGTGGTCGCAGACTGTTCGAGCTGGCTCGATGCCGACGAAACGGTGTTCACGATCTCACCGACGGCGGCCTCGAACTGTTCGGCGAGTCGCTGCATGTCCGCCTTGCGCTGGCGAACGAGGACTGCGTCCTGCGCGCTCTTCGCCTCGGCTTCGGCGCGCGCGTTGTCCTCTGCATTGCCTTGGATCACCGTGACCGTCTTGGCGAGATCACCGATCTCGTCGCCGCGGGCCGCGCCGGGAATGACGATGTCGAGCCGGCCGCGTGCCATCTCGCCGAGCGCCGCATTGAGCCGGGTCAGCGGCCGCGCGATGCCGAAGAACGAGAACACGACCAAGCCGATCACCGACACCAGCACCGCCAGTCCGGCGAACAGGGTGACATGGCTCGCCTGCGCGGCGACCTGATCGGCGTCGAATCGGGCGCTGGCGTTGCGCGCGCGGGCATCCTGGGCCGCGCCCGTCATCAGCTCGCCGGCCTCGCCGAGATAGATCAGCGTGCGATCGCGCAGAATGGCTTCCTTGATCCCTTCGATCTTCACCACCTCGTCGTTGGCGACGACGAAATCCGAAGCGAGGCCGTTGAGCTTGGTGATCGTGGCCTGGATCTCGCGATCGTCGGCCAGCATGCGGGCATCGGTCAGCGCGCTCTTCAGCAGCGGCACCGTCTGCTTCAAGGTTGCGATCGCCGCCGCATCACCGGTCACGCCGAATCGCCATGCCTGGGAGCGCATGTAGTTCAGCTTGGCATCGGCCGCGTGCAGCTGACGCTCGACCCGCTCACGGAAGGCGAGGTTCGGCAATCCCGGCGAGGCCAGCAACGCCTTCAGACTGTTGGACCACTCGTTGGAGACCGCGCTGCGCTTGTCGATCTGCAGCAGCAGCGTCTTTTGCGCCTCGGCGAGGTCCACCGCTCCGGCCGCGTAGCTCGTCATCAGCTGCTTGAGCCGGCTCAGCCGGGCGCGATTGTCGGCGGTCGACACATTGGCCAGCGCGGCTTCGATGTCGGTGACCATCGCGGTCGAGAACTGCTGAATCTCGGCAGCCGACTTCTCCGCGTCGGCCGGCGCCCGCGCCAGCCGCGCCGAGCGGCCTGCGAGCTGGGTCTGCTGCATGTTGATGCTGGCCGACAAGACGCTCTCGACGACGCGCCGCGCGCGCTCGGCCTGCTGATTGGCCTGGCCGACGGCCCTCTCCGCCATCATCTGGTTGACGATCATGCCGACCGCCAGAGATGCGCCGATGATGCCAGCGAGCCCGAGTTTGTAGCCGATCCGATTCAGTTTCATTGCCCCACCCACAGAAGGACGCGTCACGCGACGCACTCCGTTTCAGCGGTATAGAGGTGAGGTATTAAGAGACCCGTTAATTTACGGGAGCCATCGCGCATTGCACGCGGAAAACATCTGCTGATTCCGTGTGCTTCGCGGCGCTTATGACGGCACGAGCAACACCGATCGGGACTCGGCATCCCGGCTATGCGGATCGTTCCAAAATCCGGGACAACACTGCGCAGCCGGCATCCGGCCGATGCGCCGCTAACTAGCGCATCAGCTCCAACGCATCGGCGAAAAATTTCGGCCCGCCGAAATTGCCCGACTTCAGCGCCAGCAGCATGTCGCCCGCTTCGGCGCCGATCGCGCGCAGCACCGGCACGCCGGCCGCGATCTCCGGCCCGACCAGGAAGCCGGGAATCTTCAGACGATCCACCACCGCGCCGGAAGTCTCGCCACCCGCGACGATCAACCGTCTGACCCCGGCCTGGATCAGTCCCTCGGCGAGATCGGCCATGGCCTGCTCGATGGCATGCCCGGCCGCCTCGCGGCCATGCTTGGCCTGCAGCGCGCCGACCTGATCGGGTGTCGCGCTGGAGGCGATCAGCACCGGTCCCTTGCCGATGCGCTCACGCGCCCAGGCCAGCGCTCGATGCGCTTCGTCAGGACCGGCGACGAGGCCCGCCGCGTCGAGATGCAGCACCGGCATGATGCTCTCGGCCTGCGCGATCTGCTGCAACGTCGCCTGCGAGCAGCTGCCCGCGAGACAGGCCGCGAGGCCGCCGACCGGCACGTCGGCGTGATGATGGGCGAAGGCATGCGAATGCACCTGGCCGGCCGCGACCAGCGCCCGCGCCAGGCCGAGCCCGATGCCGGAAGCGCCGACCGAGACCTTGTGCTGCAAGGCGGCCGCGCCGATCGCGGTCAGGTCGGCGTCGAACACGGCATCGACGATCGCCGCGGCCATGCCCTGCCCGACAAGCTCCTGCAGCCGGTGGCCGATGGCCTCGGGGCCGTGCACGACGGTCGCGAGATCGACCAGACCGACCTTCCGCCGGCTCTGGCGGCCGAGTACGCGCGCCAGATTGGCATCGTGCATCGGGTTGAGCGGATGATCCTTCAGCGGGCTCTCGTTGAGCGGCACGCCGCCGACGAACAGGTTGCCCTGATAGACCGTTCGCTTGGTTTCCGGGAACGCCGGAGTCACCAGCACGATGCCATCGCCGGCATCGCCCGCGAGCGCGTCCATCACAGGGCCGATGTTGCCGGCGTCGGTGGAATCGAACGTCGAGCAGATCTTGAACAGCACGTGGCGGGCGCCCCGCGCGCGCAGCCATTTGTCCGCCTCGCGTGAGCGCGCCACGGCGAGCGAGGCCTCGATCGAGCGGCTCTTCAGTGACACCACGACCGCGTCGACCTCGGGCAATGCGAGATCGTCGGCCGGGACGCCGATGGTCTGCACGGTGCGCAGGCCGGCGCGGGTCAAGGTATTGGCGAGGTCGGAGGCGCCGGTGTAGTCGTCGGCGATGCAGCCGAGCTTCAGGGTCACGGCTTCACTCCCTTGTAGGGCGCAAACCAGCCGAGCCCGTCCTCGGTGCGGCCGCGCGGATTGTATTCGCAGCCGACGAAGCCGGCGTAGCCGAGCCGGTCGAGCTCGTCGAACAGGAACGGATAGTTCAACTCCTCGCTGTCAGGCTCGTTGCGCGAGGGGATGCTGGCGATCTGGATGTGGCCGGTGATGTCCATCATCTCGCGCAGCCGCATCGTCACGTCGCCATGGATGATCTGGCAGTGATAGATGTCGAACTGCAGCTTGAGGTTCGGGATCTTCAGCTCGCGGATCAGATCGCGGGCGAAGCCGAAATCATTGAGGAAGTAGCCGGGCACGTTGCGCGCATTGATCGGCTCGATCACGACATCGAGGCCGTGAGGCGCGAAGAACTCCGCCGCCCAGGCGACCGACTTGTAATACGCTTCCACTGCTTTCGCATCATGACGATCGGCGATGCCGGCCATCATGTGCAGTCTCTTCACGCCCGTGGCCTTGGCATAAGGCAGCGCCGTCTCCAGGCTCGCCTTGAGATCGTCAAAACGCTCCGGCAGCGCGGCAAAACCCTTCTCGCCGGCATCCCAATTGCCAGGCGGCAGGTTGAACAGCGCCTGGGTCAGGCCGTTGCCGTGCAGCCGCTTGCCGACCTCCTCGACCGGATGATCGTAGGGAAACAGGAACTCGACCGCGGTGAAGCCGGCCTTGGCAGCGGCGGCGAAGCGGTCGAGGAACGGATGCTCGGTGAACATCATCGAGAGATTGGCGGCGAAGCGGGGCATGGTGCGAACTCGTGCTGTGACGTGCAGACGTTACTTGCAGACGTTACTTGGAGGAGCCCGGCAGCTTGGTGCCGGTGACCTGGGCGTACATCCGCGCCACCGAGGCGTCGTCGTCGCGGCCCATGCCGGCGGCGGATGTCATCAGGAACATCTGCAGCGCGGCGGCCGAGACCGGCACCGGGAAACGGTGACTGCGCGCCATGTCCTGGATGATGCCGAGGTCCTTGACGAAGATCTCGACCGCACTGCGCGGCGTATAGTCGCCGTCGAGCACGTGCGGCATGCGGTTCTCGAACATCCAGGAATTGCCGGCCGAGGCGGTGATGACCTCATAGACCTTCCTGATATCGAGCCCCTGCTTGGCAGCGAAGGCAATCGCCTCGCTGGCGGCGGCGATGTGCACGCCGGCCAGCAGCTGGTTGATCATCTTGAACGCGGCGCCCTGGCCGGCGGCATCGCCGAGCTCGTAGAGCTTGGCGGCCATCGCATCGAGCGCCGGGCGCGCCTTGGCGAAGGCCGCAGCACTGCCCGAGGCCAGGATGGTCAGTTCGCCCTGCGCGGCGCGCTGCGCGCCGCCGGAGATCGGCGCGTCAAGATAATGCCGGCCGGTGGCCTCGAGCTGCTTGGCGAGGCGGCGCGCCACGTCCGGGTCCATGGTCGCGGAGGAGACGAACACCGACTCCTTCGGCATGGTCTCGGCAGCGCCGCCGGAGCCGAACAGAATGGCTTCGGTCTGCGCCGCATTGACCACGACACTGACCACGATGTCGGCGCCCGCGGCCGCCTCGGCCGGGCTGTTTGCCCCCTTGCCGCCGTCGGCGACGAACCGCGCCACCGCGTCCGCCGAAACATCGCATCCCGTGACGGCGAAACCTGCGCGCTTGAGCGAGGTCGCCATGCCATATCCCATCGAGCCGAGCCCGATCACGGCGACGTTCAATTGCGTTGGCGATGGCATGCGGCAGATCCTCGACGCGTTTCCTGGTGACGTCCGGTTGGTCCGGCTCGGGCCCTGGGTAACACGGCTTGGCCGCGCTGCCAAAGCGTGAGACAAAGCCCGCAACCCGCGAACCACCGAGGACTGATCACGTGGCGGAAACTGCTGTACGCGAGGCCATCTGCCGGTTCGGCCGCTCGCTGTTCGAGCGCGGCCTGACGCCGGGGTCGTCCGGCAACATCAGCGTGCGGCTCGACGACGGCGGTTGGCTGGTGACGCCGACCAACGCCTCGCTCGGTTTCCTCGACCCGGCCAGGCTGTCGCGCCTCGATGCCAACGGAAAGCTGGTCTCGGGCGACGCGCCGACCAAGGAGGTGCCGCTGCACACCGCGCTGTACCAGACGCGCGATGCGGCGCGCGCCGTGGTGCATCTGCACTCGACGCATTCGGTGGCGATCTCGATGCTGCCGGAGATCGATCCGCTGATGGCGCTGCCGCCGCTGACACCCTATTATTTGATGCGCTGCGGTCAGACCGCGCTCGTGCCGTATCATCGTCCCGGTGATCCCGCCGTCGCCGACGCCATCAAGGGCCTCGCCGGCAAATATGCCTCGGTGCTGCTTGCCAATCACGGCCCGGTGGTGTCCGGCGACACACTGGAAGCCGCAGTCTTCGCGATGGAGGAGTTGGAGGAGACGGCAAAGCTCTATCTGCTGCTGCGCGGGCTCAATCCGCGTCATCTGTCGCCGCAGCAGGTCGATGATCTCGTCAAGGTGTTCGGCCTCTCGCTGCCCGACCACAGCGACCATCACTGACCGAACCGGCCTGGATGGATGCGCATGCAATATCTCGCACCGTCGCCGGCGGAGATCGAGGCAGCGACCCGCATTCTGTTCGAGGAGGCCAGCTTCTATCGCTGGTTTCCGATCGCAACCGATTCCTACGAGATCTTTGCGGAATCCAATCCGATCGGGGCAGCCGAATTGCGCGCCATCGCCGAGCGGATGCTGATGGCGGCAGCACAGAGCAAGTTGCGCACCCGGCTGCGCTAGCCGTGCTGTCCCCGCGCCGTCACGCCGCGCGCTTAAGTCTTCTTGCCTCCAGACAGCAACAATGCCTAAGATTGAGGCAGAACTTGACTGCGGGGGCAACGACCAGACGCTTGATCGATAGGCAGAGACCGGCGGCGCCAGTCCCGCGGGACGCGGCAGCAGCGCCGGTTCTTCACCTTATCGATTGCAGCAGCATCGGTTCGGTACACCGCGGGAGGAAAGGAAAAGGCAAAAATGCCGCCACAACGCCGTGGTCGCAGCTGTTTTCCCGGGCCGCGGCCCGGCCCGAGCGCGTCGCCGCCGGCTGCTGGCGATGCAATTCTCCCGATTGCATACGCGCCGGCTTCAGCGCGCGCTCTCTGTGCAGCGCACGGTCCGCCGGCCAATCGTTGGCATATCCGTTGCAGACATCACACGGGTCGGGAGCCGGGCGCCCGATGGTGCGGACGCTGACCGATGCCCGGTTCTCGGCAAAAACGTTAGACACGGAGGGCGGATGGCGGCAGGCGCGAGCTTGGAACTGGTGAAGGTGACGAAGATGTACGGTCACGTCACCGCCGTCGATGCGATCGACCTGCGGATTCCCGCCGGATCCTATTGCTGCCTGCTCGGTCCGTCCGGCTGCGGCAAGACATCGACCCTGCGCATGATTGCAGGACACGAGTCTGCGACATCGGGCGACATCATCGTCGGCGCCAGGAACGTGACCGAATTGCCTCCGGCCGGACGCGGCACCGCAATGATGTTCCAGTCCTATGCGCTGTTTCCGCATCTGACGGTGATCGACAACGTCGCCTTCGCGCTGAAGATGAAAGGCGTCGCCAAGCCCGAGCGCCACGCCCGCGCCCGCGAGCTGCTCGAGCTGGTCGACATGCAGGGCTATGCCGGCCGGCTGCCGGCGCAGCTCTCCGGCGGACAGCAGCAGCGTGTGGCACTGGCGCGCGCTCTGATCACCTCGCCGCAGGTTCTTCTGCTCGACGAGCCGCTGTCGGCCCTCGATCCGTTCCTACGCCTGCGCATGCGCGCCGAGCTGAAGCGGCTGCAGCGCGAGCTTGGCCTCACCTTCATCCACGTCACCCACGGCCAGGACGAGGCGATGGCGTTGTCCGACCTCGTCGTGCTGATGAACGCTGGCCGAATCGAGCAGCAGGGCAGCCCGCGCGAGATCTTCAACCATCCGCGCACCGAGTTCGCGGCCCGCTTCATCGGCGGCCACAACGTGATCCCCGTGAAGGGTGACACCTTCGCGGTGCGTGTCGACCGCATCCAGCTGAAGGCGCCGAACGCGGCGGTCGATGGCCCCGCGGTGCCGGGCACAATCAGCAAGATCGAATATCAAGGCACGTATGTGCTGCTCGCTGTCGCGACCGACGGCGGCCCCGAGATCTCGGCGCAGCTCAGCGACGACCAGTTCGATGCGGAAACCCACAGCATTGGCGAGCGTGTCATCGTCACCTGGAATCCGGCACTCGCCGATGCGCTCACGCCCCGCCCCGCTTCAGCCGCGCCAGCTGCAGAGCTGGTCGCCTGATTTCGTCGACCTTTTCTTTCGTTCCTCAAGGAGATGATGATGACTAATCGATCGAAGACACCATCCGTCAGCCGCCGCTCGCTGCTCAAGGGCGCGGCCGGGATCGCCGGTCTCGCCGGCACCGGCACGCTGCTCAGCGCGCCCTACGTCCATGCCGCCGACCCAAAGGTGCTGCGCTATCTCGGCACCGCGGTGAACGAGGGCGACGAGATCTCGAAGAAGTGCCTTGCCGACACCGGCATCAAGATCGAGTACATTACGGCGACGACCGATGACGTGACCAAGCGCGTCATCACCCAGCCGAACTCGTTCGACGTACTCGACACCGAATATTTTTCGCTGAAGAAGCTCGTGCCGTCGGGCAACATCTTCCCGCTCGATGCGCGCAAGATCAAGGAGTTCAACAACATCACGCCCGTCTTCACCAAGGGCGAGCTGCCGAACGGCAAGAAGATCGGCGGCCAGGGCACCGCGCCCTGGAAGGTGCTCTATCTCGAAGGCGCGAACTCCAAGACGTTCTCGGCGACGCCGACCGAGTTCGTGACGCTGATCCCGACCGTCTACAACGCCGACACGCTCGGCATCCGTCCCGACCTGATCAAGCGCCCGATCAATTCCTGGGCCGAGCTGCTCAATCCCGAGTTCAAGGGCAAGGCCTCGATCCTCAACATCCCCTCGATCGGCATCATGGACGCCGCCCTCGTCGTCGAGGCGACCGGCCAGTACAAATATGCCGACAAGGGCAACATGACCAAGGCCGAGATCGATCTCACCATGAAGGTGCTGACCGAGGCCAAGAAGGCAGGCCAGTTCCGCGCGTTCTGGAAGGACTTCAACGAGTCGGTCAACCTGATGGCGTCGGGCGAGACCGTGATCCAGTCGATGTGGTCGCCGGCCGTCACCAAGGTGCGCTCGATGGGCATTCCTTGCGTGTTCCAGCCGCTGAAGGAAGGCTATCGCTCCTGGGCCTCGGGCTTCTGCGTGTCCAAGGCCGTGGGCGGCAGCCCGAAGCTCGATTGGGCCTACGAGTTCGTCAACTGGTACCTGTCCGGCTGGGCCGGCGCCTATCTCAACCGCCAGGGCTACTACTCGGCCGTGCTCTCCACCGCCAAGGCCAACATGACCGAGGACGAGTGGGGCTACTGGATGGAAGGCAAGCCCGCGAAGAACGACATCAAGGCGCCGGACGGCACCCTGATGGAGAAGGCCGGCGCGGTGCGCGACGGCGGCTCCTATGACGACCGCATGGGCGGCGTGGTGTGCTGGAACGCCGTCATGGACGAGAACGACTACATGGTCCGCAAGTGGAACGAATTCATCGCCGCTTGATCTGAACCGTCTTGCTGCCGCGCCCGCAATTCCGCGGGCGCGGCAGATTTCTTGAAACCGCCCGGCTCCGCATTGGACGACAGGTTTTCCCTCGAGGTTTTCGCTTGGCCGTGACGATCGACAATTCGCCTGACACCATCGCACCCGCGGAGAGCAAGTTCCGCAAGCTCACGATGCGCTCGATCGCCTGGCTGCAGGCCGGACCGATGACGCTCGTGTTCGCGCTGTTCTTCCTGTTGCCGCTGGTGCTGGTCGTCATCGTCAGCGTCTGGGACTACAACGAATATGAGATGATCCCGGCGCTCAGCTTCCGCGGCTACACCGATACGTTCGAGGGCTGCGTCGCCAACCTGCCCGAGTTGTGCACGATCCTGAAGACCTATCTGAAGACGCTGAAGCTGTGCCTGCTGACCTGGGGCCTGACCTTGCTGATCGGCTTCTGGGTCGCCTACTTCCTCGCCTTCCACGTTCGCAGCAAGACCTGGCAGATCGTGCTGTCGCTGTTGTGCACGATCCCGTTCTGGACCTCCAACGTGATCCGGATGATCGCCTGGATCCCCCTGCTCGGCCGCAATGGCCTGGTCAATCAGGGCCTGATCGGCGTGGGCGTCGTCAACCAGCCGATCGAGTGGTTGCTGTTCTCGGAATTCTCGGTGGTGCTGGCGCTGGTCCACCTGTTCACCTTCTTCATGGTGGTGCCGATCTTCAATTCGATGATCCGCATCGACAAGCGCCTGATCGAGGCCGCCTATGACGCCGGCGCGTCGGGCTGGCAGACGCTGGTCAACATCGTCATTCCCCTGGCGAAGCCGGGCATCGTGATCGGCTCGATCTTCGTCATCACCATCGTGATGGGCGACTTCGTCACCATCGGCGTGATGGGCGGCCAGCAGATCGCCTCGGCCGGCAAGATCATCGAGGCCCGGCTGTCGGCGCTGCAATTCCCGGCCGCCGCAGCGAACGCCGTGATCCTGCTCGGCATCACCATCATCATCATCTCCGCGCTGACGCGGATCGTCGACGTGCGCAAGGAGCTCTAGAGAGATGGGAGACAAGCGCCCCCGCTCCTTCTACATCCTCGCAGCGTTCTTCTCGGCCTATGTGCTGTTCCTGTACGGGCCGATGATCGCGATCTACATCCTGTCGTTCCAGGGCCCCGACGGTGGCCTCACGTTCCCGATGAACGGCGTGTCGCTGACCTGGTTCGGCAAGGTGTTTTCCGGCGGCGGCATCGTCGACATCGGCGCAGCGTTCAAGCGCTCGCTCGCGCTCGGCCTCGTGGTGATGGTGATCACGGTGGTGCTGTCGGTCGCGGCCGGCATGGCGTTCCGCAAGCCGTTCCGCGGCGCCTCGATGCTGTTCTACACCGCGATCGCCAGCCTGATCATGCCCTCGATCATCACCTCGCTCGGCATCGCCCTGGAGTTCCGGCTGATCGACGATTTCATCAACAAGCACGCCGCCGACTACGGCCTCGGCTGGCTGGCCGAGGGCCACACCACCGCGATGGGCCTGTTCACCTCAGGCCTTGGCGCGCACCTGACCTGGACCCTGCCGTTCGGCCTCTTGATCATGTTCGCGATCTTCAACCGCTTCGACGGAAGGCTGGAAGAAGCCGCCCGCGATCTCGGCGCCACCCCCTGGCAGACCTTCCGCCACGTCGTCCTTCCGATCATCCTTCCCTCGGTGGTCGGCATCGGACTGTTCGGCTTCACCCTGTCCTGGGACGAACTGGCACGCTCGAGCCAGGCGATCGGCTCGGTGAACACGCTGCCGCTGGAACTGCAGGGCCTGACCACGACGGTGACGAAGCCGGACATCTACGCCCTGGGCACGCTGACCTCGGCTGTGTCGTTCGTCGTGATCTTCGCGGCGCTGTCGGTGATCCTGGTGCTGCAGGCGCGCCAGCGGCGGCAAGGCTCGGATGCGGGCAAGGGGATGGTGTAGTCGCTCCGCTGGGGAGCCGTCACAATCCAGCTCTTCGTCCCTTCGCTTTACGACAAACAGCGAGTGCGGTGCCTGTGAATGCGCCCTCGCCCCTTGTGGGAGAGGGCATGTAGGACAGCGCAGCAAGCTCAGTGGGGTGAGGGGTATGCCTCTACGGGCGACGATCGCTGAGAGAGACCCCTCACCCGACCGCGTATGTTGGATGGGCCGTACATGCCCTCTCCCACAAGGGGCGAGGGCGCTGTATCGGACAGCACCGTTGTCTCACCGCTTGCTCGGTGCGTAGGGTGGGCAAAGGCGCGCCCGGCTCGTTGTCATGGGGATGGCTCTCTCGCGCGCCGTGCCCACCATCTTTCCTCATCGGCACCGCCGGTGGGCACGCGCCGCCTGATGGCGGCGCTTTGCCCACCCTACAGAGCTACAGCCCCAGATACGCCTTCCGCACATCCTTGTTGCCACTGATCTCGGCGGCCGTGCCCTGCATCAGCACGCGGCCGGTCTGCAGGATGTAGGCCCGGTCGGCGATCTCCAAACACTCCGCCATGCGCTGCTCGACGATCAGCACGGTCATGCCGACGTCGCGGATGCGCTTGACGGCCTGAAAGATCTCGTCGACCAGCTTTGGCATGATGCCCTGCGACGGCTCGTCGAGCATCAGGAGACGCGGCCGGGTCATCAGCGCGCGGCCGATCGCCAGCATCTGCTGCTCGCCGCCGGACAACGTCTCGGCGCGCTGCTCGAGCCGCTCCGACAGCCGCGGAAACAGCTTGAACACGAACTCCAGCGGCTCGTCGCGATTGGCTTCGCTGCGATAGAGATAGCTGCCGAGCCTGAGATTGTCGCGCACCGAGAGCCGCGGAAACAGCCGGCGGTTCTCCGGCACGTAGGCAATGCCTTTCGCGGTGATCAGATGCTGCGCCATGCCGTCGATGCGGTTGCCGTCGAAGGTGACGGAGCCGGCGCGCGGCCGCTCGGCGCCCGCGATCGACTTCAAAAGCGTCGACTTGCCCGCGCCATTCGCGCCGGCGACGCAGACGATCTCGCCCTTCTCGACGTCGATCGAGACGTTCGAGATTGCAACCAGGCCCTGATAGGCGGTGGTGACGTCACGCACCGACAGCATGGCGGTCTCCAAGATAGGCGGAAATGACTTTGGGATCACGGACGACGTCCGCAGGCTTGCCTTCGATCAGCACCTTGCCGAGGTCGAGCACGATGGCACGGTCGACCAGCGGCATCACGATCTCCATGACGTGCTCGACCATCAGCACCGTGATGCCGGTGTCGCGTACGCGGCGCACGAGTTCGACGCCCCTCTGGGATTCGACCGGTGTCAGCCCCGTCAGCACCTCGTCGAGCAGCAGCAGCTTCGGCTCCGTCGCCAGGGCACGGGCGACTTCGAGCCGCCGCTTCTCCGACGGCACGAGGTCGCTGGCCAGCACGTCGGCGCGGGCGCCGAGGCCGCAGAACTCCAGCACCTCCTGCGCCTTGCGCCGGGCCTCGCGCATGTGGGTGGTGCGCACCAGGGAGCCTACGATGACGTTCTCGATCACCGTCATGGTCTCGAAGCTCTTGACCACCTGGAAGGTACGGCCGATGCCGCGCTGGCAGCGCTCGGCCGCCGGCAGCGCCGTGACGTCCTCGCCGTCGAAGATGATCGCGCCTTCCGTCGGCTTGAACGCGCCGGCGATCAGGTTGAACAAGGTCGACTTGCCGGCGCCGTTCGGACCGATCAGGCCGACGATCTCGCCGCGTCCGACCTTGATCGAGACGTCGGAGTTCGCCGTCAGGCCCGAAAAACGCTGGGTGACGTTGCGGGTTTCCAACAATGCCGTCATGACGCCACCGCCTCTCGGACCGGCTGAGCAGCCGGCTTGGGCTTGCGGGAGAACAGGCTGACCAGGCCCTGCGGCCGCGCCAGCGAGATCGCGATGATCAGGCCGCCATAGACGATCAGATCGACGCCACGGCCGGAGCCGCCGATATAGGAGCGGGTCAGCTCGGTGAGCGGGATCAGGATCACCGCGCCCAGCATCGGTCCCCAGAGGGTGCCGATGCCGCCCAGCACCGCCGGGAGCGCCATCAGCAGCGAGAACTGGAAGCCCATCACGCTCTCGGGATCGATGTAGGAGACGAACTGGGCGTAGAAGCTGCCGCCGATCGCGACCAGGAAGGCTGACACGGCCGCGGCGCCCATCTTGGAGTTGAACACGTCGACGCCCAGGCTCTCGGCCGCGACCGGATTATCCTTCACCGCGCGCCACCAATAGCCCCACTTCGAATCTTCCAACCACCAGGTCACGAACCAGGCGACGCAAGCGAGCCCGAGCGCGAAGTAAAAGTACGGCAGCTTTGAACGCGTGAACTGGAACGTCACCCAGGAGTCGCTCCGCACCGGAATGTCGATGCCAAGCGCGGCGCCGGCCCAGTCCCAGTTGTGGAACAGCAGCAGCGTGATCTCGGCGATCACGATGGTCGCGATCACGAAGTAATGGCCGCCCAGCCTGAAGCAGGGATAGCCGAGCGCCATGGCGATGATGGCGGACAACACGCCGCCGGAGAGCATGCCGAACCACGGCAGCACGCCGAACTTGGTGAACAGGATCGCGGTCGTATAGGCCCCGAGCCCGAAATAGAGCGCATGGCCGAGCGAGATCTGGCCGCAATAGCCGGACAGGATGTTCCAGCTCTGCGACAGCGCCCCATACATCAGGGTCAGCACCATGATGTTCTGGACGTAGACGTCCTTGACGAACATAGGCACGACGGCGGCGATGGCCGTGAGGAAGGCGGCGACGACGAGGTCGCGCCGACGACGTTGAATGAATGCCTTGTCCATCAGATTGATCCGAACAGGCCGCGCGGGCGGACGAAAACAACGAGGAGATAGACGCCGTAGATGCCGACGGTCTTCAGCGACGGCGGCAGGATCAGCGTGGTAATGGCCTCGACGAGACCGACGACGATGCCGCCGGCGAACGCGCCGAACACGCTGCCGAAGCCGCCAAGCGCCACCGTCACATAGGCGATGGTTGCGAACGACGCGCCCACATCGGGAAACACGTAGAAGAAGATCGCCATGACGGCACCGGCGAGACCGACCAGCGCCGCGCCAAGACCCCACCCGAGCGCGAACACCTTGTTCTTGTCGATGCCGACCAGCGCCACCGCGCCGGCATCCTCACGCGTCGCCTCCAGCGCCCGGCCGAAATCGGTGCGGTGGATGAAGAAGTACAATCCTGCGAACGCCGCGATCGCGATCAGCGCGCCGATCAGCTGCGGCTGCGGCAGATAGATGCCGGCGATCGAGATCGTCTTGCCGCCCAGAAAGGAGTGCGGAATGCTGCGGTAGTCCGGCGTGAAGAAGTACTGCGCGACGCCGCGCATCAGAACCGCCAGGCCGAAGGTAGAGAAGATCTGCACCATGCCGGTGTTGGCCTTGGCCCTGACCGCAAATCTGACGATCAGCAAGTAGACGATCGCACCGAACACGAACAATGCGGCGGCGACCAGCGGCGCCGCCAACAGCGGGTCGAGCGCGAAGAACGCGAACAGGAAGAAGGTCGCGTACATCGCGATCATCAGGAACTCGCCATGGGCGAAGTTCACGACATCCATCAGGCCGAAGATGAGCGCCAGGCCGACGGCGATCAGGCCGTAGAGCAGGCCCATCAACAGGCCGCTGGCGAGACTTTGTATGATTGTTTCTGCTGTCACAGACCTTGCCCCCAACTCTCGATGTGACACGGGATGCCGTCCTGGCGAAAGCCAGGGCCCATAACCAAGACTATTTTCGTGGGGCACGACGACGACCGGTCATCGTCCAACCACGGCCTCCGAGTATGGGTCCCGGGTCGGCGCCGCCACGCGCTGACGCGCGTGACTGCTTGCCCGGGACGACGCCCGAGATGCTTACTTCATCGGCCAGGTGGCATCCGCCACCGCGGCCTGGGTCGGGAAGATGGTGACGAACTTGCCACCGACATATTGCAGCAGCACCGGATCGGCGTCGTTGTTCTGGCCGCTCTCGTCGAACTTCACGCGCTTCCAGGGCATGATGGTCTGGGTGCCCGGCATGTCGGTCGCGGCCAGCGCGTCGCGGATCTTGTCGCCGTCGACGGACTTGGCGCGGTTGATGGCATCGGCCATCACGATCAGGCCCATGAACTGGCGCGAGGAGAAGTCGTTGAGGTCCTTGCCAGACTTCGCCTTGAACATGTCGTTGATCTTGCCGACCATCGGCCGCTTGGCGGAGAGGTCGAGCGAGAACGAGCCGCGCGAGATCACGCCTTCCAGCTTGTCGCCGACCGCGTCATACAGCGCCTTCTCGGAGAAGCCGGCGTCCTGCGCCACGATCGCATTCGGCTTGTAGCCGAGCTCGGCCATGGTCTTGACCAGCAAGATGCCGTCGGTGGTGTAGCTCGACGGCATCAGCACGTCGGCATTGGCGGCCTTGAGCTGCTGCACCTCGGCCGACAGCGACGGCGAGTTGGCGCGGTACTTGATGTCGGCAACGATCTTGTAGCCGCGCTCATTGGCGAGCTTGAGCTGGGCATTGCCGGAATCGGTGCCGAAGATGGTGTCCTCGTGGAACAGCGCCAGGGTCTCGATCTTGGTGCCCTTCTTCTTCATCGCATCGAAGAAGTCGAACATCGCCGCCGAGAACATCTCGTCGTGGGGCGCTGCGCGGAAATAATACTTCAGGCCGCGGCGATGCAGGCTCGGCGAGGAGTTGTCGGCCGACAGATAAGGAATCTGGTAGCGCTCGCAGGTCTGGCTCGCGGTAACCGCCACGGAGCTCTGATAGGAGCCGATGACCGCCGACACCTTTTCCTGCGTGATCAGGCGCTCGGCCTCGGCGCGGCCCTTCTGCGGGTCGGCCTGGTGGTCGGCGAACACCAGCTTGAGCTTGGCGCCGCCGAGGCCCGGCAGGCCCTCGGTGCGGGCGAGCGGCAGGTCATAATCATACTTGCCGTTGATGATCTCGGCGGCGGTCTCGAACGCGCGCTGCGCGTCGACGCCGATCTGGGCGCTGGCGCCAGAGAACGGATAGATGATGCCGATCTTCACTTCGGAGGTCTGGGCGCGGGCGGCGATCGGGCCGAGCGCGGCGGCGGCGGTGGCTCCAAGCAGGACGTTTCGGCGCGTGATGGTCATTGCGGGATCCTCTGGGGTAAACGACTGAGAGCGATGAAGGCAGAAAACTCCGAGCGGTCCGGCGACGCTCAGAGGACGGCGAGATCCTTGTTCTTGAGATCGGTGATCAGCATCAGGCCCGGCGCGTGGGTGATGGCAAAGGGCAGCCTAGCGGCCGCGATGACCGCCTGCGGCGTCACACCACAGGCCCAGAACACCGGGATTTCGTCGGCGCCGACCGGCACGGGATCGCCGTAGTCGGGCTTGTTGATGTCGGCGATGCCGATCTGGTCGGGATGGCCGAGATGCACCGGCGCGCCGTGCACGGCGGGAAAGCGCGTCGTGATCTGCACCGCGCGGATCGCCTGTGCCGGCTTGAACGGGCGCATCGACACCACCATCGGACCGGCGAACGGCCCTGACGGCGTGCAGGCGATGTTGGTGCGATACATCGGCACCCGACAGCCCTGCTCGATGTGGCGGATCGGCAGGCCGTCGGCCATCAGCGCCTCTTCGAACGAGAACGAGCAGCCGAGCACGAAGGTGACGAGGTCGTCGCGCCAGTGCGATTTGAGATCGGTCGGCTCCTCGACCATCTCGCCGTCGCGCCAGACGCGATAGCGCGGCACGTCGGTGCGGATGTCGAGATCGGTGCCGAGCGCCGGGATGAAGGGATTGCCCGGATCGGACATGCCGATGATCGGGCACGGTTTTGGATTGAGCTGGCAGAAGCGATGGAAGGCGCCGGCGTACTTTTCAGGGATGATCGCCAGGTTGCCCTGGACGAAGCCGTTGGCGACGCCCGCCGTGCTCCAGCCCTTGCCGCTCCGGTAATCCAGTCGGGCCTGATGGCTGGGAAGAAGGCCAGCATTGGCCGGTTGCTGCAGTGCCACAGAAACAGTCATGTGAGCCATTTGCCTAATATCTCGACAAACTCACTGAATATCAGCCATGCTATAAAGTCTAATCTTCATTTTTAATCAGGATCGATAAGACAAATTGATCCGAGGCGGGGGCCAATGCTGGATTTCCGTTCCATCGAAACGTTCCTCTGGGTGGTCAAGCTCGGCAGCTTTCGTGGCGCCGCCCAGCGCCTTAACACCACCCAACCGGCCATCTCCCAGCGCATTGCGCAGCTCGAGCGCGAGCTGGGCGTCAAGCTGCTCAACCGCGACCATCGCGTGGCGTCGCCGACCGCCAGCGGCCGCCAGATGCTGGTCTATGCCGAGAAGCTGATCGGCCTGCGCGCGGAGATGCTGGCGGAGGTCGGCGACCGCTCGGCGATGCGCGGCGTGCTCCGGCTCGGCGTCGCCGAGACCATCGTGCACGACTGGCTGCCGCGGCTGATCAAGAGCGTCAACGAGAGCCATCCCAACCTGTCGCTGGAGATCGAGGTCGACGTCACACCGAATCTGCACGCGCGGCTGCTGGCGCAGGAGATCGAGCTTGCCTTCGCGCTCGGATCGCCCTCCGCCTCGGGGATCCGCAGCCGCGTGCTGTGCGACTATCCGATCAGCTTTCTCGCCAGCCCTGCCCTCGGTTTCGGCGATGGCCTCGTCACCGCTGAGCAGATGGCGCGGTTTCCGATCATCACCTTTCCGCGCAAGACGCAGCCCTATGACAATGTGCGCTCGCTGTTCCACCGGCCGCATTTGCCGCCGATGCGGCTGCATGCCAGCGCCTCGCTGGCGACCGTGATCCATATGGCGATCGAGGGCCTCGGCGTCGCCGTCATTCCCGCGGCGATCGTCGCCAATGAGCTCGCGACCGGCCGTCTCCAGGAGCTCAAGACCAACCTGCGGATTCCGCCGCTGACCTTCACCGCGAGCTGGCTGTCGTCGCCCGAGATGGTCGCGATCGAGCGCGTCGCCGAACTTGCAGCCCGGACGGCGCAGACGGCCAGCCATCCCTCGGCATCGGTTGACGCGATCGCCGCATCGCGCGATGGACAGGATGCCGGAGTACAGGGATTTAAAGCATGAGCCGCGCCGTCACCAATCTGCAGATCGATTCCGCCCGCCTCTGGGACAGCATCCACGAGACGGCGAAATTCGGCGCCACGCCGAAGGGCGGCGTGCGCCGGCTGACCTTGGGCCAGGAGGACAAGCAGGTCCGCGACTGGTTCCGGAAAGCGTGCGAGGACGCCGGGCTGGAGGTCCATGTCGATACGCTCGGCTCGATGTTCGCGCTCCGCAAGGGGCGTGACATGTCGAAAGCGCCGGTCGGACTCGGCTCGCATCTGGACACGCAGCCGACGGGCGGCAAGTTCGACGGCATCCTCGGGACGCTCGGTGCGCTGGAGGTGATCCGCACGCTCAACGACGCCGGCATCGAAACCGACGCGCCGCTGTGCATCGTCAACTGGACCAACGAGGAAGGCTCGCGCTTCGCGCCCGCCATGATGGCCTCGGCGGCCTATGTCGGCGACTTCACCGTCGAGGACATTTTGTCTCGCAAGGATGCTGCGGGCACCACGGTCGGCGAGGCGCTGGACGAGATCGGCTATCGCGGCGCGACCAAGGTCGGCACGCAGAAATTCTCCGGCTTCGTCGAGCTGCACATCGAGCAGGGTCCGATCCTGGAAGCCGAGAGCAAGACCATCGGCGTGGTCGATCACGGCCAGGGCGTGTTCTGGTACGACGGCAAGGTCACGGGCTTTGAGAGCCATGCCGGCTCGACGCCGATGCCGTTGCGCCGCGACGCGCTGCTGGCGCTGTCGGAGTTCGCGCTGACCCTGGAGCAGATCGCGCTCAAGCTCGGGCCGAACGCGGTCGCCACGATCGGCGAGGCCGTGATCGCCAATCCCTCGCGCAACGTCATCCCCGGTGAGATTGCCTTCACCATCGATTGCCGCAGCGCCAATGCCGACACGCTGGAGGCGCTCGATGCCAGCCTGCGTGCTGCGGCCAGCGAGATTGCCAGGAAGCGGCGCGTCGAGATCGCGATCGACCAGGTCTGGCGCAAGCCGCCGACGCATTTCGATCCCAGGCTGGTCGACGCCGTCGAACGCGCCGCCGGTACGCTCGGCTATTCGCACCGCCGCATCACCTCCGGCGCCGGCCACGACGCCTGCAACCTCAACACCATCATGCCCGCCGCGATGGTGTTCGTGCCCTGCAAGGACGGCATCAGCCACAACGAACTGGAAGACGCCACGCAATCCGACTGCGCCGCCGGCGCCAATGTGCTGCTGCACACGGTGCTGTCGCTGGCCGGCGTGGCGTCGTGACGGGTTATTAGTTCTCGTTCTGCCCTAGTTGAAGTTATCTGTCCCTGATCTGGATCGCGCGGGCACGCTGCACTCCCCTCCCCCTTGCGGGGAGGGGTCGGGGGTGGGGGTCCACACGGGCGGTCTCGCCCGCGGCTCCCCCCACCCCGACCCTCCCCCGCAAGGGCAGGGCAATCGCATATGGCTCTCCAACGCGGCCCAAACGAAATATTGGAATCGCGAAGGCCGACGGGAGGAAATTTTCGAATCCAGACTGCTCTTTGGAAGCACGAAAAGAATCGAAAAATTCCACATGCGATTGCCCTGCCCGCAAGGGGGGGAGGGAGCACACCTCCGCCTGCGCGCCGGTTTCGAACCGCATAAAGGAGACCACCACGTGCGCGGAGTTTTCATCGACGCCAACGACTCGCTTGCCGAGATCTTCGAGCGCCAGCGCCAATCGGGCGATCCCGAGGTGCGCGTGCATCTCGATCCCGACATCAAGGCCGAGGATTGGCCGGCCATCCTCGCTGGCGCCGAGATCGGAATCGTCGATCATACCGCGCTGCCGACCGAGGTCGCGAAGCAGTGCAAGAACCTCAAGCACGTCGTGTTCCTCGGCACCGGCGCGCGCAGCTACATGAACCCGGAGGAGCTGGCCGAGCTCGGCATCACCGTGCACCTGATCAAGGGCTATGGCGACACAGCGGTGGCCGAAGCCGCGATCGCGCTGATGTGGGCCTCCGCCCGCGGCATCGCGCAGATGGACCGCGAGATGCGCGCCGGCAACTGGCTGCGCGACGACGGCATGCAGCTGACCGGCAAGACCCTCGGCCTGATCGGCTTCGGCGGCATCGCGGCGGAAGTCGCGCGCATCGCCTCTGGCAGCGGCATGAAGGTGATCGCCTGGAACCGCTCGCCGAAGAGCCATCCGGGCGTGGCGTTCGTCGATCTCGATACGCTGCTCAAAGAGAGCCACGTCGTGTCGCTGCATCTCCTGCTCAACGACGAGACCCGCGGCTTCCTGTCGCGCGAGCGCATCGCGCAGATGCGCAAGGGTGTGATCTTCGTCAACACCGCCCGCGCCGCCATCGTCGACGAGACCGCGATGATCGACGCGCTCCGCTCCGGCCACATCCGCCACGCCGGCCTCGACGTCTTCAACACCGAGCCGCTGCCGCCCGGTCACGTGCTGACGACGATTCCGAACGTGACGCTGTCAGCGCACTCCGCGTTCCGCACGCCCGAAGCGAGCGAGAACCTGATCCATGCGGCGTGGGAGCATTGCCGGAGGGAGGCGAAAGGATAATGGTCGACGCGTAGGGTGGGCAAAGCGGCCGGCGCGCAGCGACGGCAGCGTGCCCACCATCGATCCGCGCGTACGTGGCGAGACGGTGGGCACGGCGCTACGACAATCTCGTGCTGAGAGACAGCAACGCTGCGCCTTTGCCCACCCTACGAATTCGCCGCGTGGGCGGAAGTGGTAGCAATCCAGAGTCCCGCGACGATCCTGGATTGCTTCGTCGCTGCGCTCCTCGCAATGACGGTGTTGCCCGAGTTGCGGCCTCACCCACCACCGTCGTCCCGGCCTAGTGCGCAATTGCGCACGCGCGCCGGAACCCATACCGCGCGATCTATCAGTAGCGGGCGGTGGCAGAGACCGGCGGCCACAACGACGGCCGGTGGTTATGGGCCCCGGCGTTCGCCGGGGCGACAACAAACAGCCGAAACTAATCCACCATCTCCGCGACCGCCTTGCCGCACGCCACCGTATCCGCATTGCCGCCGAGATCGCGCGTGCGCAGCGTTCGCTCGGCGAGCGTGCGCTCGATCGCGCCGACGATCGACTGCGCCGCGGTCTTCTCGCCGAGATGCTCGAGCATCATCGCGCCCGACCAGATCATGCCGATCGGGTTGGCGATGCCCTGCCCCGCGATGTCGGGCGCCGAGCCGTGCACCGGCTCGAACACCGACGGGAAATTGCGCTCCGGGTTGATGTTGCCCGACGGCGCGATGCCGATGGTGCCGGTGCAGGCAGGTCCGAGATCCGACAGGATGTCGCCGAACAGGTTGGAGCCGACGACGACGTCGAACCAGTCCGGATGCAGCACGAAGTTCGCGGTGAGGATGTCGATATGGTACTTGTCCCACTTCACGCCGGGATAGTTCTTCGCCATCGCCTCGACGCGCTCATCCCAATACGGCATCGTGATCGAGATGCCGTTCGACTTGGTCGCCGAGGTCAGGTGCTTTTTCGGCCGCGACTGCGCGAGCTCGAACGCGAACTTCAGGATGCGGTCGACGCCGGTGCGGGTCATCACCGTCTGCTGGGTGACGAACTCGCGATCGGTGTCCGGGAACATGCGGCCGCCGACCGAGGAATACTCGCCTTCCGTGTTCTCGCGCACCACCCAGAAATCGATGTCGCCCGGCTTGCGGTTCGCCAGCGGGCACGGCACGCCGGGCATCAGGCGCACGGGCCGCAGGTTGACGTACTGATCGAACTCGCGGCGGAACTTGATCAGCGAGCCCCACAGCGAGACGTGATCGGCGATCTTGGCCGGCCAGCCGACGGCGCCGAAATAGATCGCGTCATGGCTGCCGATCTGCGTCTTCCAATCATCAGGCATCATCTGGCCGTGCTTCTCGTAATAGTCGTAGCTCGAGAAGTCGAAATGATCGAACTGCACCGCAACGCCGTGCTTCTTGGCGGCCTGCTCGATGACGCGAATGCCCTCGGGCATGACTTCCTTGCCGATGCCGTCGCCGGGAATGACTGCGATGCGATAGGGTTTCTTGCTCATCGTGCGGATCCTTGCGTGTCGCGCCGGTTGTCCCGGCCGAAATTGTCGATCGCCTGAATGGACCAAACCAGGGGCAAGCGCAACGCTGCGGTGCAAGATTGACCGCATGGCTGACGCGCAAGACAATCGCACAAGACAATCCGGTCTCCTCCCCTCAAACGAGAATTGCCATGGACCTTCATCTGCGCGGCAAGCGCGTTCTGATCACCGGCGCCTCGAAGGGCATCGGCGCCGCGGCAGCCGAGGCCTTTGCCGAGGAAGGCTGCCATGTCCGGCTCGCCGCGCGCAGCGCGGACCGGCTGTCGGCGCTGGTCGAGCAGCTCCGCTCGAAGCACCAGATCGATGCGGCGGCGCATGTGGTCGACCTGCGCAAGTCCGAGGACGTCACACGGCTCGCGCAGGAGGCCGCCGACATCGACATTCTCGTCAATAATGCCGGCGACATTCCGGGCGGCCCGATCGACAGGATCGACGAGGCGACGTGGCGGCACGCCTGGGACCTGAAGGTGTTCGGTTTCATCAACCTGGCGCGGCTGGTCTACGCCCAGATGAAGGCGCGCGGCGCGGGCGTGATCATCAACGACATCGGCGCCGCCGGCGAGAAGTTCGACGCCAACTACATCTGCGGCAGCGCCGGCAATGCGGCGCTGATGGCGTTCACCCGCGCCCTCGGCTCCAGGAGCCTCGCCGACAACATCCGCGTGGTCGGCATCAATCCGGGCCCGGTCGGTACCGACCGCCACGTCACCCTGCTCAAGACCCGCGCCAAGCAGCAGTTCGGCGACGAGAGCCGCTACACGGAATTTCAGAAGGGCCTGCCGCTCGGCCGCCCCGCGCATCCGCGTGAGATCGCCGACCTGATGGCGTTCCTGGCCTCGGACCGTGCCGGCTACACCTCCGGCGTGATCTATACCGTCGATGGCGGCATCAGCGCAGGGTGGGGTTGATCGCCGCGACCTTTCCACCTCGCCGCAAACGTGATCTACAATTTCGCGCCGGGACGCTTGTATTCAGGAGAACGAAGCTTTGGCCGACCAGGGATTGATCCGCGAGACCGCCTGCGCCGTCGTCGACAAGTTGAGGGCCGGCGACATCACGCCGCTCGATTGCCTGGATGCGCTGGAAGCACGCATCACGGCCGTCGACGACAAGGTCAATGCCCTGCCGACGCTGTGCTTCGACCGCGCGCGCGATCACGCCAAGGCGCTGATGAGCAAGCCGGCCAGTGCGCGCGGGCTGCTCGCAGGCCTCCCCGTGCCGATCAAGGACCTCACCGACGTCCAGGGCGTGCTCACCACGCAGGGCTCGCCGATCTTCAAGGACCGGATTCCGGAACGCTCCGACCTGGTGGTCGAGCATCTCGAGAGCAATGGCGGCGTGATCTACGCCAAGTCGAACACGCCGGAATTCGGCGCTGGCGCCAACACCTTCAACGAGGTGTTCGGCGCGACGCGCAATCCCTGGGACACGTCCCGCTCGGCCGCGGGCTCCTCCGGCGGCGCCGCGGTCGCGCTCGCGACCGGCATGGCCTGGCTGGCGCACGGCTCGGACATGGGCGGCTCGCTGCGCAATCCCGCAAGCTTCTGCGGCATCGTCGGCCTGCGCCCGAGCTTCGGCCGCGTCGCGCATACCCCGGCAGTCGCCATCGACCGCAATCTCGGCGTCCAGGGCCCGATGGCCCGCAACGTCGAGGATCTCGCGTTGCTGCTGGACGCGATGAGCGGCGAGCACGCCGCCGACCCGATCTCGCTGCCCTCGCCCGCGACATCGTTCCTCGCCGCCGCCCGTTCCGGCAAGAAACCGGTCCGCATTGCCTACTCGCCCGATCTCGGCATCACGCCGGTCGATCCCGAAGTGATCGCCGTCACCCGCAAGGCGGCGCAGCGCTTCGCCGAGCTGGGTGTGATCGTCGAGGAAGCGCACCCCGATTTCAGCGAGGCGCATGAATGCTTCCACGTGCTGCGCGCGCTCGACTTCGCGATGAGCAAGCAGGAGCTGCTGCGCACCAAGCGCGATCTCCTGAAGCCCGAGGTGATCTGGAACATCGAGGAAGGATTGAAGCTCACGGTCGCACAGATCGCGCGCGCCGAGGCGCAGCGCGTGGCGATCACCGCGCGTGCAGTAAAGTTCTTCGAGAACTATGATCTCTTGCTGGCGCCGGCCACCATCGTGCCGCCCTTCCCGGTCGAGAACCGCTACGTCGCCGAATGCGCCGGGCATAAGTTCGACAACTACGTGCAGTGGCTCGGCATAGTCTACGCGATCACCTTGGCCTGCTGCCCGGCGCTGTCGCTGCCCTGCGGCTTCACCACCTCGGGTCTGCCGGTCGGCCTGCAAATGGTCACGGCGCCGCGCGCCGACGCCAAGCTGCTCGCCGGCGCCAAGGTGCTGGAAGACGCTCTCGGCGTGGCCGGCTCGACCCCGATCGATCCGCGCGCGCCGAAGGGCTGACCACGCCACCGACGCTGCGGATGATCGACCAGACGCACAGTTCCACGCGCCGGACATCGCCTACGACCATCATCCCCATGCTTCAAAGGCATTGGGCGCGAGATGTCGTTCTATTATGATCGACCAGACGATGCATGTCTCTTTCGCAGCAAGTGACACGCACCGTGTTTGTTCGCCTTCCGACAAGCGCAGCACGAACTGACGAGGTGCCGAGATGGCTGACGAATCCGGGCTGCCGCCCGAGAGCAAGCTGACCCGCAGCAAGGAGCGCTGGGCACGCGAGGGCAAGTTCCTGACCGGCCGGATCGTACGGCCCGAAGACCAGCGCCTGCCACCCGGCCAGCATCTGACCCACGACTGGCCGGTGCTCGATCTCGGGCTGACGCCATCGGTCACATCGGAGCGCTGGCGGCTCGATGTCTACGGCGCGGTCGAAAATCCGCTGTTCTGGGATATGCCCGCCTTCCTCGCCCAGGAACAGCGGCAGTTCGTCTCGGACATCCACTGCGTCACGACCTGGTCACGTTACGACAATCAATGGGAGGGGCTGGCCACGCGCGACCTGCTCGCCGCCTGCCGGCCGCGCGACACCGCCAATTTCGTCGTGCTGCATTCCTATGATGGCTACACCACGAACCTGACGCTGGAGGATTTCGCCGCCGAAGACGCGCTGCTCGCGCACAGCTGGTCCGGCACTCCGATCACCGGGGAGCATGGCGGCCCGGTCCGCGTCGTCGTGCCGCATCTGTATTTCTGGAAGAGCGCGAAATGGCTGAAGGCGATCGAGCTTCTCGACGCCGACAAGCCCGGCTATTGGGAGGTGCGCGGCTATCACAACCGCGGCGATCCCTGGGCCGAGCAGCGCTATTCGGATTGACAGCATAACGCCGTAGGGTGGGCAAAGACGCGAAGCGGCGTGCCCACCGTCGTCCCGCCGAAAAGAAAGGATGGTGGGCACGCTTCGCTTTGCCCACCCTACGGACTGCATGTTATCGCTTCCGCACCAAAGCGCGGTGATCGCGATATCCGAACGTGCGAGAGATGCAGCATGGAGTTCACCTCAGAAACCGGCAAGATCCCCAAGGGCTATGGGTATCTTCTGAAGCCTTCCGTCATCCTCGCCGCACTGACCGCAAGGGATCTCGGCGGCATTCGCATTCACCTCGTTCGCAGCCACGGCAGGCGGCTGTTCGATGCGCGGTATCGGCCGCCGGACGGCGACATTCCTTATGAGCGTCTCAACATCAAGGTCGGCACCGCGCACGAGCGCGACTTGCCGCCACTGCGCCGGCAAGCGAAGGACGAAGCCCTTCCCGCGCTGGTGCAATGGATTTCCGATCTCGTCGCGCAGGACCTGCCGACGGCGATCAGGCGCGGCGAACAGGAGATCGAGCTGCTGCCCGAGCGAGACTGATCATAGGGGAACCGCATCATGCCGACCGAACGATTCCAGTTTGCAGGCGCCGGTGGCGAGCAGCTTGCCGCGGCGCTCGACCTGCCCGACGGCGCACCGCGCGCCACTGCGTTGTTCGCGCATTGCTTCTCCTGCGGCAAGGACACTCACGCGGCCCGTCGCATCGCGATGGCGCTGACCGCGCATGGCATCGCCGTGCTGCGGTTCGACTTCACCGGCCTCGGCTCCAGCGAGGGCGACTTCGCCAACAGCACGTTCTCCTCCAACGTCGCCGATCTCGTCTGCGCCGCCGATCATCTGCGTGAGACCAGCCAGGCACCATCGATCCTGATCGGCCACAGCCTCGGTGGCGCCGCGGTGCTGGCTGCGGCGGCTGATATTCCCGAGGCGAAAGCCGTGGTGACGATCGCGGCGCCGTCGGATCCAGGGCATGTGACCGCCCTGTTCAAGGACAAACTCGAGGCCATCCGTCGCGACGGCTCGGCCGAGGTCTCGCTCGCCGGCCGCCCGTTCCGCATCAGCAGCGCCTTCCTCGACGACATCGCTGAGCAGCGCCTGCTCGACAAGGTCAAGCACCTGCACAAGGCGCTGCTGGTGATGCACTCGCCGGTCGACGACACCGTCGGCATCGACAACGCGACCCATCTCTTCGTCGCCGCCAAGCATCCGAAGAGCTTCATCTCGCTCGACCATGCCGATCATCTCGTCAGCAGCAAGACGGACGCCGCCTACATCGCCGAGGTGATCGCGAGCTGGGCCAGCCGCTATGTCGCAACGGCGGACGCCGAGCCGGCGCCCGCGGATGGCCCGCGCGACGTCGTCGTGCGCGAGACCCGATCGAGCAAGCTGCAGCAGAGCATCGCGCTCGGCCCGCATCGCCTTACCGCCGACGAGCCGCTGTCCGTCGGTGGCCAGGACACCGGCCCCGGCCCCTACGACCTGCTGCTGGCGGCACTCGGCGCCTGCACCTCGATGACGATGCGGCTCTACGCCGACCGCAAGCTCCTGCCGCTCGACCGGATCACGGTCACCCTGCGCCACAGCAAGATCCATGCGGAAGACTGCGCGGAGTGCGAGACCAAGGCCGGCCTGATCGATCAGCTCGAGCGCGAGATCCACATGGACGGCGCGCTCGATGACGAACAGCGGAAGAAGCTCATGGAGATCGCCGACAAGTGCCCGGTGCACCGGACCCTGACATCGGAGATCCGCATCGTGACGCGTGCGGCGGAGTGATCAGCGCGCCGGCTGCGCCTCGATGCGCAACGGCCGCACGCGCAGCGCGCCGCGCAGGCCCAGCGCCGTTCCGATGAAGATGCCGGCAATGGCCACGAATGACGGCAGCGCCAGGGTCGACAGTCCCGTCAGCCCCTGCCCGACCGAGCAGCCCAGCGCCATGACACCGCCGATCCCCATCAGCGCCGCGCCGCCGGTCGAGCGCAGCATGTGCTGCGGCGAATGAAAACCTTCGAGCTTGAATCGGCGCGTGACGATGGCGGTTAAGAGGCTGCCGCCCAGCACGCCGGCGACGGTGGCGATGCCGAAATTCACGGTCGAGCCGGTCGACAGCATCACATATTGCAGACCGTCGGCGATCGGCGCGACGAAGGTCAACGAGGCCACCGGCACCGGGTTGAAATCATCGGCGCCGAGAAAGCCAGTCGCGAACCAGCCGGCGGCGATCAGCAGGCCGACGATGAAGCCCGCGAGCATCTGGCCCGGCGCGCGCCGGAAGCCGGAATGCGTGAAGGCAAAAGCGATCAGCGCACCGCCCAGTGCCAGCGCCGGCACCAGTCGCGCGGGCGCGCCATGCAGCCCGCCGGTCGACAGCAGCGCGGGAAACGACGTCGCGGTCGCCGTGGTCTGCGAGCCCTGCAGCAGCGCGATCCGCAGCGGTGCGATCAGGCCTTTCAGGGTCATCTCCGCTGCGATCGCCAGCACCGTCACGACCACGAAGGAGCGCAGATTGCCGCGGCCGAGCAGCACCAGCGCGCGCGAGCCGCAGCCATTGGCCAGCACCATGCCGTAGCCGAACAGGACACCGCCCGCGAACATCAAAGGCGCCGAGAAGGTCGGCTGAAGATAGATCGACTTGCCGAGATCGACGATCCCGTTGGACGCCAGCAGTTGCGTCGCGATGACCGCGATCCCCATCGCCAGCGCATAGGTCCGGACCAGACGGCCGTCGCCATCGGCCCACCAGCCGCGCAGGCTGCTCATCATGCAGAAGCCGCTCAGCAGCCCGACCGCACCATAGATCAGGCCAATCCCGAGACCGGCCATCACGGCCACATCAGCAGCTTCCGGCACGCGCGAGGAGTCCTTCTGGTTGCGGAAAAAAGGCCGTGTCACGCGGGCTTGCGCCAGCATCGCTTTCGCTTGACGCGCGCGGAATATTCGCCACGATATCGAGCTTAACTAGTTCAGAATGCTTGTTCCAACAAGCATCAGCGGGAGAGAACGCCGTGGTTTCACAAGCGCATCCTCATGCGCCGCCCCTCGCCTGCGCGCCGTTGGAGGCCCGCCCGTGAGCGGCGCACTTTCCCCGGACGCGCTGGCCCGCGCCTGTGCCGACGCAATGTGGCAGGATGATCGCGCCAGCCAGGGGCTGGGCATGCGGATCACCGAGATCGGCCCGGGACGTGCCACCCTGCAGATGACCATCCAGCCGCACATGGTCAACGGCCACGGCATCGCCCATGGCGGCTTCATCTTCACGCTGGCCGATTCCGCCTTCGCCTTTGCCTGCAACTCGCACAACGACCGCACCGTGGCGGCCCAGGGCAGCATCAGCTTCATCCGCTCGGGCAAGCTCGGCGACATCATGACGGCGCGCGCCGTCGAGGTGTCGCGCAGCGGCCGCTCGGGCATCTACGACGTCCGCGTGACCTCAGGCGATACCGTCATCGCCGAATTCCGCGGCCATTCCCGCAGCATCGGCGGCACGCTGGTGTCGGCCGACGCGCCCGATGCGATCTGACCTTTCGCCCACGTCCCTGCCGGAGGACCTGACGCCATGACTTCGAACAAGCCTCACGCGACCGGCAGCTACGTGCCCGACTTGGACGACGCCGAGCGCGCCTCGCGCGACGAGATCGTGGCGCTGCAGACCAAGCGCCTCGCCTGGTCGCTCAAGCACGCCTACGACAATGTCGCCCATTACCGCCGCGCCTTCGACAAGGCCGGCGTGCAGCCGTCGGATTTTCGCGAGCTGGCAGACCTCGCGAAATTCCCGTTCACAGTGAAGACCGACCTGCGCGACAACTACCCGTTCAACATGTTCGCCGTGCCGCGCGAGCAACTCGTCCGCGTTCACGCCTCCTCCGGCACTACCGGCAAGCCGATCGTGGTCGGCTATACCCGTAACGACATCGCGACGTGGTCCACCGTGATGGCGCGTTCGATCCGCGCCGCCGGCGGCCGCAGCGGCATGATCATCCACAATGCCTATGGCTACGGCCTGTTCACCGGCGGTCTCGGCGTTCACTACGGTGCCGAGCAGCTCGGCTGCACCGTGGTGCCGATCTCCGGCGGCATGACCGAACGGCAGGTGCAGCTGATCAACGATTTCCGCCCCGACATCATCACGGTGACGCCGAGCTACATGCTGGCCATCCTCGACGAGTTCAAGCGCCAGGGCCTCGATCCGCGGCAGAGCTCGCTCAAGATCGGCATCTTCGGCGCCGAACCCTGGACCAATGCGATGCGCGCCGAGATCGAGGATGCGTTCGCGATGGACGCGACCGACATCTATGGCTTGTCCGAGGTGATGGGCCCCGGCGTGGCGCAGGAATGCCTGGAGACCAAGGACGGGCTGCACATCTGGGAGGATCATTTCTATCCGGAGATCGTCGATCCAGACACCGGCCGTGTGCTGCCCGACGGCGAGATGGGCGAGCTGGTGTTCACCTCGCTGACCAAGGAGGCCTTCCCCGTCATCCGCTATCGCACCCGCGATCTGACCCGGCTGCTGCCTGGCACCGCGCGGCCGGGCATGCGGCGGATGGAGAAGGTCACCGGACGTTCCGACGACATGATCATCCTGCGCGGCGTCAACCTGTTCCCGTCGCAGATCGAGGAGATCCTGCTCACCACCGAATGGTGCGGCGGCCATTTCATGCTCGAGCTGACCCGCGAAGGCCGCATGGACGAGCTGACGGTCTACGCCGAATCCCGCCCGGAACATTGGGACGAGACCAGCCTCGAAGGGCACGCCGAACGCATCTCGATCCACATCAAGAATACGATCGGCGTCACGGCGAAGGTGAAGGCAGTCCCGCCCGACACGCTGGAGCGCTCGGCCGGCAAGGCGAAGCGGATCAAGGACAAGCGGCCGGTGGAATAGTCGCGCGGCGTGCCGCGCTCTCAACCCTCTTCACGAACACGCTGGTCATGGTGCAGCTCCGCCTTCGGAGCTGGCCTCTCTTCCCGCTTCTCGATCTCTGGCCTTTGGATGATCTCGTTCGAACCAGCCTGCAACCTCCGCACCGCTGCGCGATGCAGTGCCCTCGCCCCTTGTGGGAGAGGGCATCGCCGGCTGATCCGCAGGCTCGGTCGGGTGAGGGGTTCTCTCCGCGAGCGCAACTCGTTGAAACAAACCCCTCACCCAACCGAGATCGTTGCGCTATTGTCCATGCCCTCTCCCACAAGGGGCGAGGGCGCAGTCACGGCCATCGCGCCCGCGGCGAGGTCGATCGGTTTCCCACTTCTCCATGAGGTTGCTCTGCATGAACGCGCGGATAGCGTGTTCATTGTCCATGTGTGCAGCAACCGCTCCTGCGCTGAAGGCTCATAGTGAGGAGCGCCGCGCCAATCGAGCCGATACCGGGTGAGATCGTCGTGCGCGGCGCGTCTCGAAGGACGAGGCCCGTTTCAAGTAGCCGCCGACCTCACACGTGATCGTAGTCCACCACCACCCGCTCCGTCACCGGCTTGGCCTGGCAGGTCAGCACGAAGCCGGCCCGCAGCTCCCACGGCTCGAGCGAGTAGTTCAGCTCCATCTCGGCCTTGCCTTCGACCAGCTTGGCGCGGCAGGTGGAGCACATGCCGCCTTTGCAGGCGAACGGCAGATCGACGCCAGCGCGCAGCGCGGCGTCGAGGATGGCTTCGCCCTCGGCGACCGGGACCTCGCGGCGCTTGCCGTCGATGATCAGGGCGGCGATCGCCTTCGGTGGCGCCGTGTCCGGCACGATCATTTTCGGCCGCGGCTTGCCGCCGGCGCCGGAGACGAAGCGCTCGATATGAACGCGGTCGTCGGGGATGCCGAGCGCGCGGCAAGCGGTCTCGATCTCCTCGCTCATGCCGGTCGGGCCGCAGATGAAGACGTGATCGACGGCCTCGGCCGGCACCAGCGAGCGCAGCAGCAGGCGCACCTTCTCGCCATCGAGGCGGCCATGCAGGATCGGCAGATCCTGCTCCTCGCCGGAGATGACGTGGAACACCGAGAAGCGGTCGAGGAAACGATCCTTCAGCTCCTCGAGCTCTTCGCGGAACAGCATGCCCGCGGTGGTGCGGTTGCCGTAGAACAGGAAGAACCGGCTGTCAGGCTCACGCGCCAGCACGGCTTTCACGATCGACAGGATCGGCGTGATGCCCGAGCCGGCCGCGAAGCCGACATGAGTCCGCGCCGCTGCGGGGTCGAGCGCGACGCCGAACCGTCCGGTCGGCGTCATCACGTCGATCTCGGCGCCGCGCTTCAATTCGTCGGTGACGAAGCTGGAAAACGCGCCGCCATCGACGCGCTTCACGGCGATGCGGATCTCGTCGTCAGGTCCCGAGCAGATCGAATAGGAGCGCCGCACCTCTTCGCCGCCGAGCGTGGTCTTGAGCGTCAGATATTGCCCGGGCGCGAACCGGTAGTCCGCCGCCAGCTCGCTTGGAATAGCAAAGGTCAGCGACACTGCGTCCGGCGCCTCGCGGCGCAGGTCACGGACGGCGAGACGATGAAAGCGTGGCGTTGTGGACATCGGTCTATCCCCACGTCATTGCGAGGAGCGAAGCGACGAAGCAATCCAGGGCTCCGGGCGTGGCCCTGGATCGCGTCGCTGCGCTCGCGATGACGACTGTAGCATCAGTGGCACTTGAAGTAGTCGAACGGCTCGCGGCATGCCTTGCAGCGCCACAGCGCCTTGCACGAGGTCGAGCCGAATTCCGCGAGTTGCTCGGTGTCATCAGATCCGCATTGCGGACACGCGACCTCTGCCACGCCGAACAGCGCGCGCCGTCCGCTCGACGGCTGCGGCGGGGCGATGCCGTAGTCCCTGAGCTTGCGGCGGCCCTCCTCGCTCATCCAGTCCGTGGTCCAGGCCGGCGACAGTACGGTGCGCACATGGGCCTCGCGGAAGCCAGCGCGCTCCAGCGCGAGCTCGATCTCCAGCGCGATCATGTTCATGGCCGGGCAGCCCGAATAGGTCGGCGTGATCGCGACCTCGACGCGGTCACCGACCACTTCGACCTCGCGCAGCACGCCGAGATCGTCGATCGTCAGCACCGGAATTTCCGGATCAGCCACCGACGCGGCCGCCATCCAGGCGCGCTGGCGCAGCTCCGCAGGACTGGTGTCCGCGACTACCACGCCGCACCGGGGAAGCTGCGCTGCATGTGCTGCAGCTCGCTGAGGAGATGGCCGAGGTGCTCGCTGTGCCGCCCGTCGCGACCGCCCTGCTGCATCCACTCGTTCTCCGGCAGCACGAGCGTCGCCTCGCGCGCGACATGGGACACGATCGACAGCCATTCCGGCAGCAGCATCGTCGGATCGATGGCGATGCCGGCGTCGATCAGGCCGCGCTCGGAGGCGTCGACGCTGAACATCTCGCCCGTATAGGCCCAGAGATCATCCAACGCCTCTTGTGCGCGGCGGTGGCTCTCATCGGTGCCGTCACCGAGCCGGATCACCCATTCGCTGGCATGGCGCAGGTGATAGGCGCATTCCTTCTCCGACTTGGCGGCGATCGCCGCCAAGGTCGCATCGGTCGAGCCCATCATGCCGCGCCAATAGAGATCGGCAAACGCCGCATAGAACAGCTGCCGCACCATCGTGTACGCAAAATCGCCGTTGGGCCGCTCGACCAGCAGCAGGTTGCGGTACTGCCTGACGTCGCGCAGATAGGCGAGCTTGTCCTCGTCATTGTCGCGCCCCTCGACCTTGGCCGCGTAGCCATAGAGCTCGCGCGCCTGGCCGATCAGGTCGAGCGCCATGTTGGACAGCGCCATGTCCTCTTCCAGCATGGGCGCGTGGCCGCACCATTCGGACAGCCGATGGCCGAGGATCAGCGCATCATCGGCGCGGCGCAGCGTGTACAGCACCAGCGGCGTTTCGGAGACGGTGATCGAGGGTGCGGTCATAGTTGCGATCCGATCAGCCCGCCACGAACTTCGTCATTGCGAGCGCAGCGAAGCAATCCAGAAATTCATCCGAGCAGGCAGTCTGGATTGCTTCGCTGCGCTCGCAATGACGACGGCTGACAGCCGCACGTACTCACATGTGCCCGACTTCCTCGGGCACCTCGTAGAACGTCGGATGGCGATAGATCTTCGATTCCGCCGGCTCGAACATCATGGCCTTGTCGGCGGGATCGGACGCGGTGATCGCACTCGACGGCACCACCCAGATCGACAGGCCCTCGCCGCGGCGGGTGTAGAGGTCGCGCGCGGCCTGCAGCGCCATGGTCGCGTCCGGCGCATGCAGCGAGCCGCAATGCTTGTGCGCGAGCCCGTTGCGGCTGCGGATGAAGACCTCCCACAACGGCGTGTTCGGCGTCGCCATCACTGATCTCCCCTGTTACTCGGCGGCTTGCGCCATCTGGCGCTGCGCGCGCTTCTCGGCATAGGCGGCCGCCGCCTCGCGCACCCAGGCGCCATCGGCATGCGCCTTGCGGCGCGCCGCCATGCGATCGCGGTTGCAGGGGCCATTGCCGGCCAGCACCTGCTTGAACTCGTTCCAGTCGATCGGGCCGTGCCGCCAGTGGCCCTGCTCGTCCTGCGTCATCTCGGGATCAGGCATGGTCAGGCCGAGATACTGCGCCTGCGGCACGGTGGCATCGATGAACTTCTGGCGCAGCTCGTCATTCGAGAAGCGCTTGATCTTCCACTTCGTCGAGGTGTCGCTGTGCTGGCTCGCCTGGTCGGGCGGACCGAACATCATCAGCACCGGCCACCACCAGCGGTTCAGCGCGTCCTGCGCCATCGCCTTCTGCTCCGCCGTGCCGCGGCACAGCGTGAGCATGATCTCGTATCCCTGGCGCTGGTGGAACGATTCCTCCTTGCAGACGCGGATCATCGCGCGCGCATAGGGGCCGTAGGAGCAGCGGCACAGCGGGATCTGGTTCATGATCGCGGCGCCGTCGACCAGCCAGCCGATCACGCCGATATCCGCCCAGGTCAGGGTCGGGTAGTTGAAGATCGAGGAGTACTTGGCCTTGCCGGCCAGCATCGCGTCGACCAGCTCCTCGCGCGAGGCGCCGAGCGTCTCGGCGGCGGCGTAGAGATAGAGGCCATGGCCGCATTCGTCCTGGACCTTGGCGAGCAGCGCCGCCTTGCGGCGCAGGCTCGGCGCACGCGTGATCCAGTTGCCCTCGGGCAGCATGCCGACGATTTCGGAATGGGCGTGCTGGGAGATCTGGCGGACCAGCGTCTTGCGATAGGCCGCGGGCATCCAGTCGTTGGGTTCGATGCGCTCCTCGGCATCGATACGGGCCTGAAAACGCGAGGCGCGCACGGCGTCCTCGGCGTGGCTGCCCTCCTCGGGCGAATTAAGCGCCTGCGTGTACATGCGGCGGCGTCCTCCCAGGACTTGGTTGGCGGCAATATATAACAGAATTTCATCGATGCAATCGAATTTTGTAATATATTAGCACGCCTCATTCGTCCGCAAAACGACGCAGCAGCGCCGCACCTGCGGCCGGCAGCGGCCCCTCCTCATTCGTCGCATGGGCATCGAGCCAGCGCTCCGAGCCGGGCAGCAGCAGCCAGTAGATCTCGCCGCACAGCGCCCTCGCCTGCCGTCCCGGCCAGTTCCCCGGCAGCAGTTCGGCCGGCAGCAAGGGATCGCGCAGCACGATGCGCCGATAATGATGGATCAGCAGGATTCGCGCGGTGAAGGCCTGACCGTCGGTCAGCATCTCGCCGCGTTCGATGCTGGCCTTGAGCGGCGCAAAGGAGGCACTGAACTTGCGGTAGGCATCCGCCGTGCGTTCCAGCGCCCAGCTCTCGGCGACCAGCCGCCGCGCCATGTCGGGGCCGGCGGAGGCCTGCAGGCGAATAGCCCCATCCACCGCGTCGGGAACGGCGATGCTGGAGGGCGCGACGAACACGCCCGGCAGCGGACTGCCGAAGCCGGCATCGCGCAGCGCGGTGCGCGCCTGCTCACGATCGTCGGCGCTGCCGATCAGAACCAGCTCGAAGCTGCCGTTCCATTCCCCAGGCGGCGAATCGTAGATGTGGCGGGTGGCGCCGGCAAAGGTCTGCTCGCCGCGCCGGGTCAGGCGATAGAAGCTGTTGCGGCCGCTCTTGGTGCGTTCGAACCAGCCCTCTGCGGTCAGCCGCGACATCGCCGTGCGGACCACGCTGCCGTCAATCGCGAGTCCGTCGAAGAAGGTCAGCAAGGTGCCGAGCCAGACGCGGCCGCCGCGCGGCACGATGGCGTCGCCGAACACGGTGATGATCAGCGATCCCGTGCGCGACGGCTCGCTCTTGAGCTGACTGACGATGCGGGACAGCGGCTGCGGCATGACGCCCGCTTTAGCCGGTTTTGCCTGGCCGCAAAAGAAAAGGCCCGCATGACGCGGGCCTTGGAGATCAATCGACTGACGCTGATGATGCGATCAGGCGGTCTTGTTGTAGGCCTTGGCCATGTTCTGCTGGGCAACCTTGGCACCCTCGGTGACGAGCTTGCCAACGTACTCGCTGGTCGACTTCGCGCGGGCCACGAGGGTCTCGCCGCGGGCACGAGCGAGCTCGCCCTGGATCTGGACGGCTTCGCTGATCGACTTGGCGGACGCCAGCTTGTCCAGGCCATCGAAGAACGCCTCGGTGTCCTGATACAGCGCCTGCTGAATATTGCGGCTGATCTTGCCGGCCTCGGTGACGCCATCGAACACGGCGGTCTCGATCGCCGAGGTCACCTTCTCGGAGCCGGCCAGGGCCTCCGCAGCGCGCTCCTTGGCGGTGGACGCGGTCTTCTTGACGAACTCCCGCGCGGACTCCGGAACTTCCATCGTCTGCAGATTCTTGAAAGCGTCGGTCACCGGCGCAAAGGCGTCCTTGACGGTGTCGAACACGTTGTTGGTGTCGTTGCTCATGGTCGTCTCCATCCTCAATGTTGTCTGAGCTATGGGCTCGCTCCGTCGCTATGAACCGGAGTGATTAACTCTATAGCAGCCCAAATGATGCATTGCAACAATAATGTTGCAATGCATCATTGCAGATTTGTGATGGGTATTCGTCGTTAACCGTTCGACCGGGTCTCAGCACCGTGCGGCCCGTGCCCGGTTGCGCCAGGCTTCTTGTTCCGGGCCTTGCCCTGGCGCGGCAGCTCGGCTGCTTTGGGAGCTTCCTTGGGAAGCGAATCGGCTGACTGCTCCGGCTCTGCTTCCAAAGCGACAGGCGCCAGCGGCGGTTCCTTGGCAGCATTCAGCACCTCGCCGAGCAGGGCCTTGATCTCGCTCAACTGCGGTGTGACGTCGACGGCCGGCTTGACCTCCGGCTGCGGAGCCTTGGACGCAACCACAAGCCGATCGAGCAAACCCTTGATCTCGTTCAGCTCGGGCCTGAGGTCGGCCGGGGCCGGCATGCTCTTGGACGCCGCGACAAGCTTGTCGAGCAAGCCTTTGATCTCGTTCAACTGCGGCGCGAGATCGACGGACGGCTTCGGCGCCGGTGCCGGCACCTTTGTCGCGGTGAGCAGCTCCTTCAGCAGCGTCCGCGTCTCGGTGAGCTCGCCTTCGATCACGGCAAGCCGCTCGTTCAAGGCGGTGAGCTGACCGCGGCTCGGCACGTTCATGCCGGCGTAGTAGTTTTCCATGAGATCGGCCATGGGCTTCTGTCCATTTCCAGACGTTGCGGAATCATCGGAAGATCGGGCCGCACCGATCGGGCGCAGCCGCGTGAAGGCCGTGAAGCTCTTCTGCATCTCACCGACCATCTGCTGCCAGAATGCGATCGGATCGCCGGATTTATTGACCATCGGCAAGCTCCTTAAGACCATCACGAAAGACTCAATACAACCTATCATAGCACAGTCTCGCTGCAATGCAGCAAAATCATCGCCGACTTCTCACTTCCAGCGGAACCATGCCATAGAGGGGGTCGTTGGCCTTCGAAGGGGATCCCGTGACCACAGCCGCTCATCAACCCGCGCACCTCGTCCGCGCCAACGGTATCGACATCTGCTACGAGACGTTCGGCGACCCCGCCGCGCCGCCGCTGCTGCTGATCATGGGGCTGGGCGCGCAGATGATCATCTGGGACGACGAGTTCTGCCAAATGCTGGCGGCGCGCGGCTTCCGCGTCATCCGTTTCGACAACCGCGACATCGGCCAGTCCGGCAAGCTGCACGGTGGCAAGCGCCTGACGCCGTTCGAGCTGATCAAGCTGCGCTTGTTCAACATCCCGGTCGCGGCGCCCTACAAGCTCTCGGACATGGCCAAGGACACGATCGGCCTGATGGACGCGCTCGACATCAAGTCGGCGCATCTGGTGGGGGCCTCGATGGGCGGCATGATCGCGCAGGAGATCGCGATCACCTACCCGCACCGGGTGAGGTCACTGACCTCGATCATGTCGACGACCGGCAACCCGCGCCTGCCGCCGCCGAAGCGCGAGGTCGCGATGCTCCTGATGGCGCCGCCGCCGAACACCAAGGACGAATACATCCGCCGCTTCCAGACGACCTGGAAAACCCTGCGCGTCGGCTCCTTCCCGCAGGACGAGGCGCGCGACGTCGCGCTCGCCGAGCGCTGTTTCGCACGCGGGCTCAACCCCGCCGGCGTCGGCCGCCAGCTCCGCGCCATCCTGGCCTCGGGCAGCCGCAAGCCACGGCTGCATCTGGTGACAGCGCCGACGCTGGTGATCCACGGCACCGTCGATCCGCTGGTGCTTCCCGCTGCCGGCAAGGATACCGCGGAATCGATTCCGAACGCCAAGCTGTTGATGATCGAGGGCATGGGCCACGCCATCCCGATTCCGACCTGGCCGCAGATCATTGGCGCCATTGCCGACCACGCCCATGGCGCGAACGCGCAGGCGGCGTAGGACGGCAACCGATAGCCACCGCTGCCGCTCTGGATCGAGCTGTCATCTCTGCCGACGGCCGGGATCGATCACCACCAGCTCTCGTGATTGCGATGCGCTGCGGCCGCGGTGACTTCAGCCATCAGGGCCGCCGGCCCGGGGGCGACGAACGCGACGGCGGCTGCCGTCGCGAGGATCGCTGAAAATCCTGTGGTCGCAGCTCAGGCCGACTTCTTGTCGCTGGAGCGGCTGCCGCCGAGCCCCGTCATCGTCAGCATCATATCCTGGAACCGCTCGGCCAGCCGCGGATCGAACGTGAACCAGCTCTGCATGATCGCCTCGGGCGTCAGCTTGTCGATGTTGCTGGTCATCTGGTGCTGCAGCCTGTCCATCACGGCGGACTGCATCGGACCGACATCCGGAAGTCCGAAAAACTGCCGCGCCTCGAGCGGTGTGCAATCGATCTCGATATTGACTTTCATGGCCGCTCCGCACTGTTCGTATCTCTCGACCTCCGGCGCCTTGATCCGTTTCCCGTGTCACGGGAGACGGCCCCGGCCATGGCGGCGAGCCGGAGCAGTATCACCGCGCCGGGCCCTCTCTAGCAAGCGGCGCTTTGCTGCAACCGCGCAATTCCTGGGACATGGTCAATCCGCCGCGCCCCCTGCCCGATGGCTCCAGGCGCAGCTTCGCGTGCGCTGCACGCGTCGGTTCGCGGCTAACCTTATCGTTTAGGCTTAAACAAACCGGACTTGTGCGCCGCTGCCGAACTCTGGCAACATGCTGACACTCGACGTGCCGCAGGTCCAACGGCGCCGCCAGGCGCAGCCCTGGGAAGCAGTTCTCACCGAGCGGCACCAGACTTGCAAGTACATCGCCCGGCGTCTTGTTGCTTCTTGAAGTTCGTGCAAGAGGCGCTGCAGACATCACGAACTTCGAAGCATGCGGGCCGGATCGCGATCCGCGCCTGCCGAGAAAACAAGCGTCAAACGCGGAGATTTTGAACATATGTCGGGACGCAAATCCCTGCTCGTTGCGGCGGCCGCGATCCTCGTCGGCCTTGCCAGTCTGCCGGCTTCGGCCCAGACCCTGCGCTACGCCAACCAAGGAACCCTCAAATCCCTCGATCCCTATACGTTCAAGGAATCGACCACGATCGCGCATCATGCCCACGTGTATGAGGGCCTGACGGCACGCGACAAGGATCTGAAGATCATCCCTGCGCTGGCCGAGAGTTGGGAGACGCCGGAGCCGACGCGCTGGCGCTTCCATCTGCGCAAGGGCGTCAAATTCCACAATGGCGATCCCTTCACCGCCGACGACGTGATCTTCTCCGCCGACCGCGTCCGCGCCACCGGCTCCAACTTCCTGTCGAACGTTCCGCCCGACGCGAAGTTCACCAAGATCGACGACTACACGGTCGACGTGAAGCTCGATGCACCCAATCCCATCCTGATCTCGCAGTGGGATTCGTGGTACATCATGGACAAGAAGTGGGCCGAGGAGAACAACTCGGTCGCGCCGACGCCGGTCTCGGCAACTACACCGAGCTACGCGGCGCTGCATGAGAACGGCACCGGCCCCTTCATCATCGAGAGCCATCAGCCCGGTGTGAAGACCGTCTTCAAGGTGAATCCGAACTGGTGGGGCAAGCCCCAGCACAACCTCAAGGAAATCGTGTTCACCACGATCGGCTCCGACGCGACGCGCGTTGCGGCGCTGCTCTCCGGCGAGGTCGACCTGATCGAGCCGGTTCCGGTGCAGGACATCGGCCGTGTCGATTCCAGCCCGAATGCCCAGGTCCTCAAGGGACCCGAGCTGCGCACGATCTTCCTCGGCATGGACCAGTCGCGCGACGAACTGGTCTCCTCCAGCGTCAAGGGCAAGAACCCGTTCAAGGACGTCCGCGTCCGCGAGGCCTTCTACAAGGCGATCGACGTCGAGCTGATCAAGACGCGCGTCATGCGCGGCCTGTCGACGCCGTCGGCGCTGATGATCGCACCGGAGCTGTTCCCGCTGTCGAAGGACTTCACGCGGCCGAAATACGATCCGGATGCGGCCAAGAAGCTGCTGACCGAGGCCGGCTATCCCGACGGCTTCGAGGTCGGGATGGATTGCCCGAACGACCGCTACGTCAACGATGCCGCGATCTGTCAGGCCGTGGTCGGCATGCTAGCCCGCGTCGGCGTCAAGGTGAACCTGAATGCCCAGCCCAAGGCGCAGTATTTCGCCAAGGTGCTGAAGCCGGGCGGCTACAACACGTCGTTCTTCCTGCTCGGCTGGACGCCGTCGTCGGGGGACGCGCACAACGTGCTGCATGACATCATGGGCTGCCGTGACGACCCCAAGGACGCGACCCGGGGCGAGGCCAATCTCGGCAACTACTGCAACAAGGAGCTCGACGCGCTCACCGACAAGGTGCTGGTCGAGACCGATACCGCCAAGCGCGATCAGCTGATCAAGCAGGCGTTCGAGATCGGCATCAAGGACTATGGCTACATCCCGCTGCACCAGCAGGCCGTCGCCTGGGGCGTCTCCAAGAAGGTGAAGATCCCGCTGCGCGCCGACAACCAGGTGATGCTGTATCTGGCGACGAAGACCGAGTAGTCCACACACGACGTCGAGTCCCGGAAAGCAGAACTGCTTTTCGGGACTTTTCATTTCCCGCGGCAGGTGCTACGCGCCGCAGCTTGAAGAGCTGAAAGGATCAGATGCTCGCCTTCGCGCTTCGCCGAGCAATCCAGGCCATCGGCGTGATGATCGCCGTCGGAATCATCGCCTTCGCCATGTTCCGCTTTGCCGGCGATCCGGTCAGCCAGATCGTGCCCATCGATGCCACGGCTGCGGAGCGCGCCCAAGTCCGTCAATCGCTGGGCCTGGACGATCCGTTCATCGTGCAGTTCGGCCACTATCTGCTCGACGCTGCACAATTCAAGTTCGGCGTGTCCTATCAGTTCCGGCAGCCGGTCTCCGATCTGCTCAAGGAGCGCATGCCTGCGACCCTGGAGCTCGCAATCTGCGCCACCATCCTGGCGCTGGTCTTCGGCATCCTGATGGGCGTATTTTCTGCGCTCCGCCGCGACTCGTTCCTCGCCAAGCTGTTCCAGATGGTGTCGCTGATCGGCATTTCGCTGCCGACCTTCCTGATCGGCATTCTGCTTATCTACCTGTTCTCGGTCACCCTGGGTTGGTTGCCCTCGTTCGGACGCGGCGACACCGTGAGGCTGGGCTGGTGGACATCAGGACTATTCACCGTCTCCGGTTGGAAGGCGCTGATCATGCCCTCGATCACGCTCGGCCTATTCCAGATGACCTTGATCATGCGCCTGGTCCGTGCCGAGATGCTCGAGGTGCTGCGCACCGACTACATCCGCTTCGCCCGCGCGCGGGGCTTGACCACCCGCGCCATTCATTTCGGCCACGCGCTCCGCAACACGCTGGTTCCGGTCATTACCGTCGTCGGCCTGCAGTTCGGCTCCGTCATCGCGTTCTCGATCATCACGGAGCAGGTGTTCCAATGGCCGGGCATGGGCCTGTTGTTCGTGCAGGCGGTGCAGAACGTCGACATCCCGATCATGGCGGCCTACCTGATGATGGTGTCGCTGATCTTCGTCACCATCAATCTCGTGGTTGATATCCTCTACACCGTGGTCGATCCGCGCCTGCGCACGACCATCAGCCGTCCGGCCTGAGCATGAGTGACGCAGCCCTTCCCCATCCCACTCCCGCCCCAGCGCCGCGCGCGGCCGCCCACGGCTGGCTCAAGCGCGCGCTCGCGAGCGACCTGTTCTACTCGTTCCGCCGCTCCAGGCTGACGGTCGTGGCAGCCGTCGTCACGCTGCTGTTCTTCCTGCTCGCGATCTTCGCGCCGCTGCTGTCGCCACAGAACCCGTTCGATCCCGCGCAGCTGCAGCTCCTCAATTCCCGCATTGCGCCGCTGTGGACGGCGGACGGGCAGAGCCCGTTCCTGCTCGGCACCGACGAGCAGGGCCGCGACGTGCTCTCCGCCATCCTCTATGGCCTGCGGATCTCGCTGCTGGTCGGCATACTCGGCGTCGTCTTCTCCGGCGCGCTCGGCATCGCGCTGGGCCTGATCGCCGGCTATTTCGGCGGCCGCGTCGATACCGTGATCATGCGCATCGCCGACGTGCAGCTGACGTTCCCGCCGATCCTGATCGCCCTGCTCGTGAACGGCATCGCCAAGTCGGTGTCCGGCAATCATCTGGAATGGCTGAGCATGCTCGGCGTCCTGGTGCTCGCCATCGGCCTGTCCTTCTGGGTGCAATATGCGCGGACCGTGCGCAGCTCGGTCATGGTCGAGAAGAACAAGGACTATGTCGCCGCCGCGCAGCTGATCGGCCTGCCCGCGCCGGTCATCATGCTACGCCACGTGCTGCCCAACACCACCGGACCGGTGCTGGTGATCGCCACCATCAATCTGGCGCTCGCGGTGCTTACGGAGGCGACCTTGTCGTTCCTCGGTTCCGGCATGCCGGAGACGATGCCCTCGCTCGGCACTCTGATCCGGATCGGCAACAACTATCTGTTCGCCGGCGAATGGTGGATCGTGGCCTTCCCCGGCATCGCGCTGGCCGGACTGATCCTGGCCATCAACCTGCTTGGCGACTGGCTGCGCGACGCGCTCAACCCGAAACTGCGATGATCCTCGTTCAGAGTTGCGAAGGCCTGACCTCATGACCGCCCCCGTTCTGTCCGTGCGCAATCTGCATGTCGAGTTCGAGACCAGGCGCGGCACCCTGCGCGCGATCGACGGCGTGTCCTGGGACATCGCCAAGGGCGAGGTGCTCGGCGTCGTCGGCGAATCCGGCGCCGGCAAGTCCGTCACCGGCCTGGCCGTGATCGGCCTGATCGATCCGCCCGGCCGCATCTCCGGCGGCGAGATCCTGCTGTCCGGCCGGCGCATCGACAATCTGCCGCCGGAGGAGATGCGCAAGGTGCGCGGCAAGCGCATCGGCATGATCTTCCAGGATCCGCTGACCTCGCTCAATCCGCTGTATCGCGTCGGCGACCAGATCATCGAGACCATCAAGACCCACACCAATCTCACCGACCAGCAGGCGCGCAAGCGCGCCATCGACCTGCTGGCCGAGGTCGGCATTCCCGCCCCCGAGAAGCGCATCGACGGCTATCCGCACGAATTCTCCGGCGGCATGCGCCAGCGCGTGGTGATCGCGCTCGCTTTGTGCGCCGAGCCGGAGCTGATCATCGCCGACGAGCCGACCACGGCGCTCGACGTCTCCGTGCAGGCGCAGATCATCTCGCTGATCAAGCGGCTCGGCCGCGATCATGGCACTGCCGTGATGCTGGTGACCCACGACATGGGCGTGATCGCCGAGACCTGCGACCGCGTCGCCGTGATGTATGCCGGCCGCGTGGCCGAGATCGGCCCGGTGCAGGAGGTCATCAAGAACCCGCTGCATCCCTACGCCAAGGGCCTGATGGGCGCGATCCCGACCTTGGCCAGCGAAGAAAGCCGCCTGGTGCAGATCCCCGGCGCGATGCCGCGGCTATCCGCGATCCCCGCCGGCTGCTCGTTCAATCCGCGCTGCGGCGCCGCCTTCGAGCGCTGCCGCATCGACCGGCCGGAGCCGCTGCGGCAGGGCACGCAGGCGGTCGCCTGTCATCTGTATGATCGCGCGACGGAGACCGCGGCATGAGCGATTTCGTCGAGGTCAGGAATCTGCGCCGGGTGTTCGACGTCTCGAAACCCTGGCTCAATCGCGTGATCGAACGTCAGCCGCAGGAGTTTTTGAAAGCCGTCGACGGCGTCAGCTTCGGCATCAGGAAGGGCGAGACCTTTGCCCTGGTCGGCGAGTCCGGCTCCGGCAAGACGACGGTCGCGCGCATGGTGGTCGGGCTGCTGGCGCCGACCTCCGGCGAGGTCATCATCGATGGCGTGTCGATGAGCGAAGCGCGCCAGGCACAGGTGCGGCGCAAGCTGCGCCGGCGCATCCAGATGGTGTTCCAGGATCCCTATGCCAGCCTCAACCCGCGCTTCCGCGTCGACTCCATCATCGCCGAGCCGATCCGCGCCTTCAACATCATCGAGGGCGAGCGCCAGATCAGGGACCGAGTCGGCGAGTTGCTGACGCTGGTCGGCCTGCATCCGGACGACGGTCAGAAGTTTCCGCACGAATTCTCCGGCGGCCAGCGCCAGCGCATCGCGATCGCGCGCGCGCTCGCTTCCGAGGCCGAGTTCATCGTCTGCGACGAGCCGACCTCGGCGCTCGACGTCTCCGTGCAGGCGCAGATCCTCAACCTGATGCGCGACCTGCAGGACAAGTTCGGCCTGACCTATCTGTTCATCAGCCACAATCTCGCAGTCGTCCGCCACATGGCGAGCCGGATCGGCGTGATGTATCTCGGCCGCATCGTCGAGATTGCTGATGGACGCACGCTCTTCAGCGATCCGCGCATGCCCTACACCAAGATGCTGCTCGGCGCGGTGCCGGATCTGTCGATGTCCGGCCGCCAGCGCATTCCGGTGAAGGGCGAGATCCCGAACCCGATCAATCCGCCCGCGGGCTGCACCTTCAATCCGCGTTGTCCCCTCGCCTTCGATCTGTGCCGGCAGAAGGCGCCGGAGCTGATCGGCGGGGTTGCGTGTCACGCAGTGAACCAGCCGGCCGCGCTGGCCGTTCCTGCGTGAAAAAAGAAATGATGCGGACGGACTGATCAGCAAAGTGAAAGCAGCATGAGCTTCGTCAATCCCGATCCCTTCACGACCCGCCCCGAGATCGAAGGCACGTTTGGCGTTGTCACCTCGACGCACTGGATCGCCACCGCCGTCGGCATGGCAATGCTGGAGCGCGGCGGCAACGCCTTCGACGCTGGCGTCGCGGCCGCCTTCACCTTGCAGGTGGTCGAGCCGCACCTGAACGGCCCCGGCGGGGACGTGCCGATCATCGTGCACGACGTCAAGCGCGGACGCACCGAGGTGATCTGCGGCCAGGGCCCCGCGCCGGCGGGCGCAACCATTGCGCACTACAAGCGCGAAGGCCTGGAGATGGTGCCCGGCACCGGACTGCTCGCCGCCTGTGTTCCCGGGACCTTCGAATCCTGGATGCTGCTGCTGCGCGACTACGGCACGATGCGGCTGCGCGACGTGCTGGAGCCGGCGATCGCCTACGCCCGCGACGGCTATCCGCTGGTGGAGCGCGTCTCGGCGACGATCCAGACCGTCGAGCAGCTGTTCGAGACGCATTGGCCGACCTCGGCCGCGCTGTATCTGCCGAATGGCGAGGTGCCGCGCCCCGGCACGCTGTTCACCAATCCCAAGCTCGCCGAGACCTACGCGCGCATCCTCGGCGAAGCCGAGAGTGCCGGCGGTGATCGTGACGCGCAGATCGAGCGCGCCCGCAAGGCGTGGTCGCAGGGTTTCGTCGCCGAGGCGATCGACCGGTTCTGCCGGACGCAGGAGGTGATGGACGTCTCGGGTTCGCGCCACAAGGGCGTGCTCTCAGCCGACGACATGGCGCGCTGGCAGCCGACCATCGAGGCGCCGCTGACCTATCAGTACGGCCGCTACACCGTCTGCAAGGCCGGCGTCTGGAGCCAGGGCCCGGTGCTGCTGCAGCAGCTCGCTCTGCTGAAGGGCTTTGCGCTCGACGGCCTCGATCCCACGGGGCCGGATTTCATCCATTGGCAGATCGAGGCCGCCAAGCTGGCGTTTGCCGATCGCGAGGCGTTCTACGGCGATCCGAAGTTTGCCGACATCCCGATCGAGACGCTGCTGTCCGACGCCTACAACGACGCGCGCCGCAAGCTGATCACGGACAAGGCCTCGCTCGAGCTGCGTCCCGGCCAGCTCGACGGCTACGGCGCCAAGGTGAAGTTGCGCGAGGCGACGGGCCACCGCGAGGCGGTCGGCGCCATGGGCTCGGGCGAGCCCACCGTGGGACGGTTCGGCGAGGTGCGCGGCGACACCGTGCATTTCGACATCATCGACCGCGACGGCAACATGATCTCGGCCACGCCCTCGGGCGGCTGGCTGCAATCCTCGCCCGTGATCCCCGAGCTCGGTTTCTGCCTCGGCACGCGCGCGCAGATGTTCTGGCTGGAGGAGGATCATCCGGCGGCGCTGGTGCCCGGCAAGCGGCCGCGCACCACGCTGTCGCCGACCATGGCGCTGCGCGACGGCGAGCCCTACGTCGCCTGGGGCTCGCCCGGCGGCGACCAGCAGGACCAGTGGAATACGCAGTTCTTCCTGCGCCACGTCCATGCCGGCATGAATCTGCAGGAATCGATCGACGCGCCGGCCTGGCACTCCGAGCACTTCCCGATCTCGTTCTGGCCGCGCACCGCGCGCCCCGGCGTGCTCGTGGTGGAGGGCCGCGTGCCCAAGGCCACGATAGAGGAGCTGCGCCGCCGCGGCCATGTCGTCGAGGTCGGCCCGGACTGGTCGGAGGGCCGCCTCACCGCGGCCTCGCGCATCGGCCGCCGCCGCCGCGCCGCCGCCAATCCGCGGGGCATGCAGGGCTACGCGGCGGGACGATAGGAGAGTTAGGCGATGACCTGGTCGATCATTGCGAAGGACGATCTCACCGGCCAGATCGGCATCGCCGTCGCCACGCGCTTCTTCGCCGTCGGCGCCCGCGTGCCGCACATCGTGGCCGGGCAAGGCGGCATCGCGACCCAGGCGCTGGTCAATCCCTATTACGGCATCGACGGCGCGACGCTGCTGCGCGACGGCCGGCCCCCGCACGAGATCGTGCAGCTCCTGATAGCAGCCGATCCCGGCCGCGAGAGCCGGCAGGTCCATATCCTCGACCGCAACGGCCAGATCGCCGCGCATACCGGCCGCGACTGCATCGACTGGTGCGGCCATCTCGAAGGCCAGGGTTTTTCGATCGCCGGTAATATGCTGGCCGGCCCTGATGTGCTGAACGAAACGGCGAACGCGTATCTCGCGCATCAGTCCCTGCCCCTCGCCCAGCGCCTGATCGCGGCGATGAAGGCCGGCGAGGCCGCCGGTGGCGACAAGCGCGGCAGGCAGTCCGCCGCCATGCTCATTCACGGCAAGGAGGAGTGGTCCGAGCTCGATCTCCGCGTCGACGATCACCCCGATCCGCTCGTCGAACTCGAACGCCTGGAGGGCGTGAGCCGCAGGCATTGGGCCGTGTTCCGGCAGTTCATGCCGACGCGCGACAATCCCGCCGGAGTGACCGACCGCGCCACCATCGATGCCGGCATGGCCGCGGCGCTTGCGAACCAGACATGAGCCCCGGAAGGACCGCCGTTCAGCGGGGTTGGTACCAATAGTGCAATAACGCAGGCTGCATTTACGTAGGGGACTTCGGATGCTGAGGAAGAACTGGTGCTTGGCCGCGGTCGCGGCCGTCGTCATGGCCTCCTGCGGGATGGCCGCCCAGGCGCAGACCACGTTGCGCATCGGCCTTGCCGAGGATCCCGACGTCCTCGATCCGACGATGGCCCGCACCTATGTCGGCCGCATCGTCTTTGCCGCAACCTGCGACAAGCTGTTCGACATCGACGAGAAGCTCAACATCGTGCCGCAACTAGCGCTGTCGCACGAGACCTCCGCTGACGGCAAGGAGGTCACGATCAAGCTGCGGCCCGGCGTGAAGTTTCACGACGGCGAGCCGTTCGACGCCGAAGCCGCGAAGTTCTCGCTCGACCGCCACCTCACCTTCCCCGGCTCGTTCCGCAAGCCCGAGCTTGCCTCGGTCGATCACGTCGACGTCGTCGATCCCCTCACCATCAAGCTGGTGCTGAAAGCACCATTCTCGCCGCTGATCGCCCAGCTCACCGATCGGGCCGGCATGATGTTGTCGCCGAAGGCCGCCAAGGAAGCCGGCGACAAGTTCGGCCTGCGGCCGGTCTGCGCCGGCCCGTACAAGTTCGTCGAGCGCGTCCAGCAGGACCGCATCGTGTTCGACAAATTCGCCGACTACTGGAACAAGGACAACGTCTTCATCGACAAGATCGTCTACCAGCCGATCGTCGATGCCACGGTGCGGCTCGCCAACCTGAAGTCCGGCGGGCTCGACCTGATCGAGCGCGTGCTCGCCACCGACATCAAGGACGTGCGCTCCGATTCCAAACTCGCGCTGTCGACCGCCATCGAGCTCGGCTATCAAGGCATCACGCTGAACATCGGCAAGGACAAGGCCAAGGGTCCGCTCAGCCAGTCGGCCAAGGTGCGCCAGGCGCTCGATCTGTCGATCGATCGCGAGGCGCTCAACCAGGTGGTCTTCAACGGCGAGTTCATGCCGGGCAACCAGTGGGTCAATCCCTCGCATCCGTACTATCAGAAAGCATTCCCGATCCGCGCCCGCGATGTCGAGAAGGCCAAGGCGCTGCTGAAGGAAGCCGGCGTGACGCCGCCGGTCGCGGTCGACTTCATGGTGCCGAAGGGCGCCGAGACCGAAGCGGTCGCCCAGGTGGTGCAGTCGATGGCCGCCGAGGCCGGCTTCGACCTGAAGATCCGGGTGACCGAGTTCGCGACATCGCTGAAGCAGGCCGAAGCCGGCGACTACCAGGCCTACATGCTGGCCTGGAGCGGGCGCATCGACCCCGACGGCAACAGCTTCGTCTTCATGAAAAAGAACGCGCCGCAAAACTACAGCGTCTGGGAGAATCCGGAAGCCGATAAGGCGCTCGACGACGCGCGCCTTGTCACCGACATGGGGCAGCGCAAAGCGCTGTACGAGAAGCTCACCAAACTCGAAATCGAGGAAGAGCCGATCCTCTACATCTACCACCGCCGTATCCTGATCGCGCACACCAAGAAGCTGGAGGGCTACAAGCAGATGCCGGACGGCCTGGTGCGCGTGGTCGGCCTGAAGCTGAAGTGAGCGCCGGGTTGGCGAAACAAGCTGCTGCACAGTCTTCCGTCATGCCCGGGCTTGACCCGGGCATCCACGCCTTCCTTTCCGCAGGCTGCAAAGACGTGGATGGCCGGGTCAGGCCCGGCCATGACGGAGTAACGAACTCGCAGGCTTATTTGACATCGAGGCGTGGGGCGAGGCACCGACCATGCTGACCTTCCTCGCGCGCCGCCTCGCCCAGATCATCCCGACGCTGGTGTTCGTCTCGATCCTGATCTTCTCGCTGCAGCAGCTGCTGCCCGGCGATCCGGCGCTGGTGATGGCTGGCGAGGAGCGCGATCCCGCCGTGATCGAGCAGATCCGCAAACAGTATCGCCTCGATCAGCCGCTGCCCGTGCAATACGGCTACTGGATCAAGGGCGTGCTGTCGGGCGATTTCGGCGAGTCCTTGCGCATCAAGATGCCGGTACGCGACCTCATCCTGCAGAAGCTGCCGGTGACGTTGCAGCTGGCGTCGATGGCGATCGTGATCGCGTTCCTGATCGGCATTCCCGCGGGCATCATTTCCGCCGTGAAGCGCGGCACGGCCTGGGACTACGCCGCCAATCTGTTCGCGCTGTGGGGCATCTCGACGCCGAACTTCTGGCTCGGCATCATGCTGATATTCGTGTTCTCGATTAAGCTCGGCTGGCTGCCGGCCTCGGGCTATGTCTCGCTGGCCGAGGACTGGCGCGCCAGCCTCGCCGCCACCATCATGCCGGCCTTCGTGCTCGGAAACGCCATCGCCGCGATCCTGATGCGCCACACGCGCAGCGCCATGCTGCAGGTGCTGAGCAGCGACTACATCCGCACCGCGCGCGCCAAGGGCATCTCCGAGCGCCAGGTCATCCTCGGCCACGCGCTGCGCAACGCCTTGACCCCGGTCATCACGCTCGGCGCACTCGAACTCGGCACGCTGCTGTCCGGCGCCGTGCTCACCGAGCAGATCTTCTCGATCCCCGGCTTCGGCAAGCTGATCGTCGATGCCGTGTTCAATCGCGACTACGCCGTCGTGCAGGGCGTCGTGCTGGTCACCGCCACCGTCTACATCATGCTCAACCTGATCGCCGACCTCGCCTATGTCCTCGTCAATCCGCGCTTGAGGAGCTGAGATGGCCGATACGGTGCTGTCAGCTGCGTCGGATGCACGCGCCCTCGCTCCGCTCGAGCGACCGATCCAGCGCACCTTGCGCCGCCTCGTCAAGCGCCGGGGGGCGATGGTCGGGCTCGGGCTGATCGCGGCCTTCATCCTGCTCGCCCTCTTTGCGCCGCTGGTCGCCCCCTACGATCCGATCAAGACGAGCTGGTCGCTGGTGCGCAAGGCGCCATCGGCGGCGCACTGGTTCGGCACCGACGATCTCGGCCGCGACGTGCTGTCCCGCGTGATCTATGGCGCGCGCGCCTCGCTGCTCGCCGGCGCCATTTCCGTTCTCATCGCGCTGTCGGTCGGCGTGCCCATCGGCATGCTCGCGGGCTATCGCGGCGGCTTCATCGATGCCCTGATCAGCCGCATCACCGATGCGATGCTGGCCTGCCCGTTCCTGATCCTGGCCATCGCGCTGGCGGCGTTCCTGGGCCCGAGCCTCGGCAACGCGATGATCGCGATCGGCATCACGGCGACGCCCATTTTTGTCCGGCTGACCCGCGGCGAGGTGCTGAGCGTCAAGGTCGAGGACTATGTCGACGCCGCGCGCAGCCTCGGCGATACCGACCTGCAGATCGCTGTCAGGCACATCCTGCCGAACATCATGCCGGCGCTGTTGGTGCAGGCGACGCTGTCCGTCGCCGCCGCCATCATCGCCGAGGCCGCGCTGTCGTTCCTGGGATTAGGCCAGCAGCCGCCGGCGCCGTCCTGGGGCAGCATGCTCAACGCCGCCCAGCGCTTCCTCACCAATGCGCCATGGATGGCGATCTGGCCGGGCCTTGCGATCTTCCTCGTCGTACTGTCCCTCAACCTGTTCGGCGACGGCCTGCGCGACGCGCTCGATCCGCAGCAGGAGGAGTGAGGCCGTCTTACAGAGGAGCTATCGCCGTGATGCTGCTGGCTCGGATCGCCGAGGATCTGTTGCGAGTCTTGACGATCATCGACATGGGAGCAGCGGCGATCGTCTTGGCAATGGCGTTCCGCGAGCGCATCCTGATGGCGGGCCACGCACCGGAATGGCGGGGCCTGTTCTCGCTCCGACGCCCGATCGCAAGCGAGTACTCGGCGTCCTATCGCACGCACTTCTATCGATCACTGCAATATGCGGCGGCCTTCACGATCATCGTCGGCATCGCGGTCGTCCTGATCCTGCTTGACCATCTGTTCTTCACGAAACCGTCGTGCTGAGCGGCGCCGCAGACCGCCGCAGGCGCAACATACTCGGCTGTCGTCCCGGCGAACGCCGGGACCCATAACCACCGCCGGTCGTTGTTGCGCGAGAAGGTCACTCCGAGCCTGCCTCAAACCGCTCCCTGTGGTTATGGGTCCCGGCGTTCGCCGGGACGACAGCGAGGGACGCTGAGGGACTATCGAAAACAAAAACGGCGGCTGCCGGGGCAGCCGCCGTTGATGTCATCAAACCAGGAGCGCGCTCGTCACGCCGCCTTGACCGCGTGCCCTGTCTCGGCGTCGAACTGCGCGATCTCGCGAGCGCGCTTCGACTTGGCGGCGGCCTGGTGGTCGGTAGCGATGACGGTGTAGACGGCCGGCAGCACGAACAGCGTGAACAGCGTGCCGATCGACATGCCGGCGACGACGACGAGGCCGATCGAGAAGCGGCTGGCGGCGCCGGCGCCGGAGGCCGTCAGCAGTGGGATCAGGCCGGTGACCATCGCAGCCGTGGTCATCAGGATCGGCCGCAGACGGATGCGGGCCGAGGTCTCGATTGCCGTACGGCGGTCGACGCCTTCCTTCAGCTGCAGCTCGTTGGCGAACTCCACCATCAGGATGCCGTGCTTGGTGATCAGCCCGACCAGGGTGAGGAGACCCACCTGGGTGTAGATGTTCATCGTGGCCAGCCCGAAGAACAGCGGGATCAGCGCACCGACGATCGCCATGGGAACGCTGATCATGATCACCAGCGGATCCCGCAAGCTCTCGAACTGCGCCGCCAGCACCAGGAAGATGATGATCAGCGCGAAGCCGAAGGTGATGGCGAGCTGATTGCCTTCCTGGACGTATTGGCGGGCGTCGGCGAGATAATCGTGGCTGAAGCCCGACGGCAGGTTCTTGGCCTGCTTCTCCAGGAAGTCGACCGCCTGCCCGACCGTGACGCCCGGCATCGGCACGGCTGAGAACGTCGCCGAATTGAGCTGGTTGTAATGCGTCAGCGAGTTCGGATCGGTCGCAGTCTCGATGCTCACCACGGTCGACAGCGGCACCTGTTGGCCGGCGGCCGTCGCGACGTAGTAGCCCGACAGCGAATCCGGCGACAACCGCTTGTCACGCGGCACCTGCGGGATGACCTGGTAGGAGCGGCCCTCGAGGTTGAAGCGGTTGATGTAGTTGCCGCCGAGCAGCACGGCCAGCGTGTTGCCGATCGACTGCATGTTGATGCCGAGATCGGACGCCTTGCTGCGGTTGATCCAGACCTTGACTACCGGCTGGTTGAACTCGAGGTCGCTGTCGGAGACGATGAACATGCCGCTCTTGCGCGCGGCGTCCTTCAGCTTGGTCATCTGGTCATAGACCGCCTGGAAGCCGTTGGTCGAGCTGATCACCATCTGCACCGGCAGGCCGCCGGGCCCGCCCGGCAGCGCCGGCAGGTTGAAGGCGAAGGCGTTGATGCCCTCGATCTTGGACAGCTCCGCCTGCACCAACGGCTTCAGCTTGATCGAGGAGCGCGTGCGCTCATCCCACGGCTTCAGCAGCATGCCGGCGAAGCCGCCCTGCGGGCCGGCGATGCCGTTCAGCACGAAGCGCAGGTCGGTCTCGGGGAACTTCTGGAACGCCTTGTCGAGCTTGTCGGTGTAGAAATTGATGTAGTCGATGTTGGCGTATTTCGGCGCCTTGGTGACCGAGAACACGATGCCCTGATCCTCCTCCGGCGCCAGCTCTTTCGAGGTGTGCATGTAGAGGAAGCCGACCAGGCCGAGGATCGTCACCGCGAACAGCGCCGTGACCGGCCGGTAGTCGAGCGAGCGGTCGAGCTTGCGGCCGTACCAGCGCGTCATCGCGCCGAACACGCGGTTGACCACCCGCGCGAACCGCCCCTCCTCGGCGCTGCGCAACAGCACCGAGCACATCATTGGCGACAGCGTCAGCGCGATGACGCCGGAGACGATGACGGACCCTGCGAGCGTGAAAGCAAACTCCCGGAACAGCGAGCCGGTGAGGCCGCCGAGGAAGCCGATCGGCGCGTACACCGCAGCCAGCGTGATCGTCATCGAGACGACCGGACCCACGATCTCGCGCGCGCCCTGCAGCGCGGCCTGGACCGGCGCCTTGCCCTCCTCCAGATGGCGATGGATGTTCTCCACCACCACGATGGCGTCGTCGACGACGAGGCCGATCGCCAGCACCATCGCGAGCAGGGTCAGCAGATTAATCGAAAAGCCGAACGCCAGCATCATGGTGCAGACGCCGATCAGCGACAGCGGGATCGTCACCACGGGGATGATGACCGAGCGCAGCGACGCCAGGAACAGGAAGATCACGACGATGACGATCAGCACGGCCTCGCCAAGCGTGTGCTCGACCTCGTCGATCGACGACTGGATGAACTTGGTTGAATCGTAGGCCACCTTCATCTTCATCGACGGCGGCAGGTTGCGCTCGAGGTCCGGGAACAGCGCGCGCACGCCCCTGACGATGTTGAGCGGGTTGCCCTGCGGCGTCGCGTCGACGCCGATGAAGATGGCGCGTTCGCCGTTGAAGGCGACGCTGGCATCGGTGCTCTGCGCGGCCAGCTCGACGGTGGCGATGTCCTCCATCCGCACGAAGCCGCCGTCCTTGGCCTTGACGATCATCCGCTTGAACTGGTTGACGTCGGTCAGGCCGGTATTGGTCGTGACGTTGGAGACGATGAAATAGCCCTTGGCCTGGCCGGCGGCGGACTGGAAGTTGTTGGCGGCAATGGCCGTGGCGACGTCGGTCGGCGAGACGTTGCGGCCGGCCATCTTCTCCGGATTGAGCCAGATCCGCATCGCAAAGGTCTGGCCGCCGAGGATGTTGGCGGCGGCGACGCCGTCGACCGTCGACAGCACCGGTTGCACGACGCGCGTGAGATAGTCCGAGATCGCCGAGCCCGACAGCTCCTCGCTGGAGAAGCCGAGATACATCACCGACGTCGTCTGTCCCGTGGTCTTGGTGACGATCGGATCGTTGGATTCCTTCGGGATCAGGTAGCGGACCGAGTTGACCTTGGCGAGCACCTCGGTGAGCGCCTGGCTCGGATCGAAATTGAGCTTGATGAACACCTGGATCGTGCTGGTGCCCTGCACCGAGGACGAGGTGATGTAGTCGACGCCCTCGGCCGAGGCGACCGCCTGCTCCAGCGGCGTGGTGATGAAGCCCTGGATCAGGTCGGCGGAGGCGCCGGGATAGACCGTCGTGACGTTGACGACCGTGTTCGACAGCTTTGGATATTGCCGGATCGGCAGCACGAACGCTGCGCGCAGGCCGAGCAGCAGGATGAGCAGGCTGACCACGACCGACAGCACCGGACGCTTGATGAAGATATCGGTGAAACGCATCGCGGCAATCCCGTCAGCAGGAGGCAGATGAGGTCCTAACGGGCCGCCTCGGCGGCGGCCCGTGTTAGCTCAGGAGGCGCTCAGTAGCGCGGCGGCTTGGCCGGCACCGGCGGCGGCGGATCGGTCGAGATCGCAACCGCTGCGCCGGACTGGATCTTGAGCTGGCCGACGGCGACGACACGGTCGCCTTCCTTGACGCCCTTGATGATCACGGCACGGCCGTTGATGCGATCGCCGGTCTGCACATAGGTCCGGTCGGCCACCAGCGAGGTCTTGCCGTCATCGGCCTTCTTCTCGTTGATGACGAACACCGAGTCGCCGTACAGCGTGTAGTCGACCGCCGTCTCCGGCACCGTCAGCACCGGCGGCTTGTCCGGCAGCACCACGGTCGTGGTCGCGAACATGCCGGGCTTGAGGATGTGCTCCGGATTGGCGATCGTCGCCTGCACCCGGATGTTTCGGGTGTCGGTGGCGATCTGCGGCTCGATGGTGGTGATCTTGCCCTCGAACGTCTTGCCCGGATACGCGTCGACGCCGACGCGCACGACCTGGCCGACCTTGAGCTGGCCACTGTCCTTCTCGGTCACGGTGAAGTTGACCCACAGCTCCGACAGATCCGTCAGCGACACGATCTGCGTGCCGGCGGACAGATACTGGCCGACCTCGACCTTGCGGACGCCGAGGTCGCCGTCGAACGGCGCGCGCACCAGCTTCTGCGCAATCAGCGCCTCGGTCTTGGCGACGCCGGCCTGGGCCTGGTCGAACGCGGCCTGCGCCTGGTCGACGGTCGCCTGCGGGCCGAACTGGCGCGATGCGAGCTGCTTGGCACGGTCGAGCGACAGCTGCGCCACGGTCACCTGGGCCTTGAAGTTGGCGAGATCGCCCTGCTCCGGCGCATCATAGAGCTGCACCAACGGCGTGCCCTGCTTCACCGTCGTGCCCGGCATGAACATGATCTCGGTGATACGGCCCGAGGCGTCGGAGGTGACGTTGACCTGGTGCACGGCGGCGAGGTCGCCGACGGCGGTCAGGAGGTTCGGCACGGTCTCCGTGGTCGCCGTCGCGACGCTGACGTTCAGCGGCGGCGGCTTCATGTTGGCGAAGAACCCCGCGATCATCTTGTCGCGGAACATGTTGAACCACACGAGGCCGCCGACCAGTCCCGCGAGCAGCAGGCCCACGACGATGAACCACAGCACCGGGCGGGTGCGCTTGCGCGGCTTGTCGTCGATCGGCTTTCCGGAAAGCTTGGGTTCGGTCGCAATGTTCATGTCATGCACTTTCTGCCGTCGCCGGCCGGGCCGGAGGTTGCGACAATTCGTGGTCGAGATAGCACGCAATCGCAGCCTCGGTCAGTCCGATGCCGCGCAGGATGAATTCACTCAGCTGGCGCTCCAGGCTCGCCGTGGTTCCGTAGGACACGCAGGGCGTGGATGGAAGCCTCGTCAAGGCCGCCATCAACACGGTGTGATGCGCAAACCAGAACAGGTCCCGAGCTGCTGCAGCCGACCGCACCGCCTCGCCGGCAGCAACAGCGCTCTCCAGGGAAGAAACGAACTTGGCGCCGATCAGATCATCGATCTTGGTGTAGAGCAGCCGGGCAAACTCGCCATCGTCGAGATGGCTCGACGCCATCAGCCGCAGCCGCTGCTCTTCCTCGTTATTGGGCACGTCGGCGATGCTGAGAAAGTGCTGCACCATTCCGGTCATCAGCTTGACCAGCGTGGCGGTCGAAGGTTCCTGCCCGAGCAAGAGCTCGAATTCAGGATCGGCCTCGCATTCCTCGGTCAGGATCTCCGCATAGAGCGCCGCCTTCGACGGGAAGTGCTTGAACAGCAGCGCCTCCGAGATGGCGGCGGCGGCCGCGACGCTCTTGGTCGTCGTGCCGGCATAGCCGTGACGCGCGAAGCAACGCTTCGCTGCGCCGAGGATCAGCTGCCGCCGGAGATCGCTTGTCATTCGCAGAGTGGACATCGCTCGTGAGTAAATACTCACTTGCTTGATGTCAAGAAATATGCCGCGGCGCAGCAGGGCTTGGGAGCCAAGTCCCTGGAATCACAGGTAAGAAGCCAGATGCGCCGGCGGCAATTCCATACCTTCAAAACGCGGCGGATCTGCGGCACGCCCTGGTGGTGAAGAGGCCAAGGGGACATCGCCCGCCGATTTTATTCCGTCGCTGGCCGTGCGACGGTCGGCGCAACGAACGAGAATCCGCCGGGAGGACCAGCCATGACCGACGACGCCGCGCTCGCCGACCAGTTCGACCTCGAGAGCCTGACGCCGGAATTCTACGCCGACCCCTACCCGACCTATCGCGCGCTGCGGCAGCAGGCCCCGGTCAAGCGGATGCGCAACGGCTCCTATTTCCTCACCCGCTACGACGATCTCGTCACCGCCTACAAGGCGACCAGGACGTTCTCGTCCGACAAGAAGCGCGAGTTCGCGCCCAAATACGGCGCGTCGCTGCTCTACGAGCATCACACCACCAGCCTGGTCTTCAACGATCCTCCGGCGCATACCCGCGTCAGGCGCCTGATCATGGGCGCGCTGTCGCCGCGCGCGATCGCCGAGATGGAGCCCGCGCTGATCGCGCTGGTCGACGGCCTCCTGGACCGCATCGCAGCCAAGGAGAGGTTCGAGCTGATCGAGGATTTCGCTTCCGCCATTCCCATCGAGGTGATCGGCAATCTGCTCGGCGTACCGCATGACGAGCGCGGGCCGCTGCGCGACTGGTCGCTCGCCATCCTCGGCGCGCTGGAGCCGGTGCTGACGCCGGAGCAGTTTTCCCGCGGCAACCAGGCCGTCGGCGACATGCTGACCTATCTCGAAACACTCGTCGCGCGTCGCCGCGCCGCCCCCGGCAATCCCGAGCGCGACGTGCTGACGCGGCTGATCCAGGGCGAAGCCGACGGCGAGCGGCTCAGCGAGAAGGAGCTGCTGCACAACTGCATCTTCCTGCTCAATGCCGGACACGAGACCACCACCAACCTGATCGGCAACGGCCTCGTGCTGCTGTGCCGGCATCCGGGCGAACGCCGCCGGCTGATCGAAGCGCCGGGACTGATCCGCACCGCGGTCGAGGAGATCCTGCGCTACGAGAGCTCCAACCAGCTCGGCAACCGCATGACAACAGAGCCGTTCGAACTCGGCGGCGTGATGCTCGACGCCGGCACCTCCGTCACCCTGTGCATCGGCGCCGCCAACCGCGACCCCGCCCAGTTCGACGACCCCGAACGCTTCGACATCACCCGCCTCGCCAACCGCCACCTCGCCTTCGGCACCGGCGCCCATCAATGCGCCGGCATGGCGCTGGCCCGGCTGGAGGGCGCGGTGGCGATCTCGCGGTTTTTGGCCCGGTTTCCGAACTATCAGCTGGACGGCGCGCCGGTGCGCGGCGGGCGGGTAAGGTTTCGCGGATTTGCGAGCGTGCCGTGTGTGGTCGACGACAGACCCGGCCATAATAATTGAACCCCGAACCCGACAGAGAGACGAACGTCGGCGCGGCGATGTCGGTGCGCTCCCTCTCCCCGTTCTTCACGGGGAGAGGGTTGGGGGCGCTGAGAAGTCCGTCGAGGTGCCGGCAAAAAAGTTCTTTCTTTTTTACCGAAATCATGATTTACTCTCCCCCGTCCCGCCTCACAAGAGGGGCGCGTCGCGGTCGTCACGAACGTCGAGGTGGGATGCGGTGGGCGTGTTGCTGCTGCGCGTGAGTGATCTCGCGCGGACGAACGGCAGCGATGCGCACGGTCAAGTCGCGTGGTCCTGACACCCCGACGCTGGTGTCACGCCTGCGCCGGCGCTCACGCGCCGCGCTGGCAACGGTGGCCAGAAAGCCCGGCGCACCGGGGAGAGCGCGAAGCAGCCGTTCAACCATCGCGCGGGGAATGCCGGGTGTTCTCGGCTGAACCTGTGGTTCCTGCCGCCTGCATTTTTTTCGCAGGCGGGCCATGGGTGCGGCCAGCGCCCGGCATTCCCCGTGCCCTCTTCTTGGAGAGGGCAGGACGAAGCGCAAAGCTCGGACGCAAAACGCGCCGCGAGATAGGACGCTCATGTCACACCGCCAAGGTCTCACCATCGTCATTGCGAGCGAAGCGAAGCAATCCAGGGTCGCGCCCGCGACTCTGGATTGCTTCCGCCTTCGCCCGACGGCTTCGGCGGACACGTCGTCGCTTCGCTTCTCGCAATGACGGCGGGGATAACAACGCCGCAATTACTCGTCATGCCGGGCTTGACCCGGGCATCCATCTCCTTGTCGCGAAACGTGATGGATGGCCGGGTCAAGCCCGGCCATGACGACGGTTAGAGTGGATGCTGAACGCCGCTCCGGGAATTTCAGAACACCGCGTGATCGCCGCGCTCGGCCGTGGCCTCGCCGCGGACCAGCTTGGCGTAGTAGTCGAACAGCGTCTCGGTGCCCGTGGAGGGCGTCGCGTCCGCGTCGTAGCAGCCGGTGGCGGGGTCGAGCACCAGCATCGACTCGGTCGCGTAGTAGCGGCCGATGCGGGCCAGCTCCGCCTTGTCGGCGAGCGACGGCACGATCCGCTTGGCGAGATCGAGCCCGCCGATGATGACATCGAGCAGCGCCACCGGGACGCGGCGGATGTTCGGCTTGCGGCCGAGCAGCGCGAACAGGTGCTCGGCCTGCTCCAGTGGCGTGATGGCAGGTCCGGGGCCGCCGATCGGCAGCACCCGGTTCCAGCGGGTCTCATCGTCGAGACAGCCCGCGAGATAGTCGCCAAGATCGGCGTCGCTGATCGGCTTGCACGCGGTCAGACGGCCATCGCCGAACACGAGATAGGGCCGGCCCTGCCTCACCCGCTCCACCTGCCCCGACAGCGATTTGAAGAACGCGGTGGGACGGACGATCGAATAGGTCAACCCTTGCGCCATCAGATGCGCTTCGAATGCCAGCTTCGCGCTCTGGAACGCCAGCAGCGGCTTCTGCACGCAGATGGCGGACAAGAGCACGAAATGCGTGATGCCGGCGTTTCGCGCGGCGTCCAGCACGTTCACATGCGCCTGATAGTCGATCGCCTGGGCATCCCGGGGCACGCCGATCCGCGACGCCATGCAGGACACCACGGCATCGAAGCGCTCGCCGCGAAAGCCGTCGCGCGCCAGCGACGCGGGATCGCCGACGTCGCCCGTTCTGATGGTAGCGCCCGGGATCGTCATGGCGTCGTTGCGGGGACGCACGAAGCAGACCACCTCGTGACCACGCGCGACCAGCGCGCGTACGGTGGCACGGCCGATCGTCCCGGTCGCGCCGAGCATGAAGATGCGGCGAGGACTGGACGTGGGAGATACGACTGGAGACATCATCGACTTGAGCGGGACTTTGAAGACCGCCTCGATCTATATCACGGCTCGTACTTGCGCGGCGTTGAGATTGCCAATGGAGTTCTCGTCATGGCCGGGCTCGTCCCGGCCATCCACGTCGCACCGCGCGCGCCGGACGACGTGGATGCCCGGGACAAGCCCGGGCATGACGGGGTTGAAAGAGCTGGGCACAAGCCGAAACCCAGGTGCCGGTGTCGCTCTCAACTTGCCGTGCCGTGGCCAGAACGTCGCTTCGCGATCCGCGAGGGCTCACTCCGCCGCCCGCGGTGTCTTCTCCAGGATCAGCGTGTGGATGCCGCAGGTGCCGCTGTAGAGGCTCATCACCCGCGTGCCGGGTTTCCGCCCGGCGCGAGGCTCGGAGACCTGCAGGCCGGCCGCGAGCAGGCGGGCGCGCGTGGCTTCGATGTCGGCGACGCGCCAGCTCAGGCCCCACAGCTTGTCGTTGGCCTTGTCGTTGCCCGCGACCGGGCGCTTCACCACCTCGACGATCAGGTCGCCGCAGCGGAAGAACATCAGCTGACCCCATTCCTGGTGGCTGCGGTCGAGCGCCATGTCGAGGCCAAGCCGCGCGCCGTAGAGCGCGGCGGCGCGTTCGGGGTCCTCGGTCGAGACCACGATGTGGTCGAGGCCGAGCACCGCGGAATCGGCAGTCTTCTCCGACGCCGGTCGCTGCCCGGCGAGCTCGAGGAAGAACATCCGCACCCCGCGGGTGAGATCGGTCATCGCGCGGGTGCGCTTCCAGTGCAGCGTCTGGCCGGATACGCGGTCGGTGCTCTCGACCTCGGCGATCGGGTCGGGCTTCAGCGCCACGCGCTCCAGCCGGCGCTGCATCTTGCCGATGTCGTTGGTGGCGAAGCAGATGCTGGCGAGCCCCTCGCCCCAGATCTTGATCACGTTGCGGATGCGGTCGGCGGCGGGGGTCTGTCCCGCCGGCGCCATCAGCTCCAGGCTCATATTGTCGAGCGTGAACAGCACGCGGTCGGCGCCGTCGCCCGAGTTCTGCCACGACGGCTTGCGCGCCAGCAGCGTCTCGAACGCGGCGCAGCCCGCCTTGATGTCCTCGAGCAGGACGACGACGTGGTCGAGGCCGTTGATCACGGAAACAGTCCTCGTGTGTTCTTGGCGTTGCGCACCTTCTCGACGCCGATCGCCATCGCTGCGGTCCGATGCGCGACGTTGTCGGCCTTGGCGCGCGCCAGCATCCGCTCGAAGGCGCGGTCGAGGATCTGGTACTCCCGGCGCATCACCTCCTCCTCCTCCCAGAACAGCTGCTGCAGGTCCTGCACCCATTCGAAATAGCTGACGATGACGCCGCCGGAATTGCACAGAATGTCGGGAATGAGAAAGATCTCCTTGCGCTGGTCGAGCACGAGGTCGGCATCAGGGGTGGTCGGGCCGTTGGCGGCCTCGGCAATGACCCGGCATTTGAGGTTTGCCGCCACCTTGGCGTCGATCACGCGCTCGATCGCCGCCGGAACGAGGATGTCGCAGGCGAGCGTGAGAATGTCGGCCGGATCGAAGGCAAGCTCGGTGGAGAAGCCGGCAATGCTGCCGTGCTTGCCGGCGTGCGCCATCAAAGCGGGGATATCGAGCCCTCTGGGATCATGGAGCGCGCCGGTATGATCGCTCACGGCAATCACCTTCATGCCCATCTGATGGAAGCCGAGCGCGGCATAGGAGCCGACATTGCCAAAACCCTGCACGACGGCTGTGGACTTGGTGGGATCGATGCCGAGCTCATCCATCACCCGGCGCGAGACGTGCGCCACGCCGCGTCCGGTCGCCTCGCGGCGTCCCAGCGTGCCGCCGGAGAACACCGGCTTGCCGGTGACGATCTCGGTCACTGTCTGGCCCTGATACATCGAATAGGTGTCCATGAACCACGCCATCACCTGCTCGTTGGTGCCCATGTCCGGCGCCATGACGTCGGTATGCGGCCCAACGAAGGGGATCATCTCCTGCATGTAGCGGCGCGACAGCGATTCGAGCTCGCGCCGGGACAGCTTGGAGAGGTCAACGTTGACGCCGCCCTTGGCGCCGCCATAGGGCAGACCAACCAGGGCGCATTTCCAGCTCATCCAGATCGCCAGCGCCGCCACCTCGCCGATATCCACCGTGGGCGCAAAGCGCGTGCCGCCCTTGGTCGGCCCCATGGTCAGCAGATGCTGGACGCGGTATCCCTCGTAGACGGCAATGGTGCCGTCGTCCTTGTGGATCGGACACGAGACGGTGATCGCCCGTTTCGGCAGCAGCAGCCGGTCGCGCTCGTCGCCTGGGATGCCAAGGTGGTCGGCGATCACGTTGAACTGATTGGTCGCCATTTCGAAGACTGGACCTGCATAGACAGTCATCTGCCGCTCCCGAATCTGCGCGCCTGCCGGCCGGCGACCTTAGCGCGGTCCACGCGCCGGCGGCAGGGGGCCGGCGGGTGCAAGGGGCCGATCTCAACCGCGATGGTGACGATTTGACGAATAATTTCAGCGTTGATCCGCCTTAACCGCTTGCTAATCTGCGGCGCCGGGGCCGCGATCACCCCATAGTGAGACAGAAATGGCAATGCAGGCCCTCTTCATCGGACAGACCTACATCGACGTCACCTTCATCACCGACCACATGCCGACGGGAGACGAGAAGCACGTTGCATCCGACTATGCCGTTTCGTTCGGCGGCAATGCCGTGACTGCGGCATTTTGCTGCGCCAAGCTGGGCATCGTGCCGGACCTGATCGCCACCATCGCGAATGACTGGCTCGGACGGATGTTTCAGGACATGACCGCGAAATACGGCATCTCCGTCCATCCCCGGAAGGTCAACGCGTCCTCGCTGTCCTTCATCATGCCGAAGGACGGCAAGCGCGCCATCGTCCGCTGCCGCGACGATGCGCACATCCATCCGTTCCCACTGCTCAATCTCGGCAATTGCCGGGCGCTCCACGTCGACGGCCACCAGCCCGACGCCGCCCTGCATTATGCCAAGCTGTGCCGCGAGGCCGGCATCCTGACCTCGCTCGACGGCGGCGGCCTGCGCACCAACACCCATGAGCTGCTCGAATACATCGACGTGGCGATCGTCGCCGAGCGCCTCTGCGAGCAGATGGATCTCACGCCGGAGAAGATGCTCGACTACCTCAAGAGCCGCGGCTGTCGCATCGGCGGCGTGACCCAGGGCGAGAAGGGCCTGCTGTGGTACGATGAGGTCGGCGCCGTGCATACCCTGCCGGCCTACCCGATTCCGCGTGAGCGGGTGATCGACACCAACGGCGCAGGTGACGTGTTCCACGGCGCCTATGTGTACTCGTATCTGGCCGATCCGGCGAAAAGCTGGAAGCAGCATTTCGAGTTCGCCCGCGCTGCCTCGACGTTCAAGATTCAGAAGCTCGGCAACGAGGCCGGCCTGCCCACGCTCGCCGACATCGGCCTGGTGCGGCAGGAATTCGAGGCCCGCGTCTAGCGGCGCGCAGGGGGAGAAGGCCAATGGGGCGCGTCATCGTTGCCGGCAGCATCAACATGGATGTGGTGGCGACGGCCGTACGTCATCCCCGCGTCGGCGAGACCGTCGCGGGACAGTCGGTGATGTATTTCCCCGGCGGCAAGGGCGCCAACCAGGCGGTGTCTTCTGCCAAGCTCGGTACGCCCACAGCGCTGATCGGGCGGCTCGGCCGCGACGCCTTCGGCGAGCAGCTGCGGGCATTTCTCGCCAGCCAGGGCATCGATCTCGCCGCGGTCAAGGACAGCGCGAGCGCATCAACGGGCACGGCGATCATCACGCTGGCGAACGCCGACAACACGATCGTCGTCATCCCCGGCAGCAATGCCGAGGTGAGCAGCGATGATGTGGGGCAGATCGCGTTGACCGCTGATGACGTCGCGGTGAGCCAGTTCGAAATCCCGCAAGCGACCATCGTTGCGTTCTTCCAGCGGGCCAAAGCCGCTGGCGCCACCACGATCCTCAACCCCGCTCCGGCCAGCGCGTTCGCGAGCGGGCTCTACCCGCTCATCGACATCCTCGTGCTCAATGAGACGGAGCTGGGCTTCCTGGCCGGTGTCGAGCTCGGTGACGCCCCCACGCCGCAGCAGGTGGTCGATGCTGTTCGAACGCTCGAGCCGCGTCCGGATCAGACGGTCTGCGTCACGCTCGGCAAGCGCGGCGCAGTCGCGGTGACTGCTGGGGAAGCAAGCCTGGTCGCCGGGCGCGCGGTGAAGGCGGTCGACACCACCGGCGCCGGCGACTGCTTCGTCGGCGCGCTGGCCGCGCGGCTCTCGCAAGGCGCTGCGATCGCAGATGCGATCGGCTACGCAAACGTGGCGGCCTCGATCTCCGTGCAACGGATGGGGGCCGGACCGTCGATGCCGACGGCCGAGGAGGTGCGTGCGCTGCTCTAGGCGAGAGCGCTCTTCAGGTCGAAGCTCAAATCAGCAGCCTTGGCGGCGTCGAGCGTGCCGCCCGCGGCCAGCAGCTTGCGGCCGAACATGTGATCACCGGCGCGGTTGACGGATTCGATGCCGACCAGCCGGCCCTCCTTGTAGCAGAATGCGGAGAATGCCTTTTGCGCCGGATCCCCGCGCAGCACGACCTGATCATAGCCCGTGGTGAGCCCCGCGATCTGCAGCTTGTCATTGGCCTGATCGCTCCAGAACCACGGCTGCCCGTCATATGGCTTGGCGTCACCCGTCAGCCGCGCGGCGACGCAGCGGGCATGATCGGTGGCGTTCTGCACCGACTCCAGCCGCAACGTGCCGCCGAAGCGCGGGCTGGCAAACAGCGCGCAATCGCCGATCGCCGAGATGTGCGGATCGCTGGTCAGGAGATATTCGTCGACCGCGATGCCCGAGGCAACCTGCAGACCCGCTTCCGCCGCGAGCTCGACGTTCGGCAGCACGCCGACGCCGACCACGACGAGATCCGCGGGGATGTGCCGGCCGTCGCTGAGGCTGACGCCGGTGACCTTGTTGCCATCGGCTTCGATGCTGGTGGACTGCACCCCGAGATGAATGCGCACGCCGGCATCAGCATGCTGCTTCTGGAAGTAGTCGGAGATTTCGGCCGTCACCGCCCGCGCCATGACCCGCGCCCCAAGTTCGAGCACGTCGACTTCGAGGCCTTTGATGCGCGCAGTCGCTGCGAATTCGAGGCCGATGAAGCCGGCGCCGATGACGACGGCTCGCTTGGCATCGCCGAGCAGACTGCGCAGCGCTTCGCTGTCGTCAAGGATGCGCAGGTAGCGCACGGCCGGGAGATTCGCGTTGGGAATGTCGAGCAGCCGGTTGCGCGCACCGGTCGCAAACACCAGGTGGCCGTAGTCGTGCGCCTTGCCGGAGGCGAGCAGCACCTTGCGCTGGTCACGCTGAACCGCGACGACACGGTCGTAGACGAGGTCGATGGTCTGGTCGGCGTAGAACTTCTGCGGCCGGAACATCAGCGTCTCGGGGCCACCGGTGCCTTTCAGATAGGCCTTGGACAGCGGCGGACGCTGGTACGGCAGATGGCCCTCGTCGTTGATCAGGTGAATGGGATCGGCAAAGCCTGCCTGACGCAGCGAGGTCGCGAGCTGAAAGCCCGCATGCCCCGCGCCCACGATCACCACCGGTCCCTTGGTCACAGCACCCTGCCCCATTCTGTCCACTTCCCGTGTTTGCAAGCCTTGCCTGCTGCGGGTTTACCTCCCGTCATGCCAGCGGAACCGGGTTGTCGCAGACTTCCCCGCCATTGTCACCGGCCGCCTCTGCACTCAAAATGCGGCAACAACCAAACCAGGGAGGAATGAATGTCGGACGCAGCCGCGGAACCTGCCCGCCTCAGCATCGACGGTGCGATCGCGACCCTCACGCTCGACCGCCCCGCGGCGTTCAACGCCATCAACTTGGCGATCGCCAAGCGGCTGGAGCAGCTCGCGGCGCAGGTCGAGGCCGATCCGAGCGTTCGGGTGCTGGTCCTGAAGGGCGAAGGCCGCGCCTTCTGTGCCGGCGGCGACCTGCAGACGATCGGCGCCGCGGCCGAAGCCGACACCATCACCCCCGTGGTGAGCGAGTTGCTGCATCACTATCACGCCTTCATCGCCAGCCTCCGGCGCATGCCGAAGATCGTGCTGGCCAGCGTGCACGGCTCTGCGGCCGGCGCCGGCATGTCGCTCGCCTTCGCGGCCGACCTCTGCATCGCCGCCGAGGAAGCGCGCTTCACGCCGGCCTACGCCAAGCTGGGCGTCTCGCCCGACGGCGGCGGCACCGTGGGCGTCGTCGCGGCCGCAGGCGTCCGGCGCGCGCTGCAGATCTTTTTGGCCGAAGACAGTTTCACGGCCGCGCAAGCCCATGAATGGGGCCTCGTCGCCAAGGTCGTCCCTGCGTCCGAACTCGCTGCGGCGACCGCGGCGTTGGCGCAGCGGCTAGCGCAGAACATGCCGGCAGGACTGGCGGCCACCAAGGCGTTGATCCATCGCGCCCCGACCAGCTCGGTCGAGGATCAGCTCGCCGCCGAACGCGATGCGATCATCGGCTGCATGCATACCGACGCGTTCCGGGCCGCGACGCGGAAGTTCACCAGCAAGGACAAATGATTTTTCAGTCGGCGCATCACTCAGTTCGGGCAGATGTAGCCGGTGCCGGCCGGCGACTTGAAGCAGCCGACCGACTCCGGAATGACGTGCTTGGGCAGCCACAGCACGACGCTCGGGAAATAGATCGTGAAGGCGATGGTGAACAGGAACACGACATAGATCGGCAGCGCCGCACGCAACGCCTTGCCGAAACTGACACCGACGAATTTCGATCCCATCAGCAGCACAAGCCCATAGGGTGGCGTGATCAGGCCGAAGGCGAGCGTGGCGATCAGCACTACGCCCATATGTACGGCGTTGATGTCGCCGGCCTGCGTGAGTGCGTTGACGAGCGGCATGAAGATGATGATGGTCGGCACCGGCTCGATGAAATCACCGATGATGGTGAACAGCAGCACCATCAGCAGCATGATCAAATGCGGATCGTTTCCGGCGATCGAGGTGATCCAGTCGGTGATGAAGATGGCGCCACGCAGATAGGCCAGCATCCAGCCGAACGCATTGGCGGCGCCAATCGTGATCAGCGGCAACGAGAAGATCAGCCCTGCCAGACAGAAGTCATACGGGATCTTCTTGAAGTGTCCGCGATTGAGCGCGGGAATCACGACCAGGATGATCCAGGCCACCGCGACCACGCCGGCCTCGGTCGGCGTGAACCAGCCGGTCAGGATGCCGCCGAGCAGAATGACCGGGATCATCAGCGGCAGCGCCGCATCGACGCCCGCGAACATCACCTGGCGGAGCGGCGCGCGCGGCTTGCGCAGTCCGGAGGGACCGAAGAAGTAGCAATAGATCATCAGCCCGAAACCGATCATGAATCCGGGCACGACGCCCGCCATGAACAGGCCAGCGATCGAGACGTTGCCGACCGCACCATAAACCACCGCCGTGATGCTCGGCGGCACCAGCGCCGCGATGGTCGAGGCCGCCGCGATGATCGCCGCGATGAAAGCGGGCTCATACCCCTCCCGCCGCATCGGTCCTCCGAGCGCGCGGCTCATCACCGCGACATCGGCGGTGGTCGATCCCGACATCTCCGAGAAGAACATGCTGAAGACGACCACCACTTGCGACAGCCCGCCCCGGATATGCCCGACCAGCGATACCGACAGGTTGGCGATCCGGACCACGACATTCGCCGAGCTCATCAGCTCGCCGACCAGGAGAAAGAACGGAATGGCAAGCAGCGCCTCGGAATCAACCCCGTCGAAGATCTTCTGCACGATCGCGGCGAGCGAGACGTCGGCGAGGAAGGCGCCGACGAACACGCCTGCCAGCAGCGAGAACGGCACGGGGACGCCGAGATAGCCGAACGACAGGAAGCAGATGGACATCAACGCGAGGATGACGGGAGGGCTCACGTCCGATCGCTCCACACAGGTTCGTTGTGGAGCGGTGGAGTTGCGTTCTCCGGATCCGGTGGCTCCGGATGATCGAAGCCGTTGGCGATACCATTCACCAGCTGCTCGACCGCAAATAGCGCGATCAGCACCCCTGAGAGCGGAATGATCACATAGAGCGAGGCGATCGGCGTGCCCGAAGGCAGCCGGAAACTGCCGAAGCCACGCAGAAAGTTGAGGTAACCATACCAGACCAGGCACAACGCGACCCCGATCACGACGAGGCGCAGCACGATCTCGACGATGAGACGCGGCACGCCATGCATCGATTCGGCGATCGCGGTCAGATACAGATGATCATTGCGGCGCGTCGCCACCGCAGCGCCGATGAAGATCGCGTAGATGAACAGGGTGGATGTGACTTCCTGCAGCCACAGCCAGGGATGACCGATGGTGCGTGTGATGATGTCGGCGGTGACCGACAGCGAGAAGCCAAAGCACAGCGCGCCGCACAGCATCATCAGCACCAACTCGATCGAATCGAGCTGGCGCCACTTCAGATGACGCTGCCTTTTCAGCACGAGCTTGTCGGCGATGGACATCCGCTTCCTCGTCGCTTCAGATCCCGTCGTCTCAGCAAGCGCGCCCGAACTACGACAACGCAGGCTGTTCTGCCGGCTCAGTTGATCGCACGGATCAGGTTCTTGATCTTTTCGGCGTGCGGACCAAGCTCCTTCGCCAGCTTGTCGAGATAGGGATCGGCGATCGTGGTGAAGCTCTTCTTGTCGACATCGTCGACGATCTTGACGCCGAACGATTTGAGCTTGGCCGCCGCCGTTCGTTCCAGTTCGAACGCCTTCGCCGGCTCTTTCGAACTGATTTCGGCTGCCGCCGCCAGCACCCATTTGCGCTGCTCGGCCGACAGGCTCTGCCAGAGCTTGTCGCTGATGAAGACCAGGGCGTTGTTGGCCTCATGCTCGGTGATCGACAGCACCGGCGCGACCTCGTAGTGCTTGTTGACGAGATAGACGTTGATGCTGTTTTCCGCAGCCTCGACCACGCCGGTCTGCAGCGAGGTATAGACGCTGCCGAACGGCATATGCACCGTCTGTGCGCCATAGGCCGGGAACATGGTATCTTCGGTCGCGGTCGCCTGGACGCGGATCTTCATCCCCTTGATGTCGTCGACCTTGTGGATCTCCTTCTTGCTGTAGATGTGCCGTACGCCCTGCGAGCCCGTCCCGATGACGTGCAGGCCCTGCGAGGTCTCGTCGATCATGGTCTTGATCGCTTCGAACACCTGCGGGTCGGCCAATCCCTTGATCACATGGGCTTCATTGCGAAACAGGAAGTGCAGCGACATCACGCCCGCCTGGGGCGAAATCGTCGCCGTGTTGGCCGAAGAGACGATGGCGAAATCGACATCGCCCGCCTTGACCAGCTGCAGGATCTGCGGCTCCTGTCCGAGCTGCGCGCCCGGATACTGGTCGATCAGCATCGTGCCCTTGCTCAGTTCCTTGAGCTTGTCGGCAAACAGGTCCCCGGCGATGGAGTAGCCGGTGTTCCGAGGCTGATCATAGGCGAAACGGTAGTGCTTGACGTCCTGCGCATTCGCAGCTGCGGCACAAGCGATTGCTGCTGCAAACGCCCATGCACCAATGCTCCAACCTCTCACGAGCCCCTCCCCGAGTTATCATTTTCAGGGATCATCCCACCGGCTGCGTCGGATTGTCAATTGAGCACGCCCCGCCCCTCCACTCTCGGCGCCGCAACTGCCACGAATGATGGAATAAGTAGCTCAGCCCTTTCCTTTGCGGCGCATGAAATCGAAATCACAGCCGTCATCGGCCTGGAGAATGGTCTCGTGAAACAGATGGGCGTAGCCGCGCTCGGCCCATTCGGGCGTCATTGTTTGTTGCAGCGCGGCGCGGCGTTTCGCCAGCTCAGCGTCGTCGACCAGCAGGTCGATGCTGCGCTTGGCGACGTCGAGCCGGATCATGTCACCGGTCCGCACCAGCGCCAGCGGGCCGCCCACGGCCGACTCGGGGGTGATGTGCAACACGATGGTGCCGAACGCGGTGCCGCTCATTCGCGCGTCGGAGATGCGCACCATGTCCTTGGTGCCGCCGCGCGCGAGCTTTTTCGGGATCGGCAGATAACCGGCCTCCGGCATCCCGGGCGCGCCTTTGGGCCCGGCGTTGCGCAGCACCAGAACGTCATCGGCAGAGACGTCGAGAGCGGGATCATCGACCCGCAAGGTCATATCCTCGATCGACTCGAACACGACCGCGCGCCCCGTATGTTGAAGCAGCTTCGGGCTTGCGGCCGAATGCTTGATGACCGCGCCGCGCGGCGCGAGATTGCCACGCAGCACGGCAAGCCCCCCCTCCGGCTTGATCGCGTCCTCGCGCGAGCGGATCACGTCCTGCCCCGGCACGTCCTCAGCGGCAGCGACGATGTCGCGCAGCGACTGGCCGGTGATCGAGCGGCAGTCGAGATCGATGAGACCTCCGAGCTGCTTCATCAGCTTCGGCACGCCACCGGCATGGTGGAAATGCTCCATGTAGTGATCGCCGGACGGCTTGAGATCGACCAGCACCGGCACCTCGCGGCCGATGCGGTCGAATGCATCGAGGTCGATGCCGTGCGGTGTGCGGCCGGCAATGGCCGTGAGATGGACGAGCCCGTTGGTCGAGCCGCCGATCGCTTGCAGCACCACCTGCGCATTGCGAAATGCGGCCGGCGTCAGCAGTTCGCTTGGCTTCGGCCCCTTTGCCTTGGCCATGTCCGCTGCGACCCGGCCGCTAGTCTCGGCCGAACGGAAACGCTCGGCATGCGGCGCGGGGATGGTCGCGCTCATCGGCAGGGACAGTCCGAGCGCCTCGGTGATGCAGGCCATGGTCGAGGCCGTGCCCATCACCATACAGGTGCCAACCGACGGCGCGAGCCGGCCGTTGACCGCCTCGATCTCACTGTCGTCCATCTCACCGGCGCGATACTTGGCCCACAGCCTGCGGCAGTCCGTGCAGGCGCCGAGCACCTCGCCCTTGTGATGCCCGACCACCATCGGCCCGACCGGAATCACCACCGTCGGCAGATCGGCCGACACCGCCGCCATGATCTGCGCCGGCAGCGTCTTGTCACAGCCACCGATGACCACCACCGCGTCCATCGGCTGCGCCCGGATCATCTCCTCGGTTTCCATCGCCATCAGGTTGCGCAGATACATCGAGGTCGGATGCGCAAAGCTTTCCGCGATCGAGATGGTCGGGAACACGAACGGCATCGCGCCGGACAGCATGACACCGCGCTTCACCGCGTCCAGGATCTGCGGCACGTTGCCGTGGCACGGATTGTAGTCGCTATATGTGTTGGTGATGCCGACGATCGGGCGATCGAGCGCGTCGTCGGAATAGCCGGCCGCCTTGATGAAGGCCTTGCGCAGGAACAGCGAGAAGCCGGCATCGCCGTAAGCGGTCAGTCCCTTGCGCAGGCCTTCGGTCATGGTCTTTTTTTCTTTCGTTGGTCTTTCTCGTCATTCCGGGGCGTGCGAAGCGCGAACCCGGAATCCAGAAGTGGTTTCAACTCTCATGTCGAGATTCCGGGTTCGCGTCCTGAGGACGCGCCCCGGAATGACGACCTCTGGTCAACCCCAATCGATGATCCGGCTGGTGTCGCCATCGAACTCCGTGGTGCAGAACGCACCGCCCTGGAAATAGTCCCCGATCGGATCGGCCTTCAATTTGGCCTGCTCGGCCATGGCGTGCTCGCGGAAATCCTCGGCGCGGCCGGTCGGACGATAGCCGAGATCATAGGCGCGCTGATTGTCCCACCAGGCGCGTTCGTTGAGCGAGGCGCCGTACAGCACCTCGAAGTGGATGTCCGGATGCTCGAGGCCGATGCGGCAGAGCTGAACGAGATCCTCCGGCTTCAGCCAGATCGACAGCCGACGCTTGTCGAGCGGCTTGTCGCCGAAATTCCCGATGCGCAGACACGTGACCTTCAGACCGTGCTTGTCGGCATAGAGCGAGCCGAGCGCCTCGCCGAACACCTTGCTGACGCCATAGCGGCCATCGGGGCGCGGCTGCACGTCGTTGTCGATCTTGCGATGGCGCGGATAGAAACCGACTGCGTGGTTCGACGACGCGAATACGACGCGCTTGACGCCCCTGCGACGGGCCGCCTCGAACAGGTTGTACGCCCCGATGATGTTGGCCTGCAGGATGTCGTTCCACGGGCCTTCGACCGAATAGCCGCCGAAGTGGATGATGCCATCGACGCCGTCGCACAGCGCCTCGACCTGGGACAGGTCGGCAAGATCGGCCGCCTTGAAGGTCTCCTGGCTGGAGAGGTCGGCCGGAGGTCGGAGGTCGCTGAGCAAAAGGTCCGGATAGATCGGCGGCAGCAGCTTCCGCAAGGAAGAGCCGATTCCACCGCTCGCACCGGTCATCAAGATACGTGGCATTTCATCCCTCGAGTTCGACCCGCAGGTTTGCGGTCGTTAGCGACCAATGATAGCAGAGATCGCAACGGTGCAATAACGGGACCGGCCAAATGTCCGACGGAAACGCTCACAGCCAGGGCTGGCGCCCTGCCAGCTTCTATCCCGATCCGGCGATCCAGGCGCTGGATCCACGCTTCGAAAAGTACTGGCTCAAGCTGTCGGCCGTCGAACGGCTGGCCACCGGATTGCGCTGGGCCGAGGGCCCGGTGTGGTTCGGCGATGGGCGCTATCTGCTGTGCAGCGACATTCCCAACCAGCGCATCCTCAAATGGGAGGAGGAAACCGGCGCGGTCTCGGTGTTTCGCAAGCCCTCCAACTTCGCCAACGGCAACACCCGTGACCGCCAGGGCCGGCTCGTCACCTGCGAGCATGGCGGCCGCCGCGTCACCCGCACCGAATATGACGGGTCCATCACCGTGCTGATGGACTCCTTCGACGGCAAGCGGCTGAACTCGCCGAACGACGTCGTCGTCAAATCCGACGGCTCGATCTGGTTCACGGATCCGACCTTTGGCCTGCTCGGCAATTACGAGGGCTACAAGGCCGAGCCCGAGATCGATGCCAACGTGTACCGGATCGACGGTGCCACCGGCCGGGCGACGGTCGTCGCCGAGGGCGTGCTGGGACCGAACGGGCTGTGCTTCTCGCCCGATGAATCCATCCTCTATATCGTCGAATCCCGCGGCGTTCCGAACCGCAAGATCCTCGCCTATGACGTGTCCGCCGACGGCACCAAGCTGGCCAACAAGCGCGTCCACATCGATGCCGGGCCGGGGACGCCGGACGGCATGCGCTGCGACGTCGACGGCAATCTCTGGTGCGGCTGGGGCATGGGCAAGCCCGAGCTCGACGGCGTGATGGTGTTTGCGCCGGACGGCGCGCCGATTGGCCGCATCGCTCTGCCCGAGCGCTGCGCCAATCTCTGCTTTGGCGGCCTCAAGCGCAACCGCCTGTTCATGGCCGCCAGCCAGTCGATCTACGCGCTCTACGTGAACACGCAGGGCGCGCTGGGGGGCTGACACCCGATGGCGTAGGGTGGGCAAAGGCGCGGAGCGCCATGCCCACCAGCTTCGTTGTTGGCGTGAGTGGTGGGCACGCTGCGCTTTGCCCACCCTACGAGGCTGTGAATCTTTTGATGCCAGCCGTGGTGCGAATATGATTCTCTGAGCGGAGCGAT
>NZ_JBNPTO010000025.1:0-108568 GCF_051167715.1 Bradyrhizobium sp. HKCCYLS20291 | reverse complement strand
ACGCCGGTTGTGTAGGTCCTGCCCGATGCATCGAGGCTGGTGGCCAGCGCATAATTGCCGGCGAGATTGTTGTTGACAGCTTCGACGTCGCTCATGCCGTAGAGCAGCGTGTAGCTCTGGCCGTTGAGCGAGAACGTGCCGCCCTTGTTGGTGGTTCCGTAGTCGATCGAGGCGCCCTGCGCGAAGGTCAAGCCGGTCGAGCTGATGGTCGCGATCGGCTGCGCGTTGATCACGACGCTGCCGGCGCCAGTGATGCTGACCGTGCTGTTGATCGCGACCGCGCCGCTGCCGTTGCCGCTGGTGCCGGCATTCAGCGCGAGCGTGCCGGAGTCGAGCGTGACGGGCGCGGCGATCGTGATGTTACGATAGGCATTCAGTGTCAGCTTGGCGTTGCCGCTCCAGCCGATTGCGCTGGTGACGGTAATGTCGCCCGAGCCACCGCTGCCCGAGACCGTCGTCTGTTCCGTGACGTCGGTGCCGGCATTGAGGGCAGCACTGATGCTTGCGGCGAGCGTCGCGTCGACGACGAGATCATACGGGTCGAGCAGCCAGTTGCCGCCTTTGCCGGCATCGACGCGTCCGGTGACGGCCAGCGCATGTCCGGAAGTTTCGACGAAGCCGCCGCCGACACCTGTGGCGCTGATCGTGCCGGCGAACGACGTCAGGCCGTTCGACCAGACAACGACTTGGCCGCCAGCTCCGCTCGTGCCGTCGGCAAGGACCGTGGCGCCGGCATCGATGGTCGTGGTCTGCGCGCTCGCCACGGGACGATCCAGGAATTTGAGGCTCGCATCGGCGCCGCCGCCGCGATCGCCGCCGATCAGCACGGTGCCGCCGCTGGTGCCGGAGGCATCGATCGCGGCTGATGACGTGAGGTGGACGTCGCCCCCCGTGATCACGACCGTGCCCCCGGAGCCGTCCCGGCCGCGCGCGACGACCAGGCCGCCGACGGTCACGCTGTCGCCTTCGATGACGATGTCGCCCCCGCTGAAGGATCGGCCGGCCTTGGTCGTCGTGGCGGAAGGCGAGGTGACACGTCGTGCCACGAGCTTCTGCGTCGCGACGACCGAGCCGCCCTCTGCGGTCAGAAAGATCCGGCTGCCCTTGCGGGACACGCCAGTCGCCTTGACCACGCCACCCGTATTGCCGGCCAGTGCATAGACATTGCCGCCATTGGCCCGCAACTCGACTTCGGCGGCGCGGATGGCACCTCGATTCAAGACGAGGCCGTCCTGCGCGGGCAGCCGCACCGAGACCTTGCCATTGCCAAGCGAGCCGTCGCTGATCACGACCTCGCTGCCTGACGCCATGGCCGCGGTGCCGTTCCTTGCCGACAGGGTGCCGTCGTTCTGAACCTGGCGAGCGATCAGCACCACGTCGCCATGCGAAGACCCGATCTTGCCGAGATTGACCACCGAGGCCTTGCTCGTTCCGCCGAAGGTCTGCTCGCCGCCATTGAGAAAATTGGCATCCTGAATATCCAGCGCGGAGCCTACAAAGCTGCCTCCGGTCTTGATCACGCCGGTCGGGCCGACCACGATGCCGGCCGGATTGACCAGATAGACGCTGCCGGTCGCCGTGAGCGTGCCGTCGATCGATGAGGGCACGTTGCCGGTCACCCGGTTGAGGGTCGCGCCAGCGCCGTTGTTGAACTGCACCTGGTAGTTCTGGCCGATCGAGAAGCTCGACCAGTTGATGATCGCATTCGAGCTCGACTGGGTGACCACGAGGCTGTTCGCACCGGAGGCGCCGATCGTCGCTGCGCCTTGCGTCACGGTGCCACCGGTCGGCAGCGGATCGGCCGATGCTGGGACTTTGAAGATGGCCACCGAGGACAGCAGAGCCGCCGTCAGAGTTCTCAATCGGGTACCCTGCACGCACCTCTCCCCAGACGCAGACGCCCCTCGGCCCGCACGTTCAAGTCGGTTCTCCTGACCCGCAACCCCTGTCTGATCTGCAGCAAGCCGCTTCGACGACTACCGTCCGGGAGAGCGGCTCGATTTCAACTTAGTTGGGAGCAGGCGGAAGTCCTCAAAGAACTCTCAAAATTTGCCGCTACCGTATCGTATCAGGCCCATTGCGCCAGCCGCGTGACCGGCGCGCCTCGTGCGAAGACGTGCAAAAATCGATACAAACAATCGTCACGGGAAATTTCGCCACCTATTGAACCGCCTGCCGGCCCTTCGGCTGAGCCGGCAGACCAGCCGCGAGGCTGGCCTGCAGAGCGAGTGCGGGTTCGATTTCGGGCAGTTCGGGACTTGCTGACAATCCGACGAGCGCCGGCCCAAGCACCGCATGGGCCTCGGCGCGACGGCCCGTGCCGGCGAGCCGTTGCGCAAGCGAAAAGGCCGCTCGCAGTGTGTAGCTCCGGGCTTGCTGCCGCTGCGCCGCGAGAAGCGCCGCCCGCAGCGCACCCTCCCCTGCATCCGCTGTAGCCGGACCGTTTGCCAGCAAGATCTCGCCGCGCAGACGATGCAGTTCGGCGACATACCAGAGTTCGCCGGCCTGTTCCGCGGTCTTCAGAGCCGTCTCGATCGAGCAGAGAGCGTCCTCGATCTGCCCAACCTCACATTCCGCCCGCGCGCACAGCGACAGCGACCAGGGGAGGCCGAGCGTCTGGCCGTAGGCGCACTGCTTGTCGATGGCGCGCCTGAGCTCATCGAGCGTGCCGTCGCGTTCGCCGGTGCCCCAGCGCGATGCCGCGCGGCAGACCTCGGCGTATGCAATGTGCCGCAGGCCGTGCTCGCGGCACAGCGCAACATGCTGCGGGGAGCGCAGCGCAGCCGCCGTTGCATGGCCGCGGACCAGATCCATGATGAGATGGTACATCGTGACGTACACCATCGTCAGGACGTTGCCGGTTTCCGTTGCGCGCGCAACCGCGTGCTCTCGCAGCCGTCTCGCGCGATCGAGGTCGCCCTCGCACCACAGTGTCGCGGCCAGCATCATCGAGGCCGCCGCGTCGAGATCGGGACCGAAGCGCGGATCATGACCGCGTTCGCCGATCGCGAGGGCCTGTTCGAGCTCCACCCGGGCGCCAGAGAAGTCGGCGCGGTGCCACAGCGTCGTGCCCACGATCCGATGGGCAACCGCAGTCACGTCTGGCCGTGCGCCGCTCCTGGCATCACGCATGAAGGCGTCGGCAGTCTCGCCAGCATAGGTGATTTGCGTAAAGACCAGACTACTGGCCCACAGCCCGTAATAGGTGGAGAGCCGCTCCGACAGGTCGTCGAGCTCGGCGGCGAGTTCGCGGGCGTGGGCGAATGCCTCGACCGTCTCCTCGATCGATCTCGCCCATAGCAGGGCCTGACCGTGCGCGATGTACAGCCTGACACGAAGGCTGCTCGAGGCCCAGGCAGCGCCGGTCCGAGCTGCACCGTCGGCCACCTCGATCGCCTGGCGCAGATGCACGATAGCCTCTTCAAGAGCAACACGCCGCATCGCAATGTCGGCGGCCTGCCCCCAGAGCATGACCGCGTCCTGCAGCGATCCTGCCTCGAAGCGATGGCGCGCGACGATCTCCGGCGGAGTGCCGCCGAGATCGGCTTGCTGCACACGAAGCACGTCCGCCACGCGCCGATGCAGCCCTCGCCGCGCCTCGCGCGGGAGCGTGGCGTAGGCAGCATCCTGGACCAGTGCGTGCCTGAAGAGGAACGTCAGATGCGGCGGTCCGGCATCCCGCGTCACGAGGCCGCTCTCGACCAACCGGTCGAGCATCGCGTTCAACTTGCCTGCCTCCCACCCGGTGACAGCGGCAACGAGTTCAGAGGAGAACTCGCGCCCGATCACGGCTCCGACTTGCGCCAATTCCCGCGCTGGGCCGAGCCGGTCGATGCGGGCGAGCAGCGAGCCCAACAACGTCGGAGGCACCGTCGTGGCCGAAGCGGTCGGCGCTGGCCGTGGACGTGACGGCGGCATGCCTGCCCCGGTGGCTGCCCGTGTCAGCTCCTCCAGGAACAACGGCACGCCGTCACCCCGCGTGACGAGTTGCTCGGTCACTTCGTCGGTCAATCGTGCGGGTCCCGCGATCTGGCCGATCAGCGTCCGGCACTCACCAGCGGTCAGCCGATTCAATGCCAGCTGCGTCAAATGCGCTGCCTTCGTCCAGGGCGATTTGAATTCGGGACGGAATGTCAGCATCATCAGCACGGGCAAGCGCGCCAGACCGGGAATGATCCTGCCCAGCACCTCCAGGCTGCTCGGATCGATCCATTGCAGATCCTCGAAAATGACGATCAACGGCTGCCGCCGGGACACGTTCTCGATGTAGCTGATGAGCGCCCCGATCGTGTGGTCACGCCGCTCCTGAGGCGTTCCCTGAAACGGCGGATATCGGTCGTCCGCCGGGACCGCCAGCAACTCGGCGAGCCGGGCGCGCTGATCGGCTCGCGACTGCACCAGCAGCGCATCGAGTCTGTCCAGGTGGAGCGACGGTTCGCCAGCTTCCGTAAGGCCGGCAGCGCGCCTGAGCTGGCGGATGAACGGATAAAGTGAACTGCTCGAATGCTGCGGCGAGCAGGAATACTGGACGACGGCGTGACGTTCGCCTGCGACCCGATCCAGTTGCGCGCGGGCCAATCGGGACTTGCCGATGCCCGGCTCGCCCGAGATCATCACCACCTGCCCATCGCCACCAACGGCGCGCCGCCACGCGCGGCGCAGCAGCTCGGTCTCCACGCGGCGCCCGACCAACGGCGCCAACGCGGCCCCGCGTAGCGCCTCGAACCGGCTGTCGACCTCGCTGGCGCTCACCACCTGCCATGCCTCGACCGGACCCGAGGCGTTGTCGAGCTGCACCGGCTCGGCAGCCCGGCATTCGAACAAGTCGCCGGCCAGCCGACGCGTTCGGTCATCAATCAGCACGCGGCCGGTCGGAGCCTGCGCCATCAGCCGTTTAGCAAGATGCGGCGTCGCACCCACGGCGTCCAGCTGCGTCGCTTCGCGGCTGGTCCTCTCGGCCATCAGCACCATGCCGCTCGCGACGCCGATACGCATACGCGGCGCCGGGCTTCCTAAATCCATCGCACCTGCGCCGACCGACAACGTCGACATCTCCGCAATCATGTTGAGGCCGGCATGCACCGCGTTTTCCGCATCGTGCTCGCCCGCAAGCGGATAGCCAAAGTAAATCTGCAGGCCGTCGTCCAGCTTCCGTGCGACATGACCGTGATATCGGACCGCGATCGCGGTGCACCGATCGAAGCAGTCGGCCACCGCAACTTGCAGGTCCTCCGGATCGAGCGAGGCCGACAGCGCGGCAACGTCGACCCATTCACCGGCGAGAATCGTCAGCTCACGCCGTTCGAGCCCGCCGGCCCCGGCTGATCGCCGGCCTTCTTTCGCCGGGGGGTGCCCCGCGGCAGCGATCGCGGCAATGGCCGAGCCGGCCGGCGGCTCGCTCGCAGTGCCGGATGGCGATGACAGCGACACCGGCGCCGCGAACACGTAGCCGCGTCGCGCCACGGTCTTGATCATCTGCTGGGCGTGATCACCGAGCGCCGACCGGATCTCGCTGATGCACTGCGTCAGCGATCCGTCGCTGACGGTGACACGCGGCCACACCTCATCCATGATCTCGCTCTTGCGAACAAGACGCCCGGCGTTGGCAACCAGATAGCAAAGAACCTCGAACGTCTTTGGGCGAAGCTCGATTTCACCTCTCGGCTCGAACAGACCTCCCCACCGCAGGTCAAGCTCAAATCTGTCGAACCGGAACTTCGGGCGTTCGTCCGGACGCATCAGGCGGTTCACCATATGATCGTTGTTGCGACGTCGGCGGGGGTGCCTACCTCCCAAGACAGACCAATGTGCCTTCGCTCGGAGATGGGCATCGACAGATGATCATCATCCTATTCCGCGCGGCCACGCGCAAGAGCGGAGTTCCAAACGAACGCAAGCACGATAAAAAACACAACTTTTACGCGAATTCAACGTTGGTTCGGCGTCCGTTGGTAGCCGGCGTCCATCCAACCCAGCCTCTGTCTGCGGGTGATCGCAGACATCAATGAAGACCGAAGTCATGGTCTTATAGCACGACGTGACCGTGCCGGCCCGTTAGTGGGGCGGTCGACGCTACAAGCGGCGTCCAACCCGTTGGCGGGACAAGGTCCGAAACGTTTCCATAGGCCTCACACAAACGGCCTTTCGCGTCTCCCGGATGCGCCGCCTTAGCAGGCGTAGATGCCGCTCGCCACGATATGAGCGTCTTCCAACCGCCGCTTCGCGCGCGCCTAGCTGCAATCGCTTCTAGCATGGACACCAGATGGCGCACGCTGCCGCTGAAGGCTTCACCCAAACGAATCTGTTGCGACCGCACTTCTTCTCCTGCAGAGGCAAAAGACTCGATCTCTATCGGACCGAAAGCATTGGCAATCTTGGCCGGAATCGGGGTGTTGATCAGCGATGTCACGCGAGCACGAGCTACAGTCCCTAGCTGCATCAGTGCAAACACCTCCAGCGCGCGCTGCAAATTTGAGAGTTCTTTGACGACTTTCAGACAAAGCAGATTCAAGATGCCACCCAGGCCCGAGGCTGATACGCGGACAGGGTACAGAAGTGCGTTGTCACCAAGCCACGGCTGAAATGCAGAAATCTCACGGCCTATTGCTTCTCGCTTAAGTTGTACGTGTCGAGTTGGCTTTTTGGCGAGGCGGTTCTCGCTGTGAGACCGCTTGTGAATCGGCCAATCCGGGCAGCTTCCGAGTGGGCCGCAAGGGGGAGCGATGACTGACGAGACACTCGCGCGCGAACTAGGCATCGGTGACGCCGCGCAAGACAAGCAAAACAAGCCCGAATCAAGTAACTTACCTGTCGCGCCAGCGGCGCCGGATTCGCGCAAGGACCTAATGACCGATGGCGCCGTTCCACCGGCACGATATGGTCAGGTGATGGCCTCCGATGGCCAACGCATGGTCATGTTTGGAGGGGCCGTATCAGGATCTGGTGCGACCGTATACCTGAACGATACGTGGATCTTCTCGGGCAGAGTTTGGCAACAGCTCTCGCCGACGACGAGTCCACCAGCTCGCGCATTTGGGGTGATGACTTATGACGGCCAACAGTTCGTGCTGTTTGGCGGCGCCAACGGCGAGCCATCTCATCTAAATGATACCTGGACGTTCGACGGCATCAACTGGACTTCAATCACGTCCAGCTCGAGTCCGTCGGGGCGCATGGGGGCTGGGATGATCTATGACGGCCACAGGTCGGTGCTGTTTGGTGGCTCCGATGGTAGCTTGGAACTTAGCGACACCTGGACGTTTGATGGCATTTCCTGGCGACAACTCAACCCGGTTACGACCCCTCCCGCGCGCTATAATCACGTCATGGGGTTCGATGCAGTAAGGCAGCAAACCATTATTAGTTGCGGCATCGGCTACTTTGATAAAAATGACACCTGGATATTCGACGGTACGAACTGGACGCAACTACAGCCCGTCAACGCTCCGAGCCTTCGCAGCGGAGCCGCTTGTGGTTTTGACGGACAGAGGGTCTTGATTTTTGGCGGATATTTTGGTTCCCAACCGAACTACGACGACACTTGGTCGTTTCAAGACAACGTATGGACCCAACTTGAGCCAACGAACAATCCGCCGCCCCTCTGCTTTGCGAAGATGGCTTGGGACGGACACGAGCTGGTGCTTTTCGGCGGAGCCGATAGCCTTAACCAGACTCAAAATGCAACTTGGCTTTTGAGTGGCAATACCTGGAAAGCTCTTTCGGTTGCGCTGGAATCGGTGACCTTTGATGGCCGGGTCCTCGATCTGACCTGGGCATGCCTAGGCGCCATTCCGTCAGGCACTACTTTCAGTCTCTCGATTACGTCCTTGGGGAGCACGTTGGTCGATGAGAACGTGGGGCCTGCCTATCCCGCCGCAGCTACTGAAAACGCATTTTGCTGGCGGCTTGATCTCTCGGCGCTGCCCCTCTCGGTCCTGAGTATGTCTGCCGTCACGGTCAACCTCGTCGGCACCGGCAGCGGATCGACCTCGATGCCCATCTACATATTGAAGCCACTAATCGTACGAACCGTCTATCAGGGCGGCACGTTAGCGGGCGGTCTGCAATATTTGGTCACCGCGCTGAATCAGGACTACAACGGCCAATCGCCACCGCAGTTCATCGCGACAGTGTCGTGGAACGGCACACCTTGCTACAGCACGTCGATATTGACCAGCACGATGGATCCGTCCGGCAACCCGCAGGTCATGCTGTCACTACCAGCGACGCTGCCGTTCTTCGCCGGCTCGTCCCAGATCCCTCCGGGCCTCGAGCTTGAGGTCTCGCTGGCCCAGGCCAACGGCATCAGCACCGGCCCTGCCGGCCCGGCCGCGAGGCTCCTGATCGCGACGCCGGAATTTGTCACTGTCTCGCAGCAAGACGGATCACTGGCGGTGACGCTCGCCTATCCGCCCGACGGACCGCCGCAGAACGCAGCGCAAGTGACGATCTGGCGGGGCGACGGCACGGTGCTGGCCGTGACCACTGTGGTGGGCACGACCGCGAGCATCCCGGTGGCGCTCAACGCCGGCCCCGGCTACACCGCGACGGTCGCGGCGCTGGCCGGCGAGAGCGTCGGCCCGCCCTCCACGCCGGTCGACCTGTTCTCATCCGCTCCTCAACTGACCACCGTCAGCTACGACGGCACCACCGTTCGCGCCAGTTGGAGTCCGATCGCCGGCGTCCCCGGCATGACCGGCGTCATGGTGAGCGTCAGCAGCGGCGGCGTCGTGGTCGCGAGCACCACCGTCAACGACACCGGCGCTGCCCTTGACGTGCCGGCCGGACCGGCTGGGCTAACCGTACAGACCCGGATCATCGGCCCCCAGGTGCAGGGGCCGGCGTCCCAGGCGGTCGGTGTCTGCACATTGAAGCCGCTGATCGTGCGAACCGTCTATCAGGGCGGCACGCTGGCAACCGGCCTGCAATATCTCGTCACCGCGCTGAATCAGGACTACAGCGGCCAATCGCCACCGCAGTTCATCGCGACGGTGTCGTGGAACGGCACACCTTGCTACACCACTTCGATATTGACCAGCACGATGGATCCGTCCGGCAACCCGCAGGTCATGCTGTCACTACCAGCGACGCTGCCGTTCTTCGCAGGATCATACCAGATCCCTCCGGGCCTCGAACTCGAGGTTGCGCTGGCCGAGGCCAACGGCATCAGCACCGGTCCTGCCGGCCCGGCCGCGAGGCTCCTGATCGCGACGCCAGAAATCACCGCAGCGAACTTTTCCCCATTCGCCGATGTCAAGGCCATCGGTGAACCACAGGACCGCACACGAGACATCGAAGGAACTGCCGACAGCAAGGGAATGCCTGACCACGACCGGTCGACGCCGGCCGCGCAGCCGTTGGCTGCCACCCACACCGCTGGTGCTGCTGGAGGACGGCCAGTGCCGCCGGTGCGCGCATGTCAAATGATGGCCTCGGATGGAAAACATGCTGTCATGTTTGGAGGTACAGGCAAGAGCGACACGTGGATGTTTTCTGCCGGCTGCTGGCAGTCTGTTTCCGTAGAGGCAAGTCCACCGGCCCGTGGCAATGCGGCAATGGCGTATGGCAACCAGCGATTCGTCCTGTTCGGCGGCAGCGAGAGCAGCACTTTTTTCGATGACACCTGGGCCTTCGACGGAAGCAACTGGACTGCGATCCCCACAAGCAAGAGCCCTCCTGCGCGCCACTCTTGCGCGATCGTCTATGATGGCAAGCGCTTCATCATGTTTGGCGGCGTAGGAACCAACAACTCCCTCTTCAATGACATTTGGGCCTTCGACGGGACCGATTGGACAGAGCTGCCAACTACTACACGCCCAGATGCGCGCTGGAGCTTTACAATGGGCTTTGACGGTCAGCGCTGCATCCTGTTCGGAGGCCTGGACCTTCAGGACAACATCTTCAACGATACCTGGGCTTTTGACGGCACCAACTGGACGCAACTGCACCCGCAAAACACTCCCCCGGCGCGTTGGGCATCTGCCTATGCCTGCGACGGTCGCCGCTTCGTCGTGTTCGGTGGCTGGTCGAGCGGCCCTCTGAGCGATACCTGGTCATTTCAGGAGAACCAGTGGACACAGCTTCTCCCAACGGTCAGCCCCACGGCCAACTTCAACGCGGCGATGGCGTTCGACGCACAACAGTTCGTGCTGTTTGGCGGAGAGGTCGGTGACGGCGCGACCTGGCTACTCCGTGATGACGACTGGAGCAAGTGGTGTCCGGATCCAGTGACCGGATCGCTTGCGGTGACGATCGCCTTCCCACCTGAGGGACCGCCACAATCCGCTGCGCTGGTCAAGGTCTGGCAGGGTGACACCGCGGTCATGGCAACGACAATTGTGGGCACGACGGCCCGCTTCCCGGTGACCCTCGATGCAAACGCGAACTATAGCGCGACGGCAGCCATCCTCGCCGGAGAAAGCGCCGGACCGACATCGTCGTCGATCCAGCTGTTGACGTCAAAGCCGCAGCTGACCGCCGTCAGCTACGACGGCACAACCCTCCGCGCCAGCTGGAATCCGATCTCCGGCGTTGCGGGCATGAGCGGCGTCATGGTGAACATCACCAGCGGCGGAATGGTCGTCGCAAGCACCACGGTCGACGACATCAGTGCTGCAGTGAATGTACCCGCTGGCGCGGGCAAACTCGCAGTTCAAGCCAGAATCGTCGGCGACCACGCGGAGGGGCCCAGCGCAAACGTCGAATTGATCACGGTCGTCCCTTCCAAGCTTTCCGCGATCACGGATCCAATCGCGGGTACGACGACAATTTCTTGGATCGCACCAGACGGGTTCACCGTCTTCAATCTTGCCGTGTACACTGATGGTCAACAGACCGGCCAGGTTCTGGCTATCACTGCCACGGAGTATACGTTCCCCAACGCGCTGTCCCCGAATACACACGTTGCGGTCGGGGTCGCAGCGGTCCAGACTTTAGACGCGACGACCGTAACCGGCCCCTACAGCGCCCCATACCAGCTCCCGACCGCGACGCCCGACCTCCTGAGCGTCGAATACGACGGCAACATCGCAACCGTTCATTGGTCACCGTTGGCGGCAGCCAGCGGCTACACGGTGAGCATTCTCGCTTCCGGCGCTGCCGCCCCAATCGCGAGTTGCTCCTCTGGAGCGGCGGTCACAAGCGCCGCAATCGCGCTGACCAGCCCAGACCCTTCAAGACAATACTCCGTGGTGGTCCAAGCGCTGGTTGATGGAAACAGCGGCCCGCCGAGCATTGCAAAGCCTCTTTTCTCACCGGCGCTGTTTCTCTCATCCGCCCCCGCTTCCAAACAATCGCCCTATATCTTTCCTGGGACATCGTTGGCCCTGGCACCATCGGACATACAGCTCTATCTGCCCGACCTTGGACTTGGAAAGGTTCTGACGGGACTTCCAATCACGCAGGGCGCATTTACGTTGGCAAACAATGCCAACCCAAACACCAGCAGCACGTTTCCGTATACGGTATCCATCCCGGCTTCGAGCGAAGCCTGGACATTCGCTGCTGCACCCGTCCGCAGCGAGTTGCAGGCCGATTGGGTGAGCTTCCTTAAAGCCGCCGAGGTTTCCGGCGTGGTCCCCTGGGGAATCTCGGCGCTGCAGCTCGCGGTTTCTCGAGCGATGCCGCAAACGTTCCTGGAAACGCTCTACTACGCGTACGGGCTGGACCTTGGCAGGGGCTATGCCGACCTTCGGCCCGGCATGGTGCTGCGAGTGGCATTCGCCAACTATGTCAACGTGCCGGGATCGCAAGTCCCATCGTGGATCGAAGGTTATGGCGGCGGCTCGACCATCGACTACGATGTCTCAGCTTACGTCAACTCCGGCGGCTGGCGGCTTGGCTTCGATACCTTCACCTCCCAATTGGTGGCCGCAGGCGTGCTCACCGTATCGGCGCCGCCAAGTTCTCCCGGGCCACAGACGGAAGCCGGCATCGCCAACGCGGCCGACCTGTTCTATCCAGCCTTTTGCCAGCCATTCTACCGCCTGTTCTTCCCGAGCGAACTCGTGTCGCCCTCTGGAGCGGGCACCATTCTGACGGCATCTAATTTCGTGCTCGCCGCGGCCCCGAGCTTCACCACGCTGATGAACAGCGTCAACTATCCTGGGACCAACAACGTTGTCGCTTTCTTTCGCGGCAGAGCCGTCGTCACGCTTTGCATTCGGGTCACGATCAACGATCAGGACCAGATCGTGCCGATCGGAACGACTGTAGGCAACATTCTCGAACGGTCGGCACAACGGCCTCCAGGAGCCGCACTGGCGATCAATGGTCTGCGCCTGGAGCGAGTCTGCGGACCCGGCGTGATAGATCCAAGCGCCGGATTCCAAGTTGGCAAGAGCCTCAGGGTTCGTCTCGACTGGACTACGATGTCGATCTACGGGCCAGCCCAGGATTCTCTGTCGCTGCCGCTACTGCACGGCGACCGGTTGACAATCGGGCTGTGACATGGCGCTCGAACCCCTCTATCTGCAGATGGACAAGCTCGCGCTCTACGCGCTGAGCAGCACCGCCGACGCTGGGATCCCAGGGTATTGGGCCGGCTACCGACCCGGCGCGTCGTCGGCATTGCAAACGACAGCCTCGCTGACCTCGGTCTGGCAGGACACCGGCGGGGTGTACCTGTTTCTCAACGAAGCTCTCGCGAACCCGAGCGCGTTTCTCGCAGCCTTTGATGCTCTTCGCACCAACCTGCCATCCACGACCCGGATCCTATGGCTTGCCAACCCGAACGATTCACCCGGAGCCTGGCAGCTGCAAACGCTTGGCGCGATCGCGACGGGGTCGAACAGCGCCATTGCCTGGGCCGTCAGCCGTCAGGCGATCTACGCCCTCGGCACCTATGCCGTCACTATCCAGGCCGGTGCGGCGCTTGCGCAGCTCAATCCCAAACTCGGCTTCGGCATTGGGATTGAGGCCGGCAGGATGGACTTCATGGCTCCGGGCGGCAGCTACCCAGCAGGCGAGAGTTCGGCATGCATCCCCCTTGATGGACCCTCTCTGGGAGCCCTGGTTGCGACGCTTGCGCTCGTCAATGGCGCCGCCGCCCCGCTCGACGACTTCGCCCGACTGGATGTTGGTTTGCGCTATGCCTTTCCTGCTTCCGATATCGCCAGCGGAGCCGTCGATACGTTGCGAATGCCGATCCTTCATCAGGACGGCGCCGCATTGACCGTCCATCTTTCCTTTGATCCGCTGAATCCGCTCATACCGGCACGCACCAATCTGGGATTCTTCGCCCCCGATAGCTCTGGATCGGCGGCGCCCACCCTGGGCTGTAGTCTGGTGACGACATACGGGCACGCCACGACGCTGGCGCCGCAAACCGCAGCGTCGCCGCTGTGGAATGCACGCCTCGTGTTTTGCGCCAGTCCCCAACTCATGACGGACCGGCTCGAGGACGGATACACGGATTACTACCTCGCCCCGGATGGTGCCTTTGCCCTCGCGACAACGACCGCGGCGTCTGAAGCCGCGGAACTCGGCGGTGTATACGCCGATCGATTGACCCTCGGCCTATCCGGACTGGAATATGTCGGCCTTCGCGCTGGTAGCCCAACGGTCGCCCTGTTTCAGGCGGGACAACCGGCGTTCGCCTCCAACCTGCGGAGGGGCAACAACGATCCCAATGATCATGGCGCAGATGGGCCCCTGCTCGATGCGAGCGCCACGACCTCCTACATCGCATTCCTGCCTGCGGCGTCAGGCGTCGCGGGGCTGACCTATTTTGCGCAGCCGCTGCAGGCGCCGCTGTACAAGGCTGACGCAAACCTGGGCGCGAGCTTTTTGGGCTACCATGAGATGCCGGCTGCGACGCTGCCTGCCTGGACCAGCGGCGGCACGCCTCCCGCGACCTTTCCGGTGGGTGCCTACTCCGGAATCGACGGAACGCAGGTCGATGCGGCTCGCCTTTTGGAGCAGGCTGCTCTCGCGCCGGCGCGCCGAGCCGCGATCAGCTCGTCGACGGCGTCGCCGGACGAACGCCAAGACGCGAAATCCACTTACGCCGTGACGCCACAAGGAATGGTGGCGATCCTCTCGGAGGACGGCAACACCCTGGACGGCATTGTCGTCGGGAACCTGCCGAACGCCGAAGTATCCCAACTCAAGTTCACGCGCATCGGCCCAGCCTTTCAAGCAGCTCTTCAATCCAACGAGCTGTTCTTTGTCGTTTCTAACGTCGACACATTCATGGCCTCCGGCTCGGTGGCCTACCGGCTCGACCCGGTCACGCTCGGCTTGTTAGGCCCAGCTGGCGTGCCCGACTCAGTCGTCGACGCGCTGTCCGCGCTCGTCACGTCAATGACTCCTCCATATCCGGTATTCGACACCGAGACCGACTTCACCGAGGCCATCGAGGCGACCGCAGGCGACTTCCTGTCGATCGTGCTGACCGTCGCCGGCCAATTGAAGGCCGAACTGGATGGCTGGACCTTTCAGCTCTCACCCCGGGCGTGGCGCCCGGGCTCTGTCTCGCCGACGGTGATGATCGCCAAGTTCAACAACCGCACCCTGCAACAATGCATTTCTGATGTGAGTGCGTGGGGCTGGCTACAGGCCGCCCAGGATTCGTCAGGCAGCGCGCTGCCTACCCAGAAGATCATCCAGGACATCTTTGCGGCTGCCGCGTCGGCTGCCCCCGGAACGCCCCTGGCCCGCTTCTACCGTGACGTGGTGTGTTCGCCCTACTGGAATGGGATCCTCTTCCTCAACGCACCGGTGTCGGTCGGAGAACTACCGGACGCGCTGCAGTTCCTGTCGGCGGGCATCGACCCTGGCCAATTCTACGCGCATCACATTGGCTTCTCGCTGACGCCGTTCAGCGCATCGGCTGGAACGATCACCCTCCAACAAACCGCCGTGTTCGCGCTGGTCGAGTACAGGGACCCGGAGGATCTCTGTCTCACTTCAAACATTCCATTCGCCTTCAAGACGCTTGCGCTCAGCGCCCGCTTTGCCAATGCGGCGCTGGTCGACTTCGCCGTACAGGTCGAACTGATGCTCAATCGTCTGTTCGGAGTCGAACTCTCGCGCCGCAATCCGGACCGCGGCAACAACCTAGTGCTCGACGGTTCCTATCAGCGAACATCAGGCGCGCCGGCCTACTCCTTCGTCCTGCAGGGTCAGAACATCTACGATACGTCCCGCTCGGCGCTGAAGAGCATCGAGGTGCTCGGCGCTCAGCTCCAGACCGCGACGGGAAGCGGCAATGGCGACCGCGTCGTGACGCGCTTCGTCCTCCGCGGCAATCTCCGCTTCATCGACCTCGATCGGTTCGATCTGTTCTCGTTCGGCCAGGAGCGCGTATTTCCTGCCGGGCAGGCTCCCGCGGACGGCTACCTGCGGTTCGCAAACCTCGTGGTGACAATGAGCTTTCCTTCAGCTGCGCCCACGAGCCAGACATTCAGCGTGGACGAGGCCAGTCTCAGTTTTGATCCGGCCAACAGCCGCGCCCGCCCGCTCTCGTTGGTTGCCAACTTTCCGATGCATTTCACTGCTCTCGTCACCAGCCCCAATATCGCAGCGCTGGGCGAAACACCTCAGGGACAGACCCCCGAAGATCTCGGCTACACCTCGATCTCGGCACCGCTCGCCCAGACACCGCTCTCGTCGCCCTGGTACGGCCTCGTCTTCGCACTCGATCTCGGAACGATGGGCGCACTGGCTGGAAGCGCAGGACTCGTCGTGCGGCTGCTCGCAGCGTGGTCGCCTGGCCTCACCGCCGACGACTGTCCAGTCTACCTCGGCCTTCAGCTTCCCAACGCGCGATCGCTCGGCACCGACTGGCCGCTGGAGGGGGTGCTGCGACTCGGTTTCCGCAGCTTTCAGTTCGAGGCGAACGCGCTCCAGACCGGCGGCCGCGCCTACATGCTGCGTCTGAGACGATTGGCCCTGAGCGTACTCGGATGGAGCTTTCCACCGGGCAATACCGACGTTTTCCTGTTCGGCAATCCGAACGGTGGCAGCTCGGCCGGCAGCCAGGCCGCACTCGGCTGGTACGCGGCCTACGACAATGGCAGCGACACAAACGGCACGCCTGCTGTGCCAGACTCCCGCGCAGGCACCGTAGCACGCAACGCCAGCACGCGCGATGAAGCGTCGGATAAGCGCGCTGGCCAGATTGCTAAGCGACCAGACGCCGCTCGTCGGCGTCGTTCCGGGCGACGCACTCCGCGACAAACATCGGGATTGTAAGGGAGCAAAAGATGGCGGCTGATCTAGTCGTTTGCACAGTGTACGACGTCGGCCAGGGGGCGTGCAATTTCTTCGAGATATATGACTCGACGGATCACACAAAGCCTGCACACACCATGCTAATCGATTGCGGCACCGCCGCGAAGACCTCTGCATGTAACGACGCGGTCGATAAGATCGTAAAGATACTCAAAACGATGGTGTCTCCGACTATCGACACCTTGATACTGACACACAGCGATAAAGATCACATCTCGCACATCGTGCGTCTTATCGAACACTTCAATCCGCCTGGCGGGAACAATTCAGACCTACCAACACTCAATATCAATCGCATCTATTTCGGCGGAGATAGAAATAACTATTCGCTTGGAAGACGAGGCAAAAAGAAAAATGTTGTCAACAAGGCAAGCAAGTACATCAACAAATTGACGCGCGAAGCTTCGGTGAAGAGTCCGGGACCAGATCAAACGGGATACGACGCTTCAAAGAAGACCTGGGACCCTTTTCACGATATCGACGGCGTCAAGCTGTATCTGCTGGCTGGAAACACGCAAAAATCCAACGTCACGATACTTGCAGAAGCACCAAAAGATGCAGCGGGCGGTTACTTAAAAAACATGGTTTCATTAGTTGTTATTGTGGAATTTTCAGGCGTCAAGATTGTTGGCACCGGCGATGGGACCGGCTTGACTATGGCTAGGTGCAACCAAGTACTGTCGCCTTCACCAATAGATTCTTCTTTAGACTATTCATTGCTCGATGAACCGCTAAAGAATGTGTTCATGGTGACGCTTCCGCATCACGGCTCCTCTCTCACAAGCTTTGAATTACTCGGCTTAAGCGATGATAAAAACAGCGCGAAGAAACTCGCAAAGAAAAACGTCGTAAACTTCGCACAAAACATGTCGACAGAAACGATTACCGCCAGCGCCTACAAATACGAACACCATCATCCAGGAACAAAACTAATTCAATGTTTCTCCGAAAATCTGAAGCAGACAGCAGCATATTACGAAGATCCCTGCTTAGCGAAAACGGGACGACACTTTTATACTGTGTATATTCCATCTGGAACTTATAATGCAACTATTAATCAACAAGATGAAAACGCGATGGACATTGAAAAACTCATAAAATGGCCGAACTCCGTAAACTACTTCACAGTTCAAACTCCGAACAACATATTTACAACGATGTACTTTTTGGTCGATCGCCAAAACACCTCCTCGTATGACTGGTGCGCCGTCTTCCCAGCCGGCACTGGCTCACTCTCAAGGGCGCCTCTCGCTAAAGCAAACGTGGAGAACGCTCCGCCACTGCCGCAGTCAGGAATGACCTGGAAGTTCAGCATCGACGGCAAGGGCGGGAAGACCGTCTCCACAGTACCCAATAATTTTTCGCGATTGTCACCACTACCAATTCAAACCCCCGCATTCAATGCCCCCGTCAAGATGAAGCCGGTGACGTCGTCGATGCGACCTTCTGCCAAGCCACGACTATCTTCGATTTCGACTTTCCGAGGGCTGACGTTGGTACCCTAAAATTGACCGTCAGCAAGCAGCTCGGAGGATATCGGACATGTCGCTGACTACGGTCTACGCGGCACTCAACGCCAGCCTAACTGGCAACGCTCCCAACTTTAAAATTGACCTCTACGCCGCGTCTGCGCTTCCAGCTCTGGCATCACTCCGCGGCGTGCTGTCTCTTTTCGGAATTGTCGGGTCCTACGAGCTATCGCAGGCACATCTTCGTCTGGACGTTGGCGGGGTGGTGCTCACAGGCATCGGCAAATTCTGCGTCCCCGGAGCTGACTTTGGGTTTCAGACCGATGTCACCGCGCGCGTTATGGCCACGTCTGCATCGTCCGCGGACGAGTTCGAACTCGCTCTTAGCATAGACAACCCTGGCTGGACTTTTGGACGAACGTTTCCGGTCTTGCCACCATCTCAGCAACTTGAGGGACAGTTCGCTTCCTACACAACATCCTTTTTGACGCTCATGCGCATGGACGCACCAACGTTCACTGCCAGGAGCGTGCCAGGTGCGATGGTGCGACTGACCGGATTGCTGCCATTGCCGCAAGCGCCGCCCGCGCTGCTTCAGCACGTCGACCTGCTAGCTCCATGGCCGCTCCGCGTCGATGGAACCGTTGCCATGCCGATGAACTCCACAGAGCCGCCGGAGCTCGATTTGATTGCGGTCTCCACCGGCCTGCGACTGGAGCTTGGTCCGTTATCGGTCAATGACGTCGGCCTGCAGATACAAGCCTTCCGCGGCCTCGACGAGGAAGAAGCAGGTCTGACGGCTTATTCGATCCTGAAACTCGCGGGTACGTTCTCGATCGGAAGCGGGCCCGGCATTCGCGGAAGGATCTCGACGCCGATCCTGCTCGTCGGCGAATCCTGGCATTTCCTGGCTCAATTCGAGTCCGACGCCAACAGCGAACTCAGTAAGGGTATCGAACCCATTGACGACCTAGTCGGGGTCTCACTTGGACAGTTTCTTCCTCCCGGATTTCTCGATCTTGTTGGTTTCTACGTGTCCGACATCGAACTCGTTGTCGGCCCGATTGATGCCGGCGGAGTTGCCCCTGAGTTTAAGCAGATTGGAGTGACGCTAGCTTCAAAAAAGACATGGAATCCGCCAATTCCGTTCGTGAGCCTTACGAACGTGGCAACCCGGTGGGTCGTAGGCTGGACCCCGATAGCCGGCAAACAGGAGCACTACATCACTGGCTCGATCGGCGGCACGCTTTTGATCGGCGCAGCCAACGCCGGCACGGAAGGACCAGCATCGTCTCCAGATTTGGAGACCGGCGTGTCGGCCGAGCCTACCAGCGTGGCTATCGACGTCACGGCGATGACCCCGCGATTTGTCATAACCGGTAAGTTGCAGGACGACAGCTGGATTCCGCTGGGCGCCGGATTCCGGGCGTTCTTTGGCGATGGCGGGCCTTCAACCAGCCAATCGCTCGCTATCACGGACCTTTCCGTGATGGCGGACCTTCGTAGCCAGACCTACAATGCGGAGGGCACGATCGCACTTGCCCCGCTCGGATTGGAGCTCGATCCGGCCCAGGCTCCGGCCGCCATCTGGACCATTCGGCTTGGTACCAATGTGTACTTACATCTCACATCCCTCCTATTCAAGATCGAAGCCGTCCAAGGAACCGTAACGGGCGGCATCACGGGACAAATTGTGTTGGAAGGAGGAGCTCCGGCGGGCGATCCCGACCCTTACATCGTGATATCGGCAGCTTATTGCGGTAGCGACTCACTTGATGGCTGGATATTCAGCGGACAACTCTACCCGGATTCGTTCCTGGAACTCACCAGCCTGGTATCCAATTTTCTCGGCATCCCCCCCCCCACCGACCTGCCTACGCTCTTGATCGAGCGGCTTTCGCTCACTTTCGCCACTCGCTCCGAGGCGTACTCGCTCTCCGGCACCATGGCGAGCAGATGGTCGCCGCAACTGTTCGGCAGCCAGCTTCATTTCTCGGCCGTCGCGAGCGTCGACGTGGCAAAGGCGGGCTCGGATGTCCCGGTCCGCGGGCGGCTCGAGGGGCGCTTCGCCATCGAGAAGATCGCGGTCGGCGTCGCCATCGACATCGGCGTCGAAAAGCCAACCTATCTCTTCAGTGTCGAATTTGGAGGCGCGAAGCTGTCGGCCGTCACCGGCTGGCACGGCGAGAACCCGCCTCATCAGGTGCTCTCGCTTCAGCTCACCGGCGTCACCCTCGGTGAGATCCTCGAATACCTCGTCGATCTGGCCGCTCCGACTCTCGGTTTCAAGCTCGACCCTCCGTGGGACGTCCTGAACCGGATCGAACTGTCACGTTTCGTGCTGACCATCGACCCAATCGACCGGTCGATCGATCTCGTCTACACCGTCGATTCCGAACTCGTTCTGATGTATATCGACCAGATCGGCGTGCGATACTCGCGCCGGGACGGCGAAGCTGCGGTCGAGTTGATCCTGACCGGACGGCTGCTCAACCGCACATACACCTTTGGCAAGCCGCTCTCGTGGAATGTGGTGAAGGATCCACCGCCTGCCATTCCGGGCGACGGCAATGAACTGGTCGACCTTCGCTACCTCGGCCTCGGACAGCGGATAACACCCAACAGCGAACTGCCGAACACGGTCAGCGAAACCATCACGCTGCTGCGTTCGGCGATGCGACAGCCAGATCAGGACTCGACCAACCCGCTCGATCAGCCGACCGGGGCCGCCATGCGGTTCGCGCCGGAGAGCGAATGGCTGATCGGTCTCGAGGTTGGCCTGCTTGATGCAGTCGATCTGGCTCTCGTCTTCAACGACCCGCGGCTCTACGGTCTGGCCGTTGCTCTCAGTGGGGAGAAGGTCGGGTCGGCGGCCGGACTGCGCTTCGAGATTCTCTACAAGAAAATCTCCGATACTGTGGGCATGTTCCGCGTCGAGCTCCGCCTGCCGGAGGCGTTCCGTCACATCGAGCTCGGCGAAGTGTCGATCACGCTCGGCGTCGTTGCTGTCGAAGTCTATACCAACGGCAATTTTCTGGTCGACCTTGGATTTCCGTACGACCGCGACTACGACCGCTCGTTTACGGTTCAGGTATTTCCGTTCATCGGACGTGGCGGGATCTATTTCGGCCTGCTGGACGGAACGACGTCGCGCCGAGTACCGGCCATCACGAATGGCAATTTTTCACCCGTCATGGAGCTCGGCATCGGGCTCGCGGTCGGCGTGGGGAAGGACATTTCGGTCGGACCGCTATCCGGAGGGGTTTATGTTGAGCTCGAGGTCATTTTTCAGGGCGTTCTGAGCTGGTTCAACCCTGCCAGCAACGGTACGGCCCCGGCGAAGTACTATTGGGGCCAGGGGATCGTCGCGATCCATGGCAGGCTCTATGCGCAAGCCGATTTCGCCGTCATCAAGGTTTCGCTCACGATCGACGCCTACGCGCAGGCAAGTGCGGTTTTCGAGGCCTACCAACCCACGCTGTTCCGCCTTTCGGTTGGCGTCAGCATCGAGGCATCGGTCGAGATCCTGTTCATCGAAGTCCAATTCACGTTTGAGGTCGATCTCGACATCAGCTTCACGGTCGGACGCGCCAGCCCGACGCCGTGGGTGTTGGCGTCCGGTCAGGGTACAACGACGCAGCGACGCCTGCGAAGGAACGTGTTGCCGGCCCTCATGCGTGATCCGGCCCGTCGCACCATGCATCTCCGCGCCGAACACCTCGCTGATCTTCGTCGGACCGGTCGGCTCAGTCCAGCCCTGCCGGCATCCAGATTGACCGGGGTTGACGGGCCATACCTCCTGAACTGGAATCCGAAGCTCGCCGTATTCTCGACTTCTCCACGCAACATCCCCTTGACGATGCTGCCGGCGTTCAGCCTGACCCAGGTGCCCGTAAGCTGGACGGGCGCCAAGCCGGACAACCCGAACCCAAACTATCAGGTCGCATTCCTGTTGTTCGCACCAAACGGGATCACGCCCGGCTCCGCCTCGGCACAACAGACGCTGGCACGCTCCGCCTCCTCGAGCGCACACGCCAACGAAATCGGAGAATTGAGCGCCGACCTGCTCATCGAGGCGTTCCTGCGTTGGGCGATATCCGCAGTCACAGGCTCTGCGGGTGGTGCCGGCAGCAAGATCACGGCGGGCCAGCTCGCACTGCTTGCCGAGCAGATCGATCGATCAGAAACCGCCAGCGACGGCTTCTCGTGGAGCAATCTTGCGACCTTCTTTGCGACCAACCTGACGCTTCAGATCGCTGGTGACCCTGGTGGAAGTCCGGCTGCTCAATGTGGAATGGCGATACCCATCCCACCCGCTTTGACGTGGACCTCGCCGCAGGCAAATGGCGTCGATCTCGCCCAATACAATCTGGTCGGCCCGCTATACGAATGGGGCGTGGATCAATACCGTGCGCAATTTTTTCCCTTGACGCCACAGGTCAGTCCGGCCCCGGCTGACGATCCGAAACAATATGAATCGTTCGCGACCTATCTGTTCTGCGACTGGTGTCTCATGGTCGCGAAAGCCGCTGCGAAAGCGGCTCGCGACACAATGTCCGCGTGGACCTACTCCGCCACGACGAACGTTTCACTCGCGACCGTCGCGGCAAGCTTCCCAAATGTCACCATTCCGTACGCCCTACGCAACGGGGATACAGTCGACAGCGTCGCCGCCGTCCTTGGGGGCACAGCTGCGGAACTCCTCGACCTGAATCCGGGACTGGAAACTGTGCTCCAAGGCGCCCGAGCCGGCGCCACAATTTCGGTGAAACTCGGGGTCTCCACGGAAGCCGTCGCTCTCGCCAACGCCGACGTGTCGCTCGCTCCGTCCGTTCTGCTCCCGCTTGGCGCGATCGACTACCAGGCCACTGCCAGTGACACGCTCCAGAGCATCGCCACAAGCTTTGGCTTCAACCTTGCGGCCGATCTCCTGGCAGGCACGGATCTGGCCGACCATCCTCGGCTCCTGCGCCCGGGATCGAGCTTTTCGACTCCGGCGGCAACGTATACTCCCCCGTCCGGTTTCACCCCGGTCTTGACAGCGGCGGCCTTCTACGTCCGCTGCTTCGGTCGGATCGATATTCCCTCGGCCGACTGGTATGCCCAGACGGTCTTTGATTTCAACGCAACAGCGCTCCGTGGCGTCGGCCATGACAAGCCCATCCCCGCAGGGACGAGCCTTTCTGTACCGGCTTCCAACGGAGATCCTGACCCGAAGAACGCCATCAACTATGTCACCCTTCCGGGCGACACGCTGATGCGAATCGGCGCAACCCTCTCGCTCGCCCAGAACTTTGCGAGCGGATCTGGCCCCGACGCCGATTGGCCGCAATTTCGTAACTCGGTTCAACAAGGGGCCGAAGGTGAGATCACGCTGCCGTCCATCAAGATCGTCATCCTGCCTGGAGAGACCGTCAGACTGCTGGCCTCGCGCACCATCATCCAAACCAACAACCTGAAAGGGCTGATCGGATGGCTGGCGAACGCGGCAGTCCTAGATCCCTTGGCGGTCGTCACCATAGCTGACGCCAAGGTCACGACCGGCACGTCTGATACTCTGTCAAGCGTCGCCACGGCCTACGGGCTGAGCGTCAGCGATCTCGGCCGTCGCATCGAAGCCATGGGCATCTTTTCGGGCAGCCCGACCGCACCGCTCACACTGACCATCCGTCATCTGCCTGTACAGGATATCGACGCGCTTGTTGCGCGGGTGATGACTGGTGCAGCCCCTCCCAGCATCTCAGGCCTGTCATCGAGGCTGCTGCTGTCCGGGCTTCAACTACCAGGACCGGTCGTCGATCAGGACACCAAGCAGATCACTGCCAACGGCCCATTGACGGCGCTCTATGGCCTCACCGGCCAACAATTTACCGGGCCCGCTCCGAACCTCAATCAACCGAACGACACTGCCCTCAACGTCACCTTCACGGCTGATAGCGGCTTCGGTTGGATCGAATTGCAGGATTCCACCACGGTTGGTTCGTCCGAGACACTCGACGCCCTTCTCGCGCGTGTACCACATGCGCACGAACTCAACGGCGCACTGACGCGGCCAGGCCGCGTAGCGCCAGGGCTGGTTGTCCATACGGGGGCGGTCGCCTCGCTCAAGTTCAGCTACACCAATGCAGACCTCGATAAGAGATATCCTGCCAGCGGTCTTGGTCTCTCTCCCGTTGGCGGCCCCGCCCCCTTGGCAATGGCCGGACAAACCCCACGCACTTACGGACTTGACCAACGAGTCGAATTGCAGGCGCCAGAAGCGCTGCCGATTCCAAAGGCCGGAATTACCCCGCTCACTGGCAACCCAAGTCTATGGCCGCTCCCCGATGCGTTGCTTTCTCGCGCACGTCGCTCGGATAAGACGCCCTTCGAGATTGTCAGGGCCGGCAATCGCGTCGATATGAGCGACCAATCAGACACCCTTCTCAACGCGACGTTTGCCACCCACTTCTCCTTCAGCCTTCGTCGACTCGACCCCACTGATCACGTTTATGAGCTGCGCGGGGTCAGCCCCGGCGATCGTCAGATCCTGCTTGCGCTTCGCGCCTATCTCCTCAACCCAGATACGCCATCTGCGACCGCCTACCTGATGATTGCGCCAGCGCCTGACTCCGGCAACACCAGCGGCCTTCGTGTTCTCGCGAACGATCTCAACCAGACGTTCCTGGTCAAATCCAACTTGTCGACCGAAACCGTCCCACCTGCCGCGCGACTATCGACCGATCAGTCTGCAGATGACCCAGCGCCTTTTGGCGCCAAATTGAGCGACCTCTCCGCGTTCCTGTTGCTACTCTGGGAAGGGAGCGTGGTCGGCGGAAGTGGATATTATCTGAGATTTTCGACGCGGCTCGGCGAAGATATTCCCTCCGGCGCCTTTGAGCAGAATGGCGATGTGACTTTGACCTTGCTTGCCATCGTGGGCGAGCAGCAAGTGCCAGCCCCCAGTGGAAGGCAGCTCTTCGCCTTCAATACCTGCGCCCTCGTCGGAGCGGGACTGGACGCCTCGGCACACGCACTATTCGTCGAAGCCACCGACAACTCTGAACTTGTCACCCAGGCACTGGCGCCGCCAGGCACCATCGGGTTTACTCTGGGACTACCCAAGCCGATCCAGACGCAGACCCGATCAGCAGATGTCCAACTCAAACAGCTGTTCAGTCTGCTCACCTACCAACTCTCGCCTGCCACCGGCTCGTCCTTCCAAAGCTCCAGGATCGGGCTACCCGCGGGACCGCAAGCCGATGACGGACTCCAGCTCGCAAGCTGGGAACGGCAACGCTTGGCACGCTGGAAGCGAGCCGGACGAGCCAGTTTGGATCCCCCATCTCCCGGCCAATATTGGCGGTACGATCAGGCGATCCCGATTGCCCGTTTTGGGCCTCCATCGGCAGCGCCCGCAGTCAAGGGACTGCCCGATCCGGATCTCGATCCGTATAGGGGCATCGGAGGCCAAAAGGCTCGGCAGTCGGTTCAGATCCAACTCGGCTTTGCGGATATTCTCGGCAACGTCACTGCCCCGCCCTCCAACAGCAGTGATCCAACTCCGGGCATGCTTCAGCTCATCTGCGGCTATACTGACCCTCTGACGGCACCCGGAAGCTGGCCCGCCGTCACCACTTCGTACATGGTTACAAAGACGACTGACGGAGTGACCCTTTCGATCACACTGGCCGCACAAGCAGGCGTCCTGATGCCGGGACCCGATCAAGATCCCTCAGCTGCATTGGACGCGGCGGCGCGCCAGTCGGAGCGGTCTGTCACGTCCTATTACCAGTTGATTCAGCCTGACGTGACCGCCTCAGTGTTGACAACTCTCTATCAGGCCGTTGACGGATCCCCCCAAGCGATGCCGATTGGCGTTGCACCGCTCTGGTGCTTCGCATCAGCCGGCTATTTGGCGGCGCGCGCGTCCGCGTCACTCGTGCCTGTTCGGCCGGCTGCCTTGAGCCCATTGACGTTGCAGCAGATTGCAGCGAGCTATGGGACCACCTTTGCGGCACTGGCCCAGACAAACGCAAATACCCGGATCTTCGACCTGTTTGGACCAGCAGCGCTGACAATTCCGGCATTCAGGGTTTTTGCGGCAGGCGACACACCCGATGCCCTGGTCGCCAGTCTTCCGTCCGGCTGGCCAACGCCAACAGGCGTCGCTCTCCTTGAGCTATCCGACAACGCCACGGTGCTTCCCCTGCGGTCGGGTGTCATGCTCACCATTCCCTCCCGAAAGATTACAGTTGCCCCAACCATCCCAACGGCATCTCTCGAATATGTTGCGCAGACGCATCACACATCGCCAGCGATGCTGGCCAGCGACAATGCATTCGCGGGCAACGTGCTCGCTGACGGCTTTGTCTTTGAAATTGACGGCGTGACGGTCGAAATCGGCGAGAAAACGCTTGATGGCAACTCCATAAAGACGTTCACCGACGTCGCGACGGCGTTCGAGGCGCTTGGGATCAACCGGACGCTGGGCGAAATTGCCTTCGCAAACGCACAGCGACCGGGGCTGTTCGTGTCCGGTGCCATTCTCGTGACAAATCACTACGTCGCGGCGTCGGACGATACTTTGGCCAGCAACCAAAGCGGAGCCAGCATCTCCGAGCTCGCCGCCAACAATCACAATGTCGCCGACCTGTTCGATGCTGGAGCTCTCATCAGTCTCGGTGCGTTTCCGCAAAGCGCGGTCGTCAATTCAGATAGTCGGGAGACCCTGTTGGAGTTTGCCGATCGGTTCGGTTGTCCCCCTGAGCAACTGCTTGGTGCCAATCCAACGCTCAGCATTCGTCCTGCATCAGAGCTTGTCCTGCCGGGCACACTGGCGATTGCAGGGGACACCACTGGGCTGTTCGTTCCCTACACCGTTCTGGCCGGTGACACGATTGACGAAATCGCGAAAAAATTCGACCTTCCCGAAGATGCCGAACCGACCGACGTCAATTTGGCGCACGCCAACTTGAGAATGCCAGGGACGATCGCGGGCGACCAGAACTTGAGCGTCACGGTCGAGGGAAAGACCTATCAGACGTCCACGCAGGCGGGCGACAGTTTCCAGACTGTCCTGCTTCGCCTTCAGACTCAATCCGCAATAATTCAGCTTGCGGACGTCGTCGAGGCTATCGAAGGCAAGTCCGGCTACTTGGCCGCAGGCGCCCTTCTGGTGTGTCCGCTCGCCCGCCTGCCCGCTTCCGATCAGGACCCGAACTGTGTCTCGCCTGATGCCATCCCAGCCCTCTATGGTGTGAGCGCCGTGTCGTTCGCCCAGACGAACGCGGCGCTACTCGGTTTGATCGCCAAGGGCATCAGCATCTCTGCAGCCGACGGCTCGATTTCGGTTACAACCGGTGAGCACGACACCTTGAACAGCATCCTGTCGCGCTTCGCCAGTCTAGGCATACAGATCGGGATCAAGGATGTCATAAGGGCCAATTATGACACCGCCTTCTTCAACGTAGGCGCACGCGCATTGCTGCCGCCGGCAACAATCACGCTGGCAGCCAACTTGGGTCAGGAAGTCGGCCCGTTCTCGCATCCGGCCTTCCCTCTCTCGGTGTCTCTCAGGGTCGCCCGGAACAAAGCGCTAGTTAGCCCTGAGTTCGCGACGCCAGACCATGACGGGCCTGCCGAGCGCGCCGACAGTATGGTTCCGGCGCCATTGCAGCCGGAGGGTAGCGGCACCGAGGAAGCGCTTACACTTGATGCGTTTTCTGCGTCCCTCAGAATGGCGCTGCCATCGCTCCGACTTGCTACCGGCCGGGTCAAAGGCATAGCAGCCGACCTTTGGGTCGTCGACTTCGGAGAAAAGGGAGTTTCATCAGTCACGGTTGAGCCGGGCGTACCGGCGCCGAACGAGCAGAAGAAGTGGCCGCGCTTTATGGCGCTCCGACCACTCTATAACTATCTTGTCACTCGCGATTCTATTGCGGTTCGCAAATTGAACTCGGATGGCACGCTCGCTTCGACGGCGACTCCTACAAGCTATCAGGCAATTGACATCGAACCCTGGGCAAGACGCTTTCTTACTGACGTTGACCTCTTTCTGACAGCTCCTTACGTGACCCGCACTTATCAACGCGACGGCTCGCGGGCGGCCCTTATGCAGATTCTCACCGCCAAAATGATGCTCTCGGAGGCCATACCGCGGGGACTGGACGCGGTACTAACCCTCAAGGACCCGTCGCTCGAAAGCGGCCGCAATGATGCAGTCCGTCGACTCGCACAGGAGCTGAAATCCACCTTGTCAAGAGCGTACGATACGACAGCAGTGATCCAATATGATGTGGCCGTCTCGTCACCATGGTCCGTGCCAGGCTCGAAGTTGCCACCGGCACGGTTGTTCGGGACTGCGAACCCATTCGTTGCGAGAACGGGACAAGGCGAATCTTCAACCCCGCCCTACGATCTGACGACCGCAAAAGTGTCGCTGGATGCGCCGCAATCATTCGTTACGTTTCTGATGAGGATCGCCGATCCCTCCCGCCACCGGAACGTCCCGATTGACCTCACATACGACATCCTTGATCTTGAGATGAATATCCGCCAGACTCAGGGCGCCAGCGACTATGAAGATTCTGACTGGCTGAGTTTCGCCCCGCCTATCGCGAGCCAGATCATCCCGAGCGGCGTCCAGACGTCGCTCGGCGCCGCGACCGTACCGGTTCCACTACGAGCCTTTCCAGTCCTGCCAGCGTTGTTGGGCCAATCCTATCGCGCAAGCTCTGAGATTGTTGCATCTCTCGGACAGACGATGCAGTGGACATATGGTCTGACATACTCTCATGAGCATGCTGAACAGGACGAATTGCTGGTCACGACGACCTACAACGTCCCGCCAGGGGTGCTGAACCACGCAGCCTGCGCCAAAGACGTTGCAACAGAGCTTGCGAAGTACATAGCCGTTGCTGATGAGCTTTGGGCGATCCTTTCCGGCTTCACAGCCTCAGGCGAGTCGAACAAAGCTGTTCTCGATGCGGCAAGCAAAACGTTCGCCGAACTGATCACGTCTGTGGCAGATGCCTGGGATAGCCATTGGACTGCTGCAATCGTGCCCGATCCCACCAAGAACAAGACTGGCGTAGAGGAGGACGTACCCACTCCACAGCTGACGGCTTTCAAGTTCCGCGTCCGACTCACATCCTACGAAGGCGAGGATGGCTCCTACTACTTGGACGATCTAATCTTGGTGTCAGAACAGTCCAAACCGGGTCCTTCGGGCGACTGGCCAGACGCCTATTGCCGAGCAGCCGACGGCAGCCGTATCCAGTTGGGCCAGGGTAAGGCCGATGGGCAGGTGCAAACCTACCACTTTCCAAGTCTGTCGCCGATCCCCGCCGCCATCTTGCCGCAGATCACACTTGAGTGGAGCGGCCTGGATCTTTGTACGTTCCAGAACGCCCGCGCCTCAACGAGCGTACGCCGAAATCCAAAGCTATTGGGTGATGATGGCCCGGAGACCAACGAAGGCTTTGTTTATCGAACACCGACCATCGAGGCAGCAGAGATCATCACTCCACTCAATACATGGCCAGAACGCATCGACATCACGCGTCTCGGCACATCGGTCGAGCTCGCCTTGGCGACAGCCTTCAAGGCTCTCTTCGGAGCCGCGACGAATGAGATCGTTACAATTGGTGTTTCCTATGGCTATGAGATCGTGCCACAGACGGACCAGAGTGAAGGCCTAGTGTCCTACCTACCTGTTGGACTCTTTTCGAGCCAAACTGTCAGCTCCGGCACCTCCGCCACAATCGCCAACATGTTGGCAGAGTGGGCGAGAGCGAAAAAACCCGCCACGAGGGGTGGCGAGTGGATCTTCTCACTCACCGTGTACTCCCAAATCGAGAAGAGCTGTCGCCGCCCGTTGCTATCAATAGATCGCCTCGTATATCGTCCGACGGAGGCAGGATAGACGGTCGATTCTCGCTGGCGGCAGCTGTGACCGGGTTTTATGAAGGCCTCCGTTCTGACGTCGAACCTTCCCCGCCTGCGCTAGATCCTGGCCTCATCTATCCCATTTCTAGGGCGCGCTGATCTTCGACCAACGGCAAGCTTGTCAGTGCAGAGCTCGGGTGGAAGCTTGTCCGGAATAGAGAGAGGAATTTCACGATGCGCATCGCGACACCCGATCTTCTTAGCCCGCTCGCTTACCATGCGGTTGCCCGCTGTCCTTCGGAGGGCCTCGTCGATCTCGCTGAGAACCTCGTGCAATTCTGATGATATCGACTGGTTCGTCCAGATCATGTCGAAGTCGATGCGTCCGCCAGACATCCATGAAAGACATGCGATCGACCTCATGGTCTCGCCGCACGGTATAGCGCCGCTTCGCGCCGTCAGGATTCACTTGCCAGATACGCGATACACCTTAAGCGTAGCTCTGCGGCCCTCTTGATCGACGCTTGACGTCTATTTAGCTCGCGTGGCGCGTCGCCGCGGTTTCCATTTGTCGCACAATGCCTTGACGGCGGCTTCGAGCGCCTTCCGGTCGACGACGTTAGGATCGAACTGCTCGGGGCCCCAGCGGCGCATATGTTCGTGCTCTGGATGAGCAGATGAGCAGGGTCGCTGATGGCGTCCAGACATTCTGGCATAACCCGGAGCACCGTGGACGTCTTCCGGAGGACAACGAGCGGCAGCCTCGAGCAGGAGGGGACAGGCAATAACGCGCTGCGGTCTGCGCCGCCCCAATCGAACACGTACAGCGCATTCGGTTCCTCCGGGTTTGAAAGCCCCGGGTCGAACGTTGGGTTGCGCGATATCCATTGGCGTATACCTGCGATCGCAGAGTCCGGCACGGAATGTCGACGAGTGGAGGTTTTGACCAGCATATTCCTTACCTTTTGCATGATCAGAGGTCCAGCACGTGGTTGTGGTATGCGAAAAGCCGCATCGTCGCGACGACGCAGCTCTGCTTGCAGACACCCCGAAGATGTTCATCTCGGACTGCTCCGGCGTCCTCCAAACGTTCTCGATGACCCGTCAAAGTTTCATCAAAGCTGCAAATCCTATTCGGCTGCATGACCGATGGCATCGACGATGCCGGATTGATTTGCAGACAGTGGCGCCAGGGGGGGCCTGAGAACGCTCCTGCACTTCTAAGACGCAACCATGCACAGGATGGCCTAAGCTAGTGTCCTGAACCAGAAGTTCGCAACATCGGGGGGTGTTTTGCCGGGGCATTGTAACGGCAGAAGCGCTCGATGGATGCAAGGATGTCATCGGCGGATTTGGTCCATCGGAACGGTTTGGGATCAGCGTTGTGTCGTTCGATGAAGGAGGCAATGTCCGCTCCAAGGGCGGCCACGCTGCGATAGACGCCGCGCCTGATCTTCTTGTCGGTCAGGAGCGCGAAGAAGCGCTCGACTTGGTTAAGCCATGACGAACTGGTTGGGGTCAGGTGCACGTGCCAACGCGGCCTTTTGGCGAGCCATCTCCGGATCATTGGAGTCTTGTGGGTGACGTAATTGTCCATGACCAAATGGACGTCGAGCTCGCGCGGCACGGCAGCCTCGATCTCGTCAAGGAACTTGCGGAACTCAGCGGTGCGGTGGCGCCCGTAGCACTTGCCGATGACTCGTCCGGTCGCAATATCGAGGGCGGCGAACAGCGATGTCGTGCCATGTCTTTTGTAGTCATGGCTCCTTCGGGCCGCTTGGCCGGGACGCATAGGCAGCATCGGCTGGCTGCGGTCCAGCGCCTGGATTTGGGACTTTTCATCTACGCACAGAACGATGGCGCGCTCCGGCGGCGAAACGTAGAGGCCCACGACATCCCGCACTTTGGCCACGAAATTCGGATCGGTCGAGAGTTTGAACGTCTCCATCCGATCTGGCTGGAGCCCGAAGGCCCGCCAGATACGTTGTACCGTCGATACTGATAGGCCGCAGATCTCCGCCATGTCGCGGGAGCGCTCCAATGGGTAGCGTTCTCAGGGCAGCTCTCCAACGTTCTCACGATCACGGCTTCGATGCGGGCGTCGTCGATCGTGCGCGGTGCGCCAGAGCGTGGTTCGTCATGCAGCCCGGCCATGCGCTGCGCCATGAAGCGCCGCCGCCACTTGCCTACGGTCTGCCGGTCCAGCCCGAGCTTGGCCGCCACTTCCGTGTTCCGACCACCTTCCGCACAGGTCAGCACTATACGGGCTCTCAGAGCCAGCGCCTGCGCCGTCTTCCGCCGCATCGTCAGCGACGTAAGTTCGGCACGAACATCATCGCTCAGTGTCAGTGGGGCAAGTTGCCGGATGGCCATTGGAAACTCCGTCGCCGTTTGCCTCCATCCGTGGCACGGCAACGCGAATCTACCGCGAATCTATGATTGCGAACTTGTGACTCAGGACACTAGCAGGACGTAGCCGGAGCATGACTTGCCGCATGCGCTACTACTTCCGCCGCGACGGACGGCGAACACCCTTCCCGGCTTACCCGGCTGTCGTGAATTGACACCTAAGAAATCAACAGCTTGGCCTGAAAATGGCGCTCCCTAGGGCGACCCCCTACTCGCCTTGGAGCGCGATCGCCGCATAGCTAGCCGCACCAGTTTCGCACCAGAAACGACCTGAAAAGGCCGCGACAAACGCGATCGAAACCGAACGAAAACCCAGAAGAATCATCGAACCCGATTAATATCCTCCCGCTCATAACGGTCTGGTTGCAGGTTCGAGTCCTGCCGGGCCCACCAGCGAGATCAAAGAGTTAGCTGCTCTTCAGCTCGCAGCCAGTGGGCCACCGCACCAAAAACGCCTCGCTTCGTTGTTCGAAGTTGAATTCAGCAGTCCGGAAGCAACCTCTCTGTCTTCGATCTACCTACGACTTCTCCGCGTGATCACAGTTTCGCACTACGAATCAATGCAACCCGTTGTCATTCCCTCATCGGAACGGTATTTCGACGGGTCGAGAGATTGCGAGCGGAACGTGTAAATCGATGGTGTCGAGCTGGCGCTCCGCTCGCGGATACAAGTACTGGCAGCATTCAGGAAGATCTTTGCAACAAGGTGATAAAGAGAGGGCCCAGACGAGCGGGCCCTCTTTGATCAGCGAGGCCGGTATTTCAGAAGAGGTTGCCGAAGGGCTTACGGAAGACGCTGTTTGAGCCACCGAAGATGCCATCCTTCTTGATGGCCTCCGTGCTGATGCCAGTGGCTGCTTTGACGCCCTTCGCGACTTCGCCGCGTTCGTCCTTTGCTCCCTCGACGTTAGCCTTGGCGCGATCGATCGCCACCTCGGCTGCTGCAGCCGTGACAGCATCGACAGCGCGGGCGGAAGGGGCACCAGCCGCAGCGACGGCAAGCGTGGTGGCGACGATGACAGAGTATTTCATGTTCAATCTCCGTGGAGTTTACAATTTTGGGTTGATGCGATTTCAGATGCCGGTGCGCAGCTTGCCGCTCGCCTTCAGCTTCAATCCGAGCTTCCCGGCCCCGAGATCGACGAACTGGAGTTCGGAGACCTCGACACCGGCCTTCAGCAGCTCAGCCGGAATGGCGGCCTTCAACTTTTCCTGGAGCGCCTAGTTGAGCTTGTCGTTCAGGAACGACTTGATCTGACCCGTGATTTTCAGACGGCCGAGCAAGCCATCCGCATCGGCGGTCACCACCTTTGCGGAAGCCGTCACGACGCCATTTGCGATCACCGGCGTTACATCAACGGCCAAGTGAGCCGCCTGCGACACCACGGTGGTCTCGCCGACGACGCGGTCCTTCATCCGCATGTGGAATGGGCCGTGCCACTCCGGCACGGTCACGATAGCACACTTGTTGAGGAAGTAGCGCGCCTGCAGATCGACGTTGATTGCGGCACCGTTCGGCATGACTTTGGCATCCCAAACATTCCAGTTGTCGGCGCAACGGCTGACCTGGCGAATGTTGTTAAGCGTGGTCTGCATGGCGGCCTGGAACTCGCCCAGATCGACCACGATTTCGGTTGTGAACGGAGCCTCGATGCGCGGCATCTCTGTCGCAACGGAGGCAGTGGCAGACATCAGCGGTAGAGCGGCGGTAGCGGCAAGCGCCGCGGCCAAAAGCTTGGTAATCATAGATCTTCCTCCGGTAACGCCGCGGGCCTTTCCCTGGGCGGTCATCTCGTGACGGACCGGATTTGCGCAGAACCAAAAAAAGGCCCGACGGCCATCTTGCGGGCACACGATTTGCTCTTGGGCGGTAGACTAATTTTTGGGGACCTGTTTTACTGCGCCGGGGGATAGCCCAAATTTTGGGGCAGCCCCCAAAATTTGGGGTACAATGACCAGCGGGGCCGAAGACATTGAACTGGTCTGTCTGGGCGCGTTAAGCGACGCTCGCGCCGACTTTTTTGGCAACCTCGTTGCCCATGCGGAAAAGCACAACGCGAAGGAGCCTTTGCGCGAGGAGGACCTAGAAATCCTGCGGGCTGACGAAGCCTTTCAGATAGCAAAGTTCTATTACTTGGCAGAGAAACATGGTCTCAACTCAGACAAAGAAGCGCTGCGGTCGTTCCTCAACCGTCACAACGAGGCACTGCAATCGTACCTTGAGGACGATGCGAAAATTAAAGCCCTCGATCTTTCAAAACAACGGCTTCGGAACGATGGTCTATTTTCGGAGGATGCCATCGAACAGGTTTGCGAACTGTCGACGGGGAAGTTGCGACTGGACCAGGCCGACCTCGGACGGCTGCTGTCGCCGCTGTACTCCGCAGAGACGATCAGGAAGGCGGTCCTCGCCCTGGCCAAAGGAGGCCTGTTGATCCGGGCTCGCGGCAAGCAAGCATTTATCACATCCAATGGCGCTCTTGAAAACTATTTTGCACTTTATCTGCGATTGATCGTCGACCGGATCAAGGAAGCCGCAGACAGGAGGGAAACGTGAAACGCTACCTTATCGGATCAACAGCAATACTTCTCCTTACATGCACGATCGCGACACTCGCACGCGCCGCCAGCGTTCAGGCGTACACCAACCGCGAAGGCAACCGCATAGAGCAAGAGGCGAAACGGATCTCATCACAGGCAGATCTGATGCGTTCAGAAAGCCGCCGGCTGAAAAAAGAAGCCGCTGAACTTCGGCAACGCGCCGATTTTCTCGACGGACTGTGGAGTGTGGCTAATCAAGCCGCTCCACTTAAGTTTCCGGACTTTGCTGGGCGCGACCAAAGCCAACAAAAAATGCGATCCGACGCCGATAGAGAAAGCCGAGACTCTGCTTCTTTGATTGATGAAGGTGTTCGTCTCGATGCGGAAGCTAAGCGGTTGCGTGATCTGGCCGTTGCTGTCAACGCGGAGGCGGAGCGAGAGTGGAGCAATCGGTTCTGCTGCAAGAAAAGCGATCTTCGCCCTCTGCGGCTCAAAATTATCCAAATGGCTCGCTCTCTCGGACTCAACTACACGCCGAGCCACCCCTAGCACGACACGGGCCTAAGCCCCACGCCCAGTTGGGCCTGACCTCCAATAGCCACGCACCAGGAGATCTGCTGAGGCCGTGCCCCTTCACCTCGATCACCAGAAGCCGACGCTGACCTTCGACCATAAACATTGTTCGAGGGGCGATCTCTGCAGGGTTGTCGATCCCAAGCCGCCGTGGGAATCAACGAAAGTCAGACTTCGGCTCTCCTCTTGATCGAGGTTTGTTGCATGCAACTTTTACTTCAGCACAACACCTCCCCTTGCAATCTGCGCACGACTATGTCGCTAGTGTGCAGTCAAACCGGTTTGAATAGATTCATTTCCACGCGTGCCCCGACGCGTAGTGCTTTGCGCCCCTGCGTCATGTCTTCGATTGTCAGGTTACAACGGGGAGACCTATGAGCCCGCTAGCAAAGGTTTGGACATCGATCGGCCAAACGTTCGCTCCTCTTGCCACCGGATGGGCAGTGTACGTGCGCGGAGGCCTTTCGAGTGATCATCTCGAAGAAGGCGTATTGATCTCCCGCGGATACTGGGGGCTGCTTGTCTCGCTCGTCGCTGGCACTGCCCTTTTGGTCGTAGCCGCGCTTTACGTCCGGGAGGCGAAGCGAAGACGCAAGAAGTCGTGGATTCCGACAAACACGACCTTCGACGAAAAGGATCAATATCTACTGATCTCTCGCGTGACTTCTGTGGCGTTTGCCCTGTCGGTTTGCGCCGCGTTATTTATCTTCGGTAGCAGGTACGCTGATAGCAGGATCTACGCTTGGGATGGGACGTCGCCGCTCGCGGCAGGATTCTTGACAAGCCGAGAGTTCGCGCATACGGCTGGCTGTCCTCGCGAACCGTGTTTTGCTGTAGCGCAGCGAATATCTCCCGGGCACTCCATAACAGGCGTGAACGAGTACGTCCTGTACTGGACGGACGGCAGCTTAGCAGTCATGGCCGTGGCGTTGCTCTGCAGTCTTTTTTTTCTGATCGTTTGCTGCTTGAGGGAAGATGCGCCGCCCGCCAAGCGACGGTGACGCGATCGTTGGCTTCAATCCTCCGCTGACCCGCCCGCTCGCGTTGCATGGTTCAAGCCGGGTGATCCGCGACAATGAGTGGGTATCTTGCCTGAAGTTTGCACCGCCCTTCAGAACGATACTTGTCGGCCAAACTCATTTTTCGTGATGAAGAGTGTAGTCCGCTTCAACCCAGCTTCTTCCTTGGCCTATGCCTTTGCCTTGGTGTCCATGTGTAAACTGCAATACCGTTTGACGTCGCTCCCATAACCGAGGCCCGGTCCCGCGTGGCCGGAAACGCAGCGGACGTATAGAGGAACGACAGTATCCTTATTTAGGTCGAGGCTATGATGCCCTCCTCGCCAGCGCGATCGACTTTTGGGACAATTGCCATGGGCACCCGGCGCGAGTGAGGACACTAGGCCCAACGTATTCGCCCCCCTCCAACGATCGCACGCGATCGCGCCGATGGAACTGGCCAACCGCACTAGTTTCGCCCAGAAATAACCTAAAGGAACCGAAACGGGACGCGATCGAGATCCAGCAAAGACGCAGCAAAATCAACGAAACCGCCTGCTATTTTCCCGCTCAAGGGTCTGGTTACAGGCCCGACGAGTATAATCCCGTTTACGCAATCTTCCATCCAAACAGTCCGCCCCAGTTGCGCCCAGGACGCCTATTTGGACCATCTACTCCTTCAATGGTGCTCGCGATCGGTCTTTTCGCGTTTATCGAAAGGTGGCTGCGGTCAGAGGCGGAAAATCTCTACCAACACGCCCGCCTTTTTGCACGCTGTAGACGCCAAATTCTCCCTGCATTGACAGCTAACCTTTTGGCGACCAATTCCCGGCCTCTGATATCGCCCGTGCTTGACGGGGCATAATCGTGAGCTCTCCGAGGAGAGACCGCACCGTGCGAAGCACAGACTTTTCGAGCGCAGGTCAGCTAGCTTCCTGGAGCAAGCGAACAACATGAACATGCGCGGCAATCCTTTCGCAGCAAGTGCCTTCCGAGGGCCTAACTCGTGGCACGTCTGAGACGGCTGGCAGTGATCCCTGTGGGCTGCTGGCCGCGACGCATGCGGGCGTCTCTCGCAGCCGGTTACTGCGGCGAAACGACGATTGAGGGCTTCCTCAGCCGTGTCGGAAAAGAGTATCCTCGACCCAGGATTAGAGAGGGTCGCCGACAGCTATGGCTCCGAGAGGACTTAGACCGTGCAATAGCACCGACGCCGACCGAGTACGACGCCGCCGAGGATCTGTAGTTGTGGCGTTAAAGCTTCCCCGGAACGTCATCCCTAAGACGCTCGCCGGCGGTCAGCAAGCATTCTACTATAACGTTCCGACCCATTTCCGTAAACTGGGCTGCCCGATCCCAAACGAAGCCCTTGGCGACTACATCACGGCGTGTGGCACTGATGGTGAAGGCGGTCGCGCGGCCGTCTTGAATGCGCTATTCGACAAATGGAACCAAGATCGAAAGGGCGTGATCTACGCGAAGGCTTCTATAGCGCGCGTCGGGTCGCTTGACTGGCTTTTCCGCGAATTTAAGCAGACGAAGGCCTATCTTGAGAAGGTCTCGAAGCGGTCGCGGCCAGGCTATGAACACAGCATGCAAGCCATCTGCGATGTGCGAAACAAAAAAGGTGAGCGCATCGGATCGCTGCCGATCGAGAGTATCACCCCGCGCGCCGCCGATAAGCTCTACGAGATATTCATCAAGAATGGCGCGGGCGAAAGTGTCCTCTTTCGGCGCTGGGAGAAATTCGTCGGCCTATGCCGCAAGGCATGGCGCGTAGTTCACCGACTGTACCCGGCCGAGTTCGCCAAGGATATTCCGAACCCTTGGCCCGGAGTTACGATGAAGACGCGAACGAAGGCGACCAAGCACGCCGTCACCCGCGAGCAAGTTTATACCTTTGCACAAGGCTGCGTGGAACGCGGCGAGGTAGGCGCTGTGCAGCTGCCGTCATCTGCTTTGAATGGCTGCAGCGCCCTGAAAACGTCTTGGCAGGGCACATCAAGTGGACGGGCTACAGGCAGACCACCCCGCCGACCATCCAGATTGAGCATCACAAAACTGGCGCAAGGATCGACCACCCGCTTGAAGACGTACTCGACGACGGCACGGCTATCCCACTCTATCTGGAGGCAGAGGCGATCCTGGCGAATCTGAGACGTTTGGGAACGCCGATGATCCTGCGCGAGGTGCTGCCGCCCACGGATAAACGATTTGTCCGTCCCGGCGCCAAGACCGTCAGCAAGCCCTACTCGTTCTCCGGCATGCAGAAGATCGTTCAACGGATGCGAAAGGAAATCGGCCTGCCCGTCACGTTCACACTAGACGCTTGCCGGCACGGCGGGATGACCGAACTTGAGGAAGCCGAACTTACCGAGGGACAGGGCCGCGCCCTGTCGGCGCACCGCACAAGGGAAAGTTACGCCGGCTATGCCAAGCGGACAGCTCCCCGCATCCTTGCGGCCACACGCAAACGACGAGCTCACGTCTTGGCGAACACAACAAAAACAAAGTTTCAGAATGCGGCCTCTGGCGAGTTTCAGAACAACAAAATCGTGAAAATGTAAGATACTGGCCGGGCTTCAGAAACCTGGCTGGGGCGGGAGGGATCGAACCTCCGAATGGCGGAATCAAAATCAGTTTGATTATTCAATCATCTCAGTGCCCGTTTGGAAAAAATCGCCGTATTGGCCACTAGAAATATCAATAGCTTAGCCGGAGTTTCCAAACGGATCTCGTGCAAAGAAATCGGCGAAACCAACTACAATGGAGGCGCTCTTCTCTCTTCCCATGCCGGAATGTAGCTTTACCGATCTCACGCACTAGCGTGCGCCAAGCAGCCGCCACGTTTTTCGAGGCCGCGCATGCACGCGCCGTAAACATTTAAACTCTGCGCTTCCCACAGAAGCCGCTGATTAAGAGGCCAACGATCTAGCATGAAAGCTAATGTTCATTCCGACAACTGGACCGTCAGACCTGCAATGAACCCCCAGCAGATAATCTCGTTGTCGGACTGACGAAGTCTCGGTTGATCAGCGCAAGGAGGAGAGCTCATCGTCAATAGTCGAGAGTTGGAGTCAGCGTCCGCTATATGGCGAAACCCACTATTTTATCCGCCATGTTCCCAACCGGCGGGCGAACGAACTTCTGGAAATGAACTCAGAAGACTTTGTCCAAAACCATCTTTCGTAGGCAAGTCTTCGGCGTGCATGGTTGCATGCCAAGCAGGTCCAACTCAGAGAGACGAAACCAGCAATTCCGACATTCGCTTTCCGTTGCCATCTGAGGAGGACGGTCGGTGCCCAGGGCGGAATCGAATATCCGCTTATCTAGCTGATCTTAACTCATTTTTGCTGATCAGCTTTCACAATGTACCCATCAGTGTACCCAAAGCTTTCTGCATGCGTGCATGTTCACAACTTGTTTCAATCGTCTCGTTGGCTGAGATTCCCAAAGCGCACCTGCTGGACGATCCGATCCAGCGTAGGCACTTCGCAACACGCCCACTCGGACGATCGGGGCGGCCGACGCAATGAGTTTGGGGCGTTCACGTCGCCCGGCACGGAGAGCGCCAAGCTCCTGGCAGTTGGCCATAGATCCATAGATGCTCGCAGCCATCGTATCGGCACGGGCAAGCTCGAACGGCGGTGGAATACCCGATACCCCTGGAATCGCGCTGTATCACTCGAGGAGAACTCTATCGGATGGTCTGGGACCGACCGCTGACCAGACCCGCCGGAGAATTTGGGCGTCACCGGAAGCGACATGGCCAACCACTTCAAGAGGCTGAACGTGCCATATCCTCCGCGCGGCCATTGGGCCAAGAAGGAGGCTGAAAAGCCAGTCGTTAGACTTGCGCTTTCACGCAGACTGGATGGCGCCCCCGACACGATCGACATCCGAGCCAGGCTCCGAAAGCCTGACCAATCCTCGCAGGTCGAAGAGACAGTAACGACCCTGGCCGAGCGTGTTCCTGACTTTGCGAGTACACCCTCCATTAGGAGAGCAAACCGAGACCCTGACGACGTGCCGCCATTTGGCCGGGACACAATCTGGGCACACAGCGAATCTCAGCGATCGGCATCGCCTCGTTTACCTTTGGTCCCCAGAGCGCACATGTTGCACGATCCCGCAGAGGTGCTCTGTAAGACGCTCACGCGTGCGTCGGGGTGGTGGACGCGAGGATCTTGGACTGCTCGTCTGAAGGTCGGTAGCCCCTCCATTGCCGAAATTGGCCGGTTTCTCCGCACACATCACAACTTCCGTCTCTCGCACAGTGTTCATTGCAATATGGGGTTGAACCAGAAATAATCGGTTGTGAACGCTCGACTTCCTGTGAGGTCATCAGGCAGCGACGATCATGTCCGGGCCGAGGAAATGGACAATGGGAGACATTCGCGCCACGAGACATCGCTACTCCTTCTTCGCGCGGTCCCGGCCGAGCCGGTCTATCGCGCGATGATCAGGATTCTGTCCGAAGACGGAGAAGCTTTGGTACCTTGCACCGTTACCGAGGTGCAAGCGGAGAGCGATGGCTTCGCGCCTATCACGGAGCCGACGAATTCCGCAGGTACATACACCCTGCGCGACCCAACCAACACGCGCTGCCTGAAGATAGAGCCCCATGACGGTCACTGGGGCATGTTCGTGGAACTTGCATCTCCTGACGATGATATCGAATGCATATCGATGGGTGATCCGGACCTACCATGGTGGCAGGTAGCAGTCGGAGCGAAACACCCAGCAGTCCACTCGGCGCGCGGCATCAGGATCGGGATCATCGATGTCCTGTTCAGGCCGGGACCGCACTTCGGGCAATTCAAGCTGGTCGAACCGGAACGTCTCAAGAAGTTCTCGTCCGTTTCCGCCGACGGGCATGGGCGCCAAGTGAGTGCGATCGTGCAGGGACGGGGCCCAGGCGGTTATCACGGCCTCGCCCGCGACGCCGACGTTTTCTTCATCGATGCGTCCGTGGCGGAAGAAGACGGAACGTTGTCGGAGACGAAGTTGGACCGTGCGCGGGTCATCGACGGAATCCGAAACCTTTGGGAGACCTACCAGGTCGACATCATCAATCTATCCTGCGGCTTCGGCCCGCTGGAATTTCCAGACCTTGAAGACGCCGTCGAAGAGGCAGCGGACAACGGGGCGATCTGCATCTGTGCTGCGGGCAACTCGGTCACGATTCCGATCGAGGCCCCGGCCCGATACGAGGCGGCAGTCGCGGTATGCGGCGTGGGATTCACGGGGGTGGCCGCCCATCCGACGTTCCTGGGGCGCCTCGTCGAGAGGGCCCGACGCGAGAATACGCCGGTCGGATGCGCAGTGCGGACGTGGCGCCACGGGGTCCCGTTCCTACACTCCGGAACGGCTTGGGGGCCGGAACTCGGGGCTTTTGCGCCCAGCTTGGGGATCAACTTGCGGTCGGAAAACGGCCGCATTCGGGAGTATTATGGAACTTCATATGCCTCTCCCATCGTTGGCAGCGTCCTTGCCTGCGAGCTCTCGCGGGACCAGATATATCGAGACCTCTCCGGCCGCGACCGGTATCAGCATGCACTTCGGCGGCTCGGGCAGATTTCATCCCCCATAAATCTGGCATTCGGAGGTTCCGCTGCGGGAATGCCCTTGCTGCAGCGTTAAGGCTTCTGTGGTACAAATCGGATCGGCTCGGCCTAAGCAAGTGAGCAAAAAGCGGTCAGTGAGCGCCAAAATGCAGGAATACGTAGTGTCGCTCCGTCGCGGGGTCGACATGAAAGCAGCGGTTCCAAACGGGTCTTTGACGGACGCCGTGAAGGAAACGCGAGTCCGCATCATGGAGGTCATGCCCACGGGAAAGACCGTCGTCGTAGCCATCAACAGTCCGCGGGAACTCGAGCTCCTGCACGCACGCCTCGACCGCATTTGTCATGTCGTCGAGCGGACGATGGGTCACGTCCTGAGCGGTAGCTCCTCCGCCAGTCGCTGACCGGTCTCGATTTGAGCTGCGAGCGGATCTCGGCCGGCACAGCGATCTCACTTTCTAACGGCGGTCCAGCTGGCCGCCGTCGGTTTCGAACGATGCTCGCTCGACGAACGATGCGCGGCGCCGATGCTTCGGGCTTGCGGAACGCTCGAAACTCGCGGTATCAAAGATCGCTGCAACCTACGGCCATGCCGATTTCGCCGTACACGGCGACGTTGATCGTCGCGGTTCTGTGTGAGGTTGGATCCGATGTCTTCGCCGGCTCCGAATTCGTCCACCGTCGTGGTCACTGCGGATGAGGCCTTCCGGGTCTTCACCGGTCGAGAAGCGATTGGAAACATCCAGGAAGTTGCCGCGACCGACGACACCGTCTCAGATGTCGAAAAGGCGGCGGTCTTGGCCGGCTTGGGAAACACTTTGGACAAGTTGCGCCGGGCAGAAAAAGCCGCCGGAGCGAAGGTCCTCAGCACTCCGAACGATGGACGGGCAGCGAGGCTGCAAAGTCTCATCGCTTCCGGAGAGGCCGCCAAACTGCTTCTGCATCCGTTGACGAGCGGAGGACTCGAGGCGATCTTCGATACCGATGACTGGAGCGGCTGGGCCACCGTCGCCTGGGCGAAACTCACCAACCCCATCAAGCACAGACAACCCGTTCCCGGCACCCTGATCCCCGACCCGCTCGCCGAACGGGCGCGGGTCGCGCTGCTCGGCGACTGGGGGACGGGAATGTATGGAGCCCCCCACATCGCAGACGCCGTGAGGAAGGACGGCGACGGGTTCGAATTGCTGCTGCATCTCGGCGACGTTTACTATTCCGGCACGGTCGACGAGATCAACGGCCGATTCCTCGCCCTCTGGCCCACCCGGCAAGGAGCGACGAGCCGGGCGCTGAATTCGAACCACGAGATGTTTTCCGGCGGCAAACCCTACTTCACCCGGACGTTGGACGCGTTCGGACAGAAGAGCAGCTACTTCGCGTTCCAGAACGCGAACTGGACGTTGATAGGTCTCGATGTCGCCTATATCGACCACGACATCGACGACGAGCAGGCCTGGTGGGTAAGCGAGGTCGTGCGCAACGCCGGCAGCCGAAAGGTCGTCCTCTTCTCGCACCACCAACTCTATTCCAACATCGAAAAGGCCCAGGGCGACCGCCTATGGTCGCATGCCACCTTCGGCGCACTGCTGCGCAGCAGACGCGTGTTCGCCTGGTACTGGGGACACGAGCACAGGTGTACCATCTTCGAAGAGCCCGACCGCGAATTCGGAATCTACGGCCGCTGCATCGGTCACGGCGGGATGCCCCAGGCCCGAGACCTCACCAAGGGTCTACCTCGTTCTGCGCACTCCCGCTACGCGGCAGCAGACTGGCGCGTTTGCGACGAGATGGCGGTCGGCCCCACGGTGCTTTCGCGCGCCGTGGTCCTCGAAGGTCCGAACCCTTTCATTACCGGTGAGGAGGAGAAATTCACGCCTCACGGATACTCCGTTCTCGAATTCGACGGGCCGCACCTTCGCGAGGACGTCCGCGATGCGAACGGAGCGGTCATCTACTCGAGGCAGCTCTGCTGAGATCCCGCATGACTTTCGATCCAGCCAAACTGCTGACGCGCGCCCAGCGGGCGCTAGGCAAGAACTCCGCTTCCGGCGCGGTAGGCAAATTCCGTTCGATCGTCGGAACAAGGAAGATCCCGGTCAGTGAAGAGAACGCGCAGATCGCATTGGACACCCTGCTCGAGGGCGGGACGCCGACGCCCGCGCAGATTTCAGCCCTTGAGATGGTCATCCGACTGATGAGGCCGGTCGTGGTCACCGCAAGCGCGGTGTTGGGCGATCTACCCGAGACGAGCAACAAGGATCTGCGACCCGAGTCGTTGAAGTCGGCATGGAGCGACTTCCGCCGAGTTGCCACCCCGCTCATCGGCTCGATCGGACGCATCGAGGATTCGTCGGGCAATCACGTCGGAACCGGCTTCGTCGCCGGCAAGAATGTGATCGCGACGAACCGACACGTGCTCTCGGTGCTCACCTACGGCGGCAACGTTCTCGGGCCCTCGCAAAGCCGCATATGCTTTAAGCAGGAATCGGGTCTGACGAATGCCAAAACGGACTACGCCAGCATCGACCGGGTGATCGACGTCCACCCGCGCCACGACATCGCGCTGCTCGAATGCGACGTCGGCGACAGGGTTATTCTGGATTTCGAGGACGACCTGCCGGAGGCAGGTGCCCCCGTCTGCACGATCGGATATCCGGGCGAGGACAAGAAGAACAATCCGTTGTTCCTCACGCCCGTCTTCAACGGTGCCTTCGGAGTGAGAAGCGCTTCCCTCGGCGAAGCCCTCGACGGCTCGGAGGACGTCGACCTCTTCCACGATTGCTCGACGACGAGAGGAAATTCGGGTTCGCCCGTTTTCGCGCTTTCGACCGCCAAGGTCGTTGGAATCCACATGTCCGGATTCTTCATGTACAGGAATCAGGCGCTGTCGGCGAAGGCAATCCGGGCCATGGGCCGGCCAAAATGAGCCGACGCGCGCTGATCTTCGCGATCGAGAAGTACTCGCTGGTGAGCGACGGAAGCGTCGAAGCCGAGCTGGAGCGGACGGTCGCCCGTGCGCGCCTTTTCCGCTTCTGGCTGACCCGCAAGTGGAAGCGAGAGGGCGTCCCTGAAGCCGATCAGCATGTCATCTTCTGTTCCGAGCCGAAGATAATCGGCGGAAGGGGCGCATCGATCGGCGACCTGACGACCGCGCTACTCGAGTTGAAGAAGTCCGGCCGCAACATGACGGACGAACTCTACTTCTATTTCAGCGGCCACGGCTTCACCTTCGACAGGAACGTCACCCGATCGAGCATCCTGATTGCTGCCGATTACAGGTCGATGGAAGAATCGGGTCGCCAGTGCGCCAATCTCGATTGGATCGTTCTTTGGCTGACGATGAACATGGGTACGGGACGACACTACTTCTTCGTCGACGCCTGCCGCAATCTCATGGACTCCGCGTTGATCCAGCCGACCGACGCCTTGCTGAACAACAATCCGGACACCACGGGAGAACCCGACTCGTTCCTTCTGCAATCCTCCCGGGTGGGGGAGGTGTCTCCGGCCGACGGCACTTTCGCAGATGCATTGCTTGCCGGCCTAGCCGGTCAGGGCACCGCCAAGGTCTGGGACCGAAGCGATCCCGGTGCGATGGTCGTGCGGTTCGACACCCTCAGGGACTTCGTCAGGCAGAAGATCAAACGCAAGATCCATCAGAACGTGACCGGCGACGGCGGCGACGCTTCGGGTCTGATCCTCACGATGAAGCCGCCGCCGATGTCGCGCTGCACGATTCGGCTGACGGACGGAAAAGCTGCGGGTACCGCATTCTTCGAAGGAGAAAGAACCCATTTCTCCAAGCCGATGGAGGAATCGCCGGCTCACTTCGACGTACCGCCCGATACTTATCGGATCACGCTGGATGTGGGCGGAGCCGACACTTTCCCGAGGGAACGCGTTCTCTTGCTCTACGACGACGCGGAGGCCACGTTCTCGCTCGATCCGACGGTGTCGGCTCCGGTTCATTCTCCGCAGACGACGGTCGTTACCGTCCCGCTGGACACTTCGCTCTCCATTCGAGACCTGAGCGGTCGGACCTTGCGGACGCTCCCCGAGGGCACGCACCGGCACGTCCCGCGCGGAACGTACGGCGCCGTGCTCAGCGACAAGACCGGGAAAAGGGTGATCAGGTCGGACGAACTCGTCCTCACCGACGTCGGATCCGTCGACATCGGGGAATGGACCCGAGGCGCGATACGAAAGGCCATCATCGACAGGTTTCCGAAGGATCCGAACGGCCGCCTGTCTCCCGTTCTGGAGCGGGCGCTCATTGACACCGATCTCGACATCCTCCTTTCGCTCCTGGGCGCCGCAAAAATACTCGAAGGCGATCCGCGCGTCCCGACAACCGAAATCGGACGACTGCCGCTCGACGATTTCGCGTCGGAAAAGGAAGGGGCTTCGCCGGTCTTCGTCTTGGCCGCGTTCGACGACGACGAAACCGGATTGGAGGTCTCCGTCCGTCGCACCGGTGCACCGGTCTGGAGATCGGCATCCCGACCTGAGATCGGATCGCTGCGCGACTTCCGCGCCAATCCAGACGCCGGTCCCCTGCATGTCTCGCTGCGGAAGAAGGGCGACGACGCAGCCTATACCTTGAAGTCCATCGCCCTTCGCAACCGTGTCACGTTGATCACGGTCACCCAGGACGGCGACGGTGGGTTCATCGTCGGACAACACTTCATTCCGATCGGACGTCTCGCCGCGAAGTTCGAATACCCTACGGCCTCCCTGCATGGAGACCCCTTCCTGGATGTGCTTGCCGCAAGCAGGATGACGCGCTCGTTCCGGAGACGCAAAAGCGTCATGAGCGATCTGCAATTCTATCCCGGCCGGGATCTCGTCGCGGGAAACTGGAAGGACCCATTGGTGATTCTGCTCGCGGCCTACGAATCCCTGCGCCGCGGGCGACAAGAGATCGATCTTCCGATTCTCGTCTCGACCCTCGAGAACCTGTTCGGCGATATTCCGGACACCAAAATCTTGGCAGCGAGACTTCGGGGCGCGACGCCACGGCTCGGAAATGGAATTCCGATCTTCAAGGACGGCTTCGTCGCGGCCGGCGGGTCGGTATCCGACCTTCCACCGGGCTCTTCGCTCGACTACTCGTCGATCTGGACCGCATGGCACGAGTTTCCGTCTCGGGTCTGACTTGAAACTCGCGATCGAACACGCCGCTTACTTGCGTCGCGATCTTCTGCTGGACAAGGCACGCGCTCGCGACGTTTCTACCGCGCCACGCCACATGGTCCATGGACTCCTGGAGTCGAGACGACTCGCATCGAGGGGCGACGGCAGTTTCCTGGCAATCGAAAGAAGCTCCACGCCGTCCAGGAAGAGTGGAGCACCAGGCGAAGCGGCGACGTCTCGTCCGAAGAACGCCGCAAGCCCGGCTCCGTACAAAAGCTCGGGGAAATATCTGTTCAGGTTCGAGGCGACCTCGCTCCAGGCCAGACGCCGCTGGCCCCCCTACTGATCAGCTCGTAGCACGCCAATGTACTAGTGACAGATATCGTCACGTAGCCTTCGCAAGTCTTATCGCTCCAAAGCCGACAGCGCGGATGTCACTTACTGTAACTATTTTTGGGCGTTACGCGTGTCGGCAGTCTCTGACTTACTGAATTTCCAGCCAATCAAATGCGCGCCGCGTATACTCAGAACTCTTTCGAAGCGGCGGCGATGATGGATGACTTCACCTTCTACGCTGCAGTAGCTGGGTATCATCAGGCCGACCTACCGAACATCTCTAGTCAGCGCTAGCATCAAGCGCTGCGCGATGTCCGCAGCTCCGGTTCCCCAACGCCGGATGAGCACGTCCTGCGTCGGGAGAGTCATCGAAGCATGACCTGCAAGCCCCCCCGACCCGGCATTTACCTGAGCGGCGCTTGCCACGTGATTCGATATACCGCAGCTGGAGGAATATTGCAGGACTGTCCCTGCAATTCGTCTGGCTCTGAGCCCAAGTCGATCGAGTATGGGACGAGGCACAGGATACCAGACGCTGTGCGGGGATTGATAGAAGCTTCCGCCGGCCCGGAGATGCCCGAATGCGCCGGAAAGGATGGACATCACTTTGCGCGGCCGCATCGATAGCAGCGGCAGGCCGCTCACGACAGCGACTGCTTTTTCTTCTGGAAATAGATCACACTTCGCGAGGTGTGCAGCGTCCGTCCGGAGGACCCTTGCGCCCGGAAATCGGAATTGCAGCATGCGCATGAAATCGGAGCCATACTCTACGAGGGTCAAGTCCCTTTCGCGAATGCCGCGAGCAGGAAAAACCCCGGTAAACACTCCGGTTCCGCACCCAATTCGAGTATCGGCCCCTCTTAGGGAGGATTTCACTCGTGACGGAACGACCGGAACAATGAAGGACCGATACAGCGGCTCGCTATGAGCTCGCTCGATTCGGCAGTCTTGGATAATCAATGTAGCCCTCCGCGCTTCCGCCGTAGAATGTGGCGGTGTCCCACTTGTTCAGAGGCACTCGTTGCGCGAGTCGTTCGACCAAATCCGGGTTGGAGATAAACGGCCTTCCGAACGCAATCAAATCAGCAGCGTCTTTCGAAAGCGCCTCGGTGCCGAGCGCCAAATCATAGCCGTTGTTCGCGATATAGGCGCCCGAAAAGCACTTCCGTAGCGAAGCATAGTCGAACGTCGCCACATCGCGCGAACCACCCGCCACTCCCTCGATCACGTGAAGATAAACAAGATTTAGCGCATTCAGCCGTTTCGATATATATTCAAAAAGCGACTGAGGATTGGAGTCCGACATGTCATTTGCCGGCGACACCGGAGAAATGCGGACACCTGTGCGTTCGGGGCCAATCTCCCCCGCCACGGCCTCCGAGACTTTCAGCATGAGCCGTGCGCGATTCTCGATCGAACCACCGTAAGAATCCTGGCGCTCGTTTGCGCCGTCCCTGGCAAACTGGTCGAGAAGATAGCCGTTAGCCGCGTGAATCTCGACACCATCAAAACCTGCTTCACGGGCGTTCAAGGCCGCTCGTTTGAACTGGTCGATGATCAGCCGGATCTCGGCTAACTCTAAAGCTCGCGGCTCAGACACGTCCGCCAAGCTGCCGCCGATGAAGGTCTTGCTTCTGGCGCGAATCGCCGACGGCGCGACCGGCGGTGCTCCGCCAGGCTGCAAAGACGTGTGCGAGATCCTGCCGGTATGCCAGAGCTGAATGAAAATGCGCCCGCCCAACACGTGCACGCGTTCGGTGACGTTGCGCCAGGCAGCGACCTGCTCCGCGGAATAGATTCCCGGCGTATCCTGATAGCCTTGACCTTGCTGCGATACTTGGCTCGCTTCAGTAATCAGCAGGCCCGCGGAAGAACGCTGGCCGTAGTAATCGACCGCTAGCGGGTTTGCCAACATGAGGGGCGCTACCGCCCGACTTCGGGTCATGGGCGCCATAACGACGCGGTTGGGAAGGAGGTTCGGGCCCAGCCTGAACGGCTCAAGCAAGTTAGTTAAAGTGTTCATTCTCTCACCGATTGCGCATATTGAGGCTTACTTGGCCAACTGCCTTGCCTTCCGCTTGAGGGGCGGCCTCGCGTGTGTGCCGTCCTTTTCGGCGTACACTCCTCTGATCGTTCCGCCCCGCCCGCCAGACAAATTGCACGATTGACTCTATCACTTGTTTATTGTTTAGCAAATATTGCGGTGCCGCCTGCTCTGTTCTCTCAGAGTTCGCGCCACCGTGTCCGCGTCAAATTGGATCTGCGCATGACAGAAATGCCCGCATACGTGACCTATGAAATGCGAGGAAACATCGCAATCCTCAGCTTGAATCGGATCGATAAGCGGAATGCGCTCAGCAACCAGGTCGTCGAGGAAATTTCAGCTGCTGTGGAGCGAGCCCGAGGCGAAGCCGGAGCTGGGGTGATCTGCGGCAAAGGCGGCCACTTCTGCGCTGGGCTGGACCTCGCCGAACACAGGCTCAAGACGCCCTTTGAAGGCATGCGGAGCTCGCGTCGGTGGCATGAGGTCTTTGGTCAGATCGAGTTTGGCCCAATTCCTTGGTTTAGCGCCTTACATGGTGCTGTCATCGGAGGCGGCCTCGAATTGGCGGCTTCAACCCATGTTCGAGTGGCGGATAATACAGCGTTTTTCGCGTTGCCCGAAGGACAACGCGGAATATTCGTTGGCGGCGGCGGGTCAGTCCGAGCGGCTAGGCTGATGGGCGTTGCGCGAATGACCGATCTGATGCTGACGGGGCGAACAATCGACGCTCAACAAGCTGAAAGATGGAACATCGTGCAATATGTTGTACCCGCGGGGACGGCTCTGGACGCCGCATTCGATCTCGCCAAGCAGGCCGCCAGCAACGCAGAGCTATCGAACTATAGCATCGTCAACGGCTTGCCAAGGATTGCGGAAATGAGCCGCGATGACGGTCTTTTCGCTGAAAGCTTCATCTCGGCCTTCACTGCCACAAGCCCGGACGCTGAAGCTCGCATGACAGCCTTCCTCGATAAACAAGCGCGCAGGTCGAGCCCCGCGAAGGAAGCATGATGGAGTTCGCGTCGTCAATTCAGCACCGGCCGAACCTATGAAATCCTATTGCACATCAGTGATGTGGTCATCATTTACGCCTCAAGAGGAGCGCCATGTCGACTGATCCGATCGTCATCTCAGGCTCCGCACGAACGCCCATCGGGAGCTTCCAGGGAGCACTTTCGTCCCTCAGGGCGACGGATCTAGGGGCAGTGGCAGTGCGCGCGGCAACACAACGCGCGCGCGCAGCATTCACTGCCATCGACCGCATCTACATGGGATGCGTTCTCTCGGCGGCGCTGGGGCAAGCGCCCGCAAGACAAGCGGCTCTCGGCGCGGGCCTGTCAGAATCGGTGCAAGCGACCACCGTGAACAAGATGTGCGGATCAGGAATGCAGGCAGCAATAATGGCTGTCGAGACTCTCCAGGCGAACGCTGCGGATATCATCGTGGCAGGGGGTATGGAGAGCATGACCAACGCGCCATACGCACTTCCGAAGCATCGTAATGGCGCCCGTATAGGCCACGATCGTGTGATCGATACCATGATGATGGACGGACTCGAGGACGCTTACGAGCCTGGTAAGCCGATGGGTGCATTCGCTCGAGATGCAGCCGACTCATACCGCTTCAGTCGCCAGATGCAAGATGCCTATGCCAGCGGAGTCTTTGCCGCAGAGATCGCGCCAGTCGCGGTGACCAATCGTACCGGTCCTGTTCTTGTCGATACTGACGAGCAGCCCGGTCACGCGCGACCCGAGAAGATTGCATCTCTCAAGCCCGCGTTCTCGAACAGCGGGACCATTACTGCCGCGAGTTCCGCCTCAATATCTGACGGGGCCGCCGCTCTCGTCCTGACGCGGCAAAGCGTTGCGCAAAGATTGGATCTGGCAGTGGCTGCGCGGGTCGTCGGCTGTGCAGCCCACGCCCAAAGTCCTGCTCTCTTTACGACAGCCCCGGTGGGGGCAATCGGCAAATTGCTCGCCGACATTGGTTGGACCGTCAATGACGTCGACCTTTTCGAGATCAACGAAGCGGTTGCTGCGGTCGCCATGATTGCCGCGCATGACCTCGGAATTCAAGAAGACCGGCTGAATGTCAACGGAGGCGCGACGGCGCTGGGCCATCCGATTGGGGCGTCCGGTGCTCGCCTCATCGTGACGTTGCTGGCTGCTCTCAAGAACCGCGGCCTGCGCCGAGGCGTCGCCAGCCTGTGCATCGGCGGCGGAGAAGCGACCGCTATGGCTATCGAACTCATTTGAGGGATCCATTTCATGAATATCGAGGGCGTCTCGGCAATCATCACCGGCGGAGCATCCGGTCTGGGAGCGGCGACGGCGGAGCAGCTCGCTCGAGCAGGCGCTCAAATCGCCATTTTCGACCTCAACGCGTCCGAAGGAAACGAAACCGCTAAGCGGCTTGGTGGCAGCTTCCACAAGGTCGACGTCGCCGACGATCAATCGGTCGCCGCAGGACTGGCTGCAGCCGAGGCCGCGCATGGGGTGGCACGGATATTGGTCAACTGCGCTGGAGTCGCGCCAGCGATCCGGGTCGTTGCGAGAGACGGAACCCCTCATGGACTGGACGCCTTCCGCAAAGCGGTTGAGGTCAATCTGATCGGGAGCTTCAACACCATCACGAAATTTGCTGCGCGGCTTATCGCTGCGCGCATCGAGGGCGAAGAAGCGGGCGTGATTGTCAACACCGCGTCCGTCGCCGCCTATGATGGACAGATCGGACAAGCAGCCTACGCCGCCTCTAAGGGAGGCGTGGTGAGCATGACACTTCCGATCGCACGGGATCTCGCGCAGTATCGAATTCGAGTCATGACGATCGCCCCTGGCATTTTCCTGACGCCCATGCTCATGGGCCTACCGCAGGCCGCACAGGATAGCCTCGGCACCCAAGTTCCTCATCCATCCCGACTGGGCAAGCCGGTTGAGTATGCGCAGCTCGTCGACAGCATCATTGGAAATCCCATGCTCAACGGCGAGGTCATTCGCCTCGATGGCGCAATCCGAATGGCCCCCAAATAACCGAGCGGCTATGGGATCCCCTGCATTCGCCAGAACTTAGCGGCAAACAAGATCCGAACCTGAAGTGAGTGCAAACATGGCCGAAGCTTACATCGTCGATGCTGTCCGTACCGCAGGCGGAAGGCGCAACGGTAAGCTAGCGGGTTGGCATCCCGCCAACATGGGGGCCGAGGTCCTCGACGCACTCATCGAACGGACTAACATCGATCCCGGCGCCATTGAGGACGTCATTCTCGGTTGCGTGACACAGGCCGGAGAGCAAGCATTCGCTCTGGCGCGAAATGTCGTCCTCGCCTCCCGCACGCTTTCCCAAATCGGTGCCGGCGGTGACGATCGATCGTCAATGCGGCAGCTCTCAACAGGCGGTCCAGTTCGCGGCCCAGGCCGTTGTGTCGGGCACGCAGGACGTTGTGATCGCTGCCGGTGTCGAGAGCATGAGCCGTGTACCGATGTTCTCAAACATGTCATTTCATGCCCAGCAGGGTGTTGGAACGGGTCCACTTAGCGACCGGATCAAAGCCCGCTATGGAGTCGACGCATTCAGTCAATTCGATGGCGCCGAGATGATAGCGACTAAATACGGCTTCGATCGCGAGACTCTCGACCGCTTTGCGCTCGATAGCCATCGCAAGGCCGCAGCGGCTAGTGCCCGCGGGGACTTCCGAAGTGAGATCGTGCCACTCGCGATCGACGGTGGTTTCCATGAGATCGACGAAGGAATCCGCTGGAATGCTTCTCTTGACGCCATTGGCTCTGTGAAGCCGTTGAAGGAAGGCGGCGTAAATATCTGCCGCCAATGCGAGCCAACTCTGCCATGGCGCGTCCGGTGCTCTAATCGTATCAGCGGAGGCACTGAAGCGCTTCAAACTCACCCCACTCGCACGCATCGTCAGTTTGACGGTCACGGCCGGCGATCCAGTGATCATGCTTGAAGAACCCATCCCGGCCACGAAACGCGCTCTCGCCCGGGCCGGCATAAAGATCGAAGATATCGACCTTTTCGAAGTCAACGAAGCCTTCGCATCTGTCCCCCTGGCATGGCTTCAGGCGACAGGCGCCGATCCCGCCAAACTCAATATAAATGGAGGCGCTATCGCGCTGGGTCACCCGCTTGGTGCAAGCGGGACCAAACTCATGGCGACACTGATTCATTCATTGAAAGCGCGCGGTGGGCGGTTTGGCCTTCAAACGATGTGTGAAGGTGGTGGCGTTGCCAATGTCACAATCGTGGAGGCTCTGTGATTCATGACCCCGTGCCCGACGCTTCCCAAAACGAAAATCGTCCGGCCGACGAGCAGCATCCGAGGCGACAATTCTTCAATAGATTCAAAACTTTGTTGAGTGACAAGCAAATTTGCGGGGGATTCCTGCAAAATTACTTGCTAATCGACCAACTAGTCGGTAGATCAGCCACGCAAGTTTGAAATCCCCTGCGAAGCCGATCCTTGAAGATCGGAAGCGATCCCCAGCTCGTTCTACGCCGCTGCTTATCCTCTCCAGAATCCACCGCTGGCGAGCGATAGGTCAGCCTTTCAAGCAAAGACTACCGACTAGTCGGTATACGTTCAAGGAAAGCCATTAAGGCGCAGCTTCCCGAGAACTCTAACTCAAGCGCCGAGCAGACCACCAGGATCTTCAAATGCAAACGAGGCCCAACATGAATCGGCCAAGCTTTTTCAGGTCGTTGATCGTCGGCATGACGACTGCCGTCGTCATCAGCCACAGCCTGTCCTCCGCGTCCGCGGCTGGTCCGGCGGATCAAAGGATCAGTGTCCGTGGCACAGTGATCGCCCTCAATAGCAACAAGCTCGAGGTTAAGTCTCGCGACGGTAACAATATCATTGTCGCCCTTGCCCCTGGCTGGGCCGCGTCGGCGGTTGTGAAGGCAACGATCGAAGACATCAAGCCTGGCGGATATGTTGGCATCGCATCGCTTCCCACATCGGAAGGCGGCGATGGCGCACTAGAGGTCTTGATCTTTCCGCCTCCGCTGAAGGGCACCGCTGAAGGTAGCTTCGCGTATGATCTGAAGCCACGCAGCACGATGACGAATGCCACCGTGGCGGACGCGGTCAAGTCGGTCAGCGGCAGCGTGGTGACGGTGAACTTCCATGGTCAGGAGAAGAAGATATCGATCCCCCAGGGCACGCCGGTGGTCACGCTGGCACCGGCAACGCCAGACGACGTCAAGCCCGGCAGTGTGATTTTCATTCCCGCGTTAAAAGGGGCAGACGGATCCATCTCAGCCGGCAACGTGATCGTCGGGAAGGACGGCGTCGTCCCCCCGATGTGACATCCAAAGCCCGACCGTGCACGCTTACGGTCGGGCTCCCCCAAGTCATATGCAGACCGAACATGTATGCCGCGACAGATTCGCCCTCACCGCCCTTGATGCAAAAGCGCCTTGTTCGGCGGCACTCTTTCATCGTGCGGCTGACCCATTGGATCAACCTGCTCTGCTTTGTGTTTCTCTTGCCGAGCGGACTTCAAATCTTTAACGCATATCCGCAGCTGCATTTCGGTGCCTACGGCGCCGACACCGACCCAGCACTCGTCAGCGTCGGCGCGGAGCAGCGTGCGGATGGACTGCGTGGATACCTCCGTATTGGCGCGGTGAAAATCCCGACCACAGGTCTCCTCGGGATATCTTCCGACGCTGGTGCCGAAACGGCAAGGGCATTCCCTGCGTGGCTTACCCTTCCATCTTACCTCGATCTCGCAGCAGGTCGGCGCTGGCACCTCTTCTTCGCCTGGCTGCTCGTCGTGAACGGCACGGTCTACCTGGCGCACGGACTCTACAGCGGGCATTTTCGGCGCGATTTGCTACTCAGCTGGGAACAGATGAAGCTACGCCACCTTTGGCAGCAGTTACGAGACCATGCCTGCCTCCATTTTCCCAAAGGCGAGGAGGCTCGGCGCTATAACGCGCTGCAGAAAATGACCTACCTGCTGGTCGTTCTACTGCTCCTCCCATTGATGGTCTGCACCGGGCTCACGATGTCCCCTGGGATGGATGCTGCGCTTCCCTTGTTGCTGGACTGCTTCGGTGGCCGCGCTTCGGCCCGCACTTTGCACTTCATCGCAGCGATGTTGTTGGTTCTGTTTGTGGCCGTCCATGTGACCATGGTCGCCGCATCCGGCCCCTGGAACAATCTCCGATCAATGCTGAGTGGTCGCTACGCGATTCGCACCGCGGAGGATGCCTCATGACCAGACACGTCTCCCGCCGTCAGTTTCTCGCCGGACTAGCGTACGGCAGCGCAGCAGCGTCGCTAGCCGGCTGCGATCGTCTGACGCAAAGCGCCGAGGTCGACGCGATGCTCCGAATAGCCGAACGGTGGACGATGACCAGCCAGCGGCTTCTGCTCTCTCACCAGCCGCTGGCCCGCGAGTTCGCCGAAAGCGACCTATCGCCCACCTTCCGCGCGAATGGAACGCAGATGCCCGACTCAGAGGAATATTCTCAGTTGCTCGACGGCGGCTTCGCGGGCTGGCGGCTGCAGGTCGATGGTCTCGTTCAGCGTCCGCTCCGACTCTCGCTTGCTGAACTGAAGCGCTTCCCACCTCGTACCCAGATCACTCGGCACGATTGCGTCGAGGGCTGGAGTGCCATCGGAAAATGGGAGGGTGTTGCCCTTCGCCATGTGCTCGACGTCGCCGGCCTACTGCCAGACGCCCGTTACGTCGTCTTCCACTGCGCGGATGAGCTGGAGCGGTCACTTGATGGCAGCGGTCGCTACTACGAGAGCATCGACCTGCTCGATGCACTTCATCCGCAGACAATCCTGGCCTACGGAATGAACGGAACAGATCTTCCTGTCGCGCACGGTGCGCCGCTGCGACTGCGCGTCGAACGACAGCTTGGCTATAAACACGCGAAGTATCTGATGCGCATCGAAGTGGTCGCAACCATCAGCCACCTCTGGGGTGGCAAAGGCGGGTTCTGGGAAGACCGTGGTTACGAGTGGTACGCGGGCATCTAAAGAACGCGCGCGACTTACCTAATTTCGCTCGACGTCATGAGAACTCATGCGCTCTTTTTGCCCGTATAGCGTTGGCCGCGCGCCTTCGTTTTAACAACGAGAATAGACAGACAATCGCGCTACACGACTCTCATCGGATCGTATCAGAGCAATGTAAGACCGCCGTCGACCGTAAGTTCCGCACCAGTCATGAACTTCGAGGCATCCGAGGCGAGAAACAGAATAACGCCGGCAACATCATCCACCTGCCCCCATCGCCCCATTGGGAAGGCCGCCTTGCTTTGCTGTAGGGCGACTTCAACGTTCGCGTAGACTCCTTGCGTGACTGCTTCATGCAACCCACTGGTCCCGAGGTCCGTTTCCGTCGGTCCGGGATGTACAGAATTCACCCGGATCTTTCCGGACGAAAGGCGTGCAAGCTCCACTGCAACAGCCTTCGTCAATAGGCGGACAGCGCCCTTCGACGCGGAGTATGCCGAATGGGATCGACCTGCGACTTGGCCGTATATCGACGATAGGTTGACGATCGAGCCGCCATGCGGCGTAATCCTAGCAGATTGCTGCATCAGCGGCACAGCCGCCTGCATGCCGATGAAGACCCCTTCCACATTTGTCGTATATACTCGGCGAAGGTCGTCCAACGATGTTTCCAAAAATGGCCGACTCAGGATAACGCCGGCATTGTTGACGAGAACGTCAAGCCGCCGTTCATTCTGTTCGACGCTCGCAATGGCGTGCCTCCAATCGTCCAAAGACGTCACATCGAGGCGGATTGCTCTTGCGCCGTTCCCTAGCAGGCCAACGCATTCCGCTAATCCTGCTTCATCAATGTCGCAAAGCACAACTTGAGCGCCCGCCTCATGCAACCGCTGAGCCGTTCTCCTGCCAATACCTTTAGCTGCTCCCGTGATGAGGGCGACGCGATCCTTCAATCCGAAGACCATCTGAGCACCTTCCGGCTCCGGTTCACCGGGCAAAAGCGTCGTTCTGCTGCCCAACGGTCTTGATTCTCGCGGACACGCTGAACGGCTTTAATCTAGGGTCACGATTATCCGCGATAGTGCGGCGCACGTTTCTCGACGAAGGCTCTCAGCCCCTCCCGGAAATCCTCGGTCTGACCGGAAAGCATCTGATTGCGATTCTCCATCGCAATTGCTGCCTCAAGGCACGGTGCATCGACCGAGAAGTTCAACCCTTCCTTGGTAAGGCGGAGCCCCATGGGAGCAGTTTGCAGCATCTCGTCGAGATATGACTGAGCCGATTGCTCGAGATGGTCGTCCGGGACCACCTCGGATACGAGCCCAGCCGCTAGGGCACGCCTCGCGTCGATAAAGCGCCCGGTGAGCATCAGCTCGGAGGCGATAGAAAGGCCCGTAAGCCGCGGCAGAAAATAGCTGACACCCATGTCACATGCTGAAAGACCGAGACGGATGAAAGCCGCGTTCATGCGAGCCGTCTCCCCCGCAATCCGGATGTCTGAGGCCAGGGCAAGACCGAGGCCACCGCCGCAAGCCGGCCCCTGGATCAACGCGAGAATTGGCTGAGGGCATCGCCGCATTTTCACGAATACGTCCGAGAGGTAGCTCTGAAAATTGAAGCCACCGGCGAACGGAACGTCCTCTGCCTTCTGGTGTTGCGCAGCTTTGATGTCGAGACCGGCGCAAAATGCGCGACCAGCGCCACGCATCACGACGACCCGGCAGACGCGATCGTGGTAAAGCGTGTCAAAGTAATCGCGCAGATCAGCCACCATGGCAGCATTGATGGCATTCAGCGCTTCGGGCCTGTTCAGCGTCAGCCAATGGACTTGCCCGCGAACATCCACCTCGATGGTCTCATATTCAACCATTCTCTTTCCATTCCCTCGGTTGGCACGTGCGCGCTTTGCTGAAGCCCGCGCGGAGCGTCCCAATCGCCGACCCAATTTCTTCCACGAAATCCAGTCCAAATCGACGTCGGCCAAGTTGAGCTTCTCAGTTCATCCTGTAGCGGATCGGCACCGACTTCGGCCCGGACACGAAATTGGCCTTGGTCCGCGTTGGCGTTCCATCGAGCTCCAGGCTCTCCAGCCTCGGCAAAAGCTCCTCCCAGAAAATCTGCATCTCCAGACGGCCGAGATGCTGGCCGAGGCAAATATGCGCCCCATAGCCGAAAGCGACGTGCTTGTTGGGGGTACGGCCTACATCGTATTGATAGGGCTCATTGAAGACGGCCTCATCGCGATTGCCGGAGAGATAACAGAGCATAAGCCAATCTCCCTTCGCGATCTTCTGCCCGCGCAGCTCGGTGTCCGCCGTTGCCGTCCGCATGAAGTGCTTCACGACAGTTTCCCAGCGGACGGACTCCTCCACATGTCTCCGAATCAATTCCGGCGCTGCCTTGAGCTTTGCAAATTGATTGGCGTTCTCTGCCAGAGCCCAGGCGCCGCCTGCTATGGTATTCGACGTGGTGTCGTGCCCCGCCGTCGCGACCAGACCGTAGTAGGAGACGAGCTCGTAATTCTTCAGTGGCTCTCCGTGAACTTTTGCATTCGCAAGTACGCTTGCCAGATCGTCGCGTGGGCATTTTCGCCGATCGTTGGCAATGTCCGTGAAATAAGTCGTGACGTCGCCGCGAAGTCTGTGGAGGTCAGCCACCCGCTCAGCGTCCGACACCTGCTTCCCGGAGCGATTGAGATCGGGGTCGGTGGAGCTAAATGCTTGTTGCGTCAGCTTCAGCATCAATGGCTCGTCGCTCGCAGGCAGCCCCATGATCTCCATCAATACGCGCAAGGGGTAAAGAAAGGCGATGTCTCTGGCAAAATCGCAACGACCGTCAAACTCGGCCATGCGATCGACGAACTCGCGTGCGATCGCGCGGATTCGGGGCTCGCGCTCGCGAAGCTTTTGCGGAAGCAGGACCCCTTGCGCGATCCGACGATGAGCAAAATGGTCCGGATTATCCATCCGGGTCAGATTTCTATTGAGGTGAGGTGAACCGCCCGTAAGCTGACGAATACTACGTTCAGCTTCCATGCTAATGACCGTTACGGATCTGTCCGCGTTGTGAAACAGCTCGTTCTGACGCTCGACTTCGAGAATGTCGGCATGGCGCGTCACAGTCCAGAAAGGTTCGTATCCGCGCGGTTCGATACGAGCGAGCGGCGCTTCCCGGCGGAGCCAGCGAAGGGCTTCGTCGACTCGCTCCACTTCTGCATAGGCAAGCGGATCTACGATCGCATCCGCAAAATTCTGCGGGACCTTCATTTGACCCTCCCATCCAAATTGTGCGCCGCGAACATCAATGAGTCCCACCGGCATTTTGGACAGTATCCTAATTTTCAACTTGCTGATTGGTCAACTAGTATTTTCTCTTCTGCGCGACCTTCGGACCATAGTCTCAAAGCCAGGCCACGAAACTGCCGGCCCCGCGCGGGCGGGTACCCAACCCATCACTCTGCATCCAAGGCAACTGCGACTGGCGGCCTGCCATGCGCTTTTCCTCAGCGGAACCCTCCCTTAATGGCTCCACCGAGCGCGATTGGTCTATTGACACTCAACCTACCAGAAGGTAGGTTCGTCATATGATGAATGTGTCCTCCACAGCCGATCAGATTCTCGCTTGCGCGCGCTCCCTGATCATATCCGGTGGCTATAACGGCTTCAGCTATGCCGATATCGCCGACGTCGTCGGAATACGCAAACCCAGCATCCACCATCACTTCGCGAGCAAAGTCGAGCTGGTTCGCGCGGTGGTCTCTCGCTACCGCCAAGAGGCAGAAGCAGGTGTCGCGGATCTCGAGCGCCATGTCGCAGATCCGGTCGAGCAACTATCCGGTTATGTCAAGTTTTGGGAAAAGTGCATCACCGATTCGAGCGCATCCTTTTGCGTCTGCGCATTGTTGGCGAGTGAGCTCCCGGCGCTGCCGCCGGAGGTTGCGCTGGAGGTGAGAGGCCACTTCCGCGCTCTGTCAGCTTGGGTCACGTCCGTCCTCCAACGCGGCGCGCGTCAGGGGCGCTTTCAACTCGCGAGTAAGGCTAACGTCGAAGCGGAAGCACTTATCGCGACAGTACACGGGGCAATGTTGTCAGCCCGGGCCTACGGTGACCCCAAGATGTTCGGCATCATCACAACGCCCCTACTGAGACGTCTCACGACGCTTGACTGATCTCCACTCGACGCCCGCCAGGACCAACCGCCACCAAGCTTAGGAGGCCACTGCTGAAACAGAGCCCATGACAAAAGCGTTCGTTCACGTCGTCTACCAACTAGTCGAAAGGTTGCCTATGACCACCACATCAGTCTCTCCAAACCAGGTGCACTGGTTGAAGCAGTACTATTTCGTTCGAACGGGCGTATCCTTCCTGTGGATCGCTGCAGCGTTCGCGGTTGGCCAGCACTCCGAGCCGGCCGCGACGATACTTCTCATCTCGTATCCTGCTTGGGACGCTCTCGCAAATTACCTGGATGCATCCCGCAGCGGCGGACTGGCCCAAAACCGAACCCAACTCATCAACGTGATCGTGAGCGTTTTAGCCACGCTGGCCGTAGCTTTCACCATCCAAATCAGCATGAATTGGGTGATCGGCGTATTCGGTGCGTGGGCGATCCTTGCTGGGCTCCTTCAGCTCGCAACCGCGGCGCGTCGATGGAAGACCTATGGTGCTCAATGGGCGATGATCCTAAGCGGCGGCCAATCTGCGCTGGTTGGGGGCATACTGATTTTCCAGGCGCGCATGCCTGTGCCTCCGTCCATTCTGAACATCGCGGGATACGCCTCAGGCGGAGCATTCTACTTCCTGGTTTCGGCAGTATGGCTGGTCGTAAGCGAATTGCGCCAAAGGGCATCCACCGCATCCTGACGACATCGCGCTCCACGCCAATTGCACCGAAACGTACTAGGCCCTGGACATCGATCCAGGGCTTTAGTCATCAATGTCCAGGAAGAGCATGAGCGACCTCGGGCCGGCTTACTTACTGAGGGACAGTCAACGGCTGGAAGACCCAATTGCACCGATGAAGGCCGGCAGTGACGTTCTATGCTCGGAGTGCCCCGGTCGTCGCTCAGGCGCGGTCAATTTCCACCATGTCGAAATCGGCTTTCGTTGCACCGCAGGCCGGGCAGATCCATTCGTCAGTCACATCCTCCCACCGCGTGCCAGGTGGCAGCCCCTCCTCGGGCGCGCCGGCCTGTTCATCATAGACAAACCCGCACGTCCGACACTGATAGATCTTGAACTGGCTCTCAGTTGTCTTGACCTCGTCTCCATCAAGCCGCGGCATCTCGGTCATCAAACATCTCCCATCTGATACAGTTCAATCTGCCTGCCATCGTCGCCTCATTCACGCTCTTACGATTACCAGACGTCATTCGCAGGCAGGTTGTTGGTCTATCGAGGAATGCTAATGACCTGGAGCTGAGTAAACTCAGCCAGTCCCTCGTCTCCAAATTCGACTCCAAAGCCAGACTGCTTGCTTCCACCAAACGGAACGTTAGGCGCTAACGCCGCATGGCTATTGATCCACACGGTGCCAGCTTCGACCTGGCCGGCGACCTCGAGCGCTCGGTTCTCGTCGTTGGACCATACGGAGCCGCCAAGCCCCCACGGGCTATCATTCACTCGGCGAACCACATCATCGATATCGGTAAACTTCAGAACAGGCAAAATGGGGCCGAATTGCTCCTCCTTGACCAACCGGGCATCGTCTGCAATGTCACGCACAATAGTCGGCCGAACGAAGTAGCCGCTACGGCCTTCAACGAGACCTCCGGCAATGACGTTGGCATTCTCCTTTGCGTCATCGATGAGCTCACGCACTCGCTCGAACTGAGCCCGATTCTGGATCGGCCCGATCTGAACACCCTGCTCAAGGCCATCGCCAACCACCGCGGCATCCGCCAGCATTGCGAGCTTATTGCACAGTTCGTCGTAAATTGACGCATGCGCATAGACCCTCTTCACTGCGATGCAGATCTGCCCACTGTTCCGGAAGGCTTGTTGGAAGATCTTCGGCGCCACGGCACTGGGTTCGACGTCGCCCAGCACAATCGCCGCATCGTTACCTCCCAATTCGAGCGTTAGCCGTTTGAGCGTATCTGCAGCGTTCGCCATGACTTTCTTGCCGGTCGCGGTCGAGCCGGTAAAGCTGACCTTGCGGATATCCGGGTGAGCGGACAGGGCGCCACCAAGGTCATTGGCATCGGCGATGACGTTGAGGACGCCGGCGGGAACAACATCTGAGATCAACTCACCGAATTTGAGGGTGCTGAGCGGCGTGGTTGCTGCCGGCTTTATGACAACAGTGTTGCCAGCCAAAAGGGCCGGAGGAACCTTGAAAGCCATCAGAGCGATAGGAAAGTTCCACGGCACGATGGCCGCCACGACCCCTAGCGGCCTACGATGGACTTCCACCCTCCTCTGCGTTGAGTCTTCGATGATTCTCGCCGGCAGCTCCATCTGTGAAATCGCCCGAAATACGCCGGCTGCGCCACGAACCTCTTGTACGGCGTCTGTGAGAGGCTTCCCCTGCTCCTGGGTCAAGATTCGGCCCAACATGTCGGCATTCGCCTCGACCACCGCAGCTATTCTCTGCAGTACGGTGCGTCGGTCGCCAATCGGAATGCGGCTCCAACTTGGGAATGCCGCTTTGGCAGCGCTGACGGCATGATCAAGCTGGCTGATCGATGCCCTCGGCGCTATCGCGACCAGAGTCTCCGTGGCCGGATTCATGACTTCCATCGTCAAGTCGCCTTGGACGAGACGCCCGTTGATCAGCATAGCGTAATCGTTCATCGATATCCTCCTCGTGCGCGCGACACGTTCCCTGGTGCAGAGAGCCCCGCTCGCGAGACTCGGAGCCGCCACCGCTCTATCGCTCTCAAAGCGAGCGTCACCCTTTTCTCTGTTTGTCCGTAAACCCATCTATTCGTGAATTTTACGCAACCTGATGCGGGCGGATGTCGCTAATTCGGCAACCGCCCCAATTGATTGAACTGGATGCGTGCGCGAACCGACACCCACCTTCAGCCGTCCGCTTTGCCACCAATCACACCTTCGGATCGTAGACCTTCGATGTCCTCAGCGGAGAAATCGAGCATTGTGCGCAAGATCTCTTCGGTGTCCTGCCCAAGCTTTGGAGATATCGCTGCCGGAAGGCGATCAGTCCCGTGAATTCGGATGGGACTATCAGGGATGACGATCCTTCCGAATTGTGGATGATCGATCCACGTCAACATGCCTCGGGCCTGCATATGAGCATCGTTGCTCACCTCGGACAAATTGCGGACCGGAGCGGACGGCACCTTCCATTCGTCGAGGATTGCGCAGGCCTCCTGTCGCGTAATTCTCGAACTCCATTCCGAAACAGTCCGGTCGACCTCCTCCATGTTGCGAACACGTGAGACCTTGCTCGAGAAGCGCGGATCGCTTAGCAGGTCAGCGCGATTCATTGCGCGGAGCAGGTTTGTCCAATGCTTTTCGTTCGTCGCGATAATCGCGACATGACCATCACTGGACCTATATACGTTGTATGGCGCAGCCGAGAGGCCTCCATGACGATTTCCTGTACGAGGAGGCGCCTGCCCGAGATCATACATATAGGCAAGATTTGACGCGAGCGTCGGGTATACAACCTCCTGCATCGCGACTTCGACGAGACGGCCCCGCCCCGTGAAATGCCGCTCGTAGAGAGCAGTCACCACGCCGGCATAAAGATGGGTACCAGCCAGGAAATCAACGATTGCCGCGCCCGCTTTGACAGGAGGACTATCAGTAAAACCCGTGATGCTCATTAACCCCGAGACGGCCTGGACCGTAATGTCCATCGCGAGCTTGTCCTTGTCTGGACCGGAAAGGCCAAAACCGGATCCCGATGCATAGACGAGCCGCGGTTTGAGATCGCTAAGCACTGACCAGCCGACACCTAGCCTGTCCAATACGCCTGGTGCGAAGTTTTCCAACAGAACGTCGGCTGTCCCGACAAGCGCTTTGAGAATCTCCCGGCCTCGCGCGCTCTTCAAGTTCAAGGTCATAGACCTCTTGTGCCCATTGAGCATCGCAAAGGGCGCACCGGAGCCACGACTGACTGCATCACGCTGGCGAACTGGCTCTCCATCCAGTGGCTCAACCTTGATGACGTTGGCTCCGGCCTTCGCCATCAGATAGGTCGCGTATGGCCCTTGGTAGACTTGCCCTAAATCAATCACTGTAATGCCGTCCAACGGACGATTCTGACGAGCGTTCATAACATTCCTACCTTGCTTCTACGGCGCTCGGGCTTGAGAGCGCAAAGCCGCACGCCGGGCATCGCCTACGACGCCGCCGCATCCTGACAACGCTCAGGACGTTCCAGCGATTAGCCGGGGAGTTGCGTGATGAACTCACCAAACTTGCGACCGCGGCCAGGAGCGGCTGCAAACAACGATTTGGTGTAATCGTGCTGCGGATCCCGGAATATCGCTTCGGTCGAACCGAGCTCGACGACTTCCCCCTGCCTCATGACGGCCACTCGGTCGCACACTTGCGCCGCCACCCGAAGGTCATGCGTTATGAAGAGAACCGCCAACTTGAGGCGCTTACGAACGTCATCCAGAAGCTGCAGAACCTGTCTCTGGACCGAAACGTCCAGTGCGGACACCGCCTCGTCCGCAATCAGAAGATCTGGCTCCATCGCCAGCGCGCGAGCAATACAAATTCGCTGACGTTGACCTCCCGAGAACTGATGCGGATAGCGCTGTAGCATGGAACCGTCGAGCTGCACGGTCTCCATCAGCCGCGCTGCACGGGACAGGGCCTCCGTCCTGCTCATGCCGAAATTTACGGGGCCTTCAATGATTGACTGGCCCACCGTTAGCCGCGGGTTGAGGGATCGATAAGGATCCTGGAAGACGATCTGAACCCGCCGGCGGTGCGGGCGCATTTGTGACGCCGCAAGATGCGTTACATCCGTTCCGCCGAGGAACACTTGGCCTTCACTCGGATCGATCAGGCGTGCGATGCACCGCGCCACTGTCGACTTTCCGGAGCCGGATTCTCCCACAATCCCGAGCGTCTCTCCTCTTTGAATCTCGATATCCACATTGGCGGCCGCCCGGACGACGCTTCCGCGCCGGAAGAGTCCAGATCGCTGATAGCTTTTGCCCAGCTTGTCGGTCCTGAGAATGATCGGTTGACCCCGCACTGGCTCGCGCGCCGGTGGCTGTAGCGAGGGAACCGAGGAGATCAGCATCTTCGTATAGTCCTGGCGAGGGTTCGACAAAATCTGATCTGTCGGCCCCACCTCGACAAGCTCCCCCGACCGGAGCACCGCGACGCGATGCGCAATCTCGGCAACGACGCCGAAATCGTGGGTAATGAATAGTACGCCCGCGCCTCGGGTGCTTTGCAGCTCCGAGATCAGCTTCAAGATTCCGGCTTGTGTCGTGACATCCAGCGCCGTGGTTGGCTCGTCCGCAATGAGAAGGACAGGATCGAGAACCAATGCCATAGCGATCATGATCCGCTGGCGCTGCCCTCCGGACAGTTGGTGCGGAAAGGCTGCGTAGATCCTCTCTGCGTCGCGAAGCCGCACGCTCTCGAACATGGAGATGATCTTGGCTTTGCGAGCGGCGGGGCCCATATCACAGTGCGCTTGGAGAACCTCGTCAATCTGTCTTCCGCACGTCAACACTGGGTTGAGTGCGGTCATGGGTTCCTGAAAAATCATGGACATTCGCGCACAGCGCAATTGGCGCAGCCTGGCCTCGCCTACGCTGAGCACATCTTCTCCCTCGAGAAGAATCTGCCCCGCGGAAGGCTTGAGGGGCTTCGACAGCAATCCCATCGTAGCAAAGGCTGTCACCGACTTGCCCGAGCCCGATTCTCCGACCAGGCAGACCACTTCACCTGCCTTGACGGTCAAGTTGAAGTCGCGGACCGCGTAGCGGCGATCGATTCTAGTCGGAAGACCTATCGTGAGGTTGCGAATTTCGAGCACGGGTTTGCCGGTCGACGTCTTGTTACCGACTTGGTATTCGGAGCCGGAACGCTCTGGGATGACCGCTGCTCCTGTCATGGCTCCTCGCCCATCGTAGGGTCGAGCGCGTCGCGCAGGCCGTCACCGATCATGTTGATGGCAAGAACGGTTACTGCGAGAAATACGCCGGGGTAAAGCACGTTGTGAGGTTGGATACGGAACAACGCACGCCCTTCGGACATAATGTTCCCCCAACTCGGAATTTCAGGCGGCGTGCCGATCCCGATGAAGGACAAAGCGGCCTCCAGCAGGATGGCCGACGCTGCGAGAAACGTGCCCTGCACGATGAGCGGTGGCACGAGGTTGGGCAGAATGTGCCGAAACATGATAACCCACGTCCTCGTGCCGACCGATACCGCGCTTTCTACATACGGTTCCTCGCGCACGCTCAGCACGATCGATCTCACGACCCGCGCAACGCGGGGCACCTCGGGCACCACGATCGCAAAAATGACGGTCAGCAGCCCCCCACGCCAAATCGAAACCAGCGCGACCGCTAGCAAAATACCTGGAATGGCCATCAAGCCATCCATTATCCGCATGACCGGACCATCCAGACGCCTGATGTACCCCGAGAGAAGGCCTGTGAAGACACCTATCGCAATGGCGAGGACGGCGACCGTGACGCCGACAAACAACGATACCCGGGTGCCGTAGATCACCCGGCTGTAAACGTCGCGCCCCAAAGTGTCGGTCCCCATCAGGGCGGTCCGCGTCACTTTGCTACCATCATCCAGCCGCACGGAGATCTCCGTGCCCGGCTTGCGATTGCGGTTTCCAGGATCAATCCGCGAGGGATCCACGGTTCCGAGCACCGGAGCCATCGCAGCGGTGCATATCGCCGATAGCAGAAGTAACGTTCCAACGATGACGCCGGGGCTCAGCATGGCGGGAAGCCAGAGCCAGCCACGGCTTCGTCGCACGTTGGCGCTCCGTCCCTGACCCGACGCTTTTTCAACCAGCATACTCAAAGCCGAATCCTCGGATCGCAAATGGTATAGAGGATGTCGATCAGCAGGTTGATCAACACGTACACAACCGAAAACATCAGGATCACCGCCTGAATCGTCGGGAAATCGCGACTGAGCACAGCCTCCACGGTCAGCCGTCCTAGCCCAGGAAGGCCGAAGACCGTCTCTGTGACGACGACGCCACCAATGAGCACAGCAACGCTTGTGCCAATAATGGTCAGCACTGGAACGGCAGCGTTGCGAAGAGCATGACGAACCAAGACGGTCTGCTCGGACAGTCCCTTCGCACGGGCTGTACGAATATAGTCTTCCTTCAAGACCTCGATTACCGCGGCCCGCGTCATCCGCGAAATGAGAGCGATGAAGCCGACGGAGAGCGTCAACGACGGCAGAATGAGATGAAGGATGCAGCCCACTGCATCCTCGTGCAGCCGAACGTAGCCCTGTACGGGAAGAAGGCTCAGAGAAATCGAGAAGACGTAGATGAGGCAGTAGCCAACAACAAAGCCTGGAACAGAGAAGCCGATTACTGAAAGAGCCATCACGATCCGATCGAAGTACGATCCTTGCCGATAGGCGGCCAACACTCCGGTTGGTACCGCTATCACCGTAGCAATGAGAAGCGTACAGAGAGACAGCGCCAATGTCGGCTCGATGCGCTGCCCTATCAGTTCAGCGACGGTCGTCTTGAAGAAGAAACTTTCTCCAAGATTCCCTTGCGCAAGGTGGCCGAGCCAGATCCCGAATTGCGCCCATAATGCCTCGTTCAAGCCCAGCTTGCCTCTAATGAGCTCAATCTGATCTGACGTCGCATTGTCTCCGGCGATGATCGCTGCCGGATCCCCGGGAATGAGGCGCAACATTAGGAAAACCAGGATCGTCACAACGGCGAGAACGGGCAACGTCCCGAGCAGGCGCCGAACAATGAAATCAGGCATATCTGCACCATCGATAGCGGGAGATAGCTTGGCATGCCAGATCAAGGCCAACGGCCGACATCGATTTGCGGCAGAACCGTACTCGACGACGGCGAGCGCGGTCGGCCCGATCAGGACGCGAGCAGACCCGAGCAAGGCAAGACAGCACCGGATTACGACCCGGCAAGCATATCCGCGCAATCAAGCTCCACGGCACCGGACGACGGAACGTCATCGGCGTGATCTCCTTCCCTTCTGCCCGACTTCTTTCGGCCGAGGCAGATGAGACTTTGATCATAATACTTGCTTTTTGTCTAGCAAGTGTTTCACTTCGCCACGAAGCGCCCTCCAGGGGCGTTCACCGAGGGAGAAAACAAGAAATGTCGTGGGTTCGCTGCATCCTTGTAGCGGCCGTCCTCGCGCTAACCGCAGGCACGGTCGAGGCCAACACGCTACGCGTGGTCATGTCTTCCGATTTCAAAATCCTCGATCCGTACTGGACGACCGCCTATATCGTACGGAATCACGCCTATATGATCTACGATACCCTGTTTGCGACCGACGCAAATTTGCAGATCAGGCCGCAGATGGTTGATTCCTGGAATGTTTCCGAAGACCAGCTGACCTATACGTTCAAGTTGCGAGAGGGTCTCCAGTGGCACGATGGCCAACCGGTCACCAGCGCAGACGTGATTCCGTCGATCAGACGGTGGTCGGCGCGTGACGCCGCCCTGGGACAACCGCTCATGCGGCTGATCAAGGAAATGACGCCCGTCGATGAACGTACTTTTCGGATCGTTCTGACTGAGCCGACCTCCTTGTTGATGACCGCACTTTCGAAGCCCTCGCTGAGCATCTTCATCATGCCTCGGCGCGTTGCCGAGCTCGATCCGAATGTCCAACTGAGCGATACGACCGGCTCAGGTCCATTCATTTTCAAGAAGGACGAATGGAAGCCAGGCGAAAAGGCCGTCTACGTCAAGAACCCGAATTACAAGCCGCGCGCGGAGCCGCCTTCGGGCCTCGCGGGAGGCAAGGTAGCAAAAGTCGACCGCGTGGAGTGGATCACTCTCGCTGACGCACAAACGACCGTGAATGCGCTGCTGAAGGGTGAAATCGATATGATCGAATCACCTCAACCCGATCTCTTCCCGCTGCTTGAGGGGGACCCCAATATCGAGCTCGTATCGCTGAGCAAGCAGGGTTCCCAGTTTCTGCTTCGCTTCAATGTGCTGAACAAGCCGTTTGATAATCCCAAAATTCGCCAAGCCGTGCTCTACGCACTCAACCAGGAGGACTTTTTAAATGCCGCGGTCGGAGACCCGCGGTTCTATATCAAGTGTAAGGCAGTCTTCATCTGTAATACCCCCTTCGGTTCAACCAAGGGGTGGGACGACAAGCTCGAATCGAATTTCACCAAAGCGAAAGCCCTGCTCACCGAGGCAGGTTATGACGGAACTCCCGTCGTCCTCATGGGTCCTACAGATCTTCCAATCCTTAACAATCTCGGGCCCGTCGCCAAATCCCTGCTCGAGCGAGCCGGCTTTGTCGTCGATTTTCAGCGGATGGACTGGTCCACCCTGGTCTCTCGCAGGGCCAAGAAGGACCCCCCTCCTGCAGGTTGGAGCGCGATGTTCACGCTGCCAACCGCTTCGGATCTCTATAATCCTCTGGTCAATGGCATGGTCAACGCATCCTGCGACAAGGCTTGGTTCGGCTGGCCCTGTGATGAACGACTCGAGGACCTTCGGCGCGCCTTCAGTCAAGCAACCACGATGGAACGGCAAACGGAGATTGCCGAGGCGATCCAGATTCGGATGTTGGAATACCCGACGCATATCCCGCTCGGTCAGGTCAACCTACCCATCGCCCGCCGAAAAACCGTGAGTGGAAACATCGAGGCCAATGTGCCGGTGTTCTGGAACGTCGAAAAGAAGCCCTGATCCGGTCCCCGCAAAAGGACGGGGCCGCGGCAGGCCGACACCGTTGGCGTTGTCGGCCTGCTTGTGTGCCTGGTCGCTTCAATGTTACGGCCCGCTAGAGAGGAGAGCTATCGTGGATCTTGGAATAAAGGGGCGCAGAGCCATTGTGGCCGGCGGCAGCGCCGGGATGGGACGGGCAACCGCAGCGGCCCTCGCTCTGGAAGGCGCCGATGTCCTGATCAGCGCCAGAAACGAGGAGCGATTACGGCAGGCTGCAGCGGAGCTCACCCGCGAGACCCGTCGAGAGGTCAGGTTCATTCGAGCGGACCATACCACTGCGGAGGGTCGAGCAGCGCTCCTCGACGCGTGCCCCGCCCCCGACATTTTGGTCACCACGATTTCGCCCCCGCCGTACACACCTGATTTCCGGCAAATCACAGCCGATGATTGGATCGATGCTTATCGATCTGGCACGGTAGGACCAATCGAGCTGATGCGAGCAGTCGTGGACGGCATGGCCGACCGTCAATGGGGCCGCATCATCAACATCGTAACCGTTGCCATAAAGTTCCCGGTCGAGCGTCGGCTGTTGTCTGGTGCGCCCCGGACGGCGCTGGCGAGCTATACGGCGGTGGTGGCTCGAAAGCTGGCGAAGCACAACGTCATCATCAACAATCTACTCCCCGGAATGTATGCAACAGACTCCTTTCTGTCGCGCGCCGAGCTGCTCAACGCGTCGACCGACGAGCTCGATCGTGCGAAGAAGGATGTCGCAAAAGAGTGGCGTATCCCAGCGGGACGAATGGGAGATCCCGACGACTTCGGTCGCTTCGCGGCCATCTTCGCTTCCGAATTCGCAAACTTCGTTGTGGGACAGAATATCGTCATCGATGGAGGCTCCGGGGGCGGCATGTTCTAGCAGCCAGCCGAAGAGCACAAGCTGGGCCCCGAGTCTTTCCTGCTTCACGTCACTCTGCTCAAGGGCGCTTGAAGCGATCACAACGCTGACCCTGTTGGTGCGCAGGGTCAGCCTTGCCCCTTTCGGCGGGCCGGGTCAGCGCGCCGCAGCTGCAGATATTGGGGACCACAGCTTCGAGTCTCATCAGGATTGAAGGATCGTCTGGATGCGTTTCCTCAATTCGGTTCGATAGAACTCGGTCCCCATGCAATCGATGATCGCCTCCATCTCGGCAAAGAGCTGCACAGCATGGGGCGTCGACATAGACTGCCGAAGCAGTGCTTTCGTATGAAGGATCGCGTCAGCAGAGTTCTGGGCAAGCCGATTGGAAAGCTCGCGTGTCGCTTGCTCAAGCTCGGCCGCCGGAACGAGGCGGTCGATCAAGCCGAGCTCAAGACCGCGGTCCGCGTCAAGCGTCTGTTCACCTAGATAGAGCTGGATAGCCCTTCTTATTCCGATCCGCTCCGCAGCCGCCCTGGTTGCCCCGCCGTCGGGCGGAAGCCCAAGGAGCGCGTAGGCCGGCGTGAGCGTCGTTGTATCTGCAGCGACGCAAAAGTCGGCCTGTATTGCCAGCGATAATCCTATGCCCACCGTCCGACCATGAATGCTTGAGATGACCAGACGCCCGCCCTCGCGTAGAGCGAGCGACACCTCGTTGAGATCACCCAGAATTTCCCTCACCATAGGGGATGGATCTCCCCGATGGCGAAAGAACGTCGCCAAATCGGCCCCAATGCAAAAGGCGGGGCCATTTCCCCTCAAGACGACGACTCGAACCGTGTCATTCTTCATCACACGACGCACGATCTCGCTCAATCGCCTGGCCAAAGCTCCGTCGAAGGCATTTTGGGCCCGAGATCTGTTCAGCGTTATCGTTGCAACGCCACCATCCACATCAAGTAACACAAGCTCATTGTCGTTCATGGAGGCCACTTCACCAATTGGGAGCCCAACAGGGCTGCGAGACAACATTTACTTGTTGACTGTTTAGCAAATTTACGACCGTATTGAAATGACGATATCAAATGCAGGGGACGCCTATCTTCACGACTCGTGGCTTGATGCCTCGGTCCTGGCGTTGCCCAAACGCCGAGTGTGGCTTCGAAATAGCTGCTTTTCCGAGGCGAGCAGAAGTGGGAGAAGAGCAAGGTGAGCGATCGAACATGTCGGCCTATCATCGATGCTGCAATGACGGCGCCAACCGCCGCCGATTCGTTTTTCCTTCGACGCGGCGACATACTCGTCGGTATCGTTCAAGAGAGATACAGTTGTCGCGCATTTCTGCCGATGGATATTCCGCAGCAAACGATCGACGCGATATTGCTGACCGCGCAGCGCACGGCATCCTGGCAAAATACCCAACCCTGGAACGTCGCGATCGCTAGCGCCAGGGCGACCCGACGTCTGCGAACCTTGATCCGTCAATATGCAAAAGAACATCGGAAACAGCCAGACCCTCCTACATGCCTGAGCGGAGAATACAAGAAGCGCGCCGAGCGCTTCTGGGATTCCCGCCGTAAGGCTCAGAACCTGCCGTCCAGGACGAGCGATGCTGTGGAGCCGGAGGAGCTACAGTTCTTTGACGCTCCTCGTTTGGCGCTTGTCACAACACCGGGAGGGCTAGGGCACTTGAGTACTCTCGATTGCGGCGGCTACATAGCTAATTTTCTGCTTGCGGCCCAAGCTTTCGGAGTCGCAACGTCAATTCTGGCTACTCTAGCCGACTTTCCCGATTTTTGGCGTGAACAGTTCGCGCTTCCTTCGGATCAATTTATCCTTTGTGGGATTGCCTTCGGGTACGAAGACTCCCGGCATACCGCCAATCGGCAACGAACCACTCGCGCCCCGATCAGCCAGTCGGTGAAATGGTTCGACGACTAATTTAGACGGTCAAGGAGAACTGCCGAATCTAAGCCTCGTTGTGTGCTCGTAGACAAACCCACCGCCGCCTGAACGACGTTCGGATGTCTGTTGCCTGCAAGGCTCTGGGCTAGACAGCCAATGTGCCGCCATCAACAATGATGGTCTGCCCGTTGACGTAGGATCCGGCCCGCGACGCCAAGAACACCGCAGCGCCCGCGATTTCATCGGGCTCTCCGATACGCCCCATCGGATTGCGTTCTTCAGTCCGCTTGAGATTCTCCTGATCTTCCCAAAGAGCCCGTGCAAAATCCGTTTTGATCAAGCCCGGTGCAATGCAGTTGCTCCGGATGTTGTACTTGCCCAATTCGACGGCCAAATTTCGCACCAACTGAACGTCGGCCGCCTTTGAGATGCTATAGGCTCCTAGAACGTCACTTCCCTTGAACCCTCCGATCGAGGATACAACGATGATCGCTCCATCCCTACGTTCGATCATCTGCGGCGTCACCATCGTAACCAGCCAATGGTTGGCCACAATATTGTTCTCAAGAACCTTACGAAATGCCGCGTCAGGCAGCCCGGACATTGGTCCATGATAGGGATTGCTGGCCGCATTGCAGACGAGCACGTCGATCTTTCCGAGCCTCCGCGTCGCCTCTTCAATCAGATGCTGCAGATCGCTCTTCAACGAGATATTTGCCGGTGTTGATAAGGCTGTACCAGCACCATGGCGGGCGTTGATCGTATCCGCCACCTGATCACAGGACGTCGCATTTCGGGACGAGATGACGACCTTCGAACCGTGCTGGGCGAGCCGCTCGGCAATCGCGCGTCCAATCCCTCGCGATGATCCTGTGATCACTGCGACCTTTCCGGACATATCAAACAGATTTTCCAAGCAAGGCTCCTAAGAGATCTTCACACGCTGCAATACTCACAACGATGTCCTTGCCGAACAGCTCGGCTCCTGGGCCATGGAACGGCAAGTCGTCCAGTCGATAACTGCGCTCACATTTGCTGCATCGCAGAAGGTCATTTTCCGCACTCGACAGCCGAAGACGGTCGTTATCACCGCGCTATGCCATGCCGCTGCCGCCTGAGTTCCATCCGCGCGATCGCGCGGTTATGCACTTCGTCCGGGCCATCGGCAAAGCGCAGGGATCGAATCGATGCGTAGGCGCTTGCCAAGCCAGGGTCCTCGGTCACACCGGCGGCGCCCCAGGCCTGAATCGCATCGTCGATAATTCTGATCGCCATGTTGGGTGCCGCCACCTTGATCATTGCGATTTCGAGTTGCGCCGCCTTGTTGCCGACCTTGTCCATCATATCTGCAGCCTTCAAGGTCAGCAGCCTTGTGCGCTCGATATCGATCCGAGCCTCGGCGATTCGCTGCTCCCACACCGAATGCTCGACAATGCGTTTGCCAAATGCAGTTCGCTCGGTGAGGCGCTCGACCATCTTCTGCAGAGCGAATTCTGCTACGCCGATCGTCCTCATACAGTGATGTATGCGGCCTGGACCGAGCCTTCCTTGGGCGATTTCAAAGCCCCGCCCCTCGCCCAAGATGAGATTTTCCGCCGGAACCTTCACATTCTCCAGGACGATCTGCGCATGCCCATGCGGAGCATGATCGTAGCCGAATACAGTCAATATTCGTTCAGTTCGAATGCCTGGGCTATCCAAGGGAACCAACAGCTGCGATTGCTGCTGATAAGGGGGAGCCGAGGGGTCCGTCTTCCCCATGAGAAGCCCCAACTTGCAACGCGGATCGGGGGCACCCGAGGAGAACCACTTTGTTCCATTGACCACGTAGTGATCGCCGCGTCGTTCGATGCGCGTCTGGATATTTGTGGCATCCGAGGATGCGACGGCAGGTTCAGTCATCAGGAAGGCCGACCGGATCTCTCCGTCCATGAGCGGTCGCAACCACTTGCGCTTCTGCTCCTTGGTTCCATATCGAATGAGCACTTCCATGTTGCCAGTATCTGGCGCCGAGCAGTTGAAGACCTCCGACGACCACTCGATTTTTCCCATCTCTTCAGCAAGCGGTGCATATTCAAGATTGCTCAACCCCGCTCCACGAAACTCCTCATCTTCATGCTCATTTGGCGGCATGAACAGGTTCCAGAGCCCCTCAGCCCGGGCTTGGACCTTCAGCTCCTCGATGACCGGGATCACCTTCCAACGGTCGCCCTCGGACTGCTGTCTGCGATAGGTTGGCTGGGCGGGTCGAACGTGGCGGTTGAGAAAGGTCGCCACACGATGCCCCCATTCACGCTGACGCTCTGACAGCTCGAAATCCATGCACCGCTCCCGCAATCGTCGCGTTGGTCACATCATCCTGACTGGCCCATGGTCAGTCAGGAGCACTTGTCGGCTAAAGTGCCAGCGTGAATCCGCCATTGACTGGATAGGTCTGGCCGGTGATCCAGGGGCTCGCATCCGACGCAAGAAAGAGAACCATGTTCGCAACATCGACGGGATCGCCGCGCCGGCGAATGATGTACTTCTCAAGGATGCGCTTCTCGACTTCCGGATTGGGATTTACACGAGCGTTCGTCTCGGTTGAAATTGCGGCAATTGCTATCGAGTTAGCGGTGACCTGATGGCGCCCGAGACTGCGCGCAACTGCTCGCATGAAGCCTGCCGCTCCGGCCTTGGCTCCCGCATAGATCTCAAGACCAGGATCTCCCCAGCGGCTCGCGTCGGAAATGATGGTAATGATGCGTCCAGGTGCCTGCCTCGCAATCAGGCTTGGAATGACCGCAGACGTGCAGTTGATAACGCCGTAGAGATTCACACCTATGAATTTGTTCCAACTCTCCGGGCCGACCTCCCAAAACGGCTTCTTCAAATCAGCAGTCGGATTTGCTCCCGCATTGCCTGCATTGTTCACCAGAATCCCGATCCGGCCAAATTCCTTCTCGGTCCGCGCCACTGCCTCTTTGACGCTGCTGAGATCGGTGACGTCGGCCTGGACTGCGATTGCCTTGCCCCCCGCAGATCGAATCTCCTCGACAACTGCTTCGGCTCGATCCAGGTGAAAGTCGTTCACAGCAACGCCGCCGGCATTGTGAGCGGCGAAGTGTAGCGCAATGCGCCGGCCGACGTTTTGTCCCGCACCCGTCACGAAGGCAACGCGACCGCCCAAGTCTAGTACATCGTTCACGGGCTTCTCCCTCTCTTTTTTCGTTGGCGAACGTCTTCTTATCGTCGAGACCAGATTGCCACCCGTTCTCCGCGAAACGCGACGTCACCGAATTCTGCGCTGAAGTTGTAGTCTCGCGCAGATTTGCTTGTCAATTAACAAGTTCTCTATGTCCGCTGGCTGGCGGCTTCGAAGTCGGACGCATGGGCAAACGGCAACGGCTTCTCGTTGCTCAATGAAATCAGCCTGTCCCGCCAACGCTTGAGAACATGTTCACGTTCGCCGGGCGTCATAGACGCTGGCCCATGCACGATATGATGCTCGAGGACCTCGAATCCACAAAAGTTGAGCGTCCCGACCCGGATCGGATGAAGTATCCAGTTCATGTCGCCATAAAGCGCAGACGGACCGAAGCGATCTTCACCGGCGCCCATCGAGATCGATAGCAGAGCCCGCTTGCCATACAGCGGTGCTGCTTCGAAAAAGCGACCTCCCCCATATGCGAAGCCCGTCGCCAAAACACGATCGAACCAGCCTTTGAGGATCGCCGGCACAGAAAACCAATAGAGAGGAAACTGAAATATGACCAGATCAGCGCGGGTCAATCGCTCTTGTTCACGTGCGATATCCGCCGCAAAAGAGTGATCGCCTCCGGAGGCCGCTGCCCTCTGCTCAGCTTGGTATTTAAAGAAGCGGTTATCCGCACGTTTGCCAAAGTCCCTTGCAGTCGCCCGCGCCTCGAATTCTTCTGCGTAGAGATCGCTGACCTCAACCGTGAACCCCTGCCGCGAAAGAGTTTGCACGGCGATATCGCGTAGCGCTCCATTGAACGAACGCGGCTCCTGATGAGCAAATACAATAAGTACGTTCATGGACCTTCTCCGCCCCTACCTCAACGCCCTCACCCTTCTGCGGCTTTTTCAACGGCCGCGGAAGATCGGGACCCTTCGTTCGGCCGTAGCCCTCACGCCTTCGTCAAAATCCTCCGTCTGACGGAGCCTATTCTGCTCAGCCAATTCGTGATCGGTGGCCTTCTGGACCCGCTGCGCCAGTCCCTCACGCATTGTCGCGCGCGTAGCGAGCAGGCCCAGCGGAGAGCACTCTGCGATCTCATGGGCAAAATTAATCGCAGCCTCCCGAACTTGACCTTGCGGTACGAGCATATCCGCAAGTCCGATCTCGTAGGCTTCCTGGCCATTCAGCCGACGGCTGGTGTAGAACATCATTGCGGCCTTCGTTCTTCCGATCACCTCGGGGAGAGTGACGGTAAGCCCGAACCCGGGATGGAAACCCAACTTCGTAAAATTGGCCGAGAACCGTGCCTCTGCACAGGTCACTCGGAAATCCGCCGACATCGCCAGTCCAAGGCCGCCGCCGATCGCGGCGCCGTGAACCGCGGCGACGATTGGCTTCTTGTTACGGAATATACGAATTGCCTCGACATAAAGATGACCGGCCTGTCGAGACGAGCGGCGCTCCTCGGATTCCACGTCGACCGCGCGAAAGTCGGCTCCCGCGCAGAACGCCTTGCCCTGGGCTGCAAGCACCACGCAACGCACCTCGATATCTGAATCAATCCGGTCGAGCGCATCCGCAATGCTGCGGATCAGCTTGAGGTCGAAATAGTTCAACGGGGGACGCCGGATCTCGATAATCGCAACGTGCCCGGCTTGAGAAACATCGATATCTCCGCTCAACCTCTATCTCCCGATTTGTTGTCCGCGCTATCGCAAGCCGAGCCCGCGCGCTATGATTCCTCTGAGGATCTCCGTCGTCCCCCCCTGGATCGTGACCTTCGGGGCGATCTTGAGATAGAAGCCGAGCTTTTCTTCGAAAATATGATACGGACGCTCAATCGTCTCGGCGAAGCCGGCCAGATCGCGCGCACGATGCGGAAGCCCCTGTTCCCAGACTGTCCCAACGTCCTTTACAATGGCGGCCTCGACAACGGGTTCGTGACCCTCTTCCAGCATCCCGGCCACTGAAACCGACATACGACGCAAAGTATGTAGTTCCGCGACCAGTCGACCGAGTCCTGAGATGACAGCCGGATGCGACGTCTCACCAACGAAATCGATCAGCTCGACGAGCGCGCCATAGGTCTCAAGGAATCGCTCGGGGCCACTCCGCTCGTAAGCGAGTTCGCTCGTCGCCTGCTTCCATGCGCCGTCGACCTCACCGATGACATGGTCCGTAGGGATGTAGACGTCCTCGAAAACAACCTCATTGAACTCTCGCTGCCCACTCATCTGGCCAATCGGATTGCATCTGACTCCAGGCAACCTCATGTCGACCAAGAACGACGTCAGCCCGTGGCGGCGATTTTCCTTCGACGAGGGCGAGGTCCGGAATAGGCCGATCATATAGTCGGCGTTCTGGGCGTTACTCGTCCAGATTTTGCTGCCATTGATCGTCCAGCCTCCATCGCAGCGCGTCGCTTTTGTGCTCGCTGCGAACAGGTCAGAACCGGAATTCGGCTCGCTCATTCCGATACAGAAACAAAGCTCGCCACGGACAATGGCGGGAAGAATTCGATCCTTGATGGCCTCGTTGGCATAGCGAATCAGCGTTGGGCCGCTCTGCCTATCTGCAACGAAGAAGTGACGGGTCGGAGCATTCGCCACCCGCATTTCTTCGGTAACAACATAGCGATCGAGAAAGCTCCGCTCCTGACCGCCGTACGTCTTCGGCCACGTCATTCCGATCCAGCCCCGCTCGCCTACTCGCTTGCTGAATTCGCGAGCGGTGGACGAGCCGCTTTCCGGATCACGCGGGTCGAACGTTCCTGCGCGGGTTTCAGCCGACAGAAACTCGCGAACTTCACGACGCAACTCCTGGCAGCGCGCCGGCAGACGAATTGGATCAAAGCGCAAGCCGCTCATGTTTTCGTCTCCCAACTCATCGCGACGCGAGCAAGGGCCAGAGCCCTCGCGCGCCAATACGTGAAACTAGCGACCCGAGCTTCCCGCTCCAGAAGACCTCGCTACCGAAGTCATCCCTCCAACCCATTGCCCGCAGGGTATACATGTGAAGCACGTGCTCATCGGTGAAGCCAATTGCACCGTGGACTTGATGGGCAATTGCAGCGCCAACCTCTGCGGCTTCACCGCAGCGGATTTTCGCCGCCGCGACTTCCAGCAAACAGGAGTCACTGGCCGTTAGATCGCGCACGATGGTATCGGCAGCGGAGCCGGCAGCAGCAACCGCTGCCGCCACTTCGCCCCCAAATCTCGCGAGACTGTGCTGCACGGCTTGAAACTTTCCAATCGGCCGTTCGAAAGCGACTCGCTCGGTCGCGTATCTGACCGAAAGATCGAGCATCTTTTCAAGCGCGCCAGCAATCTGCTGCGTTCGTACCACAGCGCCGATCGTCAGCAGCTCCGCCTCGCCCATGCCCTGAGGGGCCACCTCGAGCGCAAGTGGGAGAACGCCGCCGCAATCGACCAGGTCACTGGGCTCTCCGGCGAGATTCTCGCTGTGTTCGATGCGACAATCACTTCTCCGTACGAGGGCGACTTGGCTTGCTTCATCGGATTGGACGAGCAAGACCAAGTGGTCGACATCCCTTGCAAACGGAACCCGTGTGAGTCGGCCCGATAGCCGACCATCGCTGCCCACCCTCAGCTTATCGGTCGGCCGGACCGGACCAATACTGATAGACCCACTTGGCGGAGCGATAGCGGCCCGAGAAAGCAGCCACGACCCCAGCATGGTTTCCGCGAGAGGCAGAGCCAGCGCAGCTCGGCCCGCAGCACGGAGCACCTCAAAGCCTTCCTCGAAGGGCACCTCGGCGCCACCATAGATCTCCGGCACCCAGATGAAGGTGAGACCGGTTTCCTGCAACGCAGCCCATGCAGCATCGCGCCAGCCGCGACTGCGGCTTCGTAAGATCGCACTAGGATCTGCCAAATCGGCAAACACACGCTCAGCAGTCGCAACAATAAAACTTCCGGATTCGGACATTGCATATCCCGCTTATCGTGGCGCTCAGACGATCATTGATCGATCCTGGACACCCGGTCGTGATGAACGCCTTTTGGCTATCCCCGCTAGCTTGCGTCGGAGTCCATGGTCGGTTCACGTAGGTCAACATCACACCCGCTTGGAGTGCCCCTCTGATACTGCCGTTCCTTTGAGATATCCTCCGAGCCGTTGATGTACGATCCGCTCGGCTTCATCCATGATCCGGTCTATCAATTCCCGCACGGTCGGGATGTCATGAATCAGCCCCGCAACCATGCCGCAGCTCCAGACACCACGGTCGACAAGTCCGTCCAGCATCACCTTGGGATAGACACCGCCGACGTGCTCATGAAGCTCGTCGATCGTGACGGCTCCTCCCTTCGTCCTCTCGATCTCAAGAACCTTCTCCGCGGCTTCGTTCTTCAACACGCGCACCGTATTCCTCAAGGGGCGCATGACGAGCCGCGTATCAAGCTCTGTCGCGGCAAGCAGAGCTTGTTTGACATTGTCGTGAACCGGCGCTTCCTTCGTCGCGATAAATCGCGTCCCCATGTTGATTCCGTCCGCCCCTAAAGCCAGAGCCGCTATAAGACTTCGAGCGTCCGCCATTCCACCAGAGGCAATGAACGGAATCGTCAGTTCATCAGCCGCCCGAGGTAGCAGAATCATGTTTGGAATGTCGTCTTCTCCAGGGTGACCGCCGCACTCGAAGCCGTCAACGCTCACCGCATCACAGCCGAGCTTTTCGGCTTTAAGAGAATGCCTCACGGAGGTGCATTTGTGGATGACAGTAACGTTGGCCGCTTTAAAGACGGGAATATAGCGCTCGGGATTGCTGCCTGCCGTCTCGACGATCCTGACGCCGCCATCGACGATCGCGGCGATGTACTCCATATACGGAGGGGGATTGAATGAGGGCAAAAATGACATATTGACGCCAAACGGCTTGTCGGTCATCTCCCTGCACCTTGCGATTTCCCTCGCGAGCAGTTCCGGGGTCCTTTGGGTGAGGCCCGTGATGATCCCGAGACCACCAGCATTCGACACAGCCGAAGCAAGCTCAGCGAAACCCACGTAGTGCATCCCACCCTGAACGATCGGGTGCCTGATGCCGAAAAGCTCGGTAATCCTCGTCCTCATCGTTTCCTTCCCCGGCGCAATTCGCCTCACCCGCCGCCCCATAAAATCGCACAGTATTACTTGCTGGTCATTAAGCAAGTTCATATTTGCCTGTGCGTCGCACAACGGATCTTTACGGCTGGGCCAGGACTAGGAATGGCTTATGAGCCCTTGAATGGATTGGATGAAAACATGTCAAAGCGGACAACCTTGAGGATTTCTAGCATCAGACCGGTAACACCACCTACCGATAGCGGTATCGCCGAATGGTACCACCGCGCCGACTTGGCTGACGCCTTTGCGGTCAACCTCGCTCCCGCGGATGCCGCCAAAGGGATCGAACATCTTGCGCGATGCGTGATGGACGAGCCGTATCCTTGGGTGCGCATGCTCCTGGCCATTCGAGACTTTCTCGTGGCGGGCTTGGGCATCAAGACGTCCGCTCGACTTCGTCATAGAGCCGCGGTGGCGCCAGCGGATTACATCGGCTTCTTTCGCATCCGGTCGCGGTCAGAAAGGGAAATGATCTTGGGTGAAGACGATTGGCACCTGGATTTTCGTGCGTCGGTGATGCTCCGAGCCGCACCTAACGGCTCCCCCGAATTGGTAGCCACGACCGCCGTTCACTGCCGGCATTCGATCGGTCGAGCCTACCTGTGGGCCATTGCGCCATTCCATCGGCTGATCGTGCGCGCAAATCTAGCCCGAGCCGCAAGCAATGCATGGAAGATTAACGATGGGGCCGTCGCAAAGGCGTAAACGCCCGCAGCACAATTGCTCCATCGGCGCCGACGTTCGCTCGCCCCGATCGCAACCGACATCTCTGCGTCGGTTCGCGCACCAAGAGGCCCTTCCCCGGCGGAACTCAAGGCCGATTTCGGCACGCCCCGAACGTTAGCGACGACACGCCTGCTGCGCTAAAGCGTCAACGCTCGCCGGACTGAGCCAGCGAATGCTTTTCGAACGACCTCCAAATTTACATCGCGAGGATCGATCAGCCACATCGCAATTAGAGCCCGAAGAGCTCCGAGTATGATAACGGCCTCGCGATCGGGATTGACGTCCGGACGGACCTCCCCCCGATCAATCCCCGTCCGTATCATGGCTGCAAGCCGCTGCAATGACCGATCATTCACTTGCGACACCGCCCCCCTCAACGCCTGCTCGGTCAGCGATTCGGCTATGAGTGATTGGAGGGTGACGGTGTTTTTTCGGCTCCGCGGCGTTGCCGTCAAATAGCTTTCCACAGCACCCAAGAGGGTGGGCAAGCCAGGCTCAAAGCGCCCTCCCTGATCCAATCGATTCGCGAACCCTTCCGCAATATAGCCCGCCACTGCCTCGAGCAGACCGTTCTTATTGCCGTAGTAGTGCGCCGGCAGACCTCGACTATACCCCGCAGCAATGCCGACATCAGCCAACGTCATCCCCTCGACACCACGCTCGGCGATGATCTCAGCAGCGGCGGCCAGAAGTCTCCGCTCCGCCTCATCGCGACGTTCCGCGTGCGTACCAGGCTCCGGAGGCGTTGCAGGCTTGGCCTTGCGCACGGTGATCCGCCCGGCCATCAGCGCCCCCTTCTTGTAGAGAGATTGCTCCGAACGAACTCCGCCATTTCATCCTTCATCTTGAGAAGATTCAGCTTGTCGGGATTCAAGATCCACTGCGAACGAAGGCCGCGCGTTAGCGCCAGAAGCAAGATCGCCTCGGACTTGGGATCCGCATCCTTCCGGATCTCCCCTTCCAAGATTCCTGCCCGTATCTCGCTCTCAAGACGTTTCAACGCCCTCTTATTGTACTTCTTGAAGACCTCGGCCAGGCCCCACGTGTCGAAGAAAGCCTCCTTTTGCATCAGGTATATTGCACGGGAGAGCTCGAGCCGCCGGGGTGTACACGACATCTCGACAAACCGCATCAGGGTCTCGAGACCCGGCTTGGACGACCCCTCATCCAAAAGCTGCGCATACACCTCATTCACGTACTCGGCAGTGGCCTGAAGCATACGGTCTTTGGTCTTGAAGTAGTGCGCCGCAATGCCCTTACTGTAGCCAGCGGCCTCCCCAACCTCCGCCAACGTCGTCCCCTTGACGCCCCGGACAGAAATAAGCGATAGCGCAGCATCCAAAAGGGCGGCCTCAGCCGCCTCCCGCCGATGAGCTTGGGTCCTACGTGGACGTCGCTGTACCTCGTGTGTCGACGCCATACCTTCCTCGAAATGCTTGCTGACCTTACAATAAGTGCGAAGCCCCTCGCCACGCAAGCCCGAGTTCGACCAACCCACCAGCACCGTACAATTCGAGGACAGCTGAACCGGCTCAGCGGTCGTCGGATTGCTGGTCTCGAATCAGTAAAAAGCCGACAGCTATGCTCAGCCAAAGCAGCCCTAACACGAACGACACTTTCATGGATCGCTCCTCCCGGCCCGCGAAGACCGCCCCCCTTGAGCCTCCCACCCGACGGCTTGCCACAGACTATATTACTTGCTAAACATTCAGCAAGTATGACAAAGATGACCGCGGTTGCGGCGGGTCGGAGCCAGCGAGAGGCTTGACCACCATGGGGGATGCGAACTGATGGGGCGCAGGATGCGAACGCACAAGCCATCGATCCACGGGCCGATGCCGGCACACACGGTCTTCAACTGCACCTAGTAGCATCCTTGCAGCACGGCCGTCCCCTGGGGCGGAGCCGACCACGCCTTTTTTAGCCTCGGAACTGCCCGGCCCGTTCTGCACCAGCGCAGCTCCACTTCCGAAATGTCGATGAAAGGGAACGCACGTGAGCTGGAACGTCGGACAGGTGAGAATCACCAAGATCGTCGAAGTCAAGGGCACTGGCGGAATTAGCGTCGTACTTCCTCAAGCCACTGACGAGGAGGTCCGTAAGGTCGGGTGGATGGTGCCAGACTTTGCACAGTCCGACGGCATGCTGAAGACCACCATCCATTCGCTCGTTCTCGAAGTGGGCGACCGCCGAATTGTCGTCGACACGGGACTGGGAAACGACAAGCAGGGGCGGATCGTCGATGCATGGAACGGTCTGCAGACCTCGTTTCTCGATGACCTGACAAGGGCTGGCTTTCCTCCCGACAGCATCGACACAGTCGTCTGTACGCACCTTCATGTCGATCACGTAGGCTGGAATACTCGCCTCGTGAACGGCAAGTGGATCCCGACGTTCCCTAACGCTCGGTATGTTTTCGGCAAGCACGAGTTCGACTTTTGGAAACACGCTCGTCGAACCCCGATGGACGCTGCCGTCTTTGGAGACTCCGTAGGGCCGATCGCCGAAGCCGGCTTGGCCGACCTCGTGCCCGGCGACTACAGGTTGACCGACGAGATCACCATGATCCCAAGCCCGGGGCACAGCCCGGGTCATATGAGCATTCATATCAGATCCGCTGGAGAGGAATGTCTCCTTCTCGGCGACGTGGCGCACCACCCCATACAGATGCACTACGTCGGATGGTCGTCTCGGGTTGATACGGATGGGGAGCAATCGGCTCGAACGCGTTGGGAGCTCTTTTCCCGCTTCGCAGACCGTCCGGTACTCATCATCGGCGGCCATTTTGACGGTGGCTATATCAAGCGCAGCGGCGACGCGTTCCGCTACGAGCTTGCCTAACGCCGTTCACGGCCACTGCGGCTCTAGATTTGTGACCCGGGCAGGAAGGAGCGAGGGATGAAGGCAGCCGTTCTTTACGAGGTGGGCAAGCCACTCTCGATCGAGGATGTCCGGGTCAAACGACCCGGATCCCGCGAGGTGCTGATCCGAACCAAAGCTGCCGGCCTATGTCATTCCGACCTGCATATGATGGAAGGCGCATTTCCGTGGCCTCTTCCTACTATTCCCGGGCACGAAGCGTCCGGCGTGGTGGAGGAGGTGGGAGCCGAGGTCACCTACGTCAAACCAGGCGATCACGTGATCACCTGTTTGACGGCGTTTTGCGGCTGCTGTGCAATGTGCACGACAGGACGCCCTGTCCTCTGCTCCTCGAGTGACGTGAGGCTCCCGCCAGGAGCCGCCGATCGGTTCGACTGGAGCCACAAGGAAAAGCTCAACCAGTTCATCAACGTATCTGCATTCGCGGAACAGATGCTCGTCCACGAGAATGCAGTCGTGAAGATCCGAAAGGATATGCCTCTGGCGCTCGCAGCGCTCATTGGATGCGCGATTGTCACGGGCTATGGGGCGGTCGTCAACACTGCAAACGTGCGGCCTGGAGAAGTGATTGCAGTTATCGGCTGCGGCGGCGTCGGGATGGCAGCGATCAACGCTGCCAAGATTGTCGGCGCCAGCCGTATCATCGCGATTGATACCAACCCCGTCAAACTTGGTATCGCCGCGAAACTCGGCGCCACCGATCTCATCAATGCCAATGAGGTCGATCCTGTTGCGCAGGTCAAGGAGCTTACCGATGGGGCGGGCGTTCCACACTCTTTTGAAATGATTGGGTCTAGAAAGACTGCCGAACAGTCGTTCGCGATGCTGGCTCCCGGCGGAGCCTCAACCATCGTTGGCATCATGCCGCTCGGAACGACTTTTGAGCTACATGGGATCGATTTCATACGCGAACGTCGTATCCAAGGTTCCTATATGGGATCAAGTCACATTCGTGTCGACATGCCGCGCTTGGTCGACTTCTATCTTTCCGGCCAGCTGCAGCTGGATGAGTGGGTGACGTCGCGGATACGATTGCAGGATGTCAATGAAGGCTTCGCAAGCATGAAGTCGGGCACCGTCCTGCGAAACCTGATCGAGTTCAACTAGGCTCGCCTGGATCAAATCGCATTTGCCTGTCTCCTACGTTTTAGCAGCGGATCAAACAATGATAAGTTCACCTGACCAGCTCTACCGCGGCATTGTTTGTGGTCGGGAGCGCCGCACGCACGAGGAGATTTCATTCCGTGTCGTGCGACTTGCCGGCGGCTTGAGTCGTCTCGGTGTAAAGCAGGGAGACAGCGTATGCATATTGATGCGAAATGACATTTCCTTTCTCGAAGTCTCGTATGCAACGATGCGGCTCGGCGCGTATGCCGTTCCATTGAACTGGCACTTCAAGCCCGACGAGCTCCGCTACATACTCCTGGATTCGAAAGCCACTGTACTGATCGCGCACGTCGATCTTCTTCATGAAGTACGTGACTGGATCCCGCAGACAATCACTGTCATCTGCCTGAACACGCCGTCAGCAGTTCTGGACACCTATTCCATACACCCCGACCGCCTTCTTAAACCCGACTCCACGATTGACTGCGAGACGTGGCTGACGAAACAGGCTCCGTACGACGGGCCGATTCGGCCCCAGCCGCAAAGCATGATCTATACGTCTGGAACGACAGGACATCCGAAAGGAGTCCGTCGCGAGGCGCCGACGCCGGAACAGCAGGCGCACTCCGACCGCCTACGAACGATCATCTCTGGGCTTACAGAGGGATCGAGAGTACTCATGCCGGGCCCACTCTACCATTCCGCCCCGAACGGCTTCGCGCTCCGAGCTGGCAGACTGGGAGGTCTTCTCACCATAATGCCTCGCTTCGATGCCGAGGAATTTCTGGCTTCGGTAGAGCGGGATCGCATCGAAATGACGTTCATGGTTCCTACGATGTTCGTTAGGCTCCTGAAGCTCCCCGAGGGCATCCGCCGCCGATACGATATCTCCTCTCTGAAGCGTGTGGTCCACGCTGCAGCCCCCTGTCCGGCCGAAGTGAAGCGCGCAATGATCGAGTGGTGGGGCCCGATCATCTACGAGTTTTACGGGTCAACCGAATCAGGACCGGTCACGCTGGCAAGTTCCGAGGACGCCCTCAAGAAGCCGGGGACCGTAGGCAAGGTGATGCCTTGGGCCGAACTTCGCTTCATCGACGACAACGGCCACATCCTGCCGCCTGGCAATGTCGGCGAGATCTATACACGCATAGAGGGCACCGCAGATTTCGCCTATCACAACCAGCCTGGTAAGCGTAAGGAGGTCGATCGAGACGGCTTTGTAACGTCTGGCGACGTGGGTTCCCTCGATGAGGATGGCTACGTATTCATCTGCGATCGTAAGCGAGACATGGTCATCTCCGGCGGCGTGAATATTTACCCGGCCGAGATCGAAGCAGTCTTGCATACGATGAAGGGAGTACAAGATTGCGCTGTATTCGGCATTCCTGATCCGGAATTTGGGGAAGCGCTCATGGCGGTCGTTGAGCCCGTGGTGGGAGACAAGATCGATCCGACCGCGATCAGAGCTCATTTGAAAGCCTCTCTCGCCGACTACAAAGTTCCAAAGCACATCGAGATTCGAACGGAGCTGCCGCGTGAAGACTCCGGCAAGATCTTCAAGCGGCGGCTGCGCGATCCGTACTGGGTAGATGCGGGCCGCAGAATCTAGTGACTCATGGCTAGAGGAGCTCCTGCACCAATAACCGCTGGCCTGTGCCGGCGGTCCTTCGTGGCGCGACGATGACACCTGTCAATCGGCGTCAAAACTTTCCTGTAAAAACGACACAAATTTTCACCGGCTCATTGTTTTGTTCATTTTGAGGGCATCTTGGCGCTGCGTCGGCTGGCTTACTACAAGACCATTTTGGAGTTTTGGGCCTCCGGGACTGCCCGTTGTAAGAAACAGATCCTTATCGTGTCCATAGCCGCCATCGGCATCGTGCGGAAGATCCCGTCGCTCCCGGGTCTTATCGAAAAGCTCCGGCTGATCGCCCACCGTCTTCAATCGATCCAGTCTCCTGGCGTCAGATCTTCACGGAGCGGCCGGTCAACGGCATACGGTACCGGCGGCAGCCGAGCCGGCCATCTCCAGTTCTATGACCCATCAATTTGCCTTCTAGCTACCACGCAAGGTGCGCCCCATATATAGTGCTTGGACTCGCTAGAGAGGTACTGATCAGCTTCGCTGAGCTTCATCGTTTCAGCCCTCGACGTCTATAGATAAATTCATCTGCCTGAGAGAAAGGCTTCGACAACAGCATTAAAGACCGCCGGTTCCTGCCGATTCATGGCGTGTGAGGCACCGCGAATTACAACAGCTTCTGCTACGTTGGTGGTGGAGCACTTGCGCATGGCCTCAAACATCTCAGCGTAGCGTTTCGGACTCTTTTCCCCGTTCAGGAGTAGAACCGGAAATTGAAACTTGGCGATCACTTCACACGAAAGACTCGGCCGTTGCTCGGGGCGCATCGCCGTGCCAATGTTGTCCAGAAGAATTGTCTTCTCCTCCTGACTCAATTCGTCCCATCCCTTGGGACCATTCAAAGCTTCGACAAACCCCTTTATGGCACCCTCGCGGTCGCCTTTGGCAAGGTGGGCCGCAAATTCATCACGCAGCTTCCGTCCATCTGCGGCACCACTTTGAGAGCTGTCCGGAAGCAACGTTTCCATACCGCTTGCATCGGCAAGCATGAGGGTCTTGATGACTTCAGGATGTCGTGCGGCGACATTCAGCACGACTGCACCACCGCGCGAGTGACCGAGGAGGTGCACCGGACCGAGATCAAGTTTCCGGATTAACTCGGCCACATCGTCGGCGTGTTGGATGATAGAGAAATCCGAGCCATTGCCGTCCCACCGCTCGGGGAAGAAGTGCCTCAAGCTAACCGCAATGACTCGGTGCTGCCCCGCGAAAGCCTCGATTTGCGGGCTCCAATACCGATAATCGTTCATCGAACCGTGCACCAGCAAAACCGGCGTTCCGCTGCCAGCTTCCTGATATGCCATTGGATAGCCGTTGACCTCGATCGATTTGATACCGGGCGGGAGTTGCCACGGAGCTTGAGCCTGTGCGGGTAACATGATGGCCGCCCAAAAAAGTGTCGCGATCAAACACTTGTGCATAGATTGTTCCCTTCGAGATTTCCTCACGTCCGACTAACTACGACTGAGACCAGCAGACGTGCGTTCTCCCCTGCTTCATACGCATCCGCGATATCCGCGATTTCGAATGGATGCTGCGGTGGACCCTTGATAGTGAGCGAGCGCAAGTCGGTGAACTCGTCGACTACTGCATTGCCGCCGGAGCGGTCGTAACCGCTCGACTTGCCCCTTCCGAACCGCATCGGCGGCTCGTCGGCGGCTTCAGATCGTTGATGTGACAGATGCCGCTCGCGATTCTTCTTGCGGTAGCCATGACCCGAGAACTGTCCTGGCTGATAATTGCGGCTGAAAGCTCGTACTCCGTGTCGTTGGCGGCCTTGATGGCCTCCCCGATTCCATTCACGCGCATGATCGGCATGACCGAACGACTCCTCGCGGTAGATCGTCATCTCCGGCGTCAGGTGGTCGAGCAGGGTTGCTTCGATCACGCGCCCTGCCCGCATTCTACGGACGACTACCTTGGCTCCTTCGGCGACGGCATCGTCGCTCAGCGCATCCATCTGCTCGGCGGCCTTGAGATTGACGAGCGAGCCTAACGCGATATGCCCGCGCGCATCCCCCATGGGATGTTTCGATGCCTTGGCCGCAAACTCGGCCCCGAACTGGTCCGCGACCTGTCTGTCGACGATGACGCGCTCGGTCGACATGCAGATCAGGCCCTGGTTGCACTGGTTTATGAATACACCGAAGGCGGCTGCGTTCACAGCGTGATCGACATCTACGTCACCCATCATAACGAACAGCGCCTTGTCGCATTTTATGCCCTTTGTCTCTTTCCAAGACTGTCACGAGGCGTTTCGGGTCTTGGCTCGTTTGCGGAAACAGCGTCACGAATCGACGGCCGCAGGCTTCCTCAGAACATCGAGTTTGAGTTTGCGGCCTCGAATGGAACGCGCTGCAGGACGTCCCAATGCTCCACGATCTTGCCGTTCACGAAGCGAAAGATGTCCATCCCGGCCCAGTCGGCATCGCCGGGCCACTCCTGACGCGTGTGCAGCACCACGAGATCCCCCTCGGCCAGAGCACGGACAAAATGAACCCGCTTGCCTGGATACTCGCGTGCCATGCGCTCGAAATAAGTGATGAACCCATCCTTGCCGTCGGGCACCACAGGGTTGTGCTGGATGTAGCGGTCGCCGACGTAAAGTTCGACGGCTTCGTGTGGACGACATTGATTGAACATGAGCTCGTAGAAGGCCTGTGCCGTCGCTTTGTTTTGATCGGGACCCATGCGGACCTCAGGCGTTGAAGGCCGAAGCGGTGCTTTCACCGCTTCACTTTGGTGCTCACATGCGGAATGGCCGCCACGATTACTATGGTGGCCAGTCCGGAAACCTTGGAGCCACGGATCCCGCGGCACCGGCAACGCCCGCCTTTCCGTTGCATCGCTTGGCGGGGTTGTCCGTCAAAGTCCCTTGGACAATTCGGTCGCCGGCGGCCGGGAATAATGAATGTGGACGATCCGCCATCCCAATCCTGCGAGATTTTCGTAGACCTGGGTTTCCCTACCGGTGGTGTGCAAGGCCGCGCCGTTTTCCTTGATCGTGGCGACGAAGTCCCAGTAGAACTCCACGACTGCCGACTCCCCATAAACGTGGATTGCCGGCTCGCCGACCAGCTTGAGGTGCCGGTCCTTGAGCGCGCCGCCCATGATCTTGTCGTAGAAGTTGGTCTTGATCGAGTCCCAACCCTTTTCGTGTCCGAGCGGATGAATGAAGCTCACTTGCGGGGTCGTCGACCAGACCTTTGTGGCCATGTCCGGATCGGCCGCATCAATCGATTGCATGTAGATGTCGATGTCCTTGCGGATCGTTGCTCCTGCGTCCTCGGCCCGTGCGGTCGAAGCCAGCGCCATACACACTACGGCTACACTTGTCGTGAACTTGATACCAGCAGACACGAGTACTCCTCCCTTTCGCAATGCATGGACGACATTCGGCAGCTAGAACGGATAGTGCTGCGGACCTTCGATCGTGATCCAGCGCAGCTCGGTGAACTCGTCGATCACGGCCTTTCCGCCGAAGCGGCCGTAGCCGCTCGACTTGACGCCTCCGAACGGCATCTGCGGCTCGTCGGCGACGGTCGGACCGTTGATGTGACAGATGCCGCTCGCAATCCTTCTTGCGGTGGCAATGGCTTGCGGAATGTCCTGGCTGAAAACCGCGGCCGAAAGCCCGTACTCGGTGTCGTTGGCGACCTTGATGGCTTCCTCGATTCCGTTGACGCGCACGATCGGCTTGACCGGACCGAACGACTCCTCGCGGTAGATCTTCATCTCCGGCGTCACGTGGTCCAGCAGCGTCGCTTCCATCACGCTTCCAGTCCGCTTGCCTCCCGCAACGATCTTGGCTCCCTTGGCGACGGCATCAGCGATCAGCGCATCCATCTGTTCCGCGGCCTTGAGATCGATGAGCGAGCCCAGCACGACATGCCCGCGCGGATCGCCCGCGGGAAGTTTCGATGCCTTGGCGGCTAGCTTGGCCACGAACTGGTCCGCGACCTTGCTGTCGACGATGATGCGCTCGGTCGACATGCAGATCTGGCCCTGGTTCATGAACGCACCGAAGGCGGCCGCGTTCACAGCGTGATCGATATCTGCGTCATCGAGCACGACGAACGGTGCCTTGCCGCCGAGTTCCAGCAGCACGGGCTTCAAATGCTCGGCCGCGAGCTTCGCGATGATGCGGCCGACGCGCGTCGACCCCGTGAAGTTCACGCGGCGCACGTCAGGATGGGAAATCAGGGCTTCGACGATCTTCGGAGCATCCTGGGGCGCGTTGGACAGAACATTGATGACCCCTTTCGGGAAGCCGGCATCGTTCAGGACCTTGCCAATGAGATGGTGTGTGCCCGGGCACAGTTCGGAGGAGCGAAGAACAACCGTGTTGCCGCACGCCAGCGCCGCGGCGATGGCCCGCGTCCCGAGAATGACCGGCGCATTCCACGGCGCGATCCCGACGACCACCCCCACCGGCTGCCGGATTGCCATTGCCAGAACGCCGGGCTTGTCAGAGGGGATGATCTCGCCAGTAATCTGCGTGGTCATCGCGGCGGCCTCGCGGAGAATTCCAGCCGCGAGATGCACATTGAAGCCGGCCCACGGCGCCGTGGCGCCGGTCTCGCGCAGCATCAGGTCGACGAATTCCGCCTGTCGACTCTCCATCAGATCCGCCGCCTTGAGAAGCAGGGCGCGGCGCTGGCCCGGTCCGGTCTGCGACCAGATCTCGAACGCGTTGTGCGCGGCGGCAACCGTCCGGTTGACGTCGTCGACCGATGCGGCCGCGGCGCGCGAGGCGCACTGGCCGGTGACCGGGTCGTGGCGATCGAAGGTCGCACCGTCATGTGCGTCGACGGGCTCGCCGCCGATCAGGAGACTGACGTTCATTGTCATGCCTTTCGTCTCTTTCCAAGAATGTCGCAGAGCGTCGGGGGCCTTGGCTCTATTGCGGAAACCGCACCACCGGCTTCACGGCCTTGCCGTGTTCGGAATCATGGATCGCCTCGTTGATCTTCTCGAAGGGATAGAAGGTGATCAGCTTGTCGAAGGGAAAGCGGCCCTGCTTGTAGAACTCGATCATGCGCGGAATGAACACGTCGGGATTGCTGTCGCCTTCGACAATGCCCTGGATCTTGCGACCGGCGGTCATGATGTCGATGACGTTGACGGAGACTTCCGAGCCTGCGGCTGATGCACCGACAAAGCCGCAAGTGCCGCGCGGCGCCAGCGCATCGATGGCCTGGCGCAGAACCGGGATGACGCCTGTCGTCTCGAAGGTGAAGTCAGTCCCGGCTCCGTTCGTCAAGTTCCGGATCTGCTCGACGGCATTCTCGCTACGTGCATTGACGGCATGGGTCGCACCGAGCTCGAGCGCGAGCTTCAGTCGCGCATCGTTGAGATCGACCGCAATGACCTTGCCCGCACCTACGAGACGGGCAGCCATGATGGCACTCAGCCCGACCGAGCCGACTCCGAAGACCGCGAGGCTCTGCCCCATTACGACTTTCAGCGAATTGATGATCGCGCCAGCGCCCGTCTGGATGCCGCAAGCCAGCGGCCCCAGCAACTCGAGCGGAACATCGTCCGGCACCTTGACCACATTGCGCTCGTGACAAAGCGCGTGACTGGCAAAGGACGACTGCCCGAAGAAGTTGCCATGGATGCGTTGCCCGTCCTTGGACAGCGGGCTGGTGCCATCGGGACGATTTCCGGAGAAGTTGTATCCGAAGAACTCGTAGCAATAGGTCGAGGCATGCTCGCTGCAGCTTGGGCAATGACCGCAGGAATTGAAGGTCATCACGACGCGGTCGCCGGGCTTCACCTTGGTCACGGCGCTTCCGACGGTGGCGACGACACCTGCGCCCTCATGTCCGAGCACGATTGGCTGAGGTACAGGGAATGCCTGATCGCGCATCGCAATGTCCGTGTGGCAGATCCCGGTAGCGGCGAGCTTGACCAGGATTTCGTCCGGGCGAGGCGCGTCGAGCTCAAGGGTCTCGAGCGACATCGGCGCGGCCTTGGCTCGCGTCACGGCGGCGTGCACTTTCATCGGATATCCTCCTTCAGACTTGCGGAAGCGTCGAGCAACTTGGAATTCGAGGCGGAAGGGCGCAGCCAATGGCCGATCGGCAGAAGCCGCACGCCGGTCGTCGCGACGAAGGTGCCGAACAAGCCGCGCGGCATCGCGAGCGACATGACGAGCGCAACCGCGCCCAGTCCGATCAGGTACCAGACTCCGGCAGCGCCGAACGAAGCCTCGATGACGAAGAAGATGATCGCACCCAAGATCGCGCCCTCGAACGTCGCGAGGCCACCCACGAGAACCATGAAGATCATGTAGGAGGTCCACTGGACGCTGAAGTAGGTCTTGGGCTGGAACGAGATGGCCGTCGCGAGCCACAACGCGCCCGCGATCGCCGCGCCTGCTGCCGCGAATACGAAGATGATCTGCTTGGTGCTCGCGACGCGGATCCCGATCGATGCCGCCGCCTCCTCGTTGTCGCGGATCGCCTGCAATCCTGCGCCGACTTGTGACCGAAGCAGTATGAACAGGATGGCCAGCACGGCGGCCAGCGCAACGAGGGCAGTCCAGAACGTCAGCGCATTGCGGGTGCTGGCATCATACGCGTTGAGCGCGATCAAGGATGTGCCGGTCTCGCCCTGGATGAGCGGGTCGAGGTTGACCAGAAGGTGAAACAGCTCGGCGAGCACCCACATGCCGATGGCGAATTCCCCGGCGCGGAGCCGGAGCATCGGCCAGGAGATCGGCCATGCGAGAAGGCCGACAATGACCGGGGAGGCGAATGCCGCGAGATAGGCGTTGACGCCATAATCCGACAGCCGGATCGTGAAATAGGCGCCCAGTCCGAAGAAGGCCTGCTGGCCGATCGATACGAGACCGCCATAGCCCGCCAGCGCGTTCCAGGTCGCCGCAAGAATGACGTAGATGAACAAGGTGGTAAATTTGTCGAGCACCGCGCTGCCGGTGGCGAATGGCAGCAGTGCAAGCGCTGCCAGCACCAACAGACTGCCGCCGGTTGCCACGATCGACACCCTGGTCCAGCGCTCGACCTTGACGAACGCATTCGTCATGACGCCCTCCTGGCAGAAAAGAGCACGCGCCAAAGGTCGGCTGGCCGGCCGACGACGCTGCGGGCGATCAGCACGGTCAGGAAGACGCCGTGGCCGGCAATCAGGAAGCCCTGGGGATTGAGTTGCGCGCCGATAGTCTGTGCGACGCCGAGCACGATTCCTCCAACCAGGGTGCCCCAGAGCGAGCCGGTCCCGCCGATCACGGCGGCTTCGAACGCGTAGATCAGCTGCGGCGCTCCGGCATAGGGGTTGAATGTCGCGCGCATGCCGAGCGCCGCGCCGGCAATTCCCGCCGTGGCAAGTGCTATCGCTGTCGCGCAGGCATTGACCGTGCGTGCATCAATGCCAACCAGGCCGGCGGTATCGCGATCGGCGGCGGTGGCTCGGATCGCCCGTCCCATCTGGGTGTTCGACAGGAACAGCTGTAGGCCGCCGAGTAGCAGAACCGCGGCAGTGAAGATGTAGGCTGCGAGCTTTCCGATGAACAGACCATCCGCGAGCTCCCAAGAATCGTAGGAGAGGTCCTCAATGAACGGCGCAAGCGAGCGCGTATCGGCGCCGAACTGCTGGAACAAGAGATTGTCCAGCACGATGGACAGGCCGAAAGTCGCGAGAACCGGAATGAGAAATCCTGATCGAGTCGAACGATCCAGCACGAGCCGCTGGAAGGCGATGCCGGTGAGCGCCATCGCCGGCAGGATCAGCGCGGCGCCGATCGGCAGGTCGATGCCGGCATGCTCGGCGAGCGCCCACAGGCCGTAGGCGGCGAGCATCGCGAAACTGCCATGCGCCAGATTGATCACGCCCATCACACTGAACATGAAGGACAGTCCGCAGGCGATCAGCGCGTAGTAACCGCCGAGCAGCACGCCTTGCAGAACCTGCGACAGCCAGACCATCAATGCCCTCCCGCTCTTCGAGAGCTGCCCAGGCCGAAATAGGCATTGGTAATTTGCACACGTTCGAGGCTCTTGGCTTGTCCTTCAAGGACGACGCTGCCTTCCAGCATGCAGATGAGCCGGTCCGCCACCGCAATGGCGCGATCGAGATTCTGCTCGACAAGCACGATTGTCGTTCCCGCCTTGATGAGCTTGTTGATGGCGGCGTAGACCAGATCGATCGCAGCTGGCGACAGGCCAAGCGAAATCTCGTCGAGCAGCAAGAGAGCTGGGTTGGTCATGAGCGCGCGGCCGATCGCGACAGCCTGTTGCTGGCCTCCCGACAAGTTCTTGGCAAGCGCGTTGCGGACCGGCTTGAGTTGCGGGAGCGCTTCCATGACGCTGTCGAGCGTCCAATTACCCGACCGGTGTGCGGCTCGCCCGAGCAGCATGTTTTCGGTCACGGAGAGGTCGCCGAACAGCCGCCGCCCTTCCGGCACGAGCGCAATGCCCGACCGGACCCGCAGATGCGAGGGCACCATGGTGACGTTGGAACCCGAGAAGGCGACGCTGCCGGACAGCGGCAGGTGAGCACCGGCGAGCGCACGCAACAATGTGGTCTTGCCGGCACCGTTCGCACCCACGAACGCCACTGTCTCCCCCTTCGCGATGTCGAACGAGATGCCGCGAACCGCGCGCAGCAAGCCATGCCGCACCTCGAGATCGCGAACTGAAATGAGACTCATGCCGGCGTGCTCCCGAGATAGGCGCGCACCACCTCCGGATCGGTCATCACCTCGTGCGGATCACCGTCGGCAATGATGCGGCCGTTGTCCATGCAGACGAGGCGCTCGGTGACCTGCACCAGGACGTGGACGATGTGCTCGATCCAGACCAGGGCGACGCCCCGCGCGCGCAGCTTCTTGATCGTCGTCACCAATTCGCTGGCTTCGGCGTCCGTCAGACCTCCGCCAATCTCGTCCAGCAGCAACAGTGCCGGATTTGTCGCAACGGCGCGTGCGAGTTCCAGGCGCTTGCGATCGAGCAGACCCAACGTCTCGGCCGGTCGGTTGGCAAGCCGCAGCATTCCGCAGAGTTCGAGCGTCTCGACCGAATGGTCGTAGGCCTGCTGCCGGTGCAGTCCGCCGCCATGGTGGGCGGCGACCAGAACGTTTTCGAACACGGTCATGCCACCAAATGACTTCGGCACTTGATGTGTCCGAGCGATCCCTATGCGGCAGCGATCCGCCGCGGAGAGGCTGGTGACGTCGGCGCCCTTGTAGAGGATGGACCCGTTCGTCGGTTCGAGCGAGCCCATCAGGACGCTGAGAAGCGTCGTCTTTCCCGCACCATTGGGACCGACGATGCCCACCGCTTCATGCGCGGATACCGCGAAATCGATGCCGTTCAACACCGCAAGCGCTCCGAAGTGCTTGTGAATGTTGCGCGCGGCAATCGTGACCGCGATGTCTGTAGAAGTGGCGAGCATCGGCCGGATCGCGATCAGTTGGAGTATGGCAAGAGCTTCGCTCCGACCGGAACATTCGGATCGGTTGCATTCTCGGTGATCACGTAGTCGGTCTTGAACTTGCTGCCGGCGGGCGCCTTGATCCACTGCGAGCCGATGATCGGACCGGGCGAGACGTTGGGAACGGGTCCGGAGGTGAAATCGACCTTGCCGCCGATGGTCGTTGTTTTCAGGCGCGCCAGCGACTGAACGACGGCGTCCTTCTTCTTCGGGTCGGACGAGGCTTTGAGTGCGTCGAATCCGGCATCGAGCAGCGACAGGGTTGCGCCAAGCTGCTGGGTCCACTGCTTCCCCGAAGCCTTCTCATAGCCGTCGGCGAGCTCCGCCCCCGACACACCGGTAAGCGAGGACTTGTAGGGGAAGGCCTTGTGCCAGTAGCAGGCACTTGCGATGTTGAAGCCGAGATTGCCGAGCGCTTCGACGTCACTCGGAAACAGCCCGGTCTTGGCGACCTGGCAGATCTTGACGGTCTTGGTGTAGCCCTGCTGGGCAGCCTGGCGCCAGAAGGCGGCGAAGTCAGGCGGAATGGGAAAGGTGTTGAAGATCTCGCACTGCTCTTTCTTGAACAGCGAAATCTGCGCTGAATAGTCGGTCGTACCGTCCTCATAGGGACCGGGATCGACGATCGTGAATCCCTGCTTTGCGAGCAGCGGAGCGAGATTGGCGCGGATTGCATTGCCGTCGGCATCGTTCGGATAGAGCACGCCGACCTTCTTGTTGGTCTTCACCGCGCTGTTCCACTGCGAGATGTAAGCGCGGTAGAACTCATCGACGCCGAAGCCGAAATGATAGGTCCACTTGAATGGCGAGGGCTGGCCCGGCTTGGCGCCGCGACCGAAGTACCAGGCTTCCCACGGCATGACCGTCGAGAGGCAGGGAACGCCGGCAGCCTCACACGCATCCGAAACCGGGTTGATCGTCTCCGGCGTGGATACCGCCAGCATCAGGTCAACCTGGTCGCCGGTAATGAGCGTCTTGGCGAGCTGGCTGGCGCGCGACGGATCGGACTGCGTGTCGCGATCGATAACCTCGACCTTGTAGGTCTTCTCCCCAACTCTTAAGCCGGCCGCCAAGGTCTTGCGGATGTGTTCGAGCACGAACCCATCGGTCTGGCCGAAGCCCGCCAGGGCTCCGGTTCGCGGGCTGATGAAGCCGACCTTCAACACGGATTCGCTATCTGCGGCGAATGCCCCATACGGCGCAGAGAGCGCAAGGCCGGCTCCGCCAGCACAACGCAGGAGCTCACGTCGGGACATCGGGCGGCCAGCCGCGCGAGGTTTACCGGTCAACTCAATCATCATTCCCCTCCCTATGAAGACCGCGTTGTGCGGCCGATCGCTCGAAAGCGCGTTGTTGTTGGGAGAGGACAGCAACCGCCGTGCCAGAATGGCGATTTAACGTTTTGTTTAACGAAAACAATTTGTTGGATGGGAAAGGCCGAATGCAACCATCGGTCAAATTTGATCAAATGATCAAATTTGCTGTAGAATGCGGATCATCAATATGATCAAATGAGCAATATGGCCGAGCCAACGCGAATTTCACTTGCCGCCATTCGTGAAAAGGCGGGCTTGTTCGGAACAAGCGCCGATCTCGACGAGGGCTCCTCGCCGACTGTCCGCGAGCTCTCGGAGTCGCTCTCGTTCTCCCCCGGCGATGGCCGCATCTGGCTGGATGAACAGCGCATGATGCTCGTCCATTGTGCTTCGATGGGAGCGTTGCGCCATGAGATGATCGAAGCTTTCGGCATCGAGCACACCCGCGCGATGCTGACCCGCGTCGGCTTCGCGTCAGGCGTGCGCGACGCCGAACTAATCCAGAAGCGGTGGCCGAACAGTCATCCGTCGATCGTCTTTGCCGCTGGCCCGCGGCTCCACTCCCTCGAAGGCGTCGTCAAGGTCCTCCCGGTACGTTTCGACTTCGACATCGGCGCCGGCAGCTTCTACGGCGAGTTCCTCTGGCACGATTCCAGCGAAGACGAGGAGCACATCCGGCGTTATGGGATCGGCAGCGAACCTGTCTGCTGGATGCAGCTCGGCTATGCCAGCGGGTACGCGACAGCTTTCATGGGCAAGATGATCGTCTACCGAGAGGTCGAATGCCGCGCGATGGGCTCGCCGCACTGTCGCGTCATCGGCAAGCCGGCTGGCGAATGGGACAATGGTCAAGAGGATCTGCGTTACTTCAACGCCGACCTGTTCGCTCAATCGCAGCGTGCCGACGGTGCTGCGAAGATCGTTCACGCGAAACGCAATGCGAAAAAGTCTCCCGAGGATTCCGCGCAGCTGGTCGGCGCATCGGGATCATTCAACGTCGTTCGGCACTTGGTCGATCGTGTCGCCTCGACGGATGCGACCGTGCTGTTCATTGGAGAGTCCGGCGTCGGCAAGGAAATCTTTGCTCGAACGCTCCATCGCGTCAGCAAGCGGGCCGCACGGCCGTTCATCGCCCTGAACTGCGCGGCGATCCCCGACAATCTGATCGAGTCGGAATTGTTCGGGGTCGAGAAAGGTGCGTTTACCGGTGCAATGGCTTCCAGACCCGGCCGCTTCGAGCGGGCCGACGGCGGCACGCTGTTCCTGGATGAAATCGCCTCCCTGAGCATGGTCGCCCAAGGCAAGCTGTTGCGCGCCGTTCAGGAGCGGGAAGTCGAGCGGGTCGGCGGGACCAAAACCATTCCCACCAATGTACGAATCGTCGCCGCCACAAATCGGGACTTGCGCGACGAAGTGAGGGCCGGTCGATTTCGCGAAGACCTCTTCTTCCGGTTGAACGTCTTTCCAATCAATATACCGCCGCTGCGTGAACGACGGGACGACATCCCGCTTCTGATGGAGGCTTTCGCGAACCGCTATTGCGACCTGCATAATAAGCAGGTTACTGGGTTCACACAGCGCGCGGTCGAGGCACTCTTAAAGTATGACTTCCCGGGAAATATCCGAGAACTACAGAACATTGTCGAGCGCGCCGTCATTCTGACTTCCGACTCTTTCCCGATAGACGTGTCTAACCTTGCTTTGGGAGAAACGAAATCGCAATCCGGCGGGATGTCGCTGAGCACGGCTGGCCGCCTCGAGCTGCAAAATTCCTTGAGTTCCTTCACCGAAGATATTGCATTCGTGAGTTCCACGGATCAGCCCTTCTCGCTGCCAGATCACCAGACGGAAATCTATTTGTCGGCACTCGAAGCGGCACGCGGGAATGTTGCCGCAGCGGCGAGATCGATTGGTATCACAAGAGCTCAATTGGCCTATCGGCTGAAACAGTGCGGGCACCGCAAGAGAATTCAAGGCCAGAAACGTTGAATCGTCGCGAAGTGACGTACAAATTGGCGCAGGCTGAGTTTCGAACTATTTCAAGTCAGATCATGCGCCCCAAGCACATCAGGCGTCAAGTTCACGGCCCCGGCTTCAATGCGATCTCCCTAGTCTTGGTCGATCGTGTCGGCTGCAGCGTGTACTGCTCGACCAATTGGCAATCGAGCAGGCCGGAGCGGTGTATTCAGGTCGCCAAACGGAATAAAATCAGTGAAGTGCGGCGTCGATCGTCTCGCCGAGACGTTGCCAAGTTCTTCCGTCAAACTGCATGATCTGAAGCTGATCTAGCGGAAGAAAATCGGTCGGACTTGTGTTTGCATGGATTCCTGGAAGTAGGAGATCAGACCGATAATCCTTTAGGCTCGCGGCTTGCTTCATGACGTTCTCCCGGCTGAGATCCTCGCCACACTGCTTGAGGACATGAATCAGCGCTTCCGCTTGAACAACGGCCAGAACATTGTTGATGTCCCCTTTGTCTCCTTGCGGATAGTATTGATCCATGAAGGACCGCCAGCCGATTACGGCAGGGTCGTCAACCCAGCTCGGGTCGTTAGGGTCTTTGAGAAACACGGTCGATATGATCCCCTTGGAATTCTCAAGGCCGGCTGGTCGCAACACCGAGGGGATCGATGCGGACACGTTAGTCAAGAGAAAAATCGGCTTCCAGCCAAGTTCGGCCGTCTTCCTGATCGTCTGGGCCGCGGGCTTCGGCGTCGTGAACGATGCCAGGATATCGGCGCCGGAGTCACGCAAGGCAACAACCTGGGAATCAACCGTCGGATCGGTTGACTCGTAGGTCTTTTCTACGACGATCATGCTGCTCTTGCTGCCGAGAGCCTCCTTGAAGCCCTTCATGATGTCCTTACCAGCATCGTCATTCTGCCATATGGCCGCGATCTTGCTGTTTGGATATTTTGACAGAATGTACTTTCCGAAAATTCTTCCTTCAGACTGATAGGTGGGAAACCACCCCATAGTCCACGGAAAATTCGAAGGATCGTCCCACCGCGATGCCCCAGACGCCACGAAGAGCTGCGGCACTTTGTGAGAGTTCAGATACCTCTGTGTTGCAGCATTAGTCGGTGTTCCTACTGAACCAAAGACAAGCAAGACTTCGTCGCTTTCCACGAGCTTACGTGTCTGTTCAACACTCTTAGGTGGGCTGTAGGCATCGTCATAAGAAATGAAGTTGATCTTCCGGCCGTTGATTCCGCCCTCATCATTGATCTTTTTGAAATAGCTGGCATAGGCCTTACCGATCGTCCCGTAGGCTGACGCTGGGCCACTATATGGAGCGAGCGAGCCGATCTTGATCTCGCTCTCGGTCACCCCTGGTCCAGAATATTTCTGGGCCAGAGCTGGTCCACAGAGCCAAGCGCCTGCCGCTACGACGATAGCCGAAATCCCAATCCGGTTCATTCCGGGCCCCCCTCAAAAGCCTTCTTCGTTCCCGACGCGCCATCTCTGCCTATTGATTGGCGGTATGCGGCAGCCCGTCACCAAGCCAAATCAAGGATTTCGATCACCTGGCTCTCGGTCGTAAGCGGCCTAGGATTGGTTTTGCTCGACCAGTCGTGAAGCGTTCTTGTTGCGATTTCAGAGAACTGCTCCCGTTTGATGCCCACGTCCCGCATTCGCGTCGGCAAACCCAGCTTTGACACGAACGTCTCAATGGCATCAGCCAAAGCCAGACCTTTGACGCCAATAACTTCCCCGGTCGCATCTTGCCGAGCAGAATTGGCGCTCAGGTTCCAACGCAGCACCGACGGCAGACAGACGCCAGTCGTTTCGCCGTGGGGTACTCCATATCCACCGATCACATGTCCGAGCGCGTGACTAGCGCCGACAGGAACCCCGCCCGTTCCGCCGGAGATTGACAGCCACATTCCGAACTGGCCCGACATCCGACACCCTAAGTTATCGGCTGGCCCACCCATTTGCGGCAGCGACGTGTAAAGGAGCCGCAAGGCTTCCTTGGAAACGGCCTCGGCAAGCGGCGGGACATGGAGGCCACAGAGCCGCTCGACGGCGTGATCGATCGCCTTCATCCCTGTCGCATAAAGAATTGGTAGAGGAGTCGGCAGCGTTGCAGCCGGATCGAGTACCACCACTTGCGGAACAATCAGAGGGTGAGCGAAGGCATCCTTCGCATGGCGATTGGGGTTAAATACGCCTGCGAACCAAGTAAACTCTGCTGCAGAAAACATGGTGGGAACGGCAATCATTCGGACCCGACTGGCGCCGTCGGCCGGCCAACGGCTAGGATCGGCATCCAGACCTCCAATATACGGGTCCAGCTCGCTGGGATCCTTGAGTCCGTGCCAGAGACAGATCAGCATGACCTTGGTCGCATCGATGACCGATCCGCCGCCGATGGCAACCATGATGTCGGCGTTCGCTTCGCGAGCGGCGGCCGCACCATCGATGACGCACTGACGTGGAGAATGAGCGGTGATTCCGGAGTATAGCCCGGCAAAGCGCTCTCCGAGAGCCTGCGCGACCTGCCTCGGCAAGCCATCTTCCCGACTGAGAGATGGGCTTGTCGTGATGAACACACGCGACTTTCCTAGTTTTCGAGTTTCCTCAACAATAACCTCGGCCGCCGGCTGGCCGTGCACGACACGTTCCTGCAAATAGTTTCGCTGGGTGCCCGGCATGAGATTTTGGAGACTGCTTTCGGTCATCGCTTGTCCTTGGGTCGGAAGCCCCACATCAAAGGAGCAAATTCGCTGTTGGCGTGAGCAAAGTGCCGCTCAGAGACGCTCTATGATGGTCGCGTTGGCCATACCGCCGGCCTCGCACATGCTCTGGAGACCAAAGCGCCCCTTGGTCTGCTCGAGCGCATTGAGCATGGTCGTCATGAGCCGCGCCCCCGACCCCCCGAGCGGATGTCCGAGCGCAATAGCGCCTCCTCGCGGGTTTACGCGGGAAGGATCTGCTTTCAATTCACGATTCCATGCGAGAGGCACACTGGCGAACGCTTCATTGATCTCGAAGTGATCGATTTGCTCGACGTTCATCGACGCCTTGGCCAACGCCCTGCGTGTCGCAGGTATTGGCGCAGTCAGCATCAACACCGGATCGTCCGCAATCACATCAAATGCCACGAAGCGCGCCCGCGGCTTAAGACCTAGGCGAATTGCTACGCTCTCCTCCATGATCAACAGCGCTGAAGCACCGTCCGTGATCTGAGACGAGTTACCTGCTGTCACGCCCCAGGGCAGATTTGGATATCGCTGCGCGAGCTCGTCGTTACGAAAGGCCGACTTGAGTCCGGAAAGCGCTTCCGAAGTCGTAGCCGGGCGAATCGTTTCGTCCATATCGATTTTTGTTTCGACCGCTTCTATAGGAACAATTTCGTCAGCGAACGCTTCGCTCCTCTGAGCAACGGCGGCACATTGATGAGACCGCACGGCATAGCTATCAAGCTCCTCTCGCGAAATGTTCCACGCTGCAGCCACCATTTCGGCAGCGATCCCTTGTGATACCAACCCCGACAGAAAACGGGTGCGTACCCCTGGGCCCAGGTCATCCTTGCCCATTCGGTTGGAGCCCATCTGAACCCTGCTCATGGACTCGACGCCCCCAGCTATCACCATGTCGTAAGCCCCGGCGATCACGCCTTGGGCGGCAAAGTGAATGGCTTGCTGGCTTGAACCGCATTTGCGATCAATGTTCGTCGCCGGTACGTGCACCGGGAATCCGGCCGATAACACCGCCATCCGGCCGACATTGGCTTGTTCACCGGACTGGGTCACGCAGCCGACAATGACATCCTCAACCTTTCCGGGGTCAATCTGATTGCGATCGACTAGCCCCCTTAGAACGTGAGCAAGCAGATCCACAGGGTGCACCCCAGACAGCGCGCCACCCGCCTTTCCTCGGCCCATGGGACTGCGGACGGCATCTACGATCACGGCATTTCGGGTCAATCGACGCTCCAATCTTTCCGAGTTGACAGTCTTTTCGATGGTACTCTGCCGTTCCGGCGCTAGTGAAACATCTCAGCCCTCGCCGGCCTTGCGGGCGAATTCGCGCGTGATCGGCCAGTCGACCGTCGTTGGCCTCCACCATAATGGGTGCAGAAGCTGACGGCCCTCTTTCGGTCTGTTCAGCCCAGGGGGGCTGGCAAAGGTGTCCGACATGCTCGGCGAAACAAGTCCTGCTCCTCCATCCCAATTTTTTGCGGCGACGCCGAAAGGCCAGGCGAATTTGGTCACCCCCGCAGCGGCTAGACGGGAAGGCTAGCCACTTGTTTATCAAAAAGCAAGTTACCTTGCGGATATCTTGCGCTACCACCGTAAGGCCGTAACTTTTACCAAAATCGAAATTGCGCGAAATACTTGCTTATTACCTTACAAGCTCTTAGATCAGAACGACGATCGGCCCGCGCTCTGAAATTCCCTCATCAAAGTTCCGGGCGATCCTCAGAAGCGCATCGGTCCGCTTCTATCGTTGGCTCTAGAGAGGTTTGATCATGCCTGCCTATTTCATCGCCCAGAGCACCATCACTGACGAAGCCCAGTTCCAGAAATACGTGCAGGCGGTCGTGCCGCTCATCGCTCGCTTCGGCGGAACGCTCTCTGCAAGAGGGGCCAAAGTGGAGGTCCTGGAAGGCGAACCTGATCAACGGCCAGTCGTTATGTTTGAATTTCCTGACATGCAAGCAATCAACTCCTTGTGGAGCTCGGCAGACTATGTGCCGATCAAAAAGCTCCGTGAAGGCATCGCGACCATGAATATCTGGGCATTTTCCGGCGTCTAGCCTGCAATTTTCACTAGCTGCTCTAGGCTAAAAATGAAGCGACCGAGGCAATTTGCTTTTCGATTGCCTCGGCTCTTCTCCAATATCCTGCGGCGCTTCTGACTCACTTCGCGAGATCGAGTTCTTGAACCCGATCTCAAACAGCATTGTGGTGTGGCACATTCTGGACGTTTATCAAAATCAGACGTTGGCTTATGCGTTCGGATTTCTATCCTGTGCTAGATGCGCGGCCGCGTCAGCTGACGTGTTTTCTTTTACATCCTAGAAATGCACGGTCAGTTGCCATAAAGCGGGCCACCATCGCGACAACGAGCGCTTCCAGGTTTCCCGACACTTGACCGGACTCTCCAGCGACGATCTCTGCGTAGACTTTCAAGTCGCGGTGCACAGCTGCGGGAAATTCAATTGTCAGCTTTATTGGCTTTTCGTCGGGCAAGGCCGTAATTTTTAACTTCATTGCTAGTAATCCGATCCACGATATGGCCCAAGGACGAGATCGCGATTGACGATCACCCGCACAGGAAAGCCCGGCTTCACCGTCAATGTCGGCTGAATGTTCATCTGCTGGCGTACGAGCTGCTGGCCGGTCTGACTCATCGCGTTTCCAAAGCCCTGGCGCAACGCCTGGATGATCCCGGCATTGTTCGTGTTCGCGTTTGCTCCGGCATTCACTTCACTACCTACCGACAGCAGGCTCGATAGCAATGCCGCCCCGATAAGTTGCTTCCAATGATTATCGACCTCGTCAGAGAGCCCGGAATAGCCGCCCGCGTCGGCTCCCGGGAGACGTTCGAGCACGATCGAGCGGCCGTTGGGCATGATCAGTCTCGTCCAGACCAGGAGCACGCGTGTCTGGCCGGTCGTCACCTGGCTATCGTACGCGCCGATGAGGCGAGCTCCCTGCGGAACGAGCAAAGTGCGTCCCGAAGGAGTGTCGAAGACGTTCTCGGTCACGTGAGCCGTGATCTGTCCAGGAAGGTCGGAGCGAATCCCCGTGATCAAAGCGCCGGGTATGACGGTCCCGGCTTGGACAACGAATGGAGACGCCGGCCGCGTGACCCGGTCCGGACTGGTGGTGCGGCGATCGACAGGAGAATTAACGAAGGCGAGCTTGCGCTCCTGGCCATTCTGAGTGAGAAGATCATCCGGATTTGGCGCCATCCCGGTCCGGTCGCCGCCCTGAACTGTGCTTGCCGACGGCTGGGCGTCGCGTGCATTGGTGGCGGCAAACAGCCGGCTGACGCGCGCAGCTTCCGTCTCCTGCTCTCGGCGCTGTTGGTCCGGATCGGGCGTGGCGGGCGCTGCCTGACCTTGCGACGCCAGGATCGGCCGGCCGAGGTCGCCAGGTAGCGGAGGGCCGAGAACGGGGGTGTCCTTGCCCAAGCTCGCATAATCGCGTGGCAGCGCAGACACGCCGTCGGCCACATCGTGGTGATCGGTGCTGTAGAGCTCGTCCGAACCGGATTGCCGTGGCTTGTTGGCCTGCAGCGCCCAGATGAAGGTGCCGCCGATCACGAGGAGCGCCAGCGCGCTCCCGCCCGCCAGGACGTTGCGAGACAGCCGCGTGATCGGTGGCGGATCACCCTTGAGCCGCAGCTCCTTTGTACGCTGGTCGGCAGCAGACGTCTCTTGCGCGACCGAAGCTGTGTCTTCGCCGCCCGTCACGGGGTTGCTCCATCGGTTCGGATGATCCGGACCCGCTGCTGCTGTTCGCCACCCAGGCGCAATTCTGCTGCGGCAAACAGCCGATCGACGATGATCACATTGCGGAAGGTCCGATAGTTGACGATCTCCGGCGCACCATCCGGGCCAACTACGAACAAGGGCGGCAATTCGCCTTGCACGATGCCACGGGCGAACTCGATATAGACCTTGCGTCCGTCGTCATAGGCATTCACCGGCTTCCACGGCGGATCATCACCCTCGATCCGATATCGTAGACGCCGCTGCGACGGCTCAGGCAACTCCGGCCTCAGCATCGCCTGTCGGGCTCGGGTATCCGCATTCTGCGGATAGTACCAGGCGACGGCCGGCATATACGGCTTCTCGCGAGACCGCAGCTCGAGCAGGTAGGTCCGGCGATCGGTATTGACGACGAGGTTGGTCTCTATTGCAGGCCGCGTAGGCTTGACGAGGATGTGGACGCGTCGCGTCTCACCCACGCCGCTCTCGGTATCACCGACTACCCAGCGGACGGTGTCGCCGGCCGAGACCGGACCGGAGCCCGTAAGCTGCTCGCCCTCCTCGAGCATGATGTCGGTGATCTGCCCAGGCGCCGCGTAGACCTGGTAGAGCGCGCCAGGACTGTAGGCGTAGATTTGCGCCGCGTTGAAATACCCCCGCTTTCGCGGCTCAACCCGCGCGGCGCTGTTGGCTGTCTCGACACGATCGAGCGGGTCCGCGTCCTCCTTGGCACCAGTTCGGCCACCAAGAGACACCTTCCATGGCGGCGGCAAGTGAAGCGGTCTGGGCCTGTCCTCCATGGCCGGAGGCGGTGCCGGCAGGGGCGGTACGTCGCTGTCATAGCTGATCTTGGGCGGCGCAGTCGTCACGCAGCCGGCAAGCGGAACAATAGTCGCAAGCACGATCGTCCATCGCGCGCGCGACAACCCAGCAATTGGCCTATTCACTGCGACAACTCCTTCGACCAGTTGATGGCTTGGACGTAGACACCGAGCGGGTTTTTGCGCAGCCGATCGGCGTTGTCGGGCATCGCGAGCACGATCGTCAGGATCGCAGTCCAGCGCTCGGTCGCGCTCAGCGCGCCGTTCTCGTAGCGACGCTCCACCCAGGCGACCCGGAAACTATCCGGCGAGGCTCGGATGACGCTGGAGACCTCGACGGAGACCTGGGATTTGCCAAGCTTCGTGAACGGATCGTTGGAGCGAGCGTAGTCGTTGAGCGCAGCGGCGCCGCGATCTGTCGTGAAATCATAGGCGCGCAACCAGTTCTGACGCAGCACGATCCCGTCCGCGGGCAGACCTCTGACATCCTCGATGAATCGAGCGAGATGAAACGCGACCTGCGGATCGGTGGGTTTGTAGTCCGCGATCGCCGGCGCGACACGTTGGACCTCGCCGAGATGACCGACCTCGACCACCCAGGGCGTCACCGTTCCACGCGTTGACTGCCAGATCAGCGCGGAAGCCAGACCTGCAGCGAGGCCCAGACACCCCAATGCCATCAACCGCCAGTTCTTGGCCTGAACGCGGGCCGAGCCGATGCGCTCGTCCCAGACTTGCGCGGCCTTCTGATAGGGCGTGACCGGCTCGGGTGTGCGGCCATAGTGGACGGAGGGACGCTTGAACATGTCAGGATTTCCCCTCGGAGAGATCAACGGAGCTGCCGTGCCCGCCCTGCTCGGCATTGCGCACTGCTTGCGTGGTTGTGGACGCCCCCTGGTGAACGGCGCGCGCTGCCTTGATGCGTTGAGCCCAGCGGGGCGAGGTAGCGGCTGAGACATTCCCCTCGACCGGCGAAGAGGATTCTGCCTGGCTGTTCTGGGCAGCACCCCTTGTGTGCGCCAGATCTGCCAGAATGCGCAAACGGGCGGTTCTCGCAAAACCGCCCGTCGCTGGAGCTGAGCC